>JBGCGD010000050.1:0-17135 GCA_045110515.1 Granulosicoccus sp. | reverse complement strand
TTTATGTGCATGTGCCACGTGTGCCGTTGAACATAAATAGGCATTAAAAGATTGAATTTGAGCATGCTCGAACGGATCATCCGGTAATCCGATAGAGGAACTGGGCGCCATTTGCGCTAAATAAGTCAAAATGGCTGGAGTCTCGGTAATGACCCCCTCCTCAACAATCAAAGAAGGGACACGCGCTTTAGGATTTATACGTAAATATTCCGCGCTGGATTGCTGCTTGTTCGCAAAATCCATGGCAATGGCTTGGTATTCAAAGCCAGATTCTTCCAATGCGATGTGAGAGACCACACCGATACTGGCTCCAGATGTGTATAACGTGATTGCCATGCGCTGCACCTCGAATAGTTGATCTTATTCGAATAGTAGCGCCTCTGCCCTCTCCAGAGGAAGGCATAGAAAAAGATTTATATAGAACCAGTCAAGGGGTCAGGCGAGCATTCCCGAATGCACAATGAACTGGCTTATTTTCTCAAGCCCATCTCCGTGCTTGATGCTGGTGAACACGTAAGGCTTATCCCCCCTCATTCGAGCGGTATCGCTACGCATCACGTCTAGGGATACGTCAACATACGGAGCCAAATCAGTTTTGTTGATAACTAATAAATCAGATCGAGTAATGCCCGGACCACCTTTACGGGGTATCTCTTCACCTTGTGCTACATCAATGATGTACAGGGTTAGGTCGGCCAGTTCCGGACTGAAGGTGGCTGCCAGGTTATCTCCCCCACTTTCTATAAATACGATATCCAGATCATCGAATTTTTCTTGAAGTTGATCAATAGCCGCTAGATTCATTGATGCATCTTCGCGAATGGCGGTGTGAGGACAACCTCCAGTTTCAACACCCACGATTCGCTCTGAGGGCAAAGCCTGACTGCGAACCAGAAAATCGGCATCTTCGCGAGTGTAAATGTCGTTAGTGACCACCGCGATACTAAAGTCCTTGCTCATATGCTTACACAACGCATCAAGCGTCGATGTCTTACCTGTGCCGACCGGGCCACCCAAGCCAACTCTTAATGGATTTTTATTCGTCATAGTCAATTAGGATCGATACAAGCGGGAATATTGTGTCTCGTGCGCACTACTGGCCATACTCACCGACGGCATACTAAAACCAATGTCATCATCTAACACCAATTCACTATGCCTGATGGCTTCGATAAGGTTCGGCGATACTCTATGAATGAGCTGTTGGCCAACTGTCTGCCCAAGGGGGATGAGCTTTACCCCGTTTGTGACTGAATTCTCCAGCCAATTGTGTCCATAAGCTAATAGCAATGAACCGAGTGGAATTTTCCAGTTGAACGATGCCCACGCAATACTGGCAAGTGGCGTCAGCTTCAACGAATCTACCGGCAAGTTTTCATCATCACCACTAAGACCTCTAAGCACTCGTAAATACGCATTTGCCCTGTCTGTCTCCTCTTTGCGCAACTCCTGAGTATCGCGTGAGGCGAGTAGCAGCTGGCTCCAGTGGGCGAACTCGTCCTTCTTATCTGCTTGGCTTGATTGATATAAACGGATTAACAAAGGAAGCTCTTGCTGCGCCATGGGCCCGTCAATCCATTCCACAAGCCATTGATGAAACTCGGACTCATCGCTCACCCATTGCGCGTGAACAGCCCATTCCAGCCCCTGAGAATAACTAAAGGTACCAACCGGAAGAACCGGGCTTAGCAACTGCAGTAACCGAAGGTGAGCTAAAGACTCCATCTTAGTGGTCGTGGCTATGTGAGTGACCACCTGCGGAATAAGCTCCGTTTTCCGGTTGAAAAGGTAGCTGTTGGGAACTCACGTTCAAACCTAACTGAATTAACATTTCATCCATGACATGGTCATGTAAATAAATTAATTCCTGATCACCTATCTGTACTTCGGCATGTCGGTTGCCCACATGGTAGCAAGCGCGTGAAAACAGCAATGGGGAGTCAGTGGTTGCAACACTAACACTCTCATTTTTGGCAATCACTTGCAGCAGCTCACCCTTGTCGTTGGCAATAAGTTGCCCATGATCCAATATTTGTCCACGCTCAATCTGAATACCGGCATCAATTCCAGCTTCCGTAGTGATACGTAAGCGCCCTTTCGTGCGTTCATGAAACGACAACGCCACCCGATGCTGAGGTTCATTCGATTCATCGACCAACTCAGTAAAAATCAACATAGTCAAAATAATTGATAGAGCTGCGCCAGAGGTAAGGATGTCGCTGGCTCACATTCCAACAGCTCGCCGTCTGCTTTTACTTGATAGGTTTGTGGGTCCACACTGACGTCCGGTTGCCAGTCATTTCTTATCATGTCGCCTTTACCAATAGCTCGGCAGTTTTTCACAGCGGCCACTTCATGACTCAGATTCAATTGACCCGCAATATCAGTCTGAGCGGCTGCTTGCGATACGAACGTCACTGAGGTTGCGCCAACAGCTCCGCCGTAAGCTCCAAACATCGGTCGGTAATGTACCGGCTGTGGTGTTGGTATGGATGCGTTAGGGTCACCCATCGCAGCAGTAGATATCATGCCGCCTTTAATGATCATTGTGGGTTTACTGCCGAAGAAGGCCGGCTTCCATAAAACCAGATCTGCAAGCTTACCGACTTCAACAGAACCTACTTCGTGGGCAATTCCGTGACTGATAGCAGGATTGATAGTGTATTTACTGATGTAACGTTTAACGCGCTCATTATCTGAATCACTTGGGTCACCTGATAATGATCCGCGTTGTTCGCGCATTTTATGTGCTGTTTGCCAGGTACGACAGACGACTTCTCCCACACGTCCCATGGCCTGTGAATCTGACGCGATCATGGAGAAAGCGCCTAAGTCCTGAAGTATGTCTTCAGCGGCGATGGTTTCCCGACGAATTCTGGACTCTGCGAATGCAACGTCTTCAGCTATCGCAGGATCTAAATGGTGACATACCATCAACATATCCAAATGCTCGTCAATGGTGTTAATCGTGTAGGGCCGTGTAGGATTTGTTGAAGACGGCAACACGTTAGACTGACCACAAGCTTTTATGATGTCCGGCGCATGCCCTCCACCCGCACCCTCAGTATGATAGGTGTGGATAGTGCGTCCTTTCATCGCCGCAAGCGAATGCTCCACAAAACCTGATTCGTTCAAGGTATCGGTATGTATGGCCACTTGCACATCCATTTCATCCGCAACACCTAGGCAACAATCTATAGCCGCAGGTGTTGTCCCCCAGTCTTCATGCAGTTTAAGACCGATAGCTCCCGCGCTAATTTGTTCTCTTAGCGGTCCTGGCAAACTAGCATTACCTTTTCCTAAATACCCCAGGTTCATTGTGAACGCATCAGCAGCTTGAAGCATGTGATGAATATGCCAGGGCCCTGGTGTACACGTGGTTGCATTCGTGCCTGTCGCCGGACCCGTTCCGCCACCCAACATTGTTGTGACACCGGAACATAGGGCTTCTTCAATTTGTTGTGGACAGATGAAGTGAATGTGAGCGTCTATGCCACCTGCTGTCAAAATCATGCCTTCACCAGCAATGACCTCGGTACCGGGCCCGACAGCAATTGTCACGGCTGGCTGAATATCGGGATTTCCCGCTTTACCAATGGCATGGATACGCCCACCTTTGATTCCCACATCGGCTTTGATAATGCCCCAGTGATCAACTATTAACGCATTAGTAATCACCGTATCGACAATATCACCGGACTCAAGCTGACACTGTCCCATGCCATCTCGAATGACTTTACCACCTCCGAATTTTACTTCTTCCCCATAGGTGGTTTTATCGTCTTCAACTCTGATCCATAAGGATGTATCAGCCAAACGAACTCTATCGCCGGTAGTCGGCCCAAACATCTCTGCATACGCTGCACGCGATATGGTTGCCATCTTGCCTCCTAAAGCTCGCCCATGACGGCTTGGTTAAATCCGAATACGCGTCTGTCACCCGCCAAAGCGACTAACTCCACATGACGACTTTGACCGGGTTCAAAACGGACAGCCGTACCTGCTGCTATGTTTAAACGAAAGCCTCGCGTTTTTTCACGATCGAATGACAACGCCGGGTTGGCCTCAAAAAAGTGATAGTGCGATCCTATTTGGATGGGGCGATCACCTTCGTTGGCAACATCTACCGAAATCGTTTCACGTCCGGCATTGAGTTCTATTTCACCATCGCTGACGCTCACTTCACCCGGCAGAACTTTGGTTTCTGCAGAGTCTTTACTGACCGGCTGAATAGGCTCATGAACCGTAACAAGCTTGGTGCCGTCTGGAAACGTTGCCTCCACCTGTACGTCACGAATCAAATCTGAAACCCCGTCCATGACTTGATCTGTAGATAGCAACGTACGCCCTTTGTTCATCAGATGAGCTACCGTCTCGCCGTCCCTTGCACCTTCCATGATGTGCATACTGATATAGGCAATAGCTTCGGGATAATTGAGCTTTACCCCCCTCTCCAAACGCCTCTCAGCAAGCATCGCCGCAGTGAATAGCAAAAGCTTGTCTTTCTCTCGCGGTGTTAATTCCATAAGGACTCTCTACATTAATTTTTATGGACGGAAATACAGACTACGTGGACCAAATTCTGGGAACACAAGGGGTGCGATGACTGAGCGCCATTCTTTGCTGCGACCACACCTGAGTAAATACGGCTTTTGCCTGCTCCGCACTATCACCAACATAACGAACAACTAGCATGTCATCAATACAGGTACAACTAAAATGCGGGTCATCAGATAGAAGCGTTAAAGCCGCCTGTGCGCATTCTTCAGGGAGCGAACTCAGCAGTAACATACCGCTCACACTCGAACCACGCAAACCGGTTGTTCTGTTAAGGGACTGCTGTCCGTCAACACAGAAACGGTCATGAAATACTAATCGGTTTTGTCGACGAACGGACAAACGAGTGACCACGCAACCCTCAACAAACGGCTGCTTACCGGCAAGACGCCCATAACAGTTGATTTCCCAATAGGCCAGCGTGCCTTTTTCTTCTACGTTTATGTCGGTAGTTTGAACAACATTACTAGCGTTGAAAAAGATGTTTTCTTGCGGAAACCACTCAAGATCTCCTATTACGTGAAGACGTTGATTCACACGTGCAACTCGACCTTCACTACGATAGAACTTAGCGGCCCCGGGGGTTGTGATTAAGCCCGATGCGCCATTTTGTGCAGATACATCGACATGTAGTCTGTCTCCCCCTACAACCCCGCCAGGCGGGTGTAGAAGATAGACATGGGCAGTACACCCTTCTGGGTAAAACGGTCTTTGCATACTGAGTGGTCCAACGTGACCACGTCGAACGAAAGTCTTTCGAGGGCCTGCCTCAAAATCGCACCAAATTCGTGCACGCCACCCAGCCTCAGACTGCTCACTCTCGCCATCAACCTGGGTGGAAGGGCAAGCTATTTCAGCAACAGACATAATTTTTGAGGCAACAGCCGCTGTCACTTAGGTGTATTTGATTTTACTGCTACTAGCTTTTTACGCTTTAAGACGGCAAACACAACAACCATTGCCATAGTTAACGCCATTGCGGTGTATTCATGATGAAAATGTACTGTTGAATCTGCGTGTGCTAAGACCTGACCTGACACTAATGAAAACACCACAAGCATAAAATTTGCAAATAGACGGCTCACTACTTTCTCCTTGGTTTGAACAACATACTCTAAACAGTCAGATATTCCTGCACAAGCTCATCACTCAATAAATCCATATCGCCTTGCGCCACTAGCCGCCCTCTGTCCAATATGATAAAACGTGAGCCAACCATCCTCGCAAACGCAAGTTTTTGTTCGACAATAACTACCGTAATATTCTTTTCAGAGCACAGGCGTTGAATAATTTCTCCGATTTCCTGAACAATTGTTGGCTGAATGCCTTCAGTAGGTTCATCCATGATAATCAGTTGCGGTTCAAGCATTAATGCACGTGCAATAGCCAGTTGTTGCTGTTGACCTCCCGACAAATCCCCACCGCGGCGTCTTCTCATGCTGGCCAACACCGGGAACATGGTATAAACCTCATCCCACATACTGCTCTTGAAATTTTTCCGAGCAAAGCACCCCGTACGGATATTTTCTTCAACCGTTAGCTGCGAAAATATTTGTCGCCCCTGTGGTATGTATCCGATTCCTGCCGGGGCCCGGTACTCCGCAGGTTTGTTTACCAGATTCTGCCCCTCATAAAGAATATCTCCCGTAACCGAGGGTACCAGTCCCATTATGCTTTGCAGGAGCGTTGTCTTGCCAACACCATTGCGCCCTAAAACACATAAGCAGGCACTGTCAGGAATTTCAAACTCTAGATCCCAAAGGGTGTGGCTTTGACCGTAAAACTGATTAAGGCTATTGACTGTTAACATGGATTATTCGCCAAGATATACTCGCCTTACGGCATCGTTTTGCTGTATGTCATCCATGCTCCCTTCCGCTAAAACACTACCCTGATTCAGTACTGTTACCCGGTTGGCAATAGAACGAATAAACTCCATATCATGCTCAACGACAACAACTGTGTGCTTGCCTGCCAGATCACTCAGCAGCTGCCCGGTTTTTTCCATCTCCTGATGAGTCATACCAGCCACCGGCTCATCCACTAATAAAAGAAGTGGTCGCTGCATAAGCAGCATGCCAATTTCCAACCACTGCTTTTGTCCATGAGACAATGCACCCGCCCGCTTCCTCATGAGTGAATCCAAGCCGACAATTGCTGCTACGTCTTCTATTTGACCAAGCTGCTCACTGGAAATCTTTACTCGCAACGTTGAGAACACTTTTTTATCGTCCGCTAGGGCAAGTTCTAAATTCTCAAAAACATTAAGCTCTTCAAATACAGTGGGCTTTTGGAATTTTCGGCCAATGCCTGCAAGAGCGATTTGCTCAACACCCAATGTCAGTAAATCCACATTGCGACCGAATACAACCTTGCCAGTGTCAGGGCGAGTTTTTCCGGTGATGATATCCATCATGGTTGTCTTACCTGCACCGTTCGCACCGATGACACAGCGCAACTCACCGGTGTCGACATAAAAATTTAGATCGTCGATGGCCTTAAAGCCGTCAAAAGAGACAGATACGTTCTCCATATACAACATGGTGCTGCACTGCGTATCTAAACGCTCGGAAACACTAGGCGCAAGGAACTCGAAAACTCTGTCTCGCCTCAACATGCCGTCACGCAGGCTACTACTCATCGCTCTTGCCTCTGGAATAATCCTGTTACACCCTTCGGCAAATAGAGCGTTGCAAATACAAATAATCCTCCTAAGGCAAATATCCAAAACTCGGGCAACACCACGGTAAACCAGCTCTTGGCATAATTGACGATGAGAGCCCCAATGATTGGCCCATATAAGGTTCCTCGCCCACCCAGAGCAACCCAAACAACGACTTCAATGGAACCCAATGGAGCCATCTCTCTGGGATTGATAATTCCGGCTTGAGGAACATAAAGCGCACCGGCAATACCAGCAAGAATCGCAGAGGTTGTGAAAATAAAAACTTTGTAGTGTTCAACATTAAAACCTAAGAATCGAGTTCTAGATTCCGCATCACGGATAGCTTGAGATACTCTGCCCGCCCGAGACCTAACTATTCTCAAACACAAAAAATAGGCTGCTAGCAATACAACGCCAGATGCAATAAAAAGCCCGACACGAGTACTTTGTTCGCGGAGAGAGAAACCGAGGATGTCTTTGAAGTCTGTCAGGCCGTTGTTACCACCAAATCCCATTTCATTTCGGTAAAACGCCAACATTAATGCGAACGTCATAGCCTGTGTAATGATTGAAAGGTAAACACCATTAACCCTGCTTCTAAAAGTGAACCAGCCAAACACAAAAGCGAGAAGCCCAGGGGCCAGAACGATGGCAATCATAGCTACAGGAAACTGATCCATACCGGTCCAGAACCAAGGTAGCTCCTCCCAGTTAAGAAAAACCATAAAATCAGGTAGATCAGGATTTCCATAAACACCACGATCACCAATTTGTCGCATAAGGTACATGCCCATTGCATACCCACCTAGTGCGAAGAAGGCTCCATGCCCCAAACTCAGAATACCCAGATACCCCCAAACAAGGTCTACCGAGAGCGCCAACAACGCTAGGCAAAGATATTTTCCAAGCTGTGTCACACTGAATGTATCTATATAAAACGTATTCGATGCATCAAGATACAAATTGGAATAGGGAACCAATATAACTGCCGTGATTAAACACGCAACGATTGCTCTGTCCAAAATGTTAGTCTTATCGGAGTAAAGATTCATTGATCAATCCTCCACAGCTCTGCCACGAGGTGGGAAGAGCCCTCTCGGTCTATTTTGTATAAAAAGAATAAGACCCAACAAAACAATTATTTTGGCTAATACCGCACCTGCCCAAGGCTCCAGTAATTTGTTTGCAATTCCCAGCGACATACCGGCAACCAAGGTACCCCAAAGATTTCCGACACCACCAAATACGACGACCATAAACGAATCGATAATGTAGCTTTGCCCTAAATTCGGACCTACATTGCCCAACTGGCTTAACGCAACTCCAGCAATACCTGCAACCCCCGAGCCTAGACCAAATGACATGGCATCAACTCTGGCAGAACGAATTCCCATCGCCTTAGCCATTTGACGGTTCTGGGCGACCGCCCTCATCTGTAAACCGTAACTGGTCCGTGTGAAAATAATAACTAGAAGCGCAAACACCAACAGACAGAATCCAATGATAACCAAGCGGTTCAAAGACAACGACAATGCTGGATTAATCATCCAAGATCCAGACATCCAGGTAGGGTTTATAACAGCCACATTCTGCGGAGACACAACCGTTCTCACTAACTGCTGAAGCAAGAGGCTAATACCGAACGTAGCTAGCAAGGTCTCTAAGGGTCGGCCATACAAATGACGAATGACAGTTCGCTCTATTAATACGCCTGCCGTACCTGAAACCAAAAATGCCGCGGGCACCGCCATGAGTAGCGAATAATTTACAGCGCCGGGGAAGATTTGCTGAATAAACCAGGTGGTGTAGGCGCCCAGCATGATTAATTCACCATGGGCCATATTAATAACACCCATGACTCCAAAGGTTATCGCAAGGCCGATCGCTGCAACAACCAAGACCGAGCCTAAACTAATTCCAAAATACAGTTGCTCTGCTCGGGAGTACCATGCTCTCTTTTCTTCTGCGATGTTGATTAATTCCACGGCCCTTGCAACCAGAGCTGGATCATTGTCCTGCTCTTCTACAACTCTTAGAGCATTAATCAATTCAATCTCGAGCCTACCCTCTGCGAAGTCCAATGCTGAAATCTTCTGTTCCTGAGTGCCGTTTTTAAGGTCGCTTGTATAAAGCAGCAGATCCATCGCTTGTTTAACATCAGGGCTGGACTCTTTATCTCTTAAAGCCCTTATGCGTTCAAGTGATTTCTCATCAACACTATCTGAAAGTTGTTTGACAGCTACAAGGCGTTTGGAATCGTCAGTGTTCTCTATAGCAAGAAGTCCAATCTGTGATTTCAATTCTTTTCGTATAGCATTGTTTATCGATATTTTTCTTAAGGCTCTTTTCTTTTGAGCCCCCCTCTCCGTTCCGTCAACGGCAGAAACGAGATCGTATAGCTTTCCGTTTTTTTTAGCGAAAACCACTTCTCCGCTTTTCTTAACCACATAAAGATCACCCTCTAATAAACCCTGCAGCCAACTACCTTTTCTTTCTGAATCAGAATTGACGATAGTTTCAATGGCAGCTAGCTTCGCTGTCTTGTTTTTACCACCAAGTTCAGGAGCTAGAGTCTGAATGAGTTCGTTTGACTCACTTGCTGAGGCCAAAGAGCTATAAGACCCAAAAGCTATGGCAAACAAAACAAACATCCTCAAAAAGAATGCAGGGATGCATCTAATACTCGATTTAGGATTCATTTTTTAAAT
This sequence comes from Granulosicoccus sp., assembly GCA_045110515.1. Lineage (GTDB taxonomy): Bacteria > Pseudomonadota > Gammaproteobacteria > Granulosicoccales > Granulosicoccaceae > Granulosicoccus. Next base: position 7,205 of record JBGCGD010000050.1, on the reverse strand, counting down.
GGGATATTGGGCCCGCACAACATATAGAGATCACACTTGTGCTGTAATTTTTATTAAAACCAGGAAGCAACGAGGCGCTACTACTCAAGTAGCGCCCCAGATTAACCAATCTTCTCTTAGAAGTTTTGGCCCGAGCACGTGGCAGTAACAACGTTATAGTTACCGCAAGATAAAGGTGCACGCCAATCAGAAATCAAGTCTTTAGAATCCGGAAGAAAGTCTGACCATGCGTCACCGGCCACTAAACCGCTTGTTTCCCAAACAATATCGAATTGCCCGTCTTCTTGAATCTCACCAATAAGTACTGGCTTCGTGATGTGATGGTTAGGCATCATAGTGGAGTATCCGCCAGACAAGTTTGGGACTGACACACCTATGATTGCTTCTTGAACCGCATCTGCATCGGTAGATCCAGCTTTCTCAACCGCCTTCACCCACATGTTGAACCCAATATAATGAGCTTCCATTGGATCATTTGTGACGCGTTCTTCGTCACCTAGAAACTCCTGCCATGCGTCTATGAATTCGTCATTCTCGTCTGCTTCGACGCTCATGAAGTAGTTCCACGCGGCAAGGTGACCTACCAGAGGGGAAGTATCAAACCCGGACAACTCTTCTTCCCCTACCGAGAAAGCAATAACCGGGATGTCTTCTGCTGACACGCCCTGATTCGCTAATTCTTTGTAGAAAGGTACATTCGCGTCGCCGTTTACAGTTGATACCACTGCTGTCTTCTTGCCAGCGCTACCAAATGTCTTGATTTCAGACACAATACTCTGCCAATCACTATGTCCGAATGGCGTGTAGTTAATCAGGATATCTTCGGCAGCCACACCCTTATCCATTAAGTAGGCTTCTAATATTTTGTTGGTAGTACGCGGATAGACGTAGTCAGTCCCTGCAAGCACCCAACGCTCTGCTCCAATGTCGTCCATTAGGTAGTCGACAGCTGGTATTGCCTGTTGGTTTGGTGCAGCACCGGTGTAATAGACATTCTTAGATGATTCCTCACCCTCATATTGAACAGGGTAAAACATCGGGCTGTTCAACTCTTCAAGCACGGGGAGTACAGACTTACGTGAGACTGATGTCCAAGCGCCAAAGGTAACTGCCACACCTTCTTTCTCTATTAGCTCACGAGCTTTCTCAGCGAAGAGAGGCCAATCGGAAGCAGGATCAACAACGACTGCTTCGAGTTGCTGCCCTAAAACTCCACCTTTTTTATTCTGCTCATCGATTAGCATGAGCATCGTATCTTTTAGTGTTGTTTCACTGATCGCCATTGTCCCGGACAAAGAGTGAAGGACACCAATCTTAATGGTGTCATCAGCGATACTGGATGAGGAAGCCGTTGCGCTAATAACGGCACTTGCCAACAGGCTCAAAGCCATTGTTGATTTCAACTTAACTGTACGCACGTAAATTTCTCCGAAATATTATAGATGTAACCTATCTATTCCGAATAACGTGCCATCAATTAAAAAATATAGATCACATTATAATTCAACGATTTACGTTCATTAGCGTCTAAGCGTCCGGTCCATAAACGGTCCATTGCAATGCAACGCTTCTTTTTAGCGCTCAATAGTGGTGCGGCACATACATAAGATGGCTTGTCCCTTTTAGGATTCTCAACTCGAGGGGATTTCTTTACGTATCAGGCGCTCGGGTATCCTGACGACGAAGGCTGAACCTAGGAAGCCTTGTTCAATCTAGGGACAATTTCGTTTCCTAAACGCTTCTGGAATTCTTCAGGCAATAGCGGCTTACTGAAATAGTAACCTTGTATGTACTCGCATCTATATTCGAGTAATTTTGCTAATTCTCCTTCTTCTTCAACGCCTTCAGCGACCACATCAAACCCAAGCTTTTGTGAAAGTGCGATAATGGCCGAAACTAAAGTTTGATCCTTACTCCCGTGAAGTAGGTTAGATACGAAACAACGATCAATTTTTATTGTTGATACAGGCAAGCTAAGCAGGTAACTCAGCGAAGAATAACCAGTCCCAAAATCGTCAATCGAAAACTGTATCCCTTTCTCAGTAAGCTCCAACATCCAATCCTTAGTTTGATTAACATCATCAGCCAACATGCTCTCAGTGACCTCAAGCGTTAAGCGATTAGCTGGGACAACGTGCTTCTCCAGAAGGTTTAAAATTTGTTTAGGAGTCAATCCCAGTTGGATTTGGCGCAAAGATAAATTAATTGATATTTTCAAATCGGTATAACCAAGGGATCTCCACTCAGCCAATTGGGCTATCGAACGATCAATCACCCACAGTCCGATGTCCTCGATATAACCAGCCTCTTCAGCAATTGGTATGAAAACATCTGGGGGAATAAATCCCTTTTCTGGGTGGGACCATCGCAAAAGCGCCTCAGAACTTACTATCACACCTGTTTTACTATCTACAATGGGTTGAAACACTAGATGAAACTCATCGTTATCAAGTGCGCAAGCTAAATCTGAACGCAAAACCATACGACTTTTTACGGCAGCGTTCATTTCTGCAGTGAACAAGGAAACAGCATTCCTACCTGACGATTTAGCTGCTTGTAGTGCTGTATCTGCTTTTTGTAAAAGACCGAGCGCTGAAGAAGAATCTTGGGGGAAAACGCTTATGCCAACGGACGCACCAACTGACATCTCGGTTCCATCAATAAAAAACGGAGCTTTAAAACTATCAATAATCTTCTGAGTGACTACCGGAACGCTCATGGTGTCACTCATATCTTCAACAATCACTGCAAACTCATCACTACCTAATCTAGCTAGAGTATCACTCTCTCTAATCACGGTTTTGATTCTCTGAGCAGCTAAACACAGTACCTCATCACCTGCTAAGTGCCCCATAGTATCGTTAACCTCGACAAAGTGGTCCAGACCAACAACTAGCAACGGCACATGAGTGGAATTACGTTTCGCTTTAGATATAGACTGCTCTAATCGATCAACACATAGTGATCTATTGGGCAATCCTGTCAATGAATCGTAGTGTGCTTGCCTGACTAGTGCATCCTCAAAGGATCTTCGCTCGGTTATATCCTGGATAGTCCCCATGCAAACTATTCCATCCTTAGCATCCGAATCGCCTAGCACTACTTTCTGGCGTACATGTATAGACTCCCCTGCCGAGTTAGTAATCACCTGCTCAATAGAACGAGGCTCAGAAAATACAACTGTCTGATCCAAACATTCTAGAAATAAACTACGCTCCTCATCAGAAAACTTGTTCAGAAATTTCTCATACAACACCACACAATCAGAAATATTGAGATCACCGGTGTCATTTCGTTCCGAAATGCCCAATAGAGAGTAAACTTCATCGGAGCACCACATACAGCCAGTAGTTACGTTTATCTGCCAATTTCCAAGCCTTGCTATTTTCTGCGCCTCACGCAAACGATTTCCAGTCTCAACGAGATCGTTAGTTTTTGTTAATAACGACTGAACCATGTTTTCTAAGGAGAACAACAGCTTTGTTAGTTCCCTAGGAATGTGGCGTCGAGAAGCTCCTTCATATCTTTCAAAAGAACCCGCAGCAACAGATTCTGTATAGCTCACAATATTATTTAATGGCCGGGTGAAAACGTTTGCAACACACCAACTCACAAAGACGGCTACAGCCATACCTGATACTGCTATAAACAATGCAATAAGGTTTAGTTCATTTGCGTTACGCTCCAATTCAGCCACCGGCTGAGGAATCATCACGCCCCATCCCAATCCATTGACGAGCGCTTGACCCGACACCATTTCCTCATTGATCGCTGAAGAATAGTTTTCGGAGGTACCACCAGCTCCATCCAATATTGCCTTAACCGGATCAAGAGATGACAGATCCTTCATTCCTGCAACCCAGTCATCAATTGGGTGAGCGATAATCTTGCCTTGCTGATCAACGATAGCCGCATGGCCGTTTTTTCCAAAAGAAATGGAACGCTGAACTTCTTGAATATATGTTGGAGAAACCAAGCCTACTAAATAGGAATCCAAATCCAACCTTGTAAATACAGCTAAGAATGGACTACCTCCTTCCCGTGGCAAAACGCCTGAGACGTAGACACCATTGGCAGGTGATCTGATCAGATTCTTATTTTCCTCGTAATGAGTTGCTACACTTTCAGGAAATGCATTGTCTCCAAATGGCGACTCAAAACTCATATGAAGTACTGGATTTTCCGCAGTATCCGGAAATATCCAAGCTTGGTGTAAATGAAGTTTATTCAGAAACTGAAAGACTTCTGGGGAGACCTCATTGCTTTCAATTGTTGAAGCAGCGATGAGAAAACCGTGTTTTAAGTCCTTTGCGTATCGCTCTATCGATCCGGCAAGGCTCTCCGCTATGATGAGATGTTTTTCAGAAACAGCATCATATTCGTTCTGTAGGGTCGCACGCTGAAACCACGTCGCCAAAACAAGCACAGGAATAGCCGATATCAGAGTAAAACCGATAAAAAGAATGGTTCGCAGTGATCGTGGTTCGGCTTGATTGGACATCAACAAATACACTCAAATTCGAGGGCTAGACCACAGGCCTCCCCTTTATATCCATAGTGGCAAATACGGAGTTATCTTGATGGGGTTAAAAGATGACATTGCGGCTGAGACTGGATTGAACGCAATAATGTGATCGAGATAACATCTCAAACGTGAAAAAGTGTTTCTGTTCTACCTAACCTAGATGCGCCAATCAATTTGTGGGCATGTGGCGCGTGCATAGTTCTTTGAGCATTTTTTAAGACCTAACAAGTCAAATCAAACCCTGGAAATGGTGAAGCAGATGGTTGGATTCCCACCTAATCGACTCGCACGCCCGCCCAGCTATGAAAGCTAAGTACAGGTTTAAAACCTACCGAGCATCGCACCGGAACCCGTGCACAGCCTTTTATTACTTCCTTAAAACGGACTGACGCCCATGAGCCTTATGTGCAGCCAAGCTGCAAATACACAGTAAGCGACCAAGCCGATGGCGATTGTGGAAACGGTTGCCAAAATACTGTTATTCAAAGCACCGTCACTCGTTATGACGGCCGATCTATCTCGTTTCTTACAACTGATAATGGTAAGGACAGCCCATATTAGAAACGTGCCAAACAACAAAATATCGCCTAGACGCCCATTAGCTATCAGGTGTGAAAACGCCCAAACCTTGACTGCCATGGTCATAGGATGCCGCAATTTAGCCTTTATAACATTGTTGGGTATGTAAGCAGCTGTAAGGAGAACAAAGGAAAAAAGCATTAAGAAACTTGCAATATGCTTGGTTACAACTGGCGGGTTCCAAATATAGGTTGGATCCAGACGCGTGAGACCATAACCGTAAATAAGCAAAACAAAACCCACTAATGATATGGCTGCATAGACGCCTTTCCACGCGCCTTCACCTCGTTGCATAATAAACCGAGAACGAAAATCATCGGAAATAATCCTTACAGAATGAATGCCAATGAACAAGATCAGCCCGATACACAATAAAATCATAAGTTCGTCCTCTGTAAGCTCCACTCAATTACAAGCATCACTTCTCCCGCTGCATTTGATACTAGGCCAAACCAATTCAAATACGCTAGCAAACTTTTATGCTCTGAGGCTTATGCAGCTTGTGGGTAGGTCTTTTGGGGGGGTGTTTTTGCGTCAGAGTCGACAATCAATTCGAGCGCTTCCCCAACAGAAGCCTCCGCTTCATCGAGCCATGCATATCGCTTTTTGTACTGACTTCTCTTACTGGATTTCAACGATGAAATTTCCTTTCTTTGTATCGTCCTAGGAAGTTTAAACAAGAACTTGGAAGTTCGCTCTGCATTATACTCGGCCCAAAAGCCGTCTAAATCAAAGTACAGCTTTGATCTCTTTTCATTAGAGTAGGCGTTTGACTGATATATATGGCCTTGATTAGAAATTCCATTTATGTTTCCGATGGCAAGTTTTCCAGCTACCATGAAAAGAACTTCAATCATTAATGACTTAGGGCGGAGACCAAATAGGCTTTTAGTCAACATTGATATTTTAGCCTTTCGTTCACGCACCCTGTCGTTAGGACCTTGAAGAGCACCAATCGTGAGAGTTTGGCCATCTTCACGATCCAAATGAAAAGACAATGAGTAAATCTCTTCACTACTATCATCACAGAGGCGGATACCCATAGAACCCTCCCCCAGATATCCTGGAAACAGTTCGATAGAGAACACCTCTCCAGTTTTCGCAACGAACTCAAAAAGTTGGTAACCGCCGGGTTTATATATTTGATCGGCGTTAGGACCGAATATTTGTTTCACTAACGAAAAATGAGTTTCAATAGCAACTCTACGCTGGGCAAAATCCCAATCAGAACGAAGATAAGGATGAAAGGGCTTTTCGAGCAACGCAGGGAAATGCGCAAGCACACCTTTTAGCTCAGGACATGCGAATGACTTATAGAGTGAACTCAATTCGCAATGATGACGCAAGCCATTGACACAGTACTTAAGAGAACGCTTAACAAAGGTTGGCTTAGGTTCCCCCGCGTGAATCCGAGCAGCCATACCTGGCAAACTCAATATATACTCAATCCTTTCAGCAAGCCGCGATTTGGGTCCTTGATTGTTGTCACGCACGAAAGCCAAACCTTACCTCTGCTTGTTAGTAACAGACCTATTTCAGATGAGTAAAGCTATTTTCGGCTACGCATCTGTTTCTCAAAATTCCTCAAAATCTGACGGCAATATCAACGTTTAAAGTTTGCGATATACAGGCAGCGTAGATAGTCAGAAATACTGAGAACACCATTCAAACGGCAGATGTCGACTCAACCTTAAGCTCTGCTTCATATACACCAGCTTCACAGGATATGTTACGGTAATTAACAGGGGGTGCTGTGAGACTCAGTTCAAAAAACGGTTTATTGTTGGGCGGTTAACTATCCCATTATTCTTAGTCAATCGACCTATTCGAGAAGTAAAAAAATATAGCATACACGCTAGCGACCGTCATAAATTATTGACTCGCCAAACTGCTGGAGACCTCTATTTGACGTCGTAAGAAACCACCATTCCCTTCCCCCGAAGCCTGCTTACCAATTCTATTTCCTCTTCTATTTTCGATGAGGACTTTGGCAATGGAAAGCGTTCAATAAGATTCACTACGGTCTCAAGCTGCCGATATGAATAAGTTCCGTTTTCTATTAACCAGTTTGCGATATTGAATTTTCTAACTAGTACTGATT
>JBGCGD010000049.1:0-66280 GCA_045110515.1 Granulosicoccus sp. | reverse complement strand
TTGTTTAAAAACCGTGAAAAAGCGGGTATGCACATTCAGGCAGGTGCTAAGAAAGTTATTATTTCAGCGCCGGGTGGTGCAGACATCGACGCCACGGTCGTATTTGGCGTCAACGAAGGTGATTTAAAAGCTTCTGATCAAATCATCTCAAATGCATCTTGTACAACGAACTGTTTAGCGCCACTTGCTAAGGTGCTTAACGATTCTGTTGGTATCAAGCGTGGTTTGATGACCACCATTCATGCTTACACAAATGATCAAGTCCTGACGGATGTCTATCATAAGGATCTCCGCCGCGCTCGCTCGGCTACTATGTCAATGATCCCGACAACCACAGGTGCAGCTAAGGCGGTTGGCTTGGTATTGCCTGCGTTGAATGGGAAGCTTGATGGCTTCGCTATGCGTGTACCGACAATCAACGTCTCTATTGTCGATCTTACGTTTACTGCAGAGCGAGACACATCAGTCGAGGAAATTAACGAGATCGTCAAAAATTCGGCCGATGGTAAAATACTCGCATTTAACGAAGCCCCATTGGTATCAATCGATTTCAATCACACGTCGACGTCTTCAAACTTCGATGCTGGTATGACTCGTGTAATGGAAGGTAATCTGGTTAAGGCGTGTAGCTGGTACGACAATGAGTGGGGTTTCTCTTGTCGAATGCTGGATACTACGATTGCCGCAATGAACGCATAAATATGAAATTATTGACTGAACTACCTTTGTCGGGTCAACGTGTGTTGATCCGGCAAGACCTCAACGTACCGCTTAAAGAGGGAAAAATTACTTCCGATAAGCGGATACGTGCATCAGTGCCAACCTTGCAGTACGCCATTGAAGCTGGTGCAAAAGTTATGGTCATGTCCCATCTGGGTCGACCCACAGAAGGAGAACCGGATGCTAGCGCATCACTGCAACCCGTCGCCGAACGCTTGAGCGAATTGCTAGGTCAACCGGTCCGACTCGTTAGCAACTATTTAGAAGCTACACCTGATGTGGCAGAGGGGGAAGTGGTTCTTCTCGAAAACGTTCGCTTTAATAAAGGTGAAAAAGCGGATGACGAAACACTAGGTAAGCTTTACGCCTCTCTGTGCGACGTTTATGCAATGGATGCTTTCGGCACAGCTCACCGCGCTCAGGCCTCCACCCATAGCGTGGGTGTTCATGCGCCGGTATCGTGCGCAGGTCCCTTGTTGGCTGCAGAGCTCGATGCACTAAGCGCAGCATTGGATAATCCTAAGCGACCATTGGTGGCTATTGTTGGCGGCTCCAAGGTATCGACAAAATTGACGGTGCTGGAGTCTCTAGCCGACAAGGTCGATCAGCTTATTGTGGGTGGTGGAATAGCTAACACCTTTATCGCCGCTGTGGGCAATGAGGTCGGAAAGTCGCTCTACGAGCCGGACTTAACGTCTGATGCAGTAAAACTCATGCGTCAAGCTGAAGCCCGAGGTGCTGCAATCCCTGTCCCCACCGATGTGGTGTGCGCAACTGAATTTTCAGATACAGCCCTAGCAACGACTCGACCTGCAGGTAAAGTACAGGCAGACGAGCTTATTCTCGATATTGGGCCGGAAACAGCGGCTGCCTATGCCGATATGCTGCGAGATGCCGGCACAATCGTGTGGAATGGACCGGTTGGCGTGTTTGAGATGGACGCTTTTGGTAACGGGACCAGAGTGTTAGCTGAGGCCGTAGCCGCATCTTCGGCATTTTCTATTGCTGGGGGTGGAGACACGCTGGCAGCTGTCGATAAGTACGGTATCGAGGATCAGGTTTCCTACATATCCACCGGCGGTGGGGCGTTTCTGGAGTTCCTTGAGGGCAAAACTTTGCCGGCTGTGGCCATGTTAAAGGCCCGCTCTGTGCAGTGAATTGCTACGAATTCGTATAAACGTACTGCTCACCCCGTCAGGTGGGCCTAGTTAACTTTGGACGGAACAAAAATGACTGACACTATTTCTCTGCTTGGCGCAGAAGCTGAATATCTGCTGGACCACACGTGTACTGGCCTTCCCAAAGAGCTCGTCTCATTGCCGGGGCCTGACTATGTAAGTCGCGTTATCGGTGTCAGCGACCGAGGTCCGGGCACCATGCGAGCGATGCAGCAGTTGTTCAACGCGGGTCGTCTGGGTGGGACCGGTTATATGTCCATGCTGCCGGTCGATCAGGGGATTGAGCATTCAGCGGGTGCATCGTTTGCACCTAACCCTATCTATTTCGATCCAGCCAACATTGTTGAACTGGCTATTGAAGGTGGATGTAACTGTGTGGCTTCAACCTTGGGTGTCCTAGGTTCTGTTTCACGACAGTATGCTCACCGAATTCCTTTCATGGTGAAGCTCAACCATAACGAAACACTGACATTACCAGCGATGTATGAGCAAACTCTTTTCTCTCAGGTTGAGCAGGCGTTTGATTTAGGAGCTTTGGCAGTAGGCGCAACGATTTACTTTGGCTCTTCAGATTCACGTCGCCAGATTCAAGAAATCTCAGAAGCGTTCTATCGCGCACATGAGCTGGGTATGGTCACAGTACTTTGGGCTTATTTACGTAATTCTGAATTCAAGAAAGACGGTGTCGACTATCACGTCTCAGCCGATTTGACCGGTCAGGCTAATCACCTTGCCAGTACTATCCAGGCCGACATCGTAAAACAGAAGCAAGCTGAAAATAATGGCGGTTACACGGCGATCGGTTTTGGTAATACACATCCTAAGGTTTATTCTGACCTTACGACCGATCACCCGGTTGACCTGGTCCGCTACCAAGTTGCGAATTGCTACATGGGCCGAGCAGGGCTAATAAACTCGGGTGGTGGTTCTGGTGATGATGATCTCGCTCAAGCGGTCCGCACGGCAGTTATTAATAAGCGTGCAGGTGGCATGGGTCTCATTTCTGGCCGTAAAGCATTCCAAAAAGACATGAAAGATGGCGTTGCGTTGTTGCATGCTATTCAGGATGCTTACTTGGACGAGCGTGTAACTGTCGCTTAACGCAGTTCAGCTTGCTTAAAATGGACACAATATGTTTCATGCGAACGGTTTATTGCGATCTCTTTTCCTGTTAGTTTCTAGCAATACGACAAAACCCACGGTGACCGTCACGAATTTTGGCGGCACTGGTGGAAACTCATCAAGAAATGGAGGTAATAAACCGATGTGGAAAAAAGTTCTTCCCATTGCAGCAGTATTAATCCTTGGTTGGATAGGCTTAAACCTGTTCAGCGATAAAGAGGCCGATGATGCGGTTGCAGAAACTCAGGAAGCTGTCACCACTGAAGTTGCTGATGCAAAAGAGGCGACCGAAGATGCTGCAGAATCTTTAGCCGAGAGCGCGACAGAAGCCGCAGAAAATGTAGCCACTGACGCAACTGAAGCTGTAGATGCAGCGGCTGAAAAAGCGACCGATGCTGCTGCCGATGTTAAAGAAGCCGCCTCTGATGCTGTCGATAGTGCGACTGAAACAGTGTCAAACGCCGCTGATGCAGTGACTGAAGCCGCAAGCGATGCCGCCGAAACTGCAGGCAACGCAGTTGAGTCAGCTACAGAATCCGCAGGCGACGCTGTCGATGCAGTCGTCGAGACTGCTACCGATGCTAAAGACGCTGTTGTTGAAGCTGCTTCAGATGCAGCTGACACTGCTACTGATGTCGCAACCGATGCGAAAGATGCGGCCACAGGCGCTGTTGCTGCGGTAGCTGCTGGTGTGTCAGGAGCGGTTGCTGCCGCTACTGATACGGCTGAAGAAGCTGCCGATGCGACGGAAGAAGCCGCGGCTGAAGCTGCCGATGCTACAGAAGAAGTCACTGCAGACGCTGCTGATGCAACAGAAGAAGTAGCTGAAGAAGCTGCTGACGCTACAGAGGAAGCGACCACAGAAGCTGCTGATGCAACAGAAGAAGCCACTGAAGAGGCCGCTGACGCTACAGAAGAAGCCACTGAAGAGGCTGCTGACGCTACAGAAGAAGTAACTGAAGAAGCTGCTGACGCTACAGAAGAAGCGACGACAGAAGCTGCTGATGCAACAGAAGAAGCAACTGAAGAAGCTGCTGACGCTACAGAGGAAGCGACGACAGAGGCTGCTGATGCAACAGAAGAAGTAGCTGAAGAAGCTGCTGACGCTACAGAGGAAGCGACGACAGAAGCTGCTGATGCAACAGAAGAAGTAGCTGAAGAAGCTGCTGACGCTACAGAGGAAGCGACGGCAGAAGCTGCTGATGCAACAGAGGAAGCGACGACAGAAGCTGCTGATGCAACAGAAGAAGCCACTGAAGAGGCCGCTGATGCTACAGAAGAAGTAACTGAAGAAGCTGCTGACGCTGCAGAAGAAGTAACTGAAGAAGCTGGCGATGCAACAGAGGAAGCGACGACAGAAGCTGCTGACGCTGCAGAAGAAGTAACTGAAGAAGCTGCTGATGCTACAGAAGAAGCAACTGAAGAAGCTGTTGATGCTACAGAAGAAGCTGCTGACGCTACAGAAGAAGTAACTGAAGAAGCTGCCGATGCAACAGAGGAAGCGACGACAGAAGCTGCTGATGCAACAGAGGAAGCGACTGAAGAATCAGCGACATCTGCAATTGCTCAAAGAGGTTCATTCAGCTTAGGTGGCATCAGCCGTAAGTTGGGTGGCGTATTTGGAGTTGCCTCATCTGCGTTGTCTGGCGTAAGCGACGAAGCAAGTGCAAAATCGGCACTGCCGACGCTTGAGTCTGCTTCCAGCATGTTGAACGAAGTTTCTGAGCAGTTTGCTTCAGTGCCTGAGACGGCTAAGGCTCCGCTGACTCGAGTCGTGAAAAGCGGAATGGCTCGGTTGAAACCTCTGGTTGATACCAAGCTCAACAAAGAGGGTGTTGGTCCGGTACTGACACCGGTTGTCTCTTCACTGATGGAAACGCTTCAGGGAATGACTGAATAAGTCTTCTCGAAACGTCAATAAGAAAAAAGGCACCTTTCGGTGCCTTTTTTCGTTATGGGAATTAACTTTTTATCTAGCTGGTTAAGCGGCTAACTGCCTCGCGATATCGAGACAAGGTTCCTTGAATGACCTCGTCTGGTACATCCGGTCCCGGCGCCGTTTTATCCCAATCCAACGTCTCAAGCCAATCTCGTACGTATTGTTTGTCATAACTGGCAGGACTTGAGCCTGGTGCATAGGTATCTGCTTCCCAAAATCGCGATGAGTCCGGTGTAAGAATCTCGTCCATTAACACGAGATTTCCTGAAGCGTCCTGACCGAATTCGAATTTGGTGTCCGCAATTATGATCCCGCGATCCAAGGCGTACCGTGCCGCATCGTTATAGATGGCAACACTCACTCGTCGAATGTCATCTGCCAAAGAAGCACCTATGTTGTCGGCCATCACCTCAAAGCTGATGTTTTCATCGTGATCTCCGACTGCGGCTTTTGTGGCGGGTGTAAACAGCACTTTGGGCAGTTTGTCAGCCTGCACGAGATTTTCCGGTAGGGCATTACCGCAAACTTCCCCGCTGGCCTGGTAGTCCTTCCAACCGGATCCAATCAAATAGCCACGAACAACTGCTTCGACGGGAATGGCCTTGAGTCGTTTCACGATCATGCATCGTCCCTCGGCCTGTGCACGTTCTGCTGGATCGGGCAAGACGGTTTCTAGCGGTATGTTAGCGAGATGATTCGGAATCATCGCTCTAACGCGATCGAACCAGAAATTAGCTAGAGAGGTCAGCAGTTTGCCTTTGCCGGGGATGACGTTGGGCAGAATGACATCAAATGCGGATACCCTATCAGTTGCGATGATGAGCCAGTGAGCATCATCAATTTCGTAGATATCCCGCACTTTTCCGCGGTATTGCAGCTTTAGTGAGCTTATGGAACTCGTGTGGAGGCCTTTTTCTGTAACAATCTGGCTCATGCGGATGAACGTTTCGCTAATGCTTTGAAAGTAGCTCCAGTATACTTTGCTGTTCAACAGTGTATGTGTAGATAGTGATCATGACGGATGTGAAGGTAGGCGTATTGATGGGCAGCGATAGCGACTGGCCCGTTATGCAAAAAGCGGTCGAATTACTAGAGCAATTCGGGGTTCCATATGAAAAATCAGTCGTATCCGCACATCGAATGCCTGATGAAATGTTCACGTATGCTGAAAATGCGCAGGCTCGTGGTTTGACCAGCATTATTGCAGGGGCAGGAGGGGCAGCGCATTTGCCGGGTATGCTGGCAGCTAAAACGACAGTGCCGGTGCTTGGTGTTCCGGTTCCTAGTCGTTATCTTAGCGGGCAGGACTCCCTCTACTCCATTGTACAGATGCCTAAAGGCGTGCCGGTTGCCACCTTTGCGATAGGGGAGGCGGGTGCCGCCAATGCCGCTTTGTTCGCTATCGCAATACTCGCCACATCCGATCCTGAGCTTGCGTCGAAGTTGGCTGACTTTCGTGCAGCTCAGAATGCCAAGGCACAAGCCATGGTTTTACCTCCGGAAAAGTCGGGCTCATGAACGATATTCACGCAGATGACGATGCACCTATTCTTCCGGGAGCCAATATTGGTGTTATCGGTGGCGGGCAACTTGGGCGTTATTTTGTTATCGAGGCCCGACGGATGGGTTATGTCACTTGGGTGTTGGATCCGGATGCAAACGCGCCGGCCATGCAGCTTGCACAAAACCCTCTCGTGGCCCACTACGACGACATGGAAGCACTAGAGAAACTCGGAAAGGTATGTGATGCGGTCACAGTTGAGTTCGAAAATGTACCTTCCCAGAGCTTGCACATGTTGAGCTCCCATTGCCGCGTGGCACCGTCAGCTGATTGTATCAACGTGGCCCAGGATCGCGATCTGGAGAAAAAAACGGCGCAAACACACGGACTCTCCCCAGTGCCCTATGCCTCAATTACATCAGAATCGGACCTGGATTCAGCGGCAAAAGCCATCGCGTTTCCCGCCATTTTAAAAACCGCGCGGTTAGGATATGACGGCAAAGGCCAGCATGTTTGTAATAGCGTGGACGATCTGACAACAGCCTTTCAGGCCGTTGACGGTGCAGCCTGCGTGCTTGAGCAGCGAATCGATCTGGCAGCCGAAGTGTCTGTGGTTCTGGCTCGTGGGGTAGACGGTCAAAGTGTTGTTTTCCCGTTGTCCAGAAACGTACATGTCGGGGGTATTCTCTCGACCTCTACCGTGCCATCAGGCCTAAGTCAGGAAATATTGGCCAGTGCAGAGTCTCAGGCACTAAAGCTAGCCAATGGAATGAATTTCGTGGGAGTGCTCGCGGTTGAGTTCTTCATCGACGCTGATGGCAATGTATTGTTCAACGAAATGGCGCCACGGCCCCATAACAGTGGGCATTACACGCTCGACGCGACAGTGACATCGCAATTCGAGCAACAAGTGAGAGCGTTGTGCGGATTGCCGTTGGGGAGTGTGGAGCTCCTGTCCCCGGTTTGTATGATAAATCTCCTGGGGGACGTCTGGACGGATAAGGGTCCTGACTGGATGGGCGTCGTCGAGACACCTCGCGCACATTTACACCTCTATGGAAAGAGTGCGGCGCGAGCTGGCAGAAAAATGGGCCATATCAATTGTTTGGCGGATTCTGCTGAGGATGCACTGGCTACCGCGGGCGGTATACATGCAAAATTACGGCAGTTAAGTTAACGGTTAGCTGCATTATCGACCGTTGCATATGAAGTAGTTCAAAAAGGCTAGTCACCTGCCCGGCTCTTTGGCGAAGTAATTGCACGTTAGCGGAATATAAATGGTCCACCGCTTGTGAGCACTTTGCCGTCAATGAAAAGAGCCATCCTCCATATCGGAACTGAGAAAACGGGTACGACGTCCATACAGAATTTTCTGTATGCCAATCGTATTAATTTATCTGCTAGTGGTATTCTGTTTTCGGAAACAGCGGGTTATCTGAGTAATCAGAATCTGGTTGTCTACGCGAAAAAAGCGCCAGAGCCAGACCTTGCGCCCCAGGAATTGGACGTTAGCGATTCTTCCGATCTGGCACTCTGGAAGGATCAGTTCGCTGTCAAACACAGCGCTGAAGTGGTTGCTTTCCAGCAGCGGCATACAGATTCGACCGTGGTTTACTCGGCTGAGCATCTTCAATCCAGACTCACGACGGTCGGCGAAATAAAACGCGCAGCGAGACTGCTTCGCCCCATGTTCGACGAAATCGAAGTGCTTGTGTATCTGCGGCGTCAGGATAAATACGCTCTGAGCGCGCACAGCACAGCAGTCAGGGCAGGGGAGAAAAATGACTTCGCATTTGAAACGGTAAATGCAGAAGGTCCCTATTACAACTATCGCGAGCTGTTACAAAATTGGAGTGACGTTTTCGGAGAGGACGCCATTCGTGTCAGGCTCTTTGAAAAGCCCCGACTTGTCGATCACGATGTTGTGGCTGACTTTAAAAACATCACCGGCATCGACAAGCTGAATATTGATTTGGTATTTCCCAGTGCTGTAAACGAAGCACTCTCTCGCACCGCGTTGGGTCTCCTTAGACGCTTTAACGAACTGCAAGCAGACGATGCGTGCTTACAGGGAAAATCGAAGCAGCAGATTCGTGGAGGATTGCTTGAGGCAGTTGAGGGAATCGAAGATGACTTTGGTAGAGTGCTGCCCGTTCGATCTTCTGCAATTGCCTTTTACGAGCGATTTGTTGCAGATAACCAGTGGATCGCAGATCGTTGGTTAGAAGGCCAGGGCTTTGACAATAATTTCTCCGAGTACCCACTGGAAAAAATTGAATTGCCGGCGATTGAAAATCTCGACTCGCAACTAGAGGTGCTGATTGCTGGGCTTTTCCCAAGTAATCAGCCCACTGCCAACTTTGAGGCAGTTAGGAGTCAAAAAAACAGTGAGTCACCGGCTACCGCAGCGCCTGCAGCAGGTTATGCAAGACGTTTGGTGCATGCCATAAAACACCAGTATTCCAAAGTAAGCTAACTGTTTTCACCCACTAAATGTGCTGCATTTAAATTGGATCACATCACTGGTACGAAAATGGCAAGTCCTACGTTTCACAGAAGTGTTCAGTCTAACGATTTCCTAAAAAAACTATCACGATGAGCCTTACTCAACGATCCTCGCGCTCCAAAGAGCATTCTTCGAGTTTTATTCCAACAGCTATTGAGTCTTTGACGATTCAGAGCACTGCTTTGTCGACGATTGCTAACCGATTAGGTGGTGAGTTTGATGACGCAGTACGCCTTATTTTAGGATGTAAGGGACGAGTTATTGTTTCTGGCATGGGCAAGTCAGGCATTGTGGGTAAAAAGATTGCGGCAACGTTTGCTTCAACGGGTACCCCCAGTTTTTATGTTCATCCTGGAGAAGCCATTCATGGCGACCTTGGAATGATCACAGCAGACGATCTTATCGTCATGATCTCTTACAGTGGTGAGACTGAAGAGGTAGTGAAGCTGATACCTTCACTGAAATATTTTGGTAACAAAATTATTGGAATGGTGGGCTCAGACAACACGACGCTGGGTAATCAAGCTGATGTGACTCTTAGAGTGGATATTGAAAGAGAAGTCTGCCCGAACAATCTAGCGCCGACAACCTCAGCTCTTGCCATTATGGCACTCGGTGATGCTCTGGCAGTTTGTTTGATTCGCGCACGCGATTTTAAGCCGTCAGACTTTGCACAGTTTCACCCAGGTGGAATGCTAGGTCGTCGCTTATTGTCTCGCGTTGGCGACACAATGATTGTGGACAACCTTCCCATCATTGGACCTGAAGAGTCAGTTCGCGAAGCTATATTTTGTATGACCTCTGGTCGTCTTGGTTTGGCAATAATCGTCGAAGATGATCGGCTGCTTGGCATATTGACCGATGGTGATTTACGTCGTGCTCTTATCATGGACCCAACCATGTTAGATAAGAGAGTCAGAGATTTCATGACACCCGTACCAGTAACCATATCGGCAGATGCCATGGTGAGCGATGCTGAGGTTCTGATGCGTAAATATAAAATAAGAGCACTTATTGTGACCGGTGCTAGAGAAGGTGAGGAAGATCAAGTCTGTGGATTGCTTGAGATCTTCGCCAATCATCAAAAATAAAAGTTCACCTTACTTTTTTCGACTAATTAATCTACGGGCTTGATGTACATGCTAATGAGTATGCCGACAAGACTACTATTGATCGCAGCTGTGTTGGGTTTAAGTGCCTGTACGACTTTGCCTCAATCAACCGCAATGCCGTCGTTTGAACCGGTTTTACCAACCAACACGTTCAAAGTGGCTCTAGGTTCGATCATCGATGTTCCACAAGTTAAGAGCTCTGATCCGGGTGAGGCACGCGTACTTGCTGAATACCATTCGGCGAGCGGACGACACTGCCTGAAGGTTGAGATGCAAACACCTTTGAAGCCGGATAGAGTGATGTGCCAGCGTGATAACGGCGAGTGGAGTTTTACGCGCTCTTTGTTTACATCGCAAATAGCTCCTGTGACTAAAGAGCCTCTGGTTAAGAGTTCAACGAATGAGGCCATCGCTAAAGTTGAATCTGAACCTGCGCCTGTGCCTGTGCGTGTGCGTGTAAAGGACGTACCTAGTGGTGTTGAATTATTTGGTGCGACGTTCGAAGCAGCGCATTTAAATCTAGCTTCATTCGATGTGCAAAGTGTGTGGAATTTT
The DNA here is from genome assembly GCA_045110515.1 of Granulosicoccus sp. Taxonomy (GTDB): domain Bacteria; phylum Pseudomonadota; class Gammaproteobacteria; order Granulosicoccales; family Granulosicoccaceae; genus Granulosicoccus. Next base: position 55,647 of record JBGCGD010000049.1, on the reverse strand, counting down.
GCCGGTACCTACAGCGCAGGTCCCGCCAACTGGGCTGACGTTGTCGCTGCCAGTGGAGAGGCGATGAGTGAGGTGGAAGAATTTATAACGGGTAGCCGTTGATATGAACACGCTGTCCACAGATGTTGCGGATAGTTCGATTACCCAAAGCCGCATTCTAGCGGCTATTTCTACTCAGATCCGCGTCATCAATGCGTTGATTCTGAGAGAAACGAAAACTCGTTATGGCAACTATAAAATAGGCTTTCTTTGGGCGCTTATCGAGCCCTTAGTTGGAGTGACTGTATTCGTCGCCATTTTTGCAAACCTGCGAAACGATAACCCCAGTGGTATGCCACTGGTTCCTTTTATGTTGGTTGGGTTTGTAAGCTACGCCTTGTTTCGTGATCCTTGGAATTGTATGCAGGGCGCTATAAGCAATAGCCGAAATTTGCTGACCTTTCCCCAGGTAACTACCTTTGATGTCATTCTTGCACGAGGCTTGTTGGAGATCCTAGTTACCTTCTTTGTATTGGGTTTCTTGTTGTACATGGCACATCTAGTGGGTTTTGAAGTCAGGGTGGAGCGCCCCTTGGGCGTCTTACTTGTCTGTCTCCTGATGTGTGTTCTCGGCCTGGGTATGGGATTCCTATTCGCCAGTTTGGAACCGCTTGTTCCTTCTATCAAACAGTTTGGTTCGCAGGTTATGAGCCGGCCTTTGTATTTTGGTTCTGGTTTATTTTTTACGGTAGATTCAATACCGGATTCAGTTCGACAATATTTGCTCTACAACCCGGTATTGCACATGATTGAACTGATAAGAGGCGAATTCTTTTATGAGTTCGAAACATCTTATGGTAGTTGGACCTATGCCAGTGCATGGGCGTTCACTACGTTGGCGGTTGGATTGCTAATGCATCAAGCAATGCACAAGAGCGCTATCGTCAAAAAATGATTAGCCTGCGCAACGTCAATAAAAAATACCGTACGCAAGCTGGATATCGGGTTGTTTTGGACAATGTCAGCTTAGATTTTCCGGTTGGAAAAAGCGTGGGCATTCTGGGTTTAAACGGCGCTGGTAAGTCCACGCTTATCCGTATTATTGGCGACGCTGAACCGCCTGATTCTGGTTCTGTTCGTTGCGATCAGCGAGTGTCTTGGCCTTTGGGCTATTCCGGTGGATTTCAGGGGAATTTAACGGCCCGTGAAAATGCTCGATTTGTTGCAAGAATTTATGGCGAAAGCACCCGTTATGTCGAGGAATTTACTCAGGAGTTCTCTGAGTTAGGCGAATATTTTGATGAGCCTCTTAAGAGCTATTCCGCGGGTATGCAAGGCAGATTTGCTTTTTCAGTGAGTCTGGCATGTAACTTCGAATACTACCTGGTTGATGAAGCTCTAGAGACGGGTGACGCCAGGTATCGCGAAAAATTCCGAATGGCCTTTGAAGAGCGAAGGGCCAATGCTTCGGTCATCCTGGTCTCCCATAACGAACAGACTATACGACGCAATTGTGACATGGCCGCGATCCTGCATGAGGGGAGTCTAGTGTTATATGAAGACCTCAAAGAAGCGTTGTTTGAGTACAACATTCTGCAAAACAAACCACGTTAGATCGTTAGTTTATCTGGCGTAAAGGCAAGAGATTCAATGAAGGCGATTTTAAAAACATTGGGAACCGTCGTAGGTATTCCTACGCTATTTGCCATCGTTTACTATGGTTTTATGGCTTCGGACATGTACGTTTCGGAAGCCAAGGTGGCTGTTAGATCCGCAAAGAGTGGAATCAGCACCAACGGATTAACGGCATTGTTAGCGTCGCCTGTATTGTCTTCTGGCGGCCAAGACTCAATGGTGGTCATGGAATATGTGTCATCTCTGGATATACTAGACAAACTGCGCGAACGTATTGATTTTGAAAATCATTATGGCAGTCAGGATGTTGATGTCCTCTCGCGTCTGAAAAGTGATGCGACGCGTCAGGAGATCCTGGACTACTACAAAGACCGGGTTCATGTTCAGCGAGACATTATAAGTGATGTGCTCACCGTCAAGGTTAGGGCGTTTACGCCCGAAATGGCACAGGAAATTGCCTCGCTAATCATCGAATTGAACGAAGAATTAGTTAATACTTTGTCCAATCGAATGGAGGTTGATGCTATCCGCTCTGCACGCTCAGAAGTAGATCGCGCGGTCGAGCATTTACGCAAAACATCACTAGATATTAATCAGTTTCAGTCTGCCAATGATTCCATCAGCCCAAAGGATGAATCTGTCGCGTTGTTTGCTCGAATTGCAGCTATCGAATCCCGTTTGAGTGAAACACAGGCGACACTGGCCGAAACGATGGCCTACATGCGAGAAGACTCGGCTGATGTGGTTGTTTTAAAGAACAGGATCAATGCGCTTGAACGGCAACTGCGACTAGAAAAGGGCCGTGTTACTGGTGAAGGTTCGGATGGGCTAGGGCGCCTTGTTGGTAATTACCAGCCACTGGTACTCGAGCAAGAAATTGCACAGCAGGGCTATGCTGCTTCATTGGCTTCCTACGAGGCCGCACGCATAGAGGCTCAGAGAAAGAAACAGTACCTCATAACGTTTGTTGAACCTAGCCTGCCGGATGCCGCCACGGAGCCCAGACGTCTGATCAAAATCATCACGGTCATGGTGTACTCCTTTTTGGCCTACCTCATTTTTGGTCTGCTCTGGTCTGCTTTGAAAGATCATATGGGTCATTAAGAAATAACCTGGCGAATAACCTGTTTGGGCATTCAAATTGCTCAATCGTTTGCACTATCCTCAATAATTCTGCTTTGAAGCTTATGCTTTCTGCGCACTCAAAAAGACTCTCGTTACTCGCACTGTTGGGCTTTTTCGCCGTTCCCGCACAGTCTCAGTCCTTGCAGGGCGCGGATCTCAACAATCTGGTTGTTGAGTCCACGACAGCCGAGTTGCTGCAAAATCAGTCAGGTGAAAATACTCTATCTGCGAACAAACAGCATCACTCCAGCGGTCCACGACCGTTTGGTGCCAATTTGTTTGACGGTGGGTTTAGTAATGACGCCGAAGACGGGCTAAACCCCGGCTACGTCATTCAACCCGGAGACAGTGTATCGGTTCGCGTCTGGGGTGCAATCGAATTCAACGAAGCGCTGACCGTCGATGCGCGTGGCAATATCTTTATTCCCAAAGTGGGTCCGGTAACCGTAGGTGGTGTCGCCAACCGCGATCTAAACTCTCGGGTGACGCACTCGGTGCGTTCGGTTTTCACTGATAATGTGCGGGTCTATACCAGCTTGAATGGTGCCCAACCTGTAGCAGTGTTCGTTACCGGTTACGTACCACAACCCGGACGATTCAGTGGTATTCCTTCCAACTCGGTATTACATTTTATTGATCAGGCCGGTGGCATTGACGAACAGCGCGGTAGTTATCGCGATATTGAAGTCATGCGTAACGGGAAATTGCTAACCACCATCGACTTGTATGAATTTCTAACCAAAGGGGTTCTTCCCACGCTTCAGTTTCAAGATGGGGACACGATCGTTGTTGGAGTTAGAAATAGTATCGTGACTGTTACCGGTGACGTGTCTAACTCGGCCGTATTCGAACTGAAGAGTGAGAGTGCCGTGGGGCAGGAGCTTACCGATCAAGCGCTTATCCAGCCAGCGGTATCCTATGTGGCTATTTCAGGTATTCGCCAATCTAAGCCGTTTTCAGTGTACCTGCCGATTGATGAGTTTAATAACTACACCTTAGAAAACGGTGACGCTGTAAAATTTAGTGCCGATCAACACGATACGATTATCGTGGTTGAAGTGGAAGGCGCGCATTTAGGGCCATCGACTTACGCCGTGCCGCGTGATACGCGATTGCAAGAGGTGCTCGATTACATCGCTGTAGATCCTGTACTGGCTGATGTCGGTGCATTGTCATTACGAAGAAAGTCTGTAGCAGAGCGTCAAAAGCAGTCGTTGGAGGAAAGCTTAAGCCGTCTGGAATCACGCTACCTAACAGCTTCAAGCAATACGGATGCGGAGGCCCGCATTCGTGCTCAGGAAGCCAAGCTAGTCAGCGAATTTGTCCAGCGAGCCCGCGAAGCCGAGCCATCAGGTCGACTGGTGGTTGCAAACAATGGGTCGGTTGCAGACATTCTGTTGCAGCAAGGAGATACCATCTCAATTCCTCGACGCAGCGACTCAGTTTTACTAAGTGGTGAAGTATTTGTCACTCAGGCTATTTTGTACAGAGAGTCTTTACGTGCCAGAGACTACATATCGCTGGCCGGTGGCTTTACAGACCACGCAGAAAAACGACGCCTTGTTGTTATACACGCGAATGGTGAAGTAACGACTGATAAAAATCCGCTTGTACGTCCAGGTGATGAAATCATTGTGATGCCAAAGGTGCCCACGAAGAATCTTCAGTTGGCATCGATACTGGCGGATATCTTATATAAAGTGGCAATAGCTACCTCGGTTGCAATGAATATTTAACGACAACGGAAATTAGAATGTCTGTTGACGTACAAGCAGGATCCGAAGGCTGGCTGTTTTTGACCGGTGGCGAACACAGCGCTATTGATCTGTATCAGTCGGATTCCTCTTTTACACCTGAATTGGCAAAAGGCTGGGTTTCACTGCTGCGCGGCAGGGAAGAGCAACTGGCTTCTAGAGGCGTTAAATACGTCCATTTAGCGGTGCCGGACAAACTAACGCTCTTGAATCGGCACTACACGGATACTCTAGCGAATGCCGATGGTAGTCCGATCCGTCAATTGCATAGTCGACACGAAGCCGAGCTATCTAGCTTTTTGAATGTTGTACCTTACCTAACTCAAGGTATTGAAAAATACCCTGTGTTTTGGAAGACGGATAACCATTGGACAGCCTGGGGATGTTTTATGGCCTACCAGTTGTTGTGTAGCCGTTTACACATTCCGACCAATACTGACATCCTGAACTACCCCTACACAGAGGCTAGTACTGTAACGGCATTGGCTCAGTCGGTGTCACCAGATTCGGCGGGTGCTATAGAGCCTGAGACGATCAGAACGTATCAGTTAGACCGATACTCTAAGCGGGTTTATGCAAACGAATTGGTTCGCTATGGCGAAAACATCAATATCAATCGATTGACTCAAAAAGTTATCGATGCCAGTGGTACCGGAGAAAAACATAACTTAAAGACTGTTCAAGAGACGCTGATGAACGGCGAAGGCAGTCATGTCATTTATGAGAACACTTCAGAGTCTGCGGCGGATAAAGTTGTTGTCTTGTTCGGTGATTCTTACAGCGATTACCAGCAGAATTTACTGACGGGTATGTTGGCTGAAACAGTCAAAGAGTTGCACTTTGTGTGGAGTCACGCTGTTGATCATGAATACATTCGCCAGGTGCGCCCGGACATTGTCATTTCGCAGTCAACCGAAGCCAGCATGACACAAATTCCCTGTGATACGGAAGATATGCGTAGCACGGCCGCTGAACGTCTGCATGCTAAAGAGCTGGCTGTGGCTACCGCGCGTAATCTATGCGTTAGCAAGGAGAATCAGCCCTCTTGTTCTGCTGATAGCCGCCAATTCAGCCTATTAGGTAAGGAGACGTATAATCTGAATCCACCGGTAGTTGTTCAACCAGGTTGGGACAAAGCGCATCAGGAATTAGCGATGCAGACCAACCCTGTGACTTTGTTAGAGTTAGAACATCCCAAGGTGTATTTTAACGGCAGTAGTTGCCTGATTCGATCTGCTAACGGCCGTAATGCATTTAGTTACGGTGTAGAGCCATCTAAAGAAGCTGGCTTGCTTAGAGAAGACTACTTAAATCTTCCCGGTACCACGTTTTTACTCGCTCCGAGCCCAGGGGCTCATTGCTATTACCACTGGATGTTGGATATCTTGCCAAAATTGGGCTTGCTGGAACGACAGGGCATCTCACTGGACTCGATTGATCATTTCCTCGTCAGAGAAATGACGAGCGAGTTCCAGCGTGAAACTCTGGCCGCTCTTGGCATTCAGCCTAACCGAATTGTGGAAACGGTCAGTCAGCAATTTTGGCATTGCGAGAAGCTTATTCATATCGACATGAACAACGGTATCAATCTGAAGATGAACAGATTCGTACCTTTGTGGTTAAAACAGACCTTTCTTTCACCAGCTGAGGACACCTCGCGTTTACGCTTGTATATCAGCCGTCCGGAGGGCGTTCGGCGCGGAATCCTCAATGAGGATGCGATTAAACCGATGGTGGAGGCGGCCGGTTTTACGGTTGTAGCCATGGAAGGTATGAGTGTGGCTGAGCAGGCGGCACTTTTGAGTAGAGCAGATGCGCTCATGGCTCCTCATGGCGGCGCACTGACTAACATGGTCTTTTGTAAACCAGGCATCCCGGTTGTTGAGTTGCTGAGCCGCCACGTTTATCCCTACTACTATGGCCTGTCAGAGCTGTGTGGGCATCGTTACCACGCTATTCTCCAAGATCCGGTTCAGGATTTCCCCAGGCTTGTAAACTACCGCATTTCTCAGGCTCATGCCGCTCCTGACTTACAGTGGCGAACTCAAAATGAATCGTTTGATGTGGATCTGGCAGCTGTCGAGCGAATTCTGAAAAAATTACCCCATTAGCATAGGGGCGAATGTCCTGTTTTGTAGAATCACTGGCCGTATTTTTGCAAGAGTCGGCGTAACGAAACAAACATGTATCCAGATATTTGGACATGTAATTACTCGATTACCTGATTCATGAAATTAGTGCGTCAAGTTGTGATTAGACCCTTAAAAATTGCGAGAACGAAAGCGCGGGCCTGGAAAAACGATAACCCGCAAGGGCGACGCGTGGCAAAACTGGCCGCACGTTATAGGCGTAAAACTAAACTGTTTATTAAGCAATTTTTTGGAATGCAAGTAGGTGCCTTTCAGGCCCCTGTTCGGCAGCCCGCGTCGGATATTGCCCAGGTTTCACACGCAGATGCTGAACATGCTGCGAACGATGCGCATTTAGCATCCCCGGCAGTCACATCGGCATCAGTACTCAATACCATCAAGCACTTTGCTAACCCTGGGCCGGAATTTGAACAGCCTAGCGGAATAGATTCTCGTACGCTAAGTCAACGCGTAAGATCTGTCGCTTTTTACTTGCCACAGTTTCATGCGTTTGATGAAAACGATAAGTGGTGGGGAGAAGGTTTCTCCGAGTGGCGAAACGTCGCACGAGGTGCGCCAAGATTTGCTGGGCATTATCAACCTCGTGTTCCCCGCGATTTGGGTTTTTACGATTTGAATTCCATTGATACGATTCGAGCGCAGTCTGAGATGGCGAGCTCGTTTGGCATCGAAGCCTTTTGTTTTTACTATTACTGGTTCAACGGAAAACGGCTCATGGATATGCCGTTGGACAAGTTTGCCGAGGATGCTGAAATAAAGCAGGACTTTTGCATCATGTGGGCAAATGAGAATTGGACCCGAACCTGGGATGGGCATGACAGTGAAGTGTTAATTCAGCAAGACTACCTCGAGTCAGATGAGGAAGCTTTCATCGCTGATACGGTTCATTACATGTCCAACGAGCGCTATATGAAGGTCAATGGACGTCCGCTATTTATTTTGTATAGACCCGGTTTGCTTCCCAACGCAAAAGAAACTTTGGCGCGTTGGCGAGAGCTTTGGGCAGATGCCTTGGGCGTTGCTCCGTGGATACTCATGGTGCAAGGGTTTGGTGATACTGACCCAACGGTGTATGGATTAGATGGTGCGGTAGAATTTCCACCTCACAAAGTCGCTTTGACTGTTCCCGATATGAATCGAGAACTGACAATGTTCGATCCAGAGTTTGCTGGTCACGTCAGAAGCTACGACAAGATCATTGATGCATCACTCAACGAGGAGGCGTCAGACTTCCCAATCATTAAAACAGTGTCTCCACATTGGGATAATGATGCCAGACGAGAAGGGCGTGGTTTGGTGTTGCACGGTTCTACACCTCAGAAGTATGAGCGTTGGTTAAACGGCATTATTGATCACGCGAAACAACATCCTTTTCAGGAAGAGCCGATCGTTTTTATCAATGCGTGGAATGAATGGGCGGAAAGTGCCTACCTTGAACCGGACGTGCATTTTGGTCACGCCTATTTGAATGCTACTCAGCGGGCTGTTCACGGGTTGAGTGGACTACTATCGCAGCCTGTTTCTGACTTGCTGAAAGTGAGCCTCAATCCTGATGGTTCCAAGCGTATTCTGCTCGTCGGTCATGATGCGCATAAACACGGCGCCCAAATGTTACTCATTTCTCTGGCCACTCTCTACAGTCAGCAATTCGGAATGCAGGTCACTGTGTTGCTAAAAGACGGTGGGGTCATGGTTGATAGTTACAAAGAGGTGGCAGACACCTATGTGCTTTCTCAAATTGGTACTGATGGGCTGCAGCGTTTGTTAAGCAATGGTGCGTTTGAGATAGCGATTTGCAATACCTGCGTGACCGGGGACCTCGTGCCTGTTCTTAAAAATGCAGGTGTCAACGTAATATCGTTGATACATGAAATGCCTATGCTCATTGAAGAGTATGCGCTCCAAGAAAACGTTCGACAGATAGATCAGCACGCAGATCACGTCATTTTTCCATCCGAGATTGTCCGTGCCGGTTTCAAAAGGTTTACGGATACGCAAAAGGGAAAGCAGCATATTAAGCCTCAAGGCACTTATATGCAGCTTGAGTATGATCAAAGTGCCCGGGACAGAATCAGAGAAGAGCTTGGTGTATCTTCTGCAGATAAACTAGTCCTTAACGTTGGATATGCAGACCTAAGAAAGGGCTTTGACCTTTTTCTACAGGCTGCAGAAAAATGGATGGAAACCCGGAACGATGTTCATTTTGTTTGGGCGGGTGCGATCTCTCTCGACATGCAGCGCTGGGTACAAACGGACTTAAAACACTCTGAATTTGCCAATAGAATCCATCTGATAGGTTTTACCAGTCAAATGTCAGATTACTACTCGGCAGCTGATGTACTGTTTCTAACCTCACGCGAAGATCCTTACCCCACGGTTGTATTGGAAGCCATGAATGTTGGAATGCCGGTAGTCCTGTTTGAAGGGGCAACAGGCTTTGACAATGTTATGAAAGAACACGGCTATGCTGTCGAACGAGGAAATCAACAAGCACTGGAGGCAGCACTGTCAGATGCCTTGGATCACGATACTGAGCAACGTCGAAGTAATCGCGTTGCCTATGTGGAAAATCATTGTCAGCTTGATGACTACTGTTTTGAGCTTCTGCAATTGCTGAAGCCTGAATTGAAGAAGGTGTCCGTTGTTGTTCCCAACTACAACTATGAGAAGTATTTGCCCAGTAGACTCTCGACAGTCTTTAATCAAGATATGCCGGTGTTTGAAATCATTGTCTTAGATGACAACTCTTCAGACGGTAGTTTGCAAGTTATCAAACAGTGCGCGAAGGTGGCAAAGCGAAAAATAAAAATAGTGGCCAATGACAGTAATAGTGGAAACGTTTTCCGTCAATGGTCGTATGGTTTAACGTTATGCCGAGGAACGCATACCTGGATAGCAGAGGCAGATGATCTTGCCAAACCAGAGTTCTTATCCCGCTCAGTGGCTGCGTTTCAATATAATACTTGCCTAAGTTTTACAGACTCTGAGCAAATAGATGGCAGAGATTCTCGATTAGCTGATAGTTACGATTACTACGTGAAGCAGGTTGATGAAGAGCTTTTCAATCGCTCATTTTTAATGAGTGGTAGAGATTTCATTAAGGATGCATTGTCCGTGCGGAATGTCATCATGAACGTCAGTTCAGTTGTATGGGATACGGAGCACCTTCGCGACACCCTCCAAAAATATGGCGATGAAGTCATGCAATATTCACTGGTAGGTGATTGGCGTCTATATATGGCAAGTTTAGATAACCCGGATTGTTCTATTGCTTATGTCGCAGACGCACTAAACGTTCATCGTAGGCATACATCGAGTGTGACTCACGCGCTGGACTTGCAGCATCATCTGGATGAAATTCTTGTCATGCATACTCATGCGCTTAAAGTGTTCGACGGCGAGGAGGTGAGGGTTGGTCAAAGTGACTACGCGGCTGAATTACGGGTTCAGTTTAATCTACCTTCGGTGAGAGCGCAGGTTGCCTGATGCGTCCCGAGGTATTACAGGAACCCAGAATCACAGAAACACAAGTTCCACGTGCAGCAGAGCTACACGTGGCAAGTCCATCCACGCTGGTAGGGCGGGAGGGCTGGTTATTCTCGAATCAAACTGCGCGCAAGCTTTATGCGCGGGATGCGCGCGCTAACAGCCGCATTGATAGTTGGAAGGATGAGCTTAATCAGCGCACTGCAAAATTGAGCGAGATGGGCTGCCGGTATTTTCATGTGGTTGTGCCAGATAAGGCGACCATGATGCATGAATACCTGGACGGCTTGTCTTCTGAATTCCAGGCTGAAGATCGATACAGCCCTCTAGCTGAGTTAACTAACACCTATAAAGCCGGATTGCCGTGCTTGATCAGCCCGGCAGACTACCTTGAAAGGCAGAAAGGCAGTTATCCATTGCATTGGCTATCTGATACGCGATGGACGCCTTGGTCAGCGTATATGACGTGTCAGCTGTTGTGCTCGTCTCTAGGGGTTGCCATTAATAATCAATTGTTAGGCTACCCATACAGCGAAGCTGTGCGAGCCATGAATTTAGACGGTGGCCAGGTTAGTGAAAGCAGCCAACAAACGCGTTTATACCGATATTGGCTTCGCTCTAAAGTTCGTTACGAAAGTGAGCTTGCGGCGCTTCGTAGAAATAGCTTTGACGACGGCAGTGCCCAACTTTCCAATGCTGAGTTTGCTGAAGGCACTCACGTGGTCTATGAAAATCATGATCACAAAGCCTCTCGATATTCGGTTTTGATTTTTGGTGATGAGAATTCTGCGGATAGCCGAACTCTCATGACGGGCATGTTGGCCGAAACGTTTTCCGAAGTGCATTTTGTCTGGGCACAGGGAATTGATTATGACTATGTCGATCGTGTCAGACCGCACGTCGTCATCACTCAAAATCAGGAAATATCCTTATTTAAAAATCCTGAGCGAAGTGTTGACATGCGCGCTCTCGAAGTTAAGTCGCTAAATAATCTGTTGGAATTGCAACTGGTTGATAGTGCTGGTCAAAATGATGACGCCGATGGCAAGCAAGCAACGGATAACTTTAAAGGTCTGAAGGCTGAAGTTGCCTCATCACGCGTTCTACTTCAGAGCGAGCATTATGATTTGGACCTGCCCATTATGGTGCAGCGACACGGAGCGCATGAAGCGGCTGAAACCTCTATGCAGAGTAACGAGGTCACTTTGCACGATGTACCGTTCGCTCAAGTCTATTTCACTGGGCCGTCCTGGTGGGTCCATGACAATGCCGGTCGTGAAATTCTACGACAAGGAATTCCCGATGATCAAAAACCGCCTGGCTTTTGGCGTCGTGGACGCCGATACAAAGGATCTACTTTGATGCTGGCTACCTCTGCTGGCGCTCATTGTTACTACCATTGGATGACCGAAATAATGCCGAAGCTGGGCTTGCTCGAACGCGATGGCATTAGTATGTGCTCCATTGATCGAGTTTTGGTCAGACAGATAACCGGGAAATGGCAGCTCGAAACGCTTCAGCGATTTGGATTTGATAAGTCCCGAGTAGTCGAGACAGTGAAACAACCCAATTTGCGGTGTGACAGGCTTTTGCACATTGATCTCAATTGTGGAATCAACCTCAAGATGCATCGTTTTACTCCTCAGTGGATGAAGCATCTTTATCCTGCAGCCCCCTCAGATGAACCGCGCATCAAACTGTATATCTCACGCCCAAAAGGTGTTCGTCGAGGTATCTCCAATGAGGAAGAATTTATTCCACTGCTGAAGGAGGCAGGTTTTACCATTAAAGCGATGGAAGGATTAAGCGTTGCAGAGCAGGCGGCACTGCTTGCACGGGCTGATGTTGTGATGTCTCCTCACGGCGGGGGACTGACAAATATGGTTTTTTGCCGCCCCGGAGTAAAAATTATCGAGATGTTCAGCCGGCACGTCTTTCCCTATTACTGGGGACTGGCGGCTAATTGCGGTCACCACTATTACGCTATTTTAGAAAATCCTGAGGAGGATTACCCTCGGCTGGTAGATTCGAAAGTTGCTCAAGGGTTTGCAGATACACAGCACACCACTGCCGGGCTGAGCTTTGAGGTATCAATCGACGCGATCAAAGCTGTTCTTGATAAAATTCAGCCGCAAAACGGTACATAACATTTATTAAGCTTGTCTCCAAATGGACGCTAGTTAGGAAACACGAGTCGAGGCAGCTGTTAATTTCCGACAATTGCATGACGTTAACTATCGCAACACATAAGTGTGATAAACATCACGATCGTTTAAAATCTGGCACAATCTCTTCCCTTTTGGCACCGGACAAGGGCAAATCAGCAAAAAGCCCGAATCTGCTACTAATTTCTGCACTAGAGTACAAGGTTTCACGCGAAGGTGTTCGGTCACCGAATAATCTCCGCCCAACAGAATTTCAACTGTCTTTATGAACAACATCCAGTCTGGTATGCGCAACTTATCAAGCAAACGAATTCTCATAACCGGTGGCGCTGGCTTCCTGGGTTCTCACCTGTGCGAACGTCTGCTGGCGGACGGCCACGAAGTCGTCTGCATGGACAATTATTTCACGGGAAACAAGCAAAATATATTGCATCTTCTCGATAACCCTCGCTTCGAATTAATGCGTCACGATGTCACTTTCCCGGTCTACATCGAAATTGACGAAATCTACAACCTGGCCTGTCCTGCGTCGCCTATCCACTACCAGCATGATCCTGTGCAGACAACCAAAACCAGTGTTCACGGTGCAATCAACATGCTTGGCCTAGCCAAGCGGACCGGTGCGAAAATCTTTCAGGCCTCCACGAGTGAGGTGTACGGCGATCCGCATCAGCATCCTCAGCGTGAAGATTACTGGGGCCATGTAAACCCCATCGGTTTCCGCTCTTGCTACGATGAAGGCAAGCGTTGCGCAGAAACGCTGTTTTTCGACTATCACAGACAGCATAACCTGCGCATCAAAGTAGGGCGAATCTTTAATACTTACGGTCCGCGCATGCACCCAAGCGATGGCCGCGTGGTATCTAATTTTATTATGCAGGCGCTCACTGGCGAGCCAATCACCATCTACGGCGAAGGCGACCAGACTCGTTCATTCTGCTACTGCTTAGATTTAATCGAGGCATTTGTCCGCATCATGGACACAGATGATTCGTTCACAGGGCCTGTCAATATAGGTAACCCGGACGAGTTCACAATCCGTCAATTAGCTGAGAAGGTCATTGCTATGACTAACTCAAGTTCTGAACTGGTCTTTAAGGAGCTTCCTAGCGACGATCCTACACAGCGACGCCCAGACATCTCAATGGCTAAAAGAGAGCTCGATTGGGAGCCTCAGGTGAAGCTGGAGCAGGGTTTGGAGAAAACTATTGCTTACTTTGCGGAGCTGCTTGATGCAGGTGATAGCAAGGTTCACGCTTTCGCTCAGGCTGCTCGCTAGGCAAAAAAGCTGAAGTAACCGTTTTACCAAGCGGCTCAGACCACAGCGGTCTGGGCCGTTTTTGTTTTTGGGCGTGCGAAAAATAACCGGGTGAATCCAGCCCGGTAGATCAAGAATAGATTTGCTTTGGATTCGTTGACGTGTCGGCGTGTTTCTTGCTCGAAGCAGGTTACCCGTCAACGGATATTCCAGAATTATGAAAGGTATTGTTTTAGCCGGTGGTTCAGGTACTCGCCTACACCCTATGACGCAGGCCGTCTCCAAGCAGATGCTGCCTGTCTATGACAAACCTATGATTTACTACCCACTCAGCACCCTGATGCTGGCTGGCATCAAGGATGTACTCATCATTTCAACCCCGAGAGATGTGCCACTGTTTCAGCAGTTGCTGGGCGATGGTAGCCAGTGGGGTATGAACATTACCTACACGGTTCAACCGTCACCGGATGGTCTAGCTCAATCGTTTATTCTTGGTGAGGAATTTATCGGCGATGATGATGTTGCGCTGATATTGGGCGACAACATCTTCTACGGTCATGATTTGGCTGGCTTGCTGAGCTCAGCCTCTGAGCAAGAATCTGGGGCAAGCGTTTTTGCCTATCGTGTGAGTGATCCCGAGCGCTATGGCGTTGTTTCCTTTGATGAGGCGGGTAAGGCCTTACATATTGAAGAAAAACCTGAGAAGCCGGAGTCTCACTATGCAGTGACTGGACTCTACTTTTATGACAACGATGTTGTCGATATCGCCAAAGACATTAAACCTTCAGCACGCGGTGAGCTTGAAATTACCGATGTAAATAAAGTTTATCTGGATCGCGGTGACTTGCACGTGCAGCGAATGTCGCGAGGATATGCCTGGTTGGATACAGGTACCGGTGACTCTCTACTCGAAGCAGGTCAGTTCGTTGAGACGCTTGAGAGACGTCAGGGGTTGAAAATTGCCTGTCCTGAAGAAGTGTCCTGGCGTAACGGTTGGATCGGTGATGAAGCGCTTCTCGCTCTTGCCAGTCCGTTACTGAAAAACAAATACGGGCAATACTTGAGTGGTCTTGTACACGAGACACACGAAAACGTTGTGCCGTTTCGAAAAGCAGGTTAGGCCAGGACGATATTAAGTGTCTGCCCAAGCCCAACCACTGGATCGACAAGACGTTGCGAAAGCGGCTGAAGTAAACGATCAAACTAAGACTAACTCGGGTGCGTCTGTCACCGCGACAGTCACGCCTATAACCGCAGCCGTGGCAGATAAACCTGCCGCGCCTTCCAGTGCTGCTCTGGACGAAAACAAGTCTGAGACTACTCACAACAATCTGATTAAGCGAACCGTCGACGAAATTTACGGGCTCATGGCGGAAGTCCATGAAATACGTGAAGAGCTTTTGGCGCACGGTGTTCAGTTTCATATGCTCAATGCGATGATCGAGTTGGGTGTTCATGAAAAACCAGACGAGCAGGCCAAGATGGTGACAACAGCCGTTGAAGCCTCTGTCAAGGCGCATGGACCTCAGGCGATCGAGCGTGCTGAGCTTGAACAGCATCTAGAAGAAATTGTTGTACTGGAGAAAGATCTTCGTCACGTTCGGCATGTTGCCAGTCAACAAGGTGTGCATATGCAAGCGTTAAATCACCTGACGCAGCTGATGCGTTTAAATCCGGGTGATAAAGGTGTCCAGGCAATCAACACGTTTGTTGCGTATGCGGACGCCGCTGGTATCAAGCTGGACAGGCTCGACGAGATCAGAGAACAATTTAAAGATGGACCAGCATCAGTCTTACCCGATATTCCTCGGGGTGAAGTGACAACTAAGCACGATGAATTAATAAAGCTTGGAAAAAATGTGGTTCTGGGGTTGCTCCTTACCGCTATCATGATGTGGTGGATGGTGCTGTGAAGTCGTTGCTATCGGTTCAACGTGTCAATCCAGACGCAGAGTCGTTAGCGACTAACGTATCCAATCCGGAAGTGGCGGTTGCTTTGTCGCCTGGAATACTCAAAATCAAGCACCTCGCCCAGTTGCTGGGACTTAAAAAAGTACTCTCACCTCGTGAAGCACGTAAACATGCTTTGCCCGCCGATGTGGTTCTGGTTTGGGGGCGAAAGGAAACTGCACAGGCTGCTTTGGAATATGCTGCAAGCCGGGCACTACCGGTTTGGTATCTTGAAGATGGTTGGATAAGAACGTCTTCTAAGAATGCGCATTCGCGAACCTGCTACTCGGTATTAGTGGATGACGAAGGCGTTTACTATGATTCGACTAAGCCGTCTGCCATTGAACGATACTTAAACCTAAGTGATGAAGAGTACGCCGAGCACTGCGATACTGATGCGTTAGCTTATGCCGCTTCTTGTCGTGAAGCGCTAGTAACTAATGAGATTTGTAAGTATAACTATTGTGCAACCCGCGTTCCCGCCATGCCAGTTGCTGTTGGTGAGGAGGGTGAGGTCGCTTATGAAGAACTCGCTCAGAACAGCTTTGTATTGGTTGTTGATCAAACCCGAGACGATGCCTCTGTGCGTTATGGTGCGATGGATGAGGCCACGTTCAAGCGCATGCTCGATTCTGCCATCGACGAAAATCCTGAGCTTCCCATCATTGTTAGAACCCACCCTGATGTTGTGTCTGGTCGGCGCCAAGGCTACCTAGCTGGCTATGCGAAGTCTTTAGATATCCCTGTTGTAGCCGGAGACGACAATCCATTTCCGTGGGTTAAACTTGCTGCTCGAGTATATGTCGGTACATCTCAGCTGGGCTATGAAGCGCTTTTATGCGAACGTCCTGTTACGATTTTCGGTCTGCCGTTTTATTCAGGCTGGGGATTAGCCGATGAGCGTCAGCGAGTGGGTCGTCGAATTCGGTTAAGAAATATCGATGAAATATTTCATGCCACTCATGTAAAACTTGCTCAATACTGCTCACCGATGAGTGGTGATCCATGGCAATTACATCAGACACTGGCCCACGTTAGCGTTCAAAAGGAGAACTTTCGTCGCAACGCTCGTCACTTTCATTGTGTGGGTATCACTCAATGGAAACGCCGCTATGTGCAACAATTTTTACGCTCGCCGGATGGCAGTGTTAGCTTTGGTGATGAAACTGATACGGGCGATGCGGACACGTTGGTAACGTGGGGCTTCAGGCGATATGCAGATCAACAATCATCGACGAATCTACCTGTCTGGCGTCTTGAGGACGGCTTTATTCGCTCAGCCGGATTAGGTTCAAATTTCACAGCACCCGGTTCCCTCGTTATTGATGGAAAAGGTTTATATTTTGACCCAATAGGTACCAGTGATCTGGAAATACTGTTAGCTGAATATAACTGCAGCGAACAAGAGTTAGAACGTGGCAAATCCCTGGCGAAAATGATTATCGATGCCCGAGTATCTAAGTATGATGTAGCGGCAAACGATTCAAAAGTCTATGGATCTGCCGATAAGTTGTGTGTTCTTGTTACAGGTCAGGTAGAGGATGATGAATCCATTAAACGCGGTTGCCAAGAGGTCAATACTAACGCTGCGTTACTTAGGGCGGTTCGTAAAATCCGACCCGATGCTTGGATCGTGTACAGACCGCATCCTGACGTGCTTGCAGGTAATCGCAAAGGCAAGGTAGACCCGTTTACAGAACAGTCTTGTGCAGATGTTGTTGATACTGAATCGTCCATCATCAACTGCATAGAGGCATGTGACGAACTGCATACCATGACATCATTATCCGGGTTTGAAGCCTTAATGCGGGACAAGCGCGTAGTCACTTACGGCGCCCCATTTTATTCTGGCTGGGGTCTTACTGAAGACCATGTGGTTAATGAGCGGCGTAGTCGTCAAAGAACACTGGATGAACTCATTTATCTAACACTCGTTAAATATCCGCGATATGTGGACATTGCATCCGGTGAATTTGTTTCCGCTGAGCAGATGGTAAGGGCGATACAGCGACAGAAGGAGCGGACCTTGAATAACAATGAAAATAGCTGGTCTGGCAGACAGGTCAGCAAGGTTGTCAATATAGTAAAGGGATTAAGCTATGCGCCGTAACGTTCTGCTGTTGCAGGGACCGATTGGGCCGTTTTTTTCTCGCTTTGGCGACGACCTAGCGGCTCGGGGATTCGCAGTCACAAAAATCAATTTTAACGGTGGCGATAGATTCTTCTATCGGCGCTCCGGTGCAATTGATTACACGGGTAAGCTTGAAGATTGGGAACATTGGCTTGAGCGGTTGATGATCAACCGTAATATTGGGCGAATCTATTTATTTGGTGATTGTCGTGCCTATCATCGAATTGCCAGAGAGGTAGCATCCCGTCTTGATATTCGAGTATTTGTGTTTGAAGAAGGCTATATACGACCCAACTTCATTACGCTAGAAGAAGACGGTGTTAATGGTCATTCAACTATGATGAAGGGGCATTTGGAGATCAGCACCGCTGTTCCTGAGTTACCCGATGAGCATCAGCAGCCTGGAAAAGTATTTCAGTTTACTGCGCTCTATTCTATGATTTACTACTGGGCTAGTGCTGCAAGAACCGGGCGGTTCCCACACTATAGGCACCACCGTCCGTTTGGTTGGTTGTCAGAAGGATCGCGTTGGATACGATCAGGCATCCGAAAATGGTTTTACGCTCGGCGTGAGAGTAATGTACTGAGCGAGCTTATTCCTCAGTTCAATAAAAATTATTTTGTTTGTCCGCTGCAAGTTCATTGCGACATGCAGGTTGTTGTTCATTCAGATTATAACTCTATCGAGCATTTTATTGGAGAAGTGCTTAGTTCCTTTCGTGAACACGCAGCTCCCAATAAAGCCATTGTCTTTAAGCACCATCCACTTGATCGTGGATATACCGATTACACAAGTTTGTTCGCCAACTTGGTGGCCGAATTGGGGCTACAAGGGCGTGTGTATTACGTCCACGATGTAGACCTTCCTACATTGTTGCGACATGCGCAAGGAACAGTCTTAATAAACAGTACCGTAGGGATGTCCTCATTATTTCACGGAACACCTGTTAAGACATTGGGCGATGCAATTTACGATATCCCCGGTCTAACCGACCAAGGGAACTTGGATGACTTCTGGCATTGTGAAGAGCGAGTCGATAGAGACCTTTTTCAAGCGTTTAGAGCCTATTTGGTTCAACGAAATCAGCTGAACGGAAATTTGTATCGCCGAATCAGTGATCACGGTTCTACAGGAATAGTTTGGTCAGATAACTTAAGCACCGCTCACACGTGGCATCGAGATAAAGTGGAAACGAAGCGTGTGCCGAAGCTTACTGTGATCAACGGTGGAGCCGGTTTGAATACTGGAGATTCGGCTGGAGATGCAGAAGCCGCTTAGAGAGCGGCTAACGTTGCGCAACAACGGCTTGCGTGATGTGCCTGAGGTATGGGGTTGTCTAAGTTGGACGTTGGGTAGTCCGTTCCCGACTTAATGGTACGGATCGTTTTGACTTTTTGTCAGAGGAACCAGCCTCATTGCTTCGTCCAACGTGATGATACCTTCTTGAGCAAGTTTTAGTAGCTGGCCTGGGAGTGTGGTCTGCTCTTGCAGTAGAGAGAGTGCATAGCGGATATCAGAATCATACAGCGCATCTTTAACTGAATCGTCCAATGGAACGATGTCGTAAATCTCTAGAGCCTTTCCAACGCCAGTTTGAGAGCAACGACCACAGCCGGCTCCTGAACTGAATGACGAACGCATTCTGTGCCTCAGCCAGTCATTGATATTGTTAGGTTTAATAGGGCTATGTGCTGCGAGCCAGCTTGTCCCGGCATCATCCGGGATTTGACTCACTCGGCAATACTGGCAGACGCACTGAGCTTGCCTTAGAACCACAACTGCAGAGAGGCTCCGGGCGATGGCTTCGCTACGCACGCCGAGTGCAAGTAGCCGTGCAATCGCATCGACAGCATTTTTTACTCGAGCACTTTGTACCACAAAAGTTTGTTCGGTCGCGATCCTGGATAATTCAGGTACCAGAGCGTCATCCAGTGGTTGGCATGCAATGATGGCATCACACCCTAATCGACACATAGCTTGCCAGTTTTGCACTTGCTGTGTTGTGGGCGGTGTGTCCATGGCGAGTTGAGTCGTTCTCGGTAGCAATGGATGTCCAGGGCTATCAACGCAAACAATCTTCTTGTCTGGGGAGACGAGCTCTTGCGCAAAGGCTCTGGCGGTTCTTGCTCTGGCATGTGTGACATCACTGGCGATGAGCATCATGCCACTGGGTTGAGTGAGAATATCGCGAATTTTGTTTTGCTGACCCTTCGTCATGGCGAGTTCATCGAGCCGGGGAGGAGGGGTCTTCAAAGGTTGTAAGAAGGTAATGAGGTAGGTGTTGCCGCGAGCACTAGGAACAACATCCAGTTGCAGCAATTGCTCGGTTGACTCAGCCTTGAAACCAAACCATCCACGCTTAGGTGAGTCAGTGTGTGAGCTGTCCCACAAATAACTTTCCAGTAGCGTCAGGCTGCTCTGGTATTCATCGACATTACTGATTCGGTTTTCGACAAAATTAAACGGGCTCCGATAACGCAGGCGCCAGCATTCTTCGTCGGGTTCGATATGAATTTCGTGCGCATGCTGTTTCTGCGCTTCTGCCACGATTTCCCGTATCAGCTCCCATGATGCACGTTCAACCTGTGTGCACGTATCAAATACATGACACAGATCAACAGGGTGCTCGGAAGCATGATCAGGATGCAGTGAAACTGTTGCTGTGGACGAGCGCGGCATGCAATGGATTAATCAATAAATATCAATCCGTTATCGGCGCTACTAGGACGAGCTGAGAGGGGCTTGTGTAATACAGGTGCAGATCAGCGACCTGCACCTCTTTTCCGAACGTTATAGTGTGATCAACTTATCGTGCAACGTAGTGATTCGCTGACACTAAAGCAGCGTTTGCCTCTTGGGCAAGACATACCTGCAGGTAGTTCTGATGATCCGGCGGGACAAATATTTCCCCGTTCACCGGTGCACCATTGGTTGTTACTTAATTGGTAACAAGCAGCATCATCTTGAAGACACTGACTACTACTTTGGATTTGTCGGTCTGAAGCTTTGCAGACACTGACACGGCTACTGTTGCCACTAGCGCTATTGCCAAAATCACTCGTGCCACCTGAAGATGCACAGGCGCTTAATACAACACTGACAGCGATAACTGTTAGCAGGTTTTTAATGCGAGCTGACAGTGGAACATTAATGCATAAAAACGAACGCAGTGCGGGTTGTTTCATGATCAAGCGTTACTCAATAGTTGTGAACTTTGTTTTAAGTATAGTGGCTGAATAAATACAATTATTACTTAAAATATACGGGTTTTACTTCACCACTCGCAAGCTTACCTTTCCATAGTGCCGGGCCTGTCTGATGAACCGATTCTCCACTTGAGTCCACAGCTACTGTTACCGGCATGTCTTCAACAACAAACTCGTGGATAGCTTCCATACCTAATTCTTCAAACGCCACTATGCGGGCTTCGCGAATCGCTTTTGATACAAGATACGCAGCACCACCAACAGCCATAAGATAGACCGCTTTATGTTTCTTTATAGCGTTAATTCCCGCCTCACCACGCTCGGCTTTACCGATCATGCCGAGTAGCCCGTAGTCAGCTAGCATCATTTCAGTAAACTTATCCATTCGAGTTGATGTGGTCGGACCGGCAGGACCGACGACTTCATCACGTACCGGATCGACAGGACCGACGTAATAGATAAACTTGCCACGAAAATCGATGCCATCGGGTAGTGACTCACCTGCCTCTAATAGGCTCTGTATTTTTTTGTGTGCTGCATCTCGTCCGGTCAGCATGCGGCCATTTAACAATAGCGTTTCTCCCGGCTTCCAGCTTGCAGCTTCCTCTGGGGTGACTGTGTCCAGATTTACGCGTTTTGCACCAGCGCCTGCATCCCAAGTGATCGCTGGCCAGTCATCCATAGAGGGGGGGCTCTGCAGAGAAGGGCCGCTTCCGTCCAATACAAAATGTGCATGCCTGGTGGCAGCGCAGTTTGGAATCATCGCAACAGGTTTTGATGCCGCATGCGTCGGATGATCAAGAATTTTTACATCGACCACCGTGGTAAGCCCACCTAATCCCTGTGCACCGATGCCCAGAGCATTGACGGCTTCGAATATTTCGAGCCGAAGCTCCTCGATGCGATTCTTTGGGCCGCGGTCCTTTAGTTGTTGTATATCAACAGGGGCCATCAAAGATTGCTTTGCAAGCACAGCCGCTTTTTCTGCGGTTCCGCCTATGCCGAGTCCTAACATGCCGGGTGGGCACCAGCCCGCTCCCATAGTGGGTACGGTTTTAACGACCCAGTCAACGATGCTGTCGCTTGGGTTCAGCATGACCAGTTTGGATTTGTTTTCAGATCCTCCGCCTTTGGCTGCTATTTCGAACTCGACTTTGTCACCAGCCACGACCTCTGTATGGATAACAGCCGGCGTGTTGTCGCCGGTATTTTTTCTGGCGCCGGCAGGGTCTGCGAGTATTGAGGCTCTCAATGTGTTGTCTGGGTGAGTGTATGCACGGCGAACGCCTTCGTTAATCATGCTGGCCAGGTCGAGTTTGGCATCCCATTGGACGTCCATACCCACTTTGACAAATACGGTGACAATTCCGGTGTCCTGGCATAACGGGCGTTTGCCTTCCGCACACATGCGCGAATTGACCAGTATTTGCGCCATGGCATCTTTGGCGGCGGTGGATTCTTCACGCTTCCATGCTTCATGCACCGCGTCAATATAGTCCTTTGGGTGGTAATAGGACATGAACTGAAGGGCATCGCAAACGCTGTCGATCAGGTCGTCTTGGCGAATTACACTCATTGATGTGGCTCACTGGTGATGTGAAAAGGAGATAAAAAAGTCACGAAATTCAAAACAATTATACGAGAGGCTTGACGGGTAGCAATCTATAAGGGCACTATTTACACCAAGATGATCATATCCAACCTCAACATGCTCTTCATGGAACTGCGCTGGCGAAGCTGATCGACCGCATTTAACCGCCGCACTGGGGTTCCATCTAACCCTGGTTCAAGTTTCTAATTTTGTTGTGAGTTGACCTCCTATGACCCCCGAAGATTTTGACCGCTATCGCGCGGAAGGGTACACACGTATTCCATTGAGCTGCGAGCTCATCGCAGACCTTGAAAACCCCCTGTCCACCTTTAGGAAGGTGGCCGATCTGCCTTACACATTCCTATTCGAATCGGTGCAGGGAGGCGAAAAATGGGGACGCTACTCCATCATTGGATTGCCCGCCAAAACGATCTTGCGAGTAAGGGGCAAAAGCGTCTCGATTGAACAGGACGGTGTGAAAGGTCCGGCGGAGCCAATCGAAGATCCATTGAGCTGGATAGAAGATTACCAGTCCCAATTTAATATTCCACAGGTCGAAGGCTTGCCGATTATCACCGGCGGTCTTGTGGGCTACTTCGGTTATGACACCGTCCGATTTGTCGAGCCGCGTTTGGGCGATAACCCGCATCCTGACCCCATCGATAATCCTGACATCTTGCTGATGGTGACAGATGAGCTGGTTGTTTTCGATAACCTCAGCGGCAAACTGACTATCATCGTTCTAGTCGATCCCGCGCAGGCTGATGCCCGCTTAAAAGGCTTACGTCGAGTTGCTCAGTTGCACGACAAAATACGTGGCAGCTTACCGGCTACAAACAACGCTCACCAGGCGACTGCCGTCACTGAATCTGACTTTAAGAGTGGGTTTACTGAAAAGGGCTACAAAGCCGCTGTCCGTAAAATCATCGACTACATCACTCAGGGCGAGTGCATGCAGGTAGTCCTCTCGCAACGATTATCCATTCCATTTTCTGCATCGGCGTTAGATTTGTATCGTTCATTAAGAACGCTTAATCCGTCGCCGTATATGTTCTATCTGAATCTGGGAGATCACCAAGTCGTGGGTGCATCCCCTGAGATCCTGGTGCGCCTTGAGGATTCAGAAGTGACGGTCCGTCCACTGGCTGGAACACGACCTCGAGGAGCAGATGAAGCCGAAGACTTGGCGCACGAAGCGTCTTTATTAAAAGACCCCAAAGAATTGGCAGAGCACCTTATGCTGATCGATCTGGGTCGAAATGATATCGGACGTATCGCGGAAACCGGCTCGGTCAAAGTGACTGATAAGTTCAGCATTGAGCGTTACTCACACGTCATGCATATTGTTTCTAATGTGGTTGGCGAGCTAAAAAAAGGAATGTCGCCAATGGATGTGCTCAGGGCAACGTTTCCAGCGGGCACGTTGTCAGGCGCACCCAAAGTTCGTGCTATGGAAATTTTACAGGAGCTCGAACCTGTGAAGCGAGGTGTTTACTCGGGAGCCGTCGGTTATCTATCCTGGAACGGGAATATGGATACCGCAATAGCCATTCGAACTGCCGTCATTAAAGACGGTACGCTGAATGTTCAGGCAGGTGCGGGTATCGTTTACGACTCTGATCCTGAAAGCGAATGGCAGGAAACGCATGCAAAAGCGCGCGCTATTTTTCGTGCAGTCGCCATGGCAGAGGCAGGCCTTGATTCAAGACCAGCGATGTTCGATGAATTAGAGGGAGAATCATAATGTTGGTTGTTATCGATAATTATGACTCTTTCACATGGAACCTCGTGCAGTACTCGGCAGAGTTGGGTTGTGACGTATCTGTTTATCGGAATGACAAAATTAGTTGTGATGAGCTTGAGGCATTAAAGCCGCAATGCATCATGCTGTCTCCCGGTCCGGGGCGCCCTGAATCTGCTGGCGCCACACTGGATATTCTGGAACGATTTAAGGGTGTTGTACCTATAATCGGTGTATGTTTAGGGCACCAAAGTATCGGTCATCACTATGGTGGGAGTATCGTGTTGGCTAAAGAAATTATGCACGGTAAGTTGTCAGACGTTTATCACAACAACACCGGTGTGTTTGAAGGGCTGCCGAACCCTTTTACTGCAACGCGTTATCATTCGCTCGTTATTGACCCGGCTAGATTGCCAGACGAACTTGAGGTGACGGCATGGACTCAGGATGCAAATGGATCACAAGAAGAGATCATGGGTGTGAAGCACAAGAATCTCTTGTTAGAAGGCGTGCAGTTTCATCCTGAATCTATCAGCAGTGAACACGGGCACGCGATGTTAGAGAATTTTTTTAAACGCGCTGGGCTCTTGAGCTAGGAGACAATCATGAAAATTCAAGAGGCTTTAGGACAACTGCTTGCCCGTCAGGATCTAGCCGTAGATGACATGGAAGATGTCATGCGCCAGATTATGACCGGTGAAGCAACTCCTTCTCAAATTGGGGGTTTCCTGGTTGCACTTCGCATGAAGGGTGAGACCGTTGACGAAGTTGCGGCCGCCGCTGCAGTCATGCGCAGTCTGTCAGATGGTGTCGCCTTAAGCTTTGACAACGCTATCGATATCGTGGGTACCGGTGGAGACTCCACTAGTACGTTTAATGTGTCCACTTGTAGTTCTGTGGTTGCGGCTGCAGCTGGGGCTAAAGTCGCCAAGCACGGTAACCGCTCTGTTTCCAGTAAATCAGGTGCTGCCGACCTGCTCGAGGAAGCTGGCGTCAATATTGACTTAACACCTGAACAAGTGGCTGAGTGTGTCAGCAAAGTGGGTCTCGGATTCATGTTTGCACCCCGTCATCACAGCGCAATGAAGCATGCTATCGGACCGCGCAGAGAGATGGCCGTGCGCACCGTATTTAATCTACTTGGCCCATTAACCAACCCAGCGGGTGCTCGCAGTCAACTGTTGGGCGTCTATGCGAAAGAGTGGGTTAGGCCTATCGCCGAAGTATTAAAAAAACTGGGTAGTGACCATGTCATTGTGGTTCATGGTCATGATGGTATGGACGAAATCAGTATCAGTGGCCCAACTCAGGTCGCCCATTTACGCAATGGTGAAATCACTGAATATGTCATCGAACCTTCACAGTTTGGATTGAAAAATTCCGACCTTAACGAGATAAAAGTTGACGGAGCTGCGCAAAGCCTAGCCAAGATCCAATCCGTTCTGGCAAATGAAGCATCAGCTGCGCGAGATATCGTGGTTCTGAATTCTGGAGCTGCTTTGTGCGTTGCGGGTGTGGCAGAGAGCATCCAAGACGGCGTTGCTTTGGCCGATGCCGCAATCAGTAGTGGAGCTGCTCACACTAAGCTAGCGGAGTTAGTGCAGGTTTCTCAAGAATTTACAGCAGAGTAAAGCAATGGTCACTGATGTCCCGGATATTCTCAAGCGCATCATAGCGCGCAAGCACGAAGAGATTCGTGAAAGAAGCGCGTCTGTATCTATCGAAGCTTTACTCGATCAGGCTGCATCAGCGGATAGTCCGAGAGGATTTACCGAATCTATTAATCGCAAATTGGCTGCAGGTGATGCGGCTGTCATTGCTGAAGTTAAAAAAGCGTCGCCCAGTAAAGGGGTACTTCGAGATCCCTTTGACCCTGCAAGTATTGCAAGGAGTTACGAGGCCGGAGGGGCCGCCTGTTTGTCGGTGCTGACCGATATAGATTTCTTTCAAGGCAGTGAAGCAGCTCTTCAAGCGGCGCGAGCTGCCTGTAACTTACCGGTTATTCGAAAAGACTTCATCGTCGACCCTTATCAGGTAGCAGAGGCGCGAGCCATTGGTGCTGACTGTATCCTGCTAATTGCCGCAGCTTTTGATGATCAACAGATGCGCGGTCTCTATCAACAAGCTGTAGAGCTGGGTATGGATGTGTTGGTCGAGGTGCATGATGCAACTGAATTGCAAAGAAGTCTTGCAATGAATCCGATGTTGTTGGGAATCAACAACCGCGATTTACGAACGTTTGATGTCACCCTGGACACAACAATAGATTTGTTGGACCAAATACCTTCCAGTACACGGGTAGTGACAGAGAGCGGCATACTCAACACGCAGGATGTTCAGCGCATGCGTCAAGCAGACGTGCATACTTTTCTGGTGGGTGAGGCATTTATGCGGGCCGATGACCCTGGCACTGCCTTGAAAGAGATGTTCTCTTAGTGACGAAACGGGTGCGGTAAGTCACCCAAACGAGTGAATTACCGCACACATTCGTATCGTTCTAAAACAGGAAGCGCCGGATTAGCGAGTCCCGTAAATGACCATCGTCTTGCCGCGGGCGTGTATCAAGCCACGGTCTTCCAGTTCTTTGAGCACGCGCCCAACCATTTCTCTAGAACAGCCAACGATGCGTGCAATTTCCTGACGGGTAATACGAATTTGCATGCCGTCGGGGTGTGTAATTGCGTCTGGCATTTTCGCAAGATCAAGTAGCGTGGACGCTACGCGTCCGGTTACATCCAAGAACGCTAAGTCGCGTACTTTGATACTTGTCTTACGGAGCCTTGACGCCATTTGAGTGGTCAGTGCGTAGAGCAAATCTGGCTGATCAGCGGCCAGACGTCGAAATTGATCGTAGTTCATCTCAGCAAGTTCACACTTAGTGCGGGCAACAACCCAGGCACTGCGTTGTGAGTTTTCATCGAATAAGCCCATTTCGCCGAAGAATTCGCCTGCACTTAAGTAGGCTAGAACGATTTCTCGTCCGTCATCATCTTCAATAACTACACTGACAGAACCGTCAAGAATGTAGTACAACGTTTCGGGTACATCACCGTGATGAATGATGGTCGTTTTTGCCGGGTACTGTCTTCGGTGGCTGCTTCTTAAAAACAGGTCCAACCATTCAACAGGTGGCGGTACGATACGAGGCGCCAGCATTATATGTTTCTCCGTACTCAAAGTTTGCGCAAGAACCGGATAGGCCTGGGTTGGCCTTCCAGTTTGGTTTTGTCTAACGTCAAACATTGATCGGCGGAACTTTTAAATTCTTCAATGGAAGGGGCGCCATTTCGCATGTCCAAAATTGAACACAGAGGAATGTAACGTTGCACGCGCGAGTTAAATGGCTTGATCATATGAGCTTCGTTGGTGAGTCCGGTAGTGGTCACTCAGTCGTACTTGATGGATCACCGGAACACGGTGGGCGAAATTTAGGCGTTAGGCCGATGGAAATGGTCTTATTAGGACTTGGTGGCTGCACCGCCTTTGATGTCGTGCTGATGTTGCAAAAGTCCCGCCAGAACGTGATTGACGTGGAGGTAAGCCTTGATGCAATGCGGGCTGAGGAGATTCCTCAAGTGTTTACTGAGATAAAAGCGCACTTCAAAATCTGGGGTAAAGAGCTCAATGCCAAGCATGTTGAGAGGGCGGTCAACCTCTCGGCGGAGAAGTATTGCTCCGCGACAAAAATGCTCGAAAAGAGCGCGGAGATTACCTATAGCTGGGAAATCATTGAGAGCTGACCGGTTTTTTGAGCAGCTGAATACGGCGGAATTCTAGTTAAAAGTTCAACGCCTAACGGTTACGGCATGCTGTATCGAAAGAATGGCAAAAGGTTGACAGCCTGACTAGCCAATATGTTAGCCGGAATGTCGTGAAAGGTAAAAAAGTGAGTGAGTTCCCAAAAACCCTTTGGTTGGGTCTGCGCAGGTCGACTCATTCAATGAGGAAATAGCCCTACAGTTAGTGTCAGTTATTTGCCGAAAAGTATAGGCTGACGGTCCATAGCAAGACTTTGATGCACTTTTGCAATTAAATTTGAATTTCGAGGAGAAGTGGCCTGCCGATTGCAGTATCTCTGGCACGCAAGACTAGTTTTCTCCTCCATCATCCCAAAGGATGTTTAATCAGCGCAATCTTCGGATCGCGCTGTTTTTTTTTGTAAACTACTGATTTAAATAGTAGTTCAATCTTCAGGCGTCCTGAGTAAGAAGCCGGGGAGTGTGTCACATTGGTCACAACACCCAATCAATCCATGAAATGTTTACCTGAGAGTTGAGCTTCGGCAAAACCTGCTTTACAATGGCGGGCTTAGTTTCGAACATGCCCTACCGAGATACCCCCATAGTGAACAAGACTACCCTTAGCGCAAAACCTGCAGAGGTTAAACGTGAATGGTTCGTTATCGATGCTGAAGGCAAGACGCTCGGTAACGTAGCAACCGAATGTGCACTCCGTTTACGCGGAAAGCACAAGGCGACATACACGCCACACGTTGATACCGGCGACTACATGGTCGTTATCAATGCAGCCAAAGTTGTTGTTACCGGCAACAAGGCCAAGAATAAGATGTACCACCACCATACCGGTTACATCGGTAACCTTAAGTCAACCAATTTCGAGAAGCTGCAGCAGACTCACCCTGAGCGCATCATCGAGTTGGCTGTAAAAGGCATGCTCCCAAAGAATCCTCTGGGTCGTGCTATGTACAGCAAGCTTCGTGTGTTTGCTGATGCAAACCATACGCATCAGGCTCAACAGCCACAGCCTCTGGAGCTCAAATAATGGCAGCACAACAGTACTACGGGACTGGCCGACGTAAATCGTCAACCGCTCGCGTATTCATGAATTCAGGTAGTGGCAAAATTATCGTTAACGATAAGCCACTCGATGAGTACTTTGGTCGAAAGACAGCTCACATGATTGTGCGTCAACCACTTGAGCGTACAGAAACGTTGTCAAACTTTGATTTCAAAATCACCGTTAAAGGCGGCGGTGGTAGTGGGCAGGCTGGTGCTATCCGTTTGGGTATCTCCCGTGCTCTGCTAGCTTACGACGAGTCTTTACGCTCTCCACTACGCGGTGCGGGTTTCCTAACTCGCGATGCTCGCGAAGTTGAACGTAAGAAAGTCGGTCTGCGTAAAGCACGTAAGGCAACTCAGTACTCGAAGCGCTAATATTGCTTGCGCCTTTGGCGTGTTAGCAGTACAAAAGCCCCGCAACGTCGGGGCTTTTTTTTTGTCCGATAAATACGATTGGCTGACTACAGCGTACAAACAGTGAACCTGCGTCCAAGGTTTTTCGTTGTAAATTATCCTTATACATTTGCGTCAATAAGTGTACTGTTTACGTCATGAATGCACCGTTGGCTACCGCCCCCCTAGATCTCCCGCCAAAGCAACTTCGGGAGATTCCCTATAACTACACCTCGTTTTCGGATCGTGAGATTACTCTGCGATATTTAGGCGAGGAAGGGTGGCAACTCATTCAAGGTCTGCGCGACCAGCGTAGAACGGGTCAATCCGCTCGAATGTTGTTCGAGGTGTTGGGTGATATCTGGGTTATTGATCGAAATCCCTTCATTCAGGAAGATATGTTGACCAACCGTCGTCGGCGCAATGCATTGGTCGGGGCGCTGAGCCATCGTGTCAGTCAAATTGTCGACCGTCAGTCTGGTGATGCACGTGTCGATACCCTGATAAAGCTTGCCAATTCAGCAATTCAGGATTTCCAGACACGCCTTACAGACATGCAGGCCTATCGAAAGACTGTTCGCCAGGCAATGCGAGGTGTCACGCACCCGGACAACATCCGATTTGATGGTCTCTCACGGGTGTCTCACGTAACCGATGCAACTGACTGGAGGGTAGAGCTCCCGTTTGTCGTCATCACGCCAGATTCAGAAGGCGAGTTGCCTGCAATAGTAAAAAAGTGCATTGAACTGTCACTAACTATTGTGCCAAGAGGGGGCGGTACCGGGTACACGGGTGGAGCTATTCCCTTGCATGCGCAAACGGCGGTTATCAATATCGAAAAGCTGGATGCCAGATCTCCCATCGAGCACACGACGCTAACAGCCACCGATGAATACCCCGAGCGACAGGTGCATACCATCAAGGTTGAATCCGGTGTCGTTACTCGCAGGGTATCGGAGGATGCATCAGCAAAAGGATTAGCGTTTGCGGTAGATCCTACTTCTCAAGATGCATCTACCATTGGTGGCAATATCGCCATGAACGCCGGTGGTAAGAAAGCGGTCATTTGGGGCACAACCCTAGACAATTTATTGTCTTGGCGAATGGTAGATCCTAATGGGCATTGGCTGGATGTAGAAAGGGTCGACCACAACTTAGGAAAAATTCATTTACAGGAGTCGGTGCGTTTCAAAGTGACTCGTAGCGATGCTGACAGT
The DNA here is from genome assembly GCA_045110515.1 of Granulosicoccus sp. Classification (GTDB taxonomy): domain Bacteria; phylum Pseudomonadota; class Gammaproteobacteria; order Granulosicoccales; family Granulosicoccaceae; genus Granulosicoccus. The sequence goes on along the minus strand of JBGCGD010000049.1, from coordinate 25,066 downwards.
GGTGCCTTAATTGGAGAGCCCTGGGTAATTGAGGCAGCCGGCGCAAGTTTGCGCCAGCAAGGTCTTGGCAAAGACGTTACGGATAAATTTTTAGGTGGTTTACCCGGCGTGCAAAAGGAGGGGTGCGACGGTTTAATCACCTCGGCAGTATTCATCCTGCACCGCATGCCGGACAATATCCGAACGGTTTGTATGGAGTTCTACGGAAAGGATCTACGGCAGGCCGTGCTGGGTATCACGGAGGTAAAAGACTATATAGACAACACTGACGGAATCGAGTTGGCCGGTCTAGAACATCTCGACGACCGATATATCAAGGCCGTTAAGTACAGTGCCAAGGCTGCAAGAGGCGAGTTACCCAAGATGTTGTTGCTGGCAGATATTGTTAGTGATGACGCAGACTTGGTTGGGCGCGTTGCATCCGGCGTGGTTCGTCTCGTTAATAAGCGCGGAGCGGAAGGGTTTATTGCCGTCAGTGCTGAAGCTCGAAGTCAGTTTTGGGCTGCACGCTCCCGCACAGCGGCAATAGCTGCGCACACTAATGCGTTCAAGATCAATGAAGATGTTGTTATTCCGCTTTCGCGATTGGCTGATTACAGCGAAGGCATCGAGCGAATAAACATCGAGCATGCGCTGAGTAACAAACTCATGATGCTTGAGCACGTGCGTCAGTTGCTGCGAAGCGGGGAAGGAGAATCCCTGGCTGCAGTGGGGTTGGACGACAGTGATGAAACGAAAACTATTGTCCGCGATAGTCTTGATGCAGCGCTGGACGTGCTTGATGTAACTTACCAGCGCTGGAGTGGGCTCTATGAGCAATTACAAGCTTCTGATGAGGCGTTTTTAGCAGCCTTAAGAGACTCTAGAGAGCCGGTTGAGGCTGATAGTTGTGTGCTTGCATTGCTAAGGCGAGATGATGTCATCTCGTATCGTGCGTCTGTTGAAAAACCCTTGAAAGAGCGCTTTTCCGGTAACCGTTATGTTCGGCTTTGTAAGCGAATTGACGAGATCCATGCGAAATGGCGCCCGCAGCGTTTGTTCACCGCACTTCATATGCATGCAGGTGATGGGAACATACACACCAATATTCCTGTTAACTCCAATGACTACACGATGCTGCAGCAAGCTGAAGGTATTGTTGAGCGAGTTATGGAGTTAGCCACGTTGCTCGGAGGGGTCATTTCGGGTGAACACGGCATTGGTTTGACGAAAATAAAGTACATGGATCAGTCGGTCATTCAAGCCTTCGCTGACTATAAATCAGAAGTTGACCCTAACGGTCACTTCAATAAAGACAAATTGATGCCGGGCTCAAGTCTTGAGAACGCTTACACACCTTCACTCAGGCTAGTACAACAAGAAGCGCTTATCCTTGAGCAAAGCGAACTAGGGTCACTGAACGACAGTATTAAAGATTGCTTGCGTTGCGGTAAGTGCAAACCTGTGTGCGCCACTCACTCGCCAGGCGCAAATTTACTTTATTCCCCTCGTAACAAAGTGCTTGGCACCGGGCTGATTATCGAAGCCTTCTTATATGAAGAGCAGACAAGGCGGGGTCTATCTATCCGTCATTTTGACGAGATGAACGATATTGCGGACCACTGTACGGTTTGCCACAAGTGTTTAGCGCCATGTCCGGTAGACATTGATTTTGGTGAGGTCTCTATCACCATGCGAAAAATCTTGGGTGATCGCGGTCAAAAGAATTTCAATCTGGGCACGAAAATGTCCATGGCGTTTTTGAACGTAAAAGACCCCGCTACGATAAAAGTGATGCGAAAAGGCATGATCGAATGGGGGTTTAAGGCGCAAAGAACCGCTAATGGATTGGTGGGGCGGCTGCCTAAAGTTGTGAATGCCAAAAGTGAGCCTCGAAACACCAATGGTGGAACTCCTCCCATTGAGCAGGTGGTGCATTTTGTAAACCGAAAGCTACCGGGTAAATCTATGTTGCCCGCCAAAACCACTCGAGCTCTATTAGGAATTGAAAACAAAGAATACGTTCCTATCATTCGCGATCCAGAAAAAGCGACAGAAGACAGCGAGGCCGTCTTTTATTTCCCAGGGTGTGGTTCGGAGCGCTTGTTCAGTCAAGTTGGTTTAGCCACCTTGGCCATGCTTTACGATACCGGTAGTAAAACGGTACTGCCGCCGGGTTACCTGTGTTGTGGTTATCCCCAAACATCCAGCGGTGACGTTGATAAAGGTAGGCAAATAACCACCGAGAACAGGGTCTTGTTTCATCGTGTTGCGAACACGCTTAATTACCTAGATATAAAGACCGTTATTGTGTCTTGCGGTACGTGTATGGATCAGTTGCTCAAATATGAGTTTGGACAAATATTTCCAGGTTGTCGGTTGCTCGACATTCATGAATATCTGATGGAAAAAAACTACTCGCTAGACGGAGTGAGTGGTGAGCACTACGTTTACCACGACCCATGCCATAGCCCCATGAAAACCTATCAGCCTATGCAGGTTACCGAAGCATTATTAGGTAAAAGCGTGACTGAGTCGGACAGGTGTTGCGGTGAATCTGGAACGTTCGCCGTATCCCGGCCTGATATCGCGACACAGGTACGTCAGCGAAAAGCTCAAGAGTTGCAAGCCAATCTTGCCGCTAACAATGTGGCCTCCGGAGACTTATCGCATAATGTAAAAATGATGACGTCTTGTCCGGCCTGTGTGCAGGGGCTTAGCCGTTATAAGGACGAGACTGGCATGGATACGGACTATATCGTTGTCGAGCTGGCCAAAGGACTCTTCGGTGAAAACTGGGCCAACGAGTTCGTTGATCGTGCGAACGATGGCGGCGTGGAACAAGTACTCTTATAAGAAGGTTGTCAGTTCATGCGGTTGTTTACACAACTGCATGAACCGGCATTCTTGACTAGGGTCTGTCGAATATCGAACCAGATGTTGGGCTGAGTAGTTTGTGGTAGAGCTTGCCAGCCGATACGTCAGTCATGCTGGATAGAAAATCGGCAATTGCTCGATAGCCGCATTCTTCGTATTGTTTGTAAACAGCAACCGGTAAAAGCCGTTTAGGGTTGGCAGCGAATATTTCAAAGAGTCGTACGACCACGCGTTGCCCTTTGTATTGCAGCATTTGCAATTCAGGGCGGAATATCACGTCTCGCATAACAAAGTCTTTTATTAGAAGCAAGATTTTATAGGCCATGCTTTCCATGCGAACCTGTAGACGCAGAAGATCTGCTTCAAAGCCTTCTTGCTCGTCGACATAGATGCTGCGGATAAGGTAACCGACTAGGCGGCTGATAGCGTGTTTACGATCTTTTGCAGAAGAGCTAAATAACAAGCGGTTGAATTCATCCATCCGATCATTAACGGGGTTTGATTCGAAAGATTTGAGCACTGCCACGACTTTTTCCTGCCAGCTTTCGCGATCGACTAAACCTAGCGCTAAAGCATCTTCTAGATCATGAACACCATAGGCAATATCATCAGCCAGTTCCATGATGCTGGTGTCAAAGCACTTGTATTTTGTTTTCGCATGACCGGGCTTTAGGCGTTCGAGCGATAAAAACCTGCTTCGATCTTCTTCTGAGAACGGCTCAAGTAGCCATTCAAGCACATCGCGTTCCGCATCATAAATACACTTGGGCGGAGACCAGTGATCGATGTTCAAAGAATTTTCGTTTTCAACAGGAATGTATTCACAGACTTCCGAGTAAAACGCTGGGTACTTGATGGTCCCTAGCATAGTCCTTCGAGTGAGATCGAGTCCGCAGGAGGGGGAGTATTCGCCCAGTCTTGCCAATATCCTAAGGGTTTGGCCATTTGCTTCGAATCCGCCGTGGTCGCGCATCATGGTGTTCATGGCGACTTCTCCTCCATGCCCGAATGGCGAGTGACCGATATCGTGGGCCAGACAAATAGCTTCGATCAGGCTGAAAGAGGGGATGAGATCTACAAACGCCTCATTGCTTTTCTGATCACGTAGCCATTCGCAAATGCCAGAACCCACTTGCGCAACTTCTAAGGAGTGAGTCAGTCGTGTTCTGTAAAAGTCGGACTCACCCAGTCCCAGGACTTGTGTTTTAGACTGTAGGCTACGAAAGGATGCACTGTGAATTATTCGTGCACGATCTCGTTGATACTGACTATCTTGGCCCGTGCTGTTGAAGCCGCGACTCGGATTGCGTTCTAACTCCGATCGACGCTCTAGCCATACACTCAACTTATCTTCTCCTTACGGTGGTCATTCACTGAATGCTACACCTAGTTTATGGGTTTTACCTGTAAGCCACCCATTCATAACGGGGGCCAGGCATTGGCTCAGTCTAGGGCATTGTGCGAGTCAGGCTGAGAATTGATATTTGTTAGCTTCCTATCTCATTATTATAGATCCGCTTATGCCTACAAACCGTAGCATCAATTGGAGTTAAAAGATTCGGACCCAAGAGACGGGCAATCGAGGGATAACTTCTTTGTGTCGCAAAATGTATCAACGTGCAAGGCTGCGTTTAGGTGGCGTTCCACAGTCAAAGTCGTTCATGAGACTGCATAAAGTATAATGGCTAGAAAACCAAGAATTCACTTCTCAGGCGCTGTGTATCACGTCATTCTCAAAGGTCTGGAAAATCAGGCCATCTTTAAAGGCGTGTCAGACCGTCGTGCATGGGAAGTACTGGTCGAAGAAGGTTCGGTGCGCTTTGACCACACCGTTATCGCTTACTGTTGGGCTAAAGATCACGTCCAGATGGCTGTGAGAGTAGGGGACGTACCCTTGTCCAAAGTCATGCAGAATTTGTCTTTTCGTTACACTAGACACTTTAACAAGCAACATAAAAGAAGCGGGCCACTGTTCCATGGCCGTTACAAGGCAATTCTTATCGACGAAGTTCAATACCTAAACGATCTTGTTCGGTTTATTCATAACAACCCAGTCAGGTCAAAAGTGTCTAAAGACGCCTCGAGTGCCAAGTGGACTAGCCATGCGGCGTATATGGGAGCTGAAGAGCAACCCTGGTTAAGTACAAGTCCCGTACTCAGCACGTTCGGAAAATCATCCAAAACAGCAAGGAACGCGTTCAACCGCTTTGTTGATGCTGGTAAGGATGAAACAGAGCGCACTGATTTGGTGCGAGGTTCCGAAGGTGGTCGGGTGCTAGGGGACAAAAAATTTATTAAGAAAGCGTTGAAGCCTGTAAAAGTTGCACCACCTCCAATGACACAAAACCAACTGGTTAAGCGTGTATGCCGTGAAGAGGGAATCAAAGAGCTTGCGCTTAAATGCGAGAGCCGGGCGCGAAGAGAGAGCCAGATAAGACAATCTATTACGTACCTTGCAATGGAGCTCAATATTGCAACTCTGACAGCAATGGCTGATCGATTTAATCGTGATCTAACGACGATGAGTAGAAACCAACGCTACTTCAGGGACAAGCTTGCTGAAGATCGTGATCTACAAAAACATGTGAAGCAGTTGCGAAAGAAAGTTCTTGCCGGTTAAATCGACGCCGATGTCATTGGAACAGAAAGAATGGCTTGATGTCGTGGATGAGAACGATGAGGTCGTGGGTAGAGCCACCCGCGATGAGGTTCATAGGGACAACCTCCTTCACCGCTCCGCACACATCCTTCTATTGAACTCAAAAAATCAGATCTTCGTTCAATTGCGCAGTCTTTTAAAAGACAATAGCCCGGGCCTTTGGGACACGAGTGCCGCAGGTCATGTCGATAGTGGTGAGAGCTACCTGCAATGCGCGATCAGGGAGCTAGCTGAGGAGCTCGGTGTCGAGCTTGCACCTGACGATTTGGTCCCTGTCGGGCGCTTGCCTCCGGAGCGCAGTAACGGCTTTGAATTTACCCAGATCTACACAGCTCACTCTGATCAGCCCTTAACGCTTCAGGCCGAAGAAGTTGATGACGGCCGTTGGGTAAGCGTTGACGAACTCGATCGTTGGATTTGTAAAGATGGGGCGGCTTTCACTGGTACCTTCCTCACCATTTGGGCGAAAGTGAAGCCCATTACACCTTAAAACACCGACTGCGAACGGCTTTAGTTCGCCCAGTGACGGGTACCTCTGGCACCAAAGCGGTAAAGTGTCTGAAGGTCGAGCTGGCTTGTTATTTTTGCTACAAGTACCGCGGGCGTTTCCTTTAACTAGCTGAGGTATTTCCAAGTGTCTGAATTGCTTCCGAAGAAGGCAAGTGCGGTCATTATCGGGGGAGGAGTGACCGGTGCTAGTGTCGCTTATCACCTAGCCAAATTAGGCTGGGAAGATGTGGTTTTGCTTGAGAGAAAGCAGTTTGCTTGTGGCACAACCTGGCATGCCGCCGGTCTGATTGGCACAGTCCGGGCCAACGAGAGTCATGCCCGTCTCACCGAATACTCCATGCGCCTCTTACACGATTTAGAGGTTGAGACCGGTCAGTCAACGGGTTTTCGGCAAGTGGGAAGCCTCTCGATTGCCCATAGTGAAGCTCGTTGGGAGGAGCTTCGTCGTGTTGCTGCCATGAACAATGCGTTCAACGTCACGCGGGTCGATTCAGTGACGCCAGAAGAGATCGGAGCGTTGTTCCCTCTGGTTGATACGTCTGGTCTTATTGGAGGCACGTTTGTCGAACACGATGGCAAGGGTAACCCCATCGAAATTACGACCGCCTTCATCAAAGGTGCAAGAATGCGTGGAGCAAAATGCATAGAAGGCATTCGAGTCGATGACGTGCTAATCGAGAATAAGCGAGTGAAAGGTGTGGTTACCGACCAAGGGACCATTGCCACAGACTTTGTCGTCAATTGCGGCGGTATGTGGGCCCGCGAGTTTGGTCAACGTAGTGGAGTCAATGTTCCTTTGCACGCCTGCGAGCACTACTATGCAGTCACTGAAAAGCATGATCTAGTTACTCCAGACTTGCCTGTCTTGCGAGATCACGACAAATGCGTATACATTAAAGAAGACGCTGGTGGCTTACTGGTCGGAGCGTTTGAAAAAAAAGCGTTAGCTTGGGGCCAAAAGGGCATACCTGAAGACTTCTCGTTTGATGAGCTTCCCGGCCATATGGAAGAGCAGTTAATGCCTGTTCTCGAAGACGCTATGATACGAGTGCCCATGTTGAGTGATGTTGGTTGGCGCAGTTTTTTCTGTGGACCGGAATCCTTCACGCCCGATGATCAATTCCATGTCGGTGAAGCGCCTGAGGTTCAAGGCTACTTCGTTGCTGCAGGTCTCAACTCTGTGGGTATTCAAAGTTCAGGTGGTATCGGAAAAGTGTGTGCTGAATGGATGCATCACGGCCATTCGCCATTGGATCTGTGGGGCAACGATATTCGCCGTATGTATCCGTTCATGGGAACACAGGCTTTTGCTGCCGAACGTGCCGAAGAGTCATTGGGACTGCTCTACGAAAGACATTACCCCTTCCGTCAGTTTGAAACAGGCCGTAACGCTCGACTCTCACCCATTCATCAACGCTTAACAGAGCATAATGCGTGCTTTGGTCAGGTTGCTGGCTGGGAGCGTCCCAACTGGTTTGCACCTGAAGGTGTTGAGCCCAAATACGAATACAGTTTTGGCCGGCAGAATTGGTTTGATTATTCCGCTCAGGAACATGCAGCAGCACGAAATTCGGTTGTCTTGTTCGACCAATCAAGCTTTTCGAAATATCTTGTACAGGGACGTGATGCCGTTTCTGTGTTGCAACGTATCTGTACAGCCGATATTGATGTCAGCGCCGAAAAAATCGTCTACACGCACTGGCTCAATGAAAGAGGCGGCATCGAGGCAGACCTTACTGTCACGCGTCTTGCGGAAACTGAATTCATGGTCATCAGTGGTGCGGCAACCACGCATAAGGATCTCGATTGGCTGCGACGACATATCGGTGCAGACGACTTTTGTACGGTCACTGACGTTACTAATCAATATGCTGTGTTTGGTGTTATGGGACCGAACAGCCGGGCAATGCTTGAACCACTGCTCAACCTTGATCTATCCAATGAAGCGTTTCCGTTCGGTCGCAGTGTCAATGGGGAGCTGGGTTATGCGCCTATCCGAGTCACTCGAGTGTCGTTTGTCGGAGAGCTGGGTTGGGAGTTGTGTGTCCCGACTGACATGGCGGTACCAACCTTTGATCGCCTCTGGGCGGCAGGGCAGGCGCACGGTCTGCAGTTGGCAGGCTTGCACGCTCTGGATAGCTGCAGAATAGAAAAGAAATTTCTGCACTTCGGTCATGACGTTGCAGATGAAGACACGCCTCTGGAAGCCGGTGTGGGTTTTGTTTGTGCGATGGACAAGTCCATCCCCTTCATTGGTCATGACGCAATTGCACGACAGAAAGACAGTAAGTCTCACTTGAATAAACGACTGGTTCAGTTTGTCCTTAAAGACCCTGAGCCGCTGTTCTATCACCATGAGCCTATTGTTATGAATGGTCAGTGTGTCGGTTATCTAACCTCCGGCAATTATGGGCATACGCTGGGCGCCTCCGTAGGCCTTGGCTATGTAAAAAGTTCCGATCCGGTTACCGCAGATTGGTTAGCGTCACAGCAGTGGCAGATTGATGTGGGTGGACAAATGTTTGACGCAGGGGCCTCTTTGCGCGCAGCTTACGATCCGGCTGGCGAGCGTATGAGGTAGGGCACGACGCCTTATTCTTGTTTCCAGCTAGCCCCCGTTTGCTGGCTGGAACATCCCGTGCTTGAAATGAACCTCTTCGTAGGCTATTCACTGTCGGTATGCAGATAATTGACACAGCACTGGATTCAGTAAAAATTATTGAACCCAAAGTATTCGGTGATGACCGGGGATTCTTCATGGAATCCTGGAATCAGCAAATGTTTGAGGAGCATGGTTTGCCCACAACATTTGTACAGGATAATCACAGCCGCTCTTCTCAGGGTGTGCTTCGCGGCCTTCACTATCAGATAAAGAATGCACAGGGAAAGCTTGTGCGTGTCACGAGTGGAGAGGTCTTTGATGTCGCAGTTGATATGCGAAAGTCTTCTAAGCAGTTCGGTCAATGGATGGGTGTATTGCTCTCTGAATCCAACAAGCGGCAATTATGGGTGCCTGCAGGCTTTGCTCATGGCTTTTACGTTGTTTCAGAATCTGCAGACTTTCAATACAAGTGCACCGAATACTATTCGCCTGAATTTGAACGAAGCTTGATCTGGAATGACCCGGCAGTTGGAATCGACTGGCCTTTGATCAATGGCGCCGAGCCCTTGCTTGCTGCAAAAGATGCTGACGGACTTCTTCTGGCTCAGTGCGATACGTTTGACTAATGAATGTCTTTATAACCGGCAGTGCCAGCGGACAACTTCACTGGGAATTGCTAAGAACACAGCCGGCACACGTTAACCTGCTCACCGTAGCCGAGCGTTTGGATATCACGGATCGTGAGCGGGTGCTAAGTGAGCTTCGCCAACTTGCACCGGATGTCATCATCAACGCCGCGGCCTATACGGCGGTGGATAAAGCCGAGACAGAGCAAGAGATGGCTGCGGCAGTCAACACCCATGCTGTTGAAACTCTCTCAATTGCGGCATCTGAATTAAATGCTCACCTGATTCACGTCTCAACAGATTTTGTCTTTGGCAAAGGAGACGGTTCACCGTTCGTTGAAAACTCTGACGTTGATCCCGTCAGTGTTTATGGAAAAACGAAGTTGGCCGGTGAACGAATTTTGGCTGATAACAATCCTGATTCATCGCTGGTTGTTCGTACTGCGTGGGTTTATTCCTCCCACGGTGCCAATTTTGTGAAAACCATGCTTCGTTTGATGAAGGAGCGTGGCGAAGTAGGCGTTATAGCCGATCAAATTGGGAGCCCCACTTGGGCAAACTCATTGGCGCGTGCGCTATGGGTTGCCGCCGAAAAACGCTCAGCGGGCGTCATGCATTGGACCGGGGCAGGTGCCGCCAGCTGGTACGATTTTGCCGTCGCCATTGCCGAAGAGGCTCGGAGTATGGGATTGCTGGAGGCCGACGCTATTGTCAACCCGCTTACCACTGAACAATATCCGACACCTGCGGCTCGACCGCACTACAGTGTTTTAGAGCTTACTCATACGTGGGAACGCCTAGGCATCAAATCTGCACATTGGCGAGAGGATCTACGCACAATGCTTAAGGAGCTCATGTGAGACGTATGTTGGTTACCGGCGCAGCCGGATTTATAGGTGCCAATTTTGTTCGCTATTGGCTAGACACGTATCCCGATGACTTCATTGTTGTTGTTGATGCTATGACGTACGCCGGTAATCGTGCCAACTTAGAAGGCATATTGTCCGACCGGTGTTCATTGGTTGAGTGTGACATCAATGAAACTGAAACGATGAAACAGCTGCTGCGTGAGCACAAGCTTACGACAGTGGTGCATTTTGCGGCAGAGAGTCATGTTGATCGGTCCATCGAAGGGCCTGATGCATTTATTGAAGCCAATATCCTGGGTACTCACAGCCTTCTTAAAGCTGCCAGAGCTGTATGGCAGACGGAAGGCTTAGCACCGGATGAGCACAGATTTCATCACGTCTCGACTGATGAGGTTTACGGCACGCTCAGTATGGAAGATCCGGCATTTACTGAAACAACAGCTTATGCCCCTAATTCGCCATATTCTGCGAGTAAAGCGGCCTCTGATTTTTTAGTGCGTTCTTATCATCACACGTATGGCTTGAATGTCACGACCAGTAATTGTTCGAATAACTATGGCCCGTACCATTTTCCCGAAAAGCTGATACCACTGATTATTATTAACTTGCTTCATGGCAAGGCCTTGCCCATCTATGGTGATGGTAAAAATATCCGCGATTGGTTATACGTCGAAGATCATGCTCGGGGTATTGAGAAAGTACTTAATAAAGGACAGATAGGCGAAACGTACAACATTGGCGGCGTCAACGAATGGACCAACATTGATATCGTCAATTTGATTTGTAAGCTTATGGATAACCGGTTTGCTGATAACGCAAATCTTCAAAGTGCTTATCCCGATTGTCCTGCCTCTAAACAGCAGCACTGTGACTCACTGATTACGTATGTCACCGACAGGGCCGGCCATGACTTTCGCTATGCCATAGATACGAAGCGTATTCGAGATGAGCTCGGCTACGAACCCGCGGTGTCGTTTGAAGTGGGAATAGAAAAGACCTTGGATTGGTACTTGGACAACCCAACTTGGTGGCAGTCAGTCTTAGACGGCAGCTACAGAACCGCGTAATTGTTAAATAGCATTCTTGGGCATCGCTTGTGCGATGCCCTTGATTCTAAATTCCGACGAAAGGTTGCATAATTTTGCCGAACAACCCGTTGTACTTAACAGGGGAGTGCGAGGCGATTAACGCAATACAAGGCTCATCCGTGTCGACGACCGGTTGATGGGCAACTTCTCCATCCAAGTCTGCAATATCGCCGGCTTTGAACCTTCCGATTTCATCTTGATAAGAGCCCTTGACGACATAGGTGAGCTCTCTATCGTTATGAGAGTGAGCGCTTAAAACAACACCCGGTGCCAAGTGCAGGAGCTTGAAAGCTCCCATTCTTCGATGTTGTTCGCTGAGATTGATTTGTTTGATGCCAGGGGCGATTCGGCGCCAATCCAATTCGTCCAGTTCTGCAGAGAGAAACTGAGCCAATGGCCTGGGGACATCTTTGAATGAGCGCTTGGGCTGCGGCGTTACCTTTGGCGCATGAGAGCCGGATAACATGTTCGCTTGCTTGAGTAATTGCTCAGGTGTTTGCGCCATAGGCGCTGCTTCGAACTGATCGAACATTTCTCCGCCGATTTGATCGGCGAGAGTCGCTCTGTCCCGGCAATGCTGGCAAACCGTCAAGTGGCAGGCCACCAGTGTTTCCATCGCCACGCTAAGGCTGCCGACCGAATAGTCTTGAAGGGTTTCATCGGTCAAATGATGCGACACGCTCATACAATACTCACTTTACTGTTTTGTTGGCTCATTACAGGTTTCCGCCATCGCTTTGCAGACTAATCCTTACGGCTTGCATGGCGAGTCGGATTCTTGATTTAACGGTGCCAATCGGAAGATCTAACCATTTGGCAATGGCACCGTGGCTCTGGCCACGGAAATACGATAAATGCATGACCTGCCGCTGCTCATGCGGCAATTTTTCTAAAGCTTCGTTCAAGCGGACAGCTGCCTGCTCATCATCGACGTACTTTTCCTGCGAGTCGGATTCTGTGTTGTCGACATCGAGCATTTCGTCGTCCAGTTCCACTTCTATCCGGGAGTTCCCGCGAAGGTAGTCAATACGCCGGTTTCTGGCAATGGTGAACAGCCAGGTGCTGGCAGCGGCTTTTGCAGGGTCATAGCTCTCGGCTCTTCTCCAAACCGTGATCATGATCTCCTGGGTCAGTTCTTCGGAGATCTCCTCCGTCATGCCTTTACCCATGAGGAACGACTTAACGCGGCCCGCGTAGTAGCTATAGATGTCGGCGAACGCGGCTTCATCTTTGCGCTCTCCGATAGCGACCAAATTGTCGCCCATGCGTTTACGCAAGGTGGCGGCGGCATCCTTCTGCTGCTTGGGTTCTGTTGTTGCTGAAGTATTCATTCTTATCTAGTCATACGCTACTTAAAATCGCGTGGATCTGATCTTTATGCATTCTGGCTGCGTAGCATTTTACTGTGTTCAACACGATAGAGTAGACTCTTCGCCATGATTCAAGATCGTAGATTGCATATAGCCGTTGTTGGCAGCGGGGCGGCCGGATTATCGGCAGCGTGGCTCCTGTCAAAGCGGCACCGTGTCACGTTGTTGGAAAAAGACGACCGACTGGGCGGGCACGCCCACACGGCAACGGTCCCTGGTGCCGAGGGACAAAAAATTGATACCGGCTTTATTGTCTACAACGAGCCCAGCTACCCAAATCTCACCGAATGGTTCAAAACTATGAACGTGGCCACAGAAGACAGTGATATGTCCTTTGCGGTCTCCAGAGACAGTGGAAGGTTTGAATACGCTGGCGGCCCTGCATTAGGGTTGCTTGCGCAGAGAACCATGCCCTTCAAGCCCAGATTCTGGCGGATGCTTAAAGACCTTTTAAGGTTCTACCGAGAAGCGCCCAACAACATCCCTGAAGATTCAGAACTGTCGCTTGGGGATTATTTGCAGCAGCATGGCTACTCGAGGGACTTCATACAGGATCATTTACTGCCGTTTGGTGCAGCGATTTGGTCGACATCAAAGACACGTATGCTCGACTATCCTGCAGCTTCCTTTATCCGCTTTTGCGAGAATCATGGACTGCTCAAAATTACCGATCGCCCACAATGGCGTACTGTCACGGGTGGCAGCGAGCAGTATGTGAATGCCGTAAAACAGTCATTGGGCGAGGACGCAGTTGTTGTTAATTTTGCGGTAAGCAGCATTGAGCGTCACGATGACCATGTTGTCGTCAGAGACCGAGCGGGGCAGGAGATAAGTGCAGATCACGTTGTCATAGCAGCACATGCTGATCAGGCGCTTGAATGTCTGGAGATGCCGACCAACGAAGAAATAAGCTTACTGTCAACCTTTGAATATGAATCGAATCTAGCCATCCTACACACGGACACCAGCGTTATGCCGAAACGTCGCCGGGCGTGGTGTAGCTGGAATTACGTTGAAGATACAGGGGATACTCATTCGCAGGTCTCCTTGAGCTATTGGATGAATAAACTCCAAAACATAGACTCTGATACTCAATACATGGTGACGCTCAATCCATCAGTGCCTCCCCCAGCTGAGACAATCCTGCGAACTCAGGTATATCAACACCCCATCTTTACCGCCGAAACTTGGGACGCTCAACAGTCTCTGTGGTCGTTGCAGGGTAAAAACAGAACCTGGTTTTGTGGAAGCTATTTCGGCTCAGGTTTTCATGAAGACGCCGTTCAAGCCGGATTTGCCGTTGCAGAACAATTAGGCGGTTTGCAAAGACCGTGGCAGGTTGAAAATCCTTCGGGCCGCATCGTTGTGCCAACGCCTACCTTGACTGAAGTGCGCAAGGCTGCCGCGTGAGATTTAAGAGTTGTCTTTACTCTGGGCAGGTTTTTCATCGAAGAAACCGACCTAAGCAGCATGTGTTGAAGTACTCCGTGTTTACATTGTTGCTTGATTTGTCCGAAGTAGAGTCACTGGATTCCACACTTTGGCTATTTTCTCACAATCGATTCAATTTGTTCGGATTCCACGATACCGATTTTGGTGAGCATAAGGATGAGCCGCTTGTTGACTACATTGCTCGGAAGCTTTCTGAGGCGGGTATCGAAAAATCTCCATCGCGTGTCTTGTTGAGTTGCTACCCCCGAATACTGGGTTTTGTCTTCAATCCTTTGAGCTTATTTTATTGTCTGGACTCCGAAGGACACTGTTTCGCGGTAGTGCACGAGGTGCATAATACGTTCGGTGAGAGGCACGCCTATGTACTACCGGTATCCACAGAGGCGCAATCGTCAGAGTGGATAAACCAGTCTGCTGACAAAGAGCTTTTCGTATCACCGTTTGCGCACATGAATATGTCCTATCAGTTTCGTCTCAACCAGCCTGACGAGCGGCAGGTCATCGTGATAAGGGCCAACGATGAAGACGGGCTACTTATTACAGCGAGTTATACGGCGAGTAAGCAGGAATTGACAGCCTCTCGTTTGCTAAAATTCTTTATGGTGTTTCCGTTGCTGAGTGCAAAAGTTGTTCTTGGTATTCACTGGGAAGCACTTCGACTCTATATGAAAGGCGTTCCTTGGTTTAAGCATCAGCCTAAGGGTTCCAGCTAGACCACAATAAAACGTCACCAAATTACATCACAATGTCTGAGTTAGAAAACCAACCTATTGGCCCATCGTTGCCGTTAGCCTATCGCTTACAGCAAAGTCTGGGCAGTATCATCGGGCGCAGATTCGATCGGCTGCTCGATGGTATTTCCGTGGGACAGCTTAGTGTCACCTGGCCGGACGGGCACATTTCCCGTCACGGACATGCTCACAATGACCCCTCACAGAACGCTCATATTGTGCTCAGTAATTTTAAGCCGATCAAACAGATGATTCACTCGGGTGAAAACGGATTTGCCGAAAGTTATTTAAGAGGTGACTGGAGTACGGACAGCCTACGAAACTTGTTTACTGTCATCATGAACAATGAGGATGCTGTCTCTGCCATGACAACGGGTGGAAAATTTTCTCGTGTGATGAATGTACTCCGGCATGGTCGTAACCGAAATTCAGTGGAAGGCAGTCAACGCAATATCGAATTTCACTACGACCTTGGCAATGATTTTTACCGCCTTTGGCTCGACCCTTCTATGAGCTATTCGTCGGCATTGTTCAGCGCCGACGAATCACTTGAGAGCGCTCAAGATTCAAAGCTCATGAGAGTGGTTAATGTACTGACACCTAAACCGAAAGCACGTGTGTTGGAAATAGGGTGCGGTTGGGGCGCTATGGCCAGAAAGCTGGCTGATGAAACGGCCTGTCACGTAGAAGGTATTTCCTTGTCGCACGAGCAGCTTAATTACGCTCGCGAAAAGAACAGTATAAACAAGGGTGAACAGGCACGAGGTAGCACTGAATTCCGTCATCAGGATTACAGGCATGTGGAAGGTAAATATGATCACATCGTTTCAATAGAAATGTTCGAAGCGGTTGGAGAGCAGTATTGGTCTACTTATTTTGCGAAACTCAATGAACTGTTGGAGCAGGGTGGAACAGCCCTGCTACAAGTCATCACGATTGCTGAAGATCGATTTGATGAATACCGTGCAAGTCCTGATTTTATTCAGCGCTATATATTCCCGGGAGGAATGCTCCCGAGTAAAACCCACTTGAAGGAATTGATAGACAACGCAGGTTTCGAATTGGTCGACACTGAATGGTTCGGACAAAGTTATGCGGTAACCCTAGAGCGTTGGCGTGAGCGATTTGAACAGGTTTCCAGAGAAGTTCAATCCCAAGGGTTTGACGAACGTTTCATGCGTATGTGGCGGTATTATTTGAGTTATTGTGAAACCGGATTCCGATTTGAGCGAACGGATGTCGGTCAACTATTATTGTGTAAAAAATAATTTACCGGAACTTTGGCCAGAAAATCTACGCTGCAGGTACGTTATTGAGTTAGCCATGCAGCTACTTGCTGTCTAATGCTTTTTTCCTGAGAGCGACTAGATAATTTACTGTCATACTTCAATGAAGTATTACGGCGAATCCCCAATCGGCAAATTGCAGCAAACGTGTCGTGGGCGCTTCGACACCCTTTAATAAATTGATTTAACAACCGCAGGTCACTGTCTGAAACTTGTTCTGGCAGTGTTTCCTGCTGATACTGTGAAGAGTCTGCGAATTGCTTACGCCATAGCTGGTTGTCGTCGTGAATATCGATAGCTGTCTGCAGCACCGTGTTCATATCATCGTTGTTCGATCTTAGAACAGCGCTTGATGGCAGAGCTGTTCTTGGGTTTTTTCTAAATCCTTCATGAAACTCCTTGTACCCGTTGCTCTGCCAAAAATTAACACTTACTGGATCCTTGGCGAAGCTGGCGCCGATAGCGTCTACCCGCTCATCACTGTTTGGCGATGACAAAAGTTGATGCTCAATCGCGTTTAAAAGTTTTGAGCCTAGCCCCATTCGCCTGAAATTTTCGCGCACAGAAATTCGTGTAATCCGCGCCAGTTGCTTCGACAAAGGCAATGAATTGTTTGCGCACTGGGCCAGAAGTTGGGCGAGTAAGTGGTGAGGTAAACGTCTTTGTTTATCAACGATAGCGCTATGGAGAGAGGAGTCAATAGACGGCTCGATGCTCACAACAGCTACTGCGATAATGTCTGTAGCGTCAGCCAACCTCAATGCCCAGATTTGAATGTCAGAACCATCTAACAAGTGTTGTAGATCTTTAACATTGGTTTGATAATGAGTATCGCGCAATAGTCCGTAGACATTCTCCAACAAACGCTCAGAACTAACTAGTGAGCTCTGCGTTATTTGTATTAGTTGAACATCCTGGGCTTCCAGTGCAGGTGGATCTTCGCGATCAATCTGCTCCTCGCTTTCATTTTGGGCGGGAGAGTTAAGAACGAGATGGTCGATAAATTGCTCTAAAGGATCATGTTCACGCCATCGCCAAGGGTGAACAGGTTTTAAAAAAAGCGGACTTTCAAACGCTTCTTGCAGTTGTTTTGAAAAACGGTTTTGAAATGCCCGGCCTGCGTTTTCATACCCTTCCACGGTCGTGCAAAAAACTATTTTGTCGTGTTCACGCAGCAACTCATGTAGAACCCGGGCAGGTAAGTTCGCTGCTTCGTCCACAAGCACCACTTGATTTTCCCTGCGCGGTATCGCTGTGGGTGTTTGGAAATGAATTGTACTTTCATGATTTGTTTGTTGATGAAACGACCCAAGCGCTGTTTTGTTAAGGGCAGTGATGCAGTAGCTGCCTGACGATGCGTGTATCCGATTGGCAATTCTTGCCAGTAGTGATGTCTTGCCACGACCTCTTTTGCCCACTATTGAGATGCATGCGCGGCCGGATTTTGTCAGGTGGCAATAAGCTTGGCTTAACAGTTGATCCTGCTCCTGTGCGGCCAGCGTGGTGTGATGGGATGTATGTTTGCTGTTTGTTGTTTGGACCACTGTTATCGGAGACGGAGTCGAATTCGCTCTATCTTCACTAACACGCACCAGAACGATTTGCACCGGATGGTCTTTTTCGGCAGCGGTTAGCAGCTTGCTTAATCTAGCGCCGAAATGGCTAGTCATGCTATTGCCAAATTTTTCCCCCTTAGCTGGCGACACGGGGCTCGTTGGGAGCGAAAGAAGGAGGACTCCGTTGTGGGTCACCGTTCCCGCCAAAGCTGCCAATAAGCCGGCGTCCATCGGTTCGTTGACCGAATGGGCCAATATGTCGTGCTCCTGACCTAGCAAGGCTGAAATTTGATCCGCACGATCTGCTAACGCGTCTGTGGAGATGAATTTGATCTGAGCGCTTCGGGCGTAGTTTTCCAGCCACAGCTGTGGCGCCAATTCGATGACGATCAGCATTCGATGAGGGTTACGGCTATCAGTTGTGAATCTATTGCTTATAATTCGGGTCAGATCCCCCTGATTGCTGACAATTAGGCGCGACATAATTGTTTTTGCTTCACATGTAAACGGTCAGTTATTGCGTAGACTACAGTCATCGAAAGTGTGGTGACTTTCGTTATTCCTCCTCCAAGTGGTATTGAGGCACGGAGCCCAGGGCGGCCAAGGACGGCCAATTTTTTCAGCTGAAGATGCGCTGACCCTATCATGAAAATGCACTGAAATCGGTCGAATTCGGTAGTCTATATTAGCGAGTTCGCGGATTGGTGCTACCAGTTGTTAGTCGTACCCCGATCTGGGAGATTAATTTGCGTTCTGCTATACAGTCGGCCCAGTGAGTTGACGATTAAGTAGGGCGGCGTACTACAACTCAGCGACTTATTTCGCTATTGCAATAGTGTCGTGTTTTGTATTAATTGTTAAGAATTTCATAGAGATAATTATTTTTATTCACACGATGTTCACCTTGCTCGGTTTAAACTCACCTAACTAACATTGAAATAAACCGCTTATTGACTAACATTCGCAATTGCGTGGCGTTTAACGCAAAATCACTGCGATCGATCGCTTCCTTCGGAGGCTCTCTACAACACTCGCAACGAAGCAGAGGTTTGTCTATGCCGGATTTAATTTATGCGAAATAGTGGTTGATGAGCCGGTGCTTCGTCGAGGCGCCAAGTAGTAAGTTCCAGACTCTGCATCGACATCGTTGGTGTGGCACTAATAATTTAATAACGAGGATCAAATATGATCAAGAAGTACTTTGCACTTAGTCTTGTAACAGCAAGCGTCGTAATCGCAGGTTGTTCATCGGACGACAATTCCTCTACTTCTGCAGCCACGCCTGGCGTAGGTGGAACGGCTTTCGACAGCATTGTTAACTCTGATGCCCACAACACGTTGGAAACAGCTATTACTACAGCTGGTTTAGCTGATACGCTGGATAACCCAGCAAATGCATTCACGATTTTCGCTCCAACTGACGCTGCGTTCACAGCGCTTGATAACGACGGTGACGATGCCACGCTCACAACTGCTCAACTACTTGAAGAAGCTAACCGCGCTGAACTCATTCGTATCCTTCAGTACCATGTTATCTCTGGTGATGTATCTTCAACTGCGGTGAGCCAGCTTATTACTGATGCCGGTGATGCCGCTGCGACACAGAATACTATTCTGGTAGACGGAACAACAACTCAGGTCCTGACATTTACAACTAGTGACGCACCGGCAGGTGTATCTGTAAACAGCGTCGGTATCGAAACGGCAGACGTCGTTCCTGCTGATCAGGCATCTACACAAGGTCGAGTACACGTTATTGGTTCAATACTGACTCCTCCAGCGGCGCCCGTTGGTAATACTGACGGTACAACAGACGGCACTACTGACGGAACCACAGACGGTACTACTGACGGTACTACTGACGGTACTACCGATGGAACTACTGGTGGTACAGGCGGCACAGGTGGAGCAGCTCAAACGGCTCTTGAAAATGCTGGCACTTACTCCACATTCTTGTCCACTTTTGGCGCAGCTTACGGCCTGCAGAAGCTGGATCAAGCTACAGATGTTGACCCATGGACAATCTTCGCACCTACTGATGCGGCTTTGGGTGGTGCGGCGTTGACTGTCAATGACCACATTGCAACCGGTAACAAGTTGACTCCAGCGGCTCTACTTGCTGCAGGTACTTTCACCTCTTTCACGGGTAATAGCTACGCAGTGGGTGGAACCGAAACTGCTCTAACAGTTGGCGGATTCCCTGTCTCTGTTGTTGGTGATGGCGGTGCGTCAATCACTTACTCTATCGGTGGTGTACTTCAGTAAAACCGACTGTCCCGAATCGGACTCCGTTATTGAGTAGTGCGATTTACAACGGGGACTAGCGGTTCACTCGGACTGCCTTGTCGGCGTTCTGAGGTGTTATGTAAGCCGGAGAATCGCGTGATTCTTCGGCTTTTTTGTTTGTGTCGTTAATTTTCGAGTTTGCAGAACGCTCTTATGACTATTCAAATCAATAGCCAGTTCGATGGTGGAAATATCGAAGTTGTCGAGTGTCACGATGGAGCTCCTGTGAAACTCGCTATTAGGCATGACACATCTTCTGAGTTCTATCAGTGGTTCTATTTTAGCGTGTCGGGTATATCCGGGCAAAAATGCCGATTCGAGATTGTGAATGCAGGGCAATCGTCATATGCCAAGGGTTGGGAAGGCTATGATGTTGTAACGTCTCAAGACAGGCATTACTGGTACCGAACACCGTGTAAGTATGACGGTAGCGTATTGTCATGGGAGCTGAACACAGATGTTGATATTGTTTGGTTCGCTTATTTCGCACCGTACACCTTAGACCAGCATGCAGATTTAATTTCTGCAGCGGCTTGTGCCCGCGGAGTTAAGTACCAAAGTTTAGGGCTGACCCACCAGGGTAGGCACTTAGACTATTTGCAAGTATCCGCGCTGCCAACGGAATCAATGAATGACCCAGTCAATCAGGCGCGTTCTCAGTTGTGGGTCATTGCCAGACAGCATCCCGGTGAGCCCATGGCAGAGTGGTGGATGGAGGGGTTTCTTGATCGTCTCCTCGACGAAGATGACGCAACCAGTCGGGCGTTACGCCAATTGGCGGATGTGCATGTGGTTCCCAACATGAATCCGGATGGAAGCTTTCTTGGAAACTTGCGGACCAACTCGATTGGGGTCAATTTAAATCGCGAATGGGATACTCCGAGCATGGAGCGTAGCCCTGAGGTATTTCAGGTAAAACAGAAGATGATCGAAACGGGGATCGATTTAGCGTTGGACGTCCATGGTGATGAGGCTCTACCTTACAACTTCATAGCTGGCACTGAAGGTTTGAGTAATTGGGATGAAGAAAAGGATGCCAGGCTTATTGCTTTCAAACAAACCTGGAGCGCGCTAAATCCGGATTTCCAAACAGCGCATGGTTATCCTCGAACACCCCGGGGTAAGGCGAATATGTCTGTGTGCAGTAGCCAACTAGCCCAGAGTTTTAATTGTTTAGCCATGACTTTGGAAATGCCGTTTAAGGATACGGCTGATACACCTCGGCCGCATACAGGATGGTCTCCTGAACGCAGTATGCGTTTAGGAGCCTCCTTTGTTGATATGGCGTATCTGGCGTTAACTGACAAGCTTCTCAGCTAAGCAGTTTATTGAAACGCTGTCTCAAAAAAGCTTCGAAGTTTTCTTGAGTGCAGTCGTTCAGATTTCATCTCACTCATTTTGTTCAATGCCAACATGCCAATTTCAAGATGTTGAGCCACTTGATTTTGGTAAAACTCAGACGCCATACCGGGCAGTTTGAGCTCGCCTTGCAAGGGTTTATCAGATACGCAAAGCAGTGTGCCGTATGGGACCCTGAGACGAAACCCGTTGGCTGCTATGGTTGCGGATTCCATGTCTAGCGCAATTGCTCTGGATTGAGATAGTCGCCTTACCGGTTCGCGCTGATCCTGCAACTCCCAGTTCCTATTGTCTATAGACGCCACGGTTCCGGTTCGCATGACTCGCTTTAACTCATAGCCGTTTAACCCAGTGACCTCGGCGACAGCGCCTTCCAGAGCCTGTTGAACCTCAGCCAAAGCGGGTACGGGGACCCAAACCGGTATGTCAGCGTCGAGCACTTTGTCCTCGCGAACGTAGGCGTGAGCTAATACGTAGTCTCCCAGTTCCTGGCTATTTCGCAGCCCTGCACAGTGGCCAAGCATCAGCCAGGCATGCGGTCTTAGCACTGCGATATGGTCCGTAATGGTTTTAGCGTTAGAGGGGCCGACACCGATGTTGACCAATGTGATGCCTGAACCGTTTCGGGCTGTTAGGTGATAAGTGGGCATCTGCGGTTGGCGCGATGGCGCGCTCCCTTCGCTGGGAGCATTGTCGCCGCTATGCGTAATAACGTTGCCGGGTTCTACGAAAGAGTCGTAGCTAGAATCGCCTGAGCTCATCATGGCTCTGGCTATCCGACAAAATTCGTCAATGTAAAATTGGTAGTTAGTGAACAGAACATAATTTTGAAAGTGTTCTGGTTTAGTGGCTGTGTAGTGCACCAGACGGTGCAGCGAGTAGTCGATTCGTTGTGCCGGGAACGGTGCCAAAGGCATGGGTAAACCCGGTTCGATCTCTTGCGTACCGTTGACAATATAGTCGTTGACATGAGCTATGTCGGGTACGTCGAAGGCATCGCGAAGTGCTGTCGTAATTTCCTGCGGTCGTCTGACTGCTAGTGAGGATCCGGATTCCAATGCAAAATGCAGTGGAATGGGTACATCTGATTCTGCTATTTCGATGGGCTGATCGTGGTTATCGATAAGCAGCTTAAGTTGATGAGTCAGGTAACCGCGGAACAGGGCAGGCTGCGTAATTGTTGTTGTATACAAGCCGGGTTGATCGACATGACCGTACGAGAGTCTTGAGTCAACGCGGGCGTAGGTGGTATTCCTAAAACGCACTTCCGGGTAGTACACACGGACCTTGTGCTCGGGTTGTTCCCCTTCTAGGTAGTTGGCAAAGGCTTGCCTAAGGAAGAGGGTATTTCGGTCGTAGAGTTCGACCAGACATTGCACCGCGTCGGCGGCTGACGTGAACCGTTTCGGCTCTTGTAGGGGTGGGGTTGTAAATGTATCGCCCATCTTATCTCCGATTGAATTCTGGAGTAGGGTAACACAACCTTATGTTACTGATCCCGGTACTTCAGATAACCGAGAGATAGAAGTGCTGCGATGACGTAGCCATATTGAAGTATTTTTATATCATCCACCGGCAGGAGTTGGACGGTGATGCAGGTGAGTAAAAAGAATATACCTAAGTAGGCCTGCGAGCTATAGCTCTTGATAAGCAAGTAATTGACGGCTCCGCTCCTCCGGGCTACATCGAAAAAACGTTTGTTGAACGCCAGCCGGAAAAATGATGAGCAAAAGGTTAGTAGTATCAGCGAAACAAGGTATCCCGCGCCTTCTGCATTCTCATCGAGGGTAAAGCGTAAAAGCCATGACCCGGCGTATAACCAGCATGCAGCGGTGTAAACCCTCTTTGCCGCCAGCTGGTCAATGCGGTTTTTGATTAAGTAGAAAAGGGCTGCAAACACAATAGCCAGTAGTACCACAGCCACACCTAAGCGGCTAAAGTCCTCGTTAACGACTAGGAAAAGAGACAGAGTCCAAAAATGGCTCTCCAAGTACAGAAAAATACCGTCCAGTGCGAAAGTGCTTTTTGAGCCGTGGGCATCTGAGTACGTCAGACTTTGGCGAAGGGACATGCTTGAATTATCGTCAGTAAGGCGGCTGTAGGCTTTGCTTGCCAATAAACTGTAGCTTGCGAAACTCACACCTGCGGACAGCGCAAGCAACCAGAGAAAGCCACCGAAATCGAGCAACAAGCCTCCCAACAAAATGCCGACTTTTAAAAAGACGGTGACGAAAATCTGAAAATTGCCATATTGCTTTCCCGTATTATTGCCTGCCAACTGTTGTAAAAACAGACTACGTTGTGTAGTCCAGAAAAAAGCGTTGTACGCACCGTTGGCAATTCCCAAAACTGTCATGGCAACGAAAATACTGCTAAGCGGTTTTGCGGTAGTTGCGTCGCCAGTATCAAACAACGCGCTGCCGGGGATTGTTGTAAACCAGCCGGCACACCCGACCAGTACGAGCTCGAACGCAAAGGTCAGCAATAATAGAGTTTTGGGTTGAAGTTGGCGCCATGCATGCTGCCATGGTCTCAATGCGGCAACGAAGCTCAACCCCGAGACACCGATGAGTAAAGACAGTCCCTCTAGGCCAACGCCGTGCTGCCATAAAAAGACGGGCAGAAAAAACGGCAGCAAGCCGATAAGAAGGGAGTGTGCCCCCAGAAACTGGTAAAAGAATAGGGGGGTGCGTTCAGTGTTCAATACAGCTTAAAATGTATCGGAATCGGCAACGACTAGTGAATCCATTTCGTTATAGAACGCATCCAGATCCTCGGCTTCGCCGTAACGTGGGACGCTATGCATTCGAGTGTATGGACGTGAATTAACTTCGAGGAAAATACAACCCTGTTCGCGATAGTCCGTCTCAATACCTTTCTCGAAGATGACGTCAATACCGAATAGTTTGGCGTCAAACGCTTTGATAACTTTTAGGAAAAGTTCTCTGTTGGCAGCAGGTATCGTGTTCTGATCAATTATTTCAACAACACCACCGGGTGCTAGAGCCACACGGTTAAAGGTGTAAATTCTTTCACCGGCAGCCGGGACACTGTCAAGTGTTAAACCTTGCTTAGCCAGGTACTCAACTGTTTGTTGGGATTGAGCAATCGGGTAGATCGTCGGAAATAAGCCCATTGATTCGCGGATACTATTCTCCGATTGTATCAAGGAGGCGATAGAGTCTTCCCCATTCCCATCTACGAACGGCGGATACCGACGAATTACTGAGACCAGTTCATCAGGGGTTGCCAATACACGATAGTTAGCGCCAAGCAGATACTGTTCAACGATACTGCTAGGCCACCAGACTTTGACCCAGAGTGCCGCTTTCCAGAGTTCCCGGTAGTTGCGAATCGGGAAGTGACTGCCTCGGGAAAATCCGCTGACATTGGGTTTTATGCAAAGAGGGAAGCCATGCTCCTTGGCAAACTTATAGGCCGTCCAAGGGTTGATAAACAGCGTGCCTTTCGCATGCGGAATATCATGCTTGGCAAACATTTCCCGAGCTTGACGCTTTGAACGACTCGCTTTGCGAACCTGCAGAGAATTGTAATTGCTGCAGCCAGCCATGTACTTCTGGCTGACCCATTTATAGACGATCGCTTTGATTGATTTCACGATGGTATGTGGCGTTCACCGATCTTAGCGATGTCTGTTGTTTGGTCAGGGTTGGCTTGGGCAGCTTTGCCGCGACCGTACAGCATCATGCGAGTAAAGATGGGGTGCTTTATATCTGCAGGCTTGATGAGCTTGGTAGCGTGCGCAAGACTCATCATGGAGGTTCTGATGAACCGCCAACGTTCTGCCCAGCTGTA
>JBGCGD010000048.1:0-29928 GCA_045110515.1 Granulosicoccus sp. | reverse complement strand
AGAAGGAGAAGGAGAAGGAGAAGGAGAAGGAGAAGGAGAAGGAGAATATACAGTGGGCAGATAGAAAAAACACAATCCCGGGCACACAATAGCAGACTGACTCTGCTATCCCCATTACCGACCCAAGGCATGAAAGCCACTTTTATTTTGTGCCTGGCTTACCAATACTCGAAGCAAAACTTGCTGAAAATTAAAGGTAATTTCTAGCTTCCGTGAAAGCAACTCTGAGTGGCGTGGTATTTGCATTTTGGGGGTTATCTACAATTCTTCACCCCATCAATACCTATGTCCCTGGCCGAGAAAACTAACGAATGGGAGCATTACGCTCAGTTAAATAAATCAGGCGCAGAATTGCTACTCAAACAGGCAAAGGCAGAATCGAGTGCCGGTGATAATGAAGCGGCTGAGGCAACTCTCGCATTGGCGTTACGCGAAGATCCCAGCTTGTTGACCCTCTACAATGAAATCGGACGCCTATACGCTGAAAAAGGTGAATCAAAGGCATCTGAACGTTGTTTCCACGGTTTCTTGCCCGACAGTTATATAAACAAGCATTTTAGCCAGTCATACACTCATTCGGACGTGTTTAAGCCGGGCTCTGATTTACGAGACAAAATGCGGGCTTTATCCGAACCATTGTCGAGAACTCGTTCCGTCGTATATGAGCATGAAGGCTATGTTCGACATTACTGCGCAGTAGAAGCAAAACGATCAATAGCAAAACCAACCAGTCTAGTACCAACAACGGACTCACTGTTTAAATCATCTGAATTGAAAAGTAGCGTTGCACTTGTCGATAAAATTCCAAACGGTAAGCTTTGGTTTGATGGTTTTAATCGAATGGCATTGGATGAATCAGAGAAAGTTATTGAACCTCACACGAGAGGTAGCACCGAGTTGCTACACGCAATTTGCCATGAAATACAACCCTATAGAGTAAAAGGTCGATGTTTCTTGATAGGAAACCGAGGGTTTAATAATTTTTGCCACTGGATGGTAGACATTCTACCCTCAATTGGATTATTCCAACAAAGCGGGCTGACCTTCAATAGTTCTGATCGCTTCATTGTTCAAAACTTAGATAGCAAATTTCAAAGAGCGTCTCTGCATCACTTCGGTATCCGAGACGAGCAGATAATAGAGGTTTCAAAACAGTCAACGTACATTCAAGCAGATGAATTGATCATTCCGTTTTTTTCCAATGCGATGTCTAAGACTATGGGGTCCTGGATTCCTAAATTTCTGAAATCATCTTTCCTAAAAAAATCATCACTATTGCGCTTTACCAATCCCTCCCCCGTCAAGGCCAAAAAAATATATTTAGCACGCCCAAAAGATGCACGAAACGGCCGCGGGATTCCAAATGAGCCACAGCTTATCGAACACCTAGAAAAACGAGGTTTCGTTGCAGTTAAACCAGAGGATTACAGCATCAGTGAACAAGCCGAGATTTTCGCGCAAGCTGATGTTCTTATAGCGGCTCATGGGGCAGCACTAACCAGCATTGTATTCTGTCGCCCAGGCACATCAATAATCGAGCTTTACGGTGACTACATGGCAAGCTCTTTTTGGGCGGCAAGTGCAATATGTGGATTGCACTATTTAAACCACTACTGCGGATCAGCTGCGGAGTTTGCAGATGCCGACTCGCATGAATTTATTCATGAATTGCGGAAGAAAGGGTTTACTGTGGACATGGACGAAATAGATAAGCTGCTAGATCTGGAAGAAGACACGCATCCAAGATCATACTAGTTTTGCACCTACTCAAGCTTTCTTCATTGGTAGTTTTAAAAATTCGACCAAATTGAATTCACCTTAAAAAAGCTTTTCCATATTTTTTCAGTGGCTTGGAATATGCAAGTTAGCTAAATAATTTTGAATGTATTAAGAATAGGACCAATCTTCAATGTGGGCGAATTCTGTAGTTAAACAAGACAACAATCCAATCTCTATGGATCAGCTTGACCTAGTACGCCCGCATTTTGACATTGATTTTTATAGGCTTCAATTGTCAGTTAGGCAGCTATCTGTTATTGATGAAATTAGTCATTACCTGACCGACGGTTGGAAACTGAACCTCGACCCCTCACCCTACTTTTCGACCGAGTTTTATCTCAGTAAATATGAGGACATTGTGAGTTCAGATATGAATCCTTACTTGCACTACATAATGGCAGGAAAGGTGGAAAATCGCGAAACCTCTCTCTCCTATTTACTACAAACAACAGACGAGAATCTCGAGTTTCAACGACAGCTTGTTCAAGCCTACTTCGACGCCGACTGGTATACGGCTTCATATCCTAAGGTAGACTCATTAGGTATACATCCGTTAGAACATTTTCTCAAAGTCGGCTACCTCGAAGGGCTAAATCCAACAGGCGATTTCTCGACAGTTGAATACAGATCAAAACATTTGAAAGATGGTTATATCAACATCAATCCGTTGGTTCATTTTGCAATGTTTAATACAGGTCATCAAAGCTGTATTCAGACTGAAGTTATTCTCAGAAAAAACGACATCAAAAATGTCGAATTAGAAAATAAGTTGAAACGGAATTCAATTATAGGAAACATCGATGGTCTTAACGATGGGAGTGTTTACGGTTGGTTTCTCGCCCCTTCCGATGAAGCTATCCCCTTTCTATTTGTAAACGAACAACCCGTTTCAAACTACAATTATCCGGTAGTGCGCCCAGATGTAAATAAGCATCTTGGTATTACCGGTGATACCGGCTTCGTATTTGACGTGGGCGGAATCGAAAAAGGTTCTAATGTAGAGCTATATGTACTATGTAACAACGAACTGGTCCATGTTGCCAGTCACTCCGCTGAAACTAATTTTTTAGAGGAGAATTTTATGTTGCAACTTAACAAAGCTCACAAGATTTCCCAGGAACCTGATGCCGTCGCCATTACCTGTTGGGAAGGCTCACATAATCCAATTGGCAGAGCAAAAGCGCTTTACGATGTGGTCAGTAGTAAACGTCCAGCAATCATAATCACATATTCGTTTAGTACGTTTGGCAACCGCACATGGGAACCGATAAGAGGGGAAAATATTTGTATATTGACGATTCCCTGGGCTACACGTTCTATATACGAACAAGCAATTCACTCAGCTGGAATAAAGTTTGAGACTGTATGGATTGGCAAAGGCAGGTTTCCAAGTTTTGA
Source organism: Granulosicoccus sp. (assembly GCA_045110515.1). Classification (GTDB taxonomy): domain Bacteria; phylum Pseudomonadota; class Gammaproteobacteria; order Granulosicoccales; family Granulosicoccaceae; genus Granulosicoccus. The sequence goes on along the minus strand of JBGCGD010000048.1, from coordinate 26,751 downwards.
ACTAGCGAAACTCATATCAAATGACAGTTCTTCACTAATACTGGATTTTGATGATAACGAAGAGCACTTTAGTAAAAGTGACGACGCCAAGAGCAAAGCATATGGTCATACGACAATAAACTATTCTCGCTATCTAATTGACAAGATCGCATCTAGAACAGCAGCATCAATTACATTAAAAAATGACTTTCGTGCGGAGGTTGTGCGACATGCAAGGTTTTTCGATGAAAACCGTACTGAAAGGAAACGGCACAATCTCCATGAGGCTTCGGATACGAAAATCAAAGTCGGATTTATCGGTACAGTAAGACAACACAAAAACCTGACCGACGCCGCACGCGGTATTAAATCATTTAATTGGTCTTCTGAGGTACCTGCGGAATTGCATGTATACGGCGACGTAAACCCGCCAACACTGCTTACTGAATTACACAACAATGGTGTTGTTGTAAAAGGGAATATACCCATGGCTGAGCTGTACAAAGAACTCGGTGAAATGGACGTTATTCTAACCGGGTTCCCAAGTAACGATGAATCAGCTAATGAGATAAATAAATATCAGATTAGCTCAAAAATAGGAGACGCATTATCTGTGGGCAGACCAGCGCTTGTACCAGACGGTCCAAGTGTTGCTGATCTGCATGAGACCCCTGGAGTTTTTCTCTTCAATGCTACCAATTTCTCCAATAAGCTAGCAGAGGCTATCCAATATACAGGCAATATATCGCTTACAAATGAGTTCACAATTGATGGCGCATACAGTGCATTCTCAGCTGCCGAGAAGCTAGCCATTGAATCAAGCTCAGCTAAGAGCGTATTTTCAATTCTTCCAGACAAATATTCAAACAAAACAGCACCGCCAAAAACACTTGTACTTCTTTGGAAGCAAAACGACTCAGGATTCTATGGTCGACGGGTTGATCAAATTGCCCGATCTTACAAAAGACTGCAGCCCGCAAATAGGGTAATTATTCTCGAGCTCATGAGTGAGGAAACTGAAGCTGAATATATAAGACTGGCTGAAAACTATACGTCTGAACACAGACTTCTTTTAGAACAAGTACCCGATAAAAGAAAAGAAAATGAGAATGAAGACGGTGTAGAAATACATCAACTAACCTTCGAAAACGGGCCAATAGCATCAGACCAAATGAAAAGCTATTTGCTAGATAATTCCATTCTTCCCATGAATTCTGTATTCATAATTTTTCCAATTGTGCATTTTTATGAATATATCGAACCATCCATTAGGGCATTCCCAAAGGTAGTAGATGTAGTAGACAACCAATTTTATTGGGGCACTAAGAATCAACAAAACTATCGAATTTCGCAATACCACATGCTACTCCGATCTAGCGATTCAATAGTATTTAATTCCCAGAGAAATAGAGATTACTTTGTCGATAACAATGTTGTTAGCAATACGAGTGATTGTCACGTAATACCTAACTGGTATGAGCTACCGACAAGCTACAAACATGAAGATAGAAGGGACAAAGCAGAAGGCAGCAGAAACATTATATATTCGGGCAACATGAATGATCGAATCGACTGGTCTCTACTTGAACGAATAGCCGATATTTCTGATAATACAACGGTTCATTTGGTTGGCACAGTAAGTCATAGCATAGACAAACTTTCTCAATTACTTGAAAAAGAGAACGTGCTCTATCATGGTCCACTGAGCGAACGCGATACGCTTAGACTTACGCAGAGCATGGACCTAGCTATAATGCCGCATTCATTTGATGGCACCTCCGCATACATGAACCCATTGAAGTTAAAAATGTACCAAACTCTTGGTATCCAAACGATATCGACAGATGTCCCCGGTATTCAAGAAAGTGAATTGGTAAAAATATGTAAAAACCACAATGAGTTTCTAGACGCCTTGCAAAAAACACTCGAAAAGTATATTCACCGCAGTGTTTGTTTAGACGGAAATACCCACTCAACGGAGTATGTACAAGTAATTGATGCTCTCATGCGGACTAAAGATCAAAAAACAAAGTATGAGCGCAAGATAGTCCAGGTTGCATAAGCTATTGGCTTATATCAAATACGGTATTTATGTACCAATTCACCCTCACAACAGAATAGTAGTTGCAGTTAGTATTTGTGATAGAGAATTTCCATCAGCCGTTGAGTATCCGTGATCAGCATTGCGGATTCCTCCTTATAAATATTTATGGGCATTCTAGAGTTAACATATGTTAGAGGCATCATCCATGGAGCTGTTTAATGGCACTCGTGCTCTCCTCATAGGTACTTGCAGGGTGAAGCGCCCAAGGTTTCTGTTCACACCTGAAATTGCATCTCAAATAGCGATCTTACGCTCCCATGTCCATTATCCTGCTGAAATTCTACAGATGCTTCGTTACCTTTCAGGGGAGGTTAGCTTTCCACTCGAAGCATTGCCCCTAGTAATTGACGACATCAATAATGGAAACATCAAATCGATCGACGAACTCTTCACCCGACGAGAGTACGAGAGGCAATCATTGGAGCGCGCTGAGCATGTTGTGTTAGAGGTTAGCTCCCTAAAAAAGCTTAAGTTCACTACAGAGGGATGCGACCCTCTGTTTGCCAACATCACGAGCGTGTCCAATCTATCGAGAGCTAAATGTAAAGCAAACTTTATAGACTTAGAACGCAGTACCGCATACCTCGATACAATAGAGAAAACGTCTTATTGTGAAGTGGATTTTGAAGCTGACTTAATGCAGATACTCGACAGGCTTCATGGGAAGCATGTCACTTTGGTCTCGCATTTTCAAACAAAGATACCCGGACAAGATAAACCTATCGCTGAGCGCGAGTTGTTGGGCCGACTACTCCGACGTGTTGCGAGCAAACGCGGATGTGGTCTACTGGACCAAACGGAGGTTGTAGGAAGTATTGGTGCGGAAAAAGCCCTAAAGGATACCTCTCACTACACAGAAGCTGCCGAAGCAGTAATGGCCAAACGCCTTACAACCGCTATTGAAACATATTCAGTTTCGAATCGAAAATGCGCCTGACCCGGTGGGTGTTTTTTGCCCCCCATATCTTATACCATTCAAAAATTGTCTTAACTGTTTAGTGGTGGCAAAGTCATCAATGCGCTAGCTCCATGCACGTGAGTATCTCGAGTCGCAAAATGAGTAGAAATAGTTGGCAAATGTACAAACACGAACCCGAAAGTATTAATGATTCGACTATTAGAGTCGATAACAAATTCTGAGGCGACATCAAGTTTATCAATGGGATTTTCGCACGATTCATTGACTTCGTAACCGTTATTTCGAACTTGAATAATTCAACGAATTTTGGGAATTGTGGCTACGTGTTTCGGCGCTGTGATCAACATTTGATAATGTGCGCTTCAACTTCAGGCAAGCCCCATTTTTAACTATATAACTTGCTTTTTTTACTTACAAACTGTTTTCGTACTTAATCACCTAAAATGGTTAACCAGTAACTAATCGTAATGGCTGTTAACCCAATAGAATTCAGAGGTGTTTTGCGCCTACCAGATAGTCGAGCCATGGTACGACAGTTAGCACCATTCGCGATCCTCTTGATGATTTTCGCACAGCTAGCACACTCACAAGAAGTGTTAACGCCGGAAACTATAAGCCCTTTAGCTCGAGCAGCAATTCCTTACAATTCCGCTATTACGTACGAGTGGAAACCCGTAGACGAAGCTACATCGTACGAATTTTTAATTTTTGACCGTTCTCAGGGTGAAATTACTTACCGTACGTCCATAACTGCATCTATATGTTCTGCATCCGCTTGCAGTTACAGTCCAAGCAATGCACCACAACTACCCATTTCGGTGAATCATGTATGGCGGGTTGCGGCAAAAAACATCGATGGAACATCAAAATACTCGTACTCACTATTTGATATCGTCGAAGCAAGCCAAACGCCTGTAATTCCTGAGACTCCATCTCCAAGCTTTCCAACAACCAGCTCCGAAATCGAGTCGCCAGGGCCTTTAAGCTTTCAATGGAAGCCAAGCGCCGGAGCCGAGTCTTACGATTTATTGATCTACGATCGCTTAAAGGGCGCTATTACATTCCGCACGTCGATTGCAGCTTCTACATGCTCTGCATCTGTTTGCGAATACACACCAACAAACGCACCAACACTTTCCATTGGAAAGAAACATCTGTGGAGAGTAGCGGCAAGGAATGCCGCGGGAAGATCTAATTACACCTATACATTGTTCGATGTTGTCGTACCTGCAGATGATAAAGTCACAACTATTCCAAATACTCCAGAGCCAAACTTTCCAGCACACAACTCTGAAGTCGAATCCCCGGGTCCGCTTCGCTATCAATGGAAGCCAAGTGCAGACGCCGAAATCTATGATTTTGTAGTATTCGATCGGTTGCAAGGAGAAATCATCCATCGCACCGCTGTTGCAGCTTCACTGTGCTCGACGACTCTATGCGAATACACGCCGACAAATGCACCACAACTGCCCATAGCAAACAACCATTTATGGCGCGTTGCAGCAAGGAACACCGCTGGAAGATCCAATTACACTTACTCCTTATTCGATATCATCGAACCTATTGTTGATACTGTCACGACCAAACCCAATACACCTGAGCCAAGCTTTCCAATAAGCGGTTCTGAGGTGAAATCACCAGGCCCACTTAGCTATCAGTGGATACCCAGTATCGGAGCACAGTCTTACGAATTCTTGATATTTGATCGCTCACAGAGAGCAGTCACATATCGAACCTCTGTAACAACATCCTCTTGCTCGGCCACACTGTGCGATTACACGCCAACGAATGCACTACAACTGCCAATTGCTAATAACCATGTATGGCGCGTTGCTGCAAAGAACGCAATCGGTACTTCAGATTACACATATTCATATTTCGACGTTGTCTCCGCTAGCCAGCTGCTAGATGACTATGATCTAGTGTTCACCGATGAATTTTCCGATGCAACATTGGATAGTTCTAAATGGCAAACAGGCCTTCTATGGGGACCTTACTTACAAACAAACAATGAAGAACAACTTTACGTAGACATATTAGGAATAAATTCAGACGCATCAACAAATCCATTTGAACTAACGGGGGAGACGCTAATCATACGGGCAACCCCAACCTCTTCCGAAATCACCCCACCCGAGAGACCGGCGGAAAGTGATCCCGTTTGGGACAACTTTTCCGAATATCAATACAACGGTGCAACGTCGAATGGACCTGGATATAGTCCCGACGACGTAAACTATTTGTCGGGAGTCATTACTTCGTATGACGCCTTCAAGATGACTCACGGCTATGTAGAAGCCCGTGTAAAACTACCGCCTGGTGCCGGGCTGTGGCCGGCGTTTTGGTTGCTGAATTCACACTATGTGGAAGATTCGCCAGAAATTGACGTGATGGAATTTCTGGGTCAAAACGTTGATGAGGTTTATCACACTTATCACTATTTTGACATCGAAAATAATTGGGCAAAAATATCATCTCCCACTTACGTTAGCGAGCATTCAGACTGGACGCAAGACTTCCATACGTTTGGGGTAGCCTGGTCGCCAAAAGAATTAGTTTGGTACGTAGATGGAAACGAAGTTCGTCGAATTACTAATCAAGATTTCAAAATCTCAACTCAATCAATGTACCTGATTGCAAACTTGGCTGTCGGCGGGAATTGGCCGGGATCGCCTGACGATTCTACTGTCTTCCCAGCAGAATACGAAATAGATTATATCCGCGCCTACAAAAAGAAGCATAGCGAACCTGTGAATCTCGATGAAAAATTCCAGCTCATGTTCAGTGATGAGTTTAATGGCTCGGTGCTCGATGCTACCAAATGGAACACAAGCTTCTTATGGGGACCTTACTTCCCTATTAACAATGAAGAGCAGTACTATGTGGACAGCAACGATACTGATAACGATAAACCATATTCCCCATTCTCCTTTGGCAGCGAAGGTGGCACGTCGTTCCTCTCCATTACTGCAAGAACAGCAAACGATTCCGGCAATGACTTACCGCCAGCGCAATTGCCTGACTCAGATGACCCCATCTGGTCTCGACATCCAGAATTTCAACAAGGGCCATACGACCAACCACCTTATACATCAGGCATTATCACCTCTTACGAGTCCTTTAAATTTGTAAACGGCTATGCGGAAATTCGAGCCCGTGTCCCTGAGGGTGACGGCTTATGGCCAGCATTCTGGCTATTAAACGCATATTACGTGGGCACGCAACCGGAAATAGATGTTATGGAAATTCTCGGTGAAAACCCCAACAAGGCTTATCACTCATTCCATCGTTATAATACCGACGGACAACTTATTTCAGACCAATTTACGACGAAAGAATTATCTGCTCAAAACAGTTTCGCTGACAATTTTCATCGATATGGGGTTCACTGGCAGCCTGGAAAAATTACTTGGTACGTCGATGGAACACCCGTTCATACTTATGAAAATTCTGAACCTACGGCCAACGATGCTTATCAGCTAATGTACGTGATTGCGAATCTTGCCGTTGGTGGAAATTTCAATACGCAACCCGTAGATTCTTCCAAATTACCTGCAAGCTTTGATATCGATTATATTCGTGTCTACCAGGAAATCGATACGCCTCAAAATGCTAACTGAGTACTAGAATGGTTGCGTAAAAACGCAACAAGGCGAAACTCAAACTATGCTGCTCGTAAAATAGAACCAATTTCATTAGAATCCCAGCGGTGTTTCACCGCTAGATATGATCCGTCATCGCTATGGGTGCTTACAGCTTCCTGAACGAATGGTACGACGTCATTGAATAATGAGTAGTGGAATCCTGGTTCAAAATGTAATGTGTCAACACCATTACCTGAGAAAGCGTTTTCTTGCCCAGCCGCTACCGCTACACGCGTTGGGTCGTAGAAGTGAAACCCCACAGTTGCAGACATTGAATACAACTTATCAATTAACGAACTTCGATCTTGCGCAGGAGCATCAGGAATATTAACGATAGGTACGATCAGTAATGGTTTAGATAGGCGCGTCTTCAAGCGCTCAATGCTACTGGCTAACTGCTCATCGGTCATCGTTCTTTGTTTCATACTTCTAATCAGTTCGGCTACTTCTTCAGTATCAGGAATACTTTTAGAAGGTAACGCATCCAATGTCTCTTTAACGACTGCTTTATGATCGTCCGACTGCCTCGTTACACTCCTCCACCATTTTAGAAGTGGTTTCCCGCCCGCTCTAATAAAATTCCTTTCGGTGTAGGAAATATTGATCTGATAGGAATTTGTATAAAATTCATTAAGAGTACATACTTCAGCGACAAACATATCGATCGAATCGATGAGTTCTGATGTCAGTGTCTCCATTCTTTTCGGATGTTTTGAATCAAGCTCGCGATTAAATATTAGCGGCTGCATATACACTGGGATATCTATTTCCCCTGTAATGAACTGGAAATACTGAAGAGTCTGCATAGGAGTATGCGTGAATGCAGAGAAGCGATGCCAAATCTTATCGCTTGTTTGAGCTTTGCCACTTTCAATCGACCCTGTATCTGTCTTATAAGCATCAGTGAATATGTCGCGAACACGACACGAACCGATGACGCCTAAACGAATTACTTCGCTGCAGCTTTCAGACTTTGGTATATCGACAATTAACATAATAGATGCCTCTTACAAACTTCCACTCTATGAAAATCGAGCTACCAGTGTTACCAAATCACCAACAGTATCTGCCTTATAGGTGTCTTCGATCGGAATGGTGATATCAAGCTCCATTTCTATTCCCAGCATAATTCGCACATGAGCTAAGGAATCCCAACCAGGCACTTCATTCGCAGTAGTCATTTCATTTATGCTCGAGACGTCTGAAAGCCGGGTTTCCTCACAAATTGAGTCACTAACAATCGCGAATATTTCGTCACTGGTCATCTTTATGCACTCCTTGAATGATGAATATAGTCGTAGATCGGCCTGAAAATTCTGGTGCGGATAGATCCGATATCATGTGAGGTATTAAGCTGCACGACGACAATCGGTCTGCCTTAACGATTCTAAATATCTACGCTTGTTTTCTTTACGACTCATCTTGCCACTGGATGTTTTAACGAGACTACCCACAGAGGTAAGCTCTACTTCTCCAGGCACAACATCCAGCTCAGACTGAATTTTTACGATGATTGAATTGGTAATTTCTCTATCCGATAGCGTGGTATTTACAGCTCGTTCAGCCATGAGCACTAACACATCAGATCCTGCAAGCTCATCAAACACAGGTATTGCCACGGCACGACCGGACTTAACACCTTCGACCTCGCTAACTAAGCCTTCAATTTCGTGAGCATAGAGATTTCTACCATTGACGATAATCAAATCATCAATACGACCGAGAACATACAGGTTCCCATCGTGAAGAAAACCCAAATCGTTTGTGTAGTAAGCCCCATCAATGAGATTCTTGGATGTACGCTCTGGGTCTTTGTTGTAACCTGAGAAAAGGTACGTGCTTCTAATGGCAATTTCGCCCACAGATCCATCAAGAACTGGCTGGCGATTAACGTCTACGATACTCACCTCGACTCCGTCAACCGGAACTCCGCAACTTATGAGTTCGCTTGAAAACTCAGATTGATCAACCAGCTGGATTTCATCGCCAGCCCCTAGAAAGCGTCTATCAACAGTCAACCTATCGTTAGACGGGCATAGAGGTGCTTGAGTCACTCCATAAACGACTTCTGCCATCGCATAACACGACTTCAACATTTCCGGACGAACACCCGCTACTGAAAATACTGTCGCAAACCGGTTAAAAGTACGTGCTTTGCAGGTCTCAGAGCAGTTTATAAACGCCCGCATACTTGAAAGCTCAAATCGAGATGCATATCGGCCTAGGGTATTAGATAGATGCTCGAATGCAAAGTTGGGTAACCAACAAAGTGTTCCATTATGCTCAGCGATAAGTTTAAAGAGTTTGTTTGGTCTGTTTAACCAATCAAACGCACTGATTTGAACAGTTTTCGTTGCATGGTAAGCCGGTGTAACGAAACACGCGATCAGCCCCATGTCATGGTAGAGGGGTAACCAAGAAACAATAACGTCGTCCTTGGTAATAGCAAGACTATTCCCATAAGCGACTGCGTGACGGTGTATCGCATCAAATGACAGCGCTACACCTTTTTTTAGACCCGTTGTACCAGAGCTATGCTGTAGAAGCGCAATCGCATCGCCTGACTGTTCGCTGAACTCAACGGCCTCACTACCTGATTTTATTAACTCCTCGGAACAGAGCTTCACATCCGATTCAAGAACCACAGCGGCACCACACAAGTCGAGATTGGATGCTTTCATTTGCATCAGCATTTCTGTGTTCGTAATTATGGCTGCAGGCTTGATTTTACAGATGAGTTCCTGATGAGATTTCCAATATAAATCTGGATCTTGTTTTAATGATGGGCAAGGCATAAAGCTTGGGACATAACCACCAAGCATGCTTCCAAGAAAACATGGAAACAATTCGGCACAGTGAGGGAGGAAAATAAGAACAACGGAATCAGCTTGATTATTAGGTTTCGCAGATGATTCATTCAAGCATCGAACTGCAGCTCGACAATCATTTTCTAGATCACTCCAGAGAATGGTGACTGTTTCGCCCTCAAGACCAACTACGGAAAATTCGTCATCCGCATGATACCTAAAGTTCTCCAGAATCTTTTCGATATATGCATTCATTTTTCATCTAATCATTTCGAGCTTGCCGAACAGACCTGTTCACACAAAACTGGGTTAAAAAGGGAACACTGTGCTTACAAAGGTGGGGCAGATAACATGCCAACAGCCCCCTACCCTTCTGGCCCTATACCGTCCCACCCGGTAGGTCCGAAACACACAAGTTGAAAACATCGTCTACCGGCAGCCGGTCGAGGATGCCGATTTCGTTGAGGTAGGCTGATTTTTCAGTATATAGACAGCTCAACAAGCTCTTTTTGTTCTCATTTTCAAGGTTAGAATTCATGACACTACGAGAATAGTAATTCAGATGCTTTTGTATCATTCCACAGAACTCTTTGAAGTAATGATCAAGCAGATTGTTCTCGATAAGATACTTTCTGAGTATTGAAAAAGCTTCGATATAATCGTATACCTGTTTCGAGCTATAGCTTACGACCTGAGAGTTTTCGCGCCGTAAATAATTGTACAAACGATCTTCAATGACAGTTACGGAATTTGACTTCGAGACCAACCTGGGTGTTGTCGCCAGGTCTTCAAAGCAGAGATAATGAGGAAATTCAATCTGATGTTCTGTTATCAAACTTTTTCGAATAAGCTTATTCCAAAGCGCGGGATTCAACACTTCAAAAATATCCAGCGTGTCGTTGCGATTGTCGTGCACACCAGGCTTTCGCCCCTGTTGGGAGATAACTTCCCCACTTTCATCGACTAGTTTCCAACCGCAGCAGACTAGATCTACTGTTTCGCCCTGAGTTGCATCATAGAGTGTCTGGAACATCTCAGCGTCAATCCAATCATCGCCATCAACACTTCCAACGTAGTTAGCAGATGCAGTTCGAACACCCGTATTTCGTGCTCCGCCCTGGCCGAGGTTTTTTTCGTGCCTGATGAGTGAAATTCGCTTGTCAGTCAAAGCCATATCACTCACGATTTCTGCCGACCGATCCGGAGAACAATCGTCAACACAGATTATTTCAATATCCTGAAGAGATTGTCCGCATACCGAATTCAGACATTTTTCAAGATAGGCATCTGTGTTGTACAGAGGAATGATGACTGAAACTAAGGGTTTCATAGAGCTGAGCACTAAATCCAGAAAAAAACAGTGTCGCAATATCGATGCCAGCGTATTCCTGCGGTAAATTCGACCTATTTCTAAACAATTTTGTCAGCAAGATGACCCTGACAAACATCGCGTTATCATTGTGTATCTAGATGCCTTATGCGGCCTCAAGACTCAAGGCCACAACCCCATTATCCTCATGCCCTGTCTGCCAGCCGTGTCGCTGGGTCAGACGATCAAACAACTGCCCACAGTCTATGCCGCATTTGTCGAGTTTATGTACATCAATGACCGCATGGCTATGATTTTTTACCAGCAATTCTTCTAGCTGATCGGCTGAAAGTCTGGAACCATTGGGGATTACGATACCGCTCGTCTGCGGTTCACTGGTTATGTCGTCAGGATCACCGTACTCAATATAGTGATTGAGTTTCGACGCTACTGGATTCTTAAGGCGACCTATCGAACTCGAATCAATGTGAACCGCTCGTAGCTTTCCACTCTCGTGCAAAGCGACTGCAATTTCGCCAAACCCAAAGCCGACAAGATCCCATTGCTCAACACCTGACTCTAAAATTCTGAGCAGTACGGATCTGTAGTTCCTACCGTAGTAATTCTCTTTTGTATAGAACTCGGGCTCTGATTCAGTATCTGCCATTGATACCAAAATCTGATTTGATTGCAAAACAAGATCACTCACTCCCTGTTGCTTCTCACAATCAATTACTGGAGTTGCTAGTGATTTGAGTTGGTTGTAAGTTTCGGTCGGGTAAGTGGCGATGTCTGTACGTACATCATTGAAAAGCCCCCAGTACAAGCCACCGAGTGAAATAATGGACTCTTCAAGATCTAGCTTTAAGGACCTCTTAAACAGCTCATGAAATCGACGTACATCCGTATTTGCCGGCTCTGTGTTTTTGGGTCTAGCCATTTTGCTCGCCGAGATCGCATGCTTTAAAAATTGCTCAAATTCGGAACGTTGACGCGCATGGAAGCCTACAGGCTCACCATCAGCAATAATCGTCGTATAACCGAGTTCATCGAGCCCTTGATTAAAATCACGGTCGGGGAATTGCTCTTCATTCATACAGACTTTACAAGCCTTATCCACCGCAAATAATTTCACGCCTAATATCTTGCCAAGTATCGGATCGAGTAGCCGGAATACCATTTGGGCAAGCATTGGATCCTTAGATTCCTGCTCCTTGAAACGTGTCACCATCATCTCAGCCGAACCGGGATACAACTCCATATCCTCATCAAGCTGGATAACGTAGGTAGTTTCACACCCGTTCAGCATTTCATTAAAGGCCGCACCGAAAGGTCGTACGTTCTGGATGATCCTGTAGGGAATTTCTATAGTCTGATCAAGCACAGATTGGATAGCGGAGGGCAACTGCGGCGAACCCACGGACAGTATGGTTACCGATAGTTCGTTCATGACTAAGCACACTCTCGCACAAGGGACTCATTATCAAAAAACAATGCACGGTAGTTTGAGACCATTGAAGGAATCGAAAACTTCTGACGTGCGAAAGATTGGGCGTTGCTAGCGAGTTGTTTGTGATGTTTTGAATCACTCACCACGCTGAGAATGGCATCCGCAAATGCCTCAACAGAATGATCCTCTAGAAGGCACCCAGTGCGCCCATGCTCCATGGCCTCCGAGAGACCACCTACGTTGGGAACAACTACAGGGCAGGCTGCGAATTGCGCTTCTATTACTGAATTTGACACACCTTCAACTCGTGATGTCATTAACAACACATCAAACAAATTGAGCCAAGCTCCGACGTTTTCCTGCCTACCAACAAGATGAACGTTAGTTAAATCGTGCTTACTTATATACTCGGCCAACTGACACTCCAAAGGACCGGCACCCACAACTATAAAGTGCATATCAGGTTGTAGTTTCAACAGGTGTTTCGCAATATCAACCCAAAGAATTGGTCGTTTCTCCTCAGAGATTCTAAAGACTGTTCCAATGACCACAGCGCTTTCAGGAATACCCAACTCTTCGCGTAGGTTCGTTGTACCAGCCGCATCACAGCTTAGCTTTTCTTCGTCTATACCGTTATAGACAATATTGACACTATCGGGATGTATACCCATCAACTCTGCATATGAATCACCCGTCGAACGCGAATTAGATGAGTAACATAGTTCAGGAATTCTTGCAATTTCACCATAAGCATGCTGTAGATACTCAATGTTGCTTTCCTCACGCTGTGTGATTGTTCGACTGACTCCTGGCGGCATGCTCCCCCAGCGTCCTACAATTTTTTTAATGCCCAGCATGCTTCCCACTAGAGCTGTATTAATAAACGTTTCGTCTAACCAACCGTGCACAACATCAGGCTTGGTCTCAATCAACCGTTTGGCCATATGTAGAATATACTGCTGTCTTGATACAGGTTGTATATGCTCGATAAGATCAGCAAAGTCTACCAACTCGGGAATATCATAAGGCGACAGCATTACACTCCTATCGTAATATTCTCTGACATTCACTTTATCGTCCAATTGGGAAAGGTAAAAGCAATCCTCAACCTTTCTGCTTAAGTGTGTGCATTCAAGGAATATTTCGTCACTGCTATCGGCAACCAAACCATTCGCCAGGTTTACTGCTTGTCGTTCTGCACCACCCGAACCTAAGGAATTTATTATTAATGAGATGCGAGCATTCTTCCTGCTCACCGATACAGCTCCATTACTGCTAACTGCTTTCGCCCGCGCTAGTATACGGTCAACTATAGAAGTGACCATCGCCTCACTAGAATTAAACTCAAAGTTCGCTAATTGATCGCTAGATTCAGGAATTGCGGTACCAGATGCAATCAAAGCACTCGTAATTTCTTGCTTGATTGCCTGCATTTCTGTATTCGCTGCGTTTCGAGTCTCAGCTTCAACTATTGCGGCATATGCCCGTCCCCAATGGCGAAGCGCATAGTTGAATTTGACGAGAGCAAACCAACTTTCCGTATCTCCATTTTCTTTTGCTGCCCGTTTATAGTGTTTTTCAGCTGTTGAAATCATACCGGCCGCTTCCCAGCAACGGCCTTGCGTCAATGAATCTATATCGTCCATAGAATCGACTCGCTCCGCTTTCGCGACTGCACTATCGTATTCACTCATGGCATATAACGCTCTGATCAACCAAACATTACTGTCAGCATGTTTGATTGTCGTAATGGCGTTATTAAAGCTGTCTGCAGCATCAACAAAAAGAAGTTGTTTATATTGCGCCTTGCCAAGTAAATAATATTTTTCTGGGTGCTCAGATTCATCCAATGTTTCGCACAATGTGCTTGCATTCTCGTATTGAAAATCACTCATATAACAGCGATAAAGAAGTTCAGCAGCCAGTTTCCGACGCTCAGTAAATCTGTCTAGGCACTCTAATATTTCTATCGCTTCAGACCACTTAAGTTCTTGGATATAGCATTTAGCTAGTCCAAGCTGTCCTAAATCTGATTCTACAAGCTTGTCTCCACATATATTTAGACAGGCACGAGCAGATTCTACGTTGTCCACTGAGAGAAAAAGGTTGACCATTTTATTCATGACCTGACCATTCCTCATGCCATTGGCAACTGCTTTTTCCCAATAGCGTAAAGCGGCTTTGCTGTCGCCAACAAGTAAGGCCAATTTCGCATTTAAAGAATACAATCGTTCATCAATTGATCTGTCAGGCACATTCTTAAGCTTATCCAAGTAGCGCTCTGTTGATTCATACTCTCCAGCCATTAGACTGTTTTCAGCCAGATGAAATAGTGCTAGCTCGTTTTGTGGATTGTCAGCCAACAATTTATCCCATCTTGCAACTGTCTCGATGTATATATCATAAGACGCTGCTCCTTCCTTACTGCGACGATCAAACGATATACTCTTATCTGGCTTAGCGGCAAACTGGATCCGATTAAATCTTACTTGACTGATACGAGCGTACAAGGTCAGTACTTTATTATCGGACGATTCTTTCAAAAGCTGTTCGCAGAGAGCTTCAGACTCGTCTAATTGCTTCAGCTTATATAAAAGATCACACTTATCAGTGAGTAGTTTTGCATTCGCACCCTGCAGCTCTATCAGTCTATCCAACACCTGAAGAGAACCTTCCCAATCTTGTTTTCTCTGAAGCACCAGTTGCTTGAGGGAAAGTCTCTTAACGCAGTCCGGATTTTTTTGAAGGCCACCCTCTAACTTTTGTGTCGCCAAATCTAACTGATTACTTTTGAGCAGCCCCAGGATGAGGCCTAACTCAATATTTTCACTTGGCTTTACCGCTAGCGCCTCAGTCAAACTCTCGATGGCTTGAACCCACAGCTCTTGCTTGAGATAGATATTTCCACGAATTTCATGTGCTTCAGCGACAAGGCCATGAATTTCAGAGAGCGCGTTGGTATATTCATGTGCTTCAGCGAAACAGCCCATCCGTAAATACAAATGTGCAAGCGTATTACAGGATTCATGTTCATCCGTGTATTTCTGGTTAATTTCTAACCACTGTTGCAACGCCTTTTCATTTTCATTATTTTTAAAATGATATCTGGCGACGGCTAGCTGAGCGTCTCTTACGCTACAAAACGGGTTCTCACTAAGCTCGGAAATAAGTCGATCAACTTCCGCGCTGTTTCCAAGAGCCTCATTGATTTGAATAAGGCTTAGGCGAGACTCCAGATCGTTTTCGTCGCCATTGGCCAGATTAGACCAATGCTCAAGAGCCAACGGCGAATCCTTTTCTACCCCTGGTTTCCCAGCAAGCTGGCCAGTATTCCAGTGGTGATTTTTCGGTGATTGACCGCGTGCGAACTTTTTGAAAAAAAACATCGCCATCCTTAACCAAGAGATTATTGGCTGAACAAGCAGTATCTTTGCCAAAATATTACGCTAAGGATCTAGCAGTAGTTTTCCAGCCCTCACAGCTGTTGACATAATCTGCGGATGCCTTGGAGGCTCCGTATCAGGGGGGATACGGCCAATCGGACCGAGATGAATTATGATTCGAGTGGCGTAGTATTTGCTTACATTATTTAGTTGAGCTAAAAATCAGGCCATCTGGAGAATAGGAAGCCTAAGGGTGCTATCGCCATTATATTGCTGAGCAAAACACCCAAACCGATATATCTCAGCAGTGCGGCAGCCTCCCAGCTCTATTGCGGCTTCAGAACAAGATTTGCAAGTATTGCAAGGCCATCTCGCTAGGTTCACTTTAGCGCTGGCACTGAAACATCTATTAGCTTCCTCAGGCGATTAACCATCCTGAGGCTGGTTCACTCACTTCGATGGCTAAGCGGCGTCGGTTGATCGTGCTTCCTAACCCCTAATTTATTCGTTCTCCCGAATTGGAATCGAAGAAATGTGCTAGCTCAGGTTTGATGCTAAAGGAAATGGTTGCGCCTTTAGGTACTGCTGGTGGCTTTTCCGTTTTCGCAATAAACTCAACCTTAGTCTCAGTCATTAGGTGTACCAACGCATACTCACCTAAATTCTCAACCAGTTCTAATGTACCTTCGACGACACCTTCACCTTGTGGCGCGACGGTAAGATTCTCTGGTCGTAGCCCTACTTCCATAGTGTCGGTAATTTCACGACCTAACATCGCGCTGCAATTAGCGGAAAGGTCTTTGGTCGAAAAGAAATTCATTTTCGGGCTGCCAATGAATTGTGCAACAAAAGCATTTTGTGGAGTCTCATAGAGCTCAATAGGCGAACCTACTTGCTCAATTTTTCCAGCTCGTAGAACAACAATTTTGTCAGCAAGCGTCATGGCCTCAACTTGATCATGCGTTACATAAATCATCGTGCTACCTAAACGCTCATGCAGGCGAGCAATTTCTAAACGTGTCTGCACACGTAATGCTGCATCAAGGTTCGACAGTGGCTCGTCAAACAAGAAGACTTCAGGATCACGGACAATAGCGCGACCAATAGCAACTCGCTGTCGCTGACCACCCGAGAGGTTGCGTGGGCTACGATCAAGATAGTCAGTAATTTGTAGAATTTTTGCTGCTGATTGAACGCGCCTATCGATTTCAGCCGGATCAGTCTTCGCTTGTTTAAGTCCAAACGCCATGTTTTTATAGACGGTCATGTGCGGGTACAAAGCGTAAGTCTGGAAAACCATCGCCACACCACGTTTGGAGGCATCAACATCGTTGACGGTTCTATCGCCGATGGCGACAGTTCCACCCGAAATTTCTTCCAGCCCTGCGATCATCCGAAGCAGCGTCGACTTACCGCAACCCGAAGGTCCGACGAAAACTACAAACTCACCATCTTCAATATCAAGGTCAACACCGTGCATGACCTGGACATCATCATAGCTTTTGCGTACACCACGCAGCGTCAGACTGGCCATCTTGACTCCATTTCTTTGATTTCTTGCCGCAAAGTGACAGCAAATTCAGGGAAGGTTTCGGGCAAATCGCCCCACAACTGTCTATTAGTTACGAACTCATCTGTTCCTAATAGCGATTTTAACAAGTCCCAACCGGGCTCGTTGTATTCAAAATTTATCTTGTTTGCATCAACGTGACCTGCAAAGACATACCAACTGGCGATACTTCGAATTGAGTAAATAGGCGTTATACCTTGTTTCAAACACCCCTCTAACGTAGGGCGGATGAATATTGGGAACTTAGCCACGCCATCTGCACATATTCGAGCAACGGTATCGCCAATTGCAGAATTTCCGAAGCGCTTAATAATCTCTTGTAGGTATTCTGCTTTAGAGAAAGGCAGTTCAAGAGTGAGCGCTGGAAGTACTTCTATATTTTCAAAGTTCTCAAAATGTTCTAGTAAATGCGGCACTCGCATAGCGGCGTCGAACGTCTCTACACCTTCCAACGCTGCCAAATAAGCCAATGCGGTATGACCACCATTTAAGACTCTTATTTTGGTTTCTTCATAAGGATCTACATCTGCGGTTACTGTCACACCCACCTGCGCAAGATCCGGCATGTCAGAACTTGCCGTTGATTGCAGCACCCATTGGGTAAAATCCTCTGCCATAACAGGGGCTGCTACGGGCTTGCCTAACAGCGCCGTTAACTCAACGCTAAGCTCCGCAGGACTTCGCGGGGTTATACGGTCGACCATCGAGCAAGGAAAGGCAACGTTCTTTTCAACCCAAACCGCAAGATCGTGTTGTCCACAAGCATTAAGGTAGGAGGCCAAGTTGCGTTGTAACATTTTGCCGTTTTGACGAATGTTGTCACAACATGCAATCGTTAAAGGCGCCCCCGTTGCAGCTACACGCTTGGCAAGCGCTTCACGAAGATATGCATATACGCTTTCTGAGCGCTCTCCGGATATCTCGCCCTTAATGATTGGGTCGTTAAGATTTAAGTTGCCGTCCGGATCTGTGTAATAGCCACTTTCAGTTACCGTGAGTGTCACCAAGTGCACCGATGCTAATGACAGTAATGCTTCACTATCCGATGGCGAAACACTCCAGTCGGAGAAACTAACGTGGCTACGCACACGGCGCAGTTTTTTCTGGCCATTTGCGGAATACGACTTTACGAAATAACCATCATGCCTATCGTAGTCTTCCATGGCCGCTTTGAAACTAGCAGCATCTGCTTCGCGCAGGTTGACTGCCGCGATGCCCCATCGCAAATCAGCAGAGACATCCATGTAGTCGTCTATATAGACGGCCTGATGAGAGCGATGAAACGCTCCAAACCCTAAGTGCACTATGCCGACCTGACACGATGATCTGTCGTAATTGCTGGCCGCGATAAAACTCGGTTGTTCGGTATTCATACCGTCGCCTCACGTGGTGGTGCTAGGTCTTTACGTGCCGTTTCACGATACTCTGAAGGCGTCATTCCTTTCACTTTTAAAAAATGTCGATTAAAGTTAGCCAGATTTTTAAAGCCAGCTTCTTGTGCAATCGATGTTATCTGACTATCTGACGCGTAGAGCATCCCACATGCATGCCCGACACGAATTCGATTTAAAAATACAACGAAGTTATGGCCAGTGACCGCCTGGAAGTTCCTGCTAAACGTTATCTCGGTCATATTCGCCATCACTGCAGCATCCGCTACAGAGATTGGCTCAACAAAATTCTCGGTAACATAGTCAACAACCTGCGCAATACGCGCGTGTTTGCTTCCACCATTGACTTGAATACGCTGTGTACTCGATAAGGCTTTCTTTTCTGCATGCTCATTGAGCCGCACTAAAAAGCGCACAAACGCCAAAATTCTCTCAGCTCCATTGTTATCGCGAATGGATTCCATATGCCCACGTGCAAACGTTGGATTGAACCCCTCGAAATGAATGCCGGACCGGGCAAGCTGAAGTAGATTGAGCACCTGGGAAAACTCAGGGAATCCTTCAGCAAGCTTCTCGACGCTTTCGTGACTGAACTGAATAAGCATGTCCCGAATAGCAACAGGTTTAGTCCAAACTTGGTCTGTAATCCAATTATGCGGTAAATCGGGTCCTGTCATGAATAGATCGCCGGCCTTAAAATCACCGATATAGTCGCCCACAAAAGCCTTGCCACGCGTCTCTACGACTAGATGTAGTTCGTACTCTTTATGAGCATGCCAACGGCAAAGATCAGTTGGCCAACCATGTTCAAGGTAACGTATAGATCGGGTACTCCGATCTACCTGTTCAATTTCGGGCTCTATTATCGACATATCACTAACCGCTTAGGAAGACGCTATCGTCGTTGCCGCGTTGCGCTGGAAACCTAACCAGACAAACTATCGACAGCGATGAAGCTGTTCCTAACATAGTGAATGTTGAAGACGAGTTGCTGCTCACTTCACAGCCCCAAAAGTCAACCCGCGAACCAACTGCTTTTGGCAAAACCAACCTAATACGACTATTGGACCCACTGCTGCTGTTGATACAGCAGATAAGCGACCAAAGAATAATCCTTCCGGTGCTCTATTACCTTCTATCAGCTTGGACAACGTTGCCGCATCTGTAGTTGTTAAGCGGACAGTCCAATAGGCTTCGTTCCAGCAAAAAATAAAAGTTAAGAGAGCTGTAGACGCCACACCGCCCCAGGCAAGTGGTATGAGAATGTCCTTGATCTCACCCCAAGTACTCACGCCATCCATTTTGCCAGCTTCGATAATTTCTTTCGGAATCTCTTTAAAGTACGTGAATAACATCCAAATCACGATGGGTAAGTTGATAAGACACAACACCAAAATGATTAAAAAATGTGTATCAAAAATTTGTAAAAAATTCTTGGTGAGGAATGTCATCGGGTAAAGCACGGCTGCCGCAGGCAACATCTTTGTCGATAGCATCCAGACAAGAATGTCCTTGGTGTGGCGACTAGGATTGAAAGCCATGGCATAAGCT
The DNA here is from genome assembly GCA_045110515.1 of Granulosicoccus sp. Classification (GTDB taxonomy): domain Bacteria; phylum Pseudomonadota; class Gammaproteobacteria; order Granulosicoccales; family Granulosicoccaceae; genus Granulosicoccus. Next base: position 6,644 of record JBGCGD010000048.1, on the reverse strand, counting down.
GCTGGCACACCCACAAACAGCGCAAACAATGTCGCAAAGGTTGAAGTGATAACCGAGTTAATGGCAAAGCGCCAGTAATCGTAGTTCTCGGTCATGTTGGTGTAGTTTTCGAGCGTCGGTGTAAACTTAAACAAAAACTCGGGCTTTACAGCATCGGCGTCAGTTTTAAAACTGGTAAACACCATCCAGAAAATGGGAAAGAAAAACACCAGCGCAACGACCCAAGCTAAAACGGGCCAGAGTACTTTTCCAAGCTTAGATGTTTGATCGATCGTAGCCATAGTCTTATCCTCCGCCTAGTCCATTAAGTTTTTGCCGACCATGCGCAGCAAGAATATAGCGACGATGTTGGCAAGTATTACGGCAAAGATGCCGGTAGCGCTGGCTGCGCCAATGTTATTGGACGTAAACTCGCCGATTAGGTACGGCAGGTTTTTGTTGCCATTTCCTCGGCTGACAATTTCAATTTCAGCGTACAGTGACAGATGGAAAATTGACTGAATCATTACTACGATAGCAATGGGACGTGCCAAGTGGGGTACTGTTAGGTTGCGGAAACGCGACCAGGCATTTGCGCCATCAAGAATGGCAGCTTCTTTCTGACTTTCGTCTTCTGACTGCAGAGAGGTCATGAAAATCAGTACCGCGAAAGGCGTCCACTGCCACGTCACCATCATGATGACGGCATAGGCAGACGTCTGAGTAGCACGAAAGGATATGGGTTCGAATTCTGGCCACAACGAGAAAAATGAGCCCAGTACAGGAAAGCCCCGTAAATTATTAATAATTTCGTTGATACCCTGTACGGCTAAACCATTGAGACCTAGAACAGGATCGAGAATCATGTTGATCCAAAGCACCGCATTAACCGCAGGCATAACGAAAAATGGTGAGATAAGCAGAACACGGACAATGCCACGACCGGGAAATGATCTGTTTACCAACATGGCTAAGGCCAAGCCTAACAGCACCGTAAATACGAGAATGGAGGCAACTATAAAAATACTGTTTGTCATGGCAAGGCCAAAATCTTTGGCGTTCAGGACATACTCGTAATTACCAAACCCACGCCAATTACTAAAGCTGGGGGTGGTCCATTCAGGCCTACGTAGACTGTTCAGAACGTAGCGAATGAACGAAAAATAAAGCGTCATGCTGAGCGGGACTAGCATCCATAATAATAAAAGTACTACGGATGGTGTTTGCAGTAGACGAGGAATTGTTCTATTAGCCATATCTCTTAGACCCTTACAAACTCAAGACTTATCCTGTTGTTTGTAGCTTTAGGTTTTCGCCGCTTCAATGAATCGTTGGCATGCTTCGCGAAATATCAAACGCGAGGAACGTAACTTTGTGAACAAACTACGTTCGCATCAACAAGAATGAGTTTTTCTACTTACAAAAAAGGCTCGGCAGGAGGCCTACCGAGCCTTTCACTATCTCCTAAAACAAATTGCTAAATCACTTCATGAACAAACTTAGAAGTAACCTGCTTCCTGCATGATAGCTGTAGCTGCTTCTTGAGCTGCCGCTAGCGCATCTTCAACCGACTTTGCACCAGAAAGAGCTGCAGCCATTTCCTGACCGAAAGCACTACCGATTTCAGGGAACTCTGGAATAGCAACGAACTGTACGCCAACATAAGGCTTAAGATCGGTGGCTTCAGGAGCAGCAGACTCAATAGCTGCCATTTCAGCTGCCGCGAACCCTGCTACCGCTTGAAATTCAGGAATCGCATAGGTAGATGCACGTTGGCCAGTCGGCACGGAACCCCAACCGAAGTCAGGATGGTTGCCTACAGCTTGTACATAATCTTTCGAAGTTGCCCACTCAATAAAATCCATAGACGCTTCTGCGTTTGGTGATCCAGCAGGAACTGCCATAGCCCAAGCCCATAGCCAGTTTGCACCAACCGGGTTACCCGCATTAGGTGACTGAGCATAAGCTACACCGTCAACTTCAAGGAATGACGCTGCAATCGTCGCATCAATCCAAAGACCACATTTGCCTTCGTTGTATAGCGCGAGAATTTCGTTGAAAGAGTTGCCTTCGGATCCTGGAGGTCCGTAAGTGCTCAGTAGGTCGACATAAAAGTTAACAGCGCTGTTCCACTCAGCGGAATCGAGCTGAGGACGCATGTCTTTATCGAACCAAGCTGCGCCAAAAGAGTTAGCAACAGTCGTGATGAACGCACCATTGTCACCCCAACCTGGCTTACCACGCAAACATGCACCGTAAACACCAGCGTCTGGATTATGGATCGCGGCAGCGGCAGCTTTCACGTTATCCCAAGAATCGTTATCAGCAATAGTGACGCCAGCTGCATCTGTTAAGTCCTTACGGTACATGACCATAGAAGACTCGCCGTAAAAAGGAGCAGCGTAGAGTGTTCCTTCGTGAGACAGACCAGCACGCATCGCTGGAAGAATGTCCTCTACATCGTAGTCTTCACCGAAGCTTAGTGGCTCAATCCAGCCCGCAGCGCCCCAGATAGGTGCTTCCTGCATACCGATGTTGATGATGTCGTACTGACCGCCACCTGTCGCAGTGTCAGAAGTTACTTGCTCACGAAGAACACCTTCTTCCAAAGAAACCCAGTTGAGCTTCACACCAGTTTCTGCAGTGTAAGCTTCAGCAACTTTCTGCATGTTGATCATGTGACCGTTGTTAACGATCGCAATAGTTAACTCGTCCGCAGCTGACGCAGTCGTTGCAGTTGCAACTCCCAATGTCATCGCTAGAGCCGTCTTGTAAACTAATTTCATATTTCCTCCGGGAAACCACCGAAGTACTCGATGGTTGTTAGTGGTGCCCCCAATTTGCCCGATTACCAAAAAACGGGCAAATACGTTTACGACAAAACCACATACATTTTTATCATTATATTCCATTTGTTCACCACATTATGGAATATAAACGTTTAAAGGTCACAAAATGGCGGCAATCGACGTCGCCCTATTGAGTGCTTAATTCGCAAGTTGCGGTTATACCCTCAAAACCTCGAATAATATAAGTCGGGTTTTGATCACGTAGCGAGCGAGCTCCGCTCATCAGAAACACGCACCGCCATAAACATTTGTTTTAATTGGTATTTTTAGCAACTGCCGCGCAGTGCAAGGAACCGACATTATGGTGTTTGATTCCTAATTTGAAAAGTCGAACGTGTTGATTTGAATCAATATATCCATGCCTGCCCCTCGGTACCTACAGACCTCCAGCTCCGATTCGCCCCCCCTAGAGACTATCGATTAAAAGCATTTGAATATCACAATGGCAGCACATCAGAGACTTACGCGTGCCCTACCAGACCTGATGACTCCGCAGAGTCATTTGCTTGAAAGTCAGTTTGCCTGCCCGTACCCCCGATACAACATCGCTCAGCCACACATGAAGATCACCCACTTTCATGTGGTTGATAATGGATTTGTAGCCATGTGCAACGACGAAGCCGTTTCTTCAAATGCTGATTCTCAGCCTGTAGCTTTTTAAGGCGCTTCATTGTGGAAGCATCCATCACCGAATTTAGCCTGCCGCTCATAGAGCGAGGCTACTCTCATGCCGTGCTCGCGACATAGATCCAGTATGGGAACACCAGACTCACCTTGCTTAAGTATGCCGATGAACTGACTTTCGTTTTTTACGGACAAGGCATTGCGCTAAGAGATCTTTGGCTAAGGTCTTACAAAGGTGACAAAGCAAACCTAGTAAGACAGACTTACACGGACATTTGTAACCAGATCTAACACTAATATAAAGAATCTTTAGAGTTCCAAAAGCTTTGATTTTCAATACACTGCCCACTTAGGATTCTTTGAAGAGAAAAGCCCTCCAACGTGTCATCAAACACAATAACGGTAACCATAGAGCGTACCCCGGACGCAGATGGCCAAGCAATGTCTCGCAGCACGTTCGAGGTGCCCTCGTACAAGAGCCAAACGGTATTGGATGTTGTTTCCTGGATTCAGCAGAATGCCGACCCTACGCTGAGTTATCGATTTGCCTGCAGAGTCGGTATGTGCGGTAGCTGCGCCATGATGGTTAATGGTGTTCCGCGGTGGACCTGTCGCACCCACATGTCAAAGGTCCTCAAAGGAGATACAGTAGAAATTGCTCCACTACGAAACCTACCCGTCATTAAAGACCTCGTCGTGGATATGGACCCCTTCTTCGATAAATGGGTGGCTGCCGAAGGTGTACATCACGGCACACTGAGCCGCCACGACCCGATACCAAAGGTCGACGCCACGAGCGAGAACAGAGCCACAGCCGACGCTGGCATCGAGTGTATTAACTGCTCTATATGCTACGCCGCTTGCGATACGGTTTCCGGTAATCCCGATTACCTGGGACCGGCCGCACTGCAAAGAGCATGGACTCTCCTGAATGATGCAAAGGATGATTCGCGTGAAACGATATTAGATGCTGTCTCAGGCTCCGGCGGATGCCACAACTGTCATTCCATGGGTTCCTGCACCGTGCACTGCCCCAATGAACTCGATCCAATGTCAGCTATTGCAGGACTTAAACGCGAGACAGTCAAACGTTTGTTCTCAAGGAGTAAGTAATGCTTAGCTTACGACTATATATGGCACAACGCATAACAGCACTGCTAATGGCACCGTTGGTGTTGGGTCACCTTGCGGTCATGATCTACGCCATTCAGGGCGGTTTGGACAGCGCGGAAATACTGGGAAGAACTCAAGGCTCCGTCTTGTGGTTTCTCTTCTATGGAACCTTTGTCGTCGCAGTGTCGATTCATGGTGCAATTGGGCTTAGAACAATCGCTCACGAATGGGGAGGCTTGAAGGGGGTCTCATTGGAAATATTCATGTGGCTCGTTGGTACCGTATTGCTGTGGCTTGGGTCTCGCGCTGTGTGGGCGGTGACTTACGCATGAAAACTCTCACACGTACACACCCATTATGGTTTGCCTACCTGTTGCACCGGATTTCCGGCATAGCACTCGCTGTGTTTTTACCGATACATTTCTGGGTACTGTCTTTGGCGTTGACGGATCCAAATCAACTGGACAACTTCCTGCAGCTTACGCAAAACAGCGTCGTCAAGTTTGCTGAATTCGGTCTTGTATTTTTACTCGCCGTACATCTTTTTGGCGGACTGCGGTTGATGGCTATGGAATGGCTACCGTGGACATCCAAACAAAAAACCTATGCAGCTTGTGCTACCGCGGTCTCTTTTCTCATAGCCTGCTTGTTTTTCATGCGAGCAATCTGACATGAAACTATCTGACATCGAACGCCACGATACCGACATTCTAATTCTAGGCACAGGTGGTGCCGGACTATTTGCGGCTTTACACGCTCAACAAAGCGCTCCTAAAGGAACAAAGATCACGCTGGCGGTAAAGGGCTTAATTGGTAAGTGTGGCTGTACAAGAATGGTTCAAGGTGGCTACAACGTTGCCTTAGGTGGCGGCGACACCGTTGAACGACATTTCATGGACACCATTAACGGTGGAAAATGGCTGCCCAATCAAGATATGGCCTGGCGCTTATGCGAACAAGCGGTGGTGCGAATAACAGAGCTTGAAAACGAAATTGGCTGTTTTTTCGATAGAAACAGTGACGGCACTTTGCACCAAAAAGCCTTTGCTGGTCAGACTGCCGACAGAACCGTACACAAAGGTGATTTAACAGGCATCGAAATCATCAATCGCTTGATGGAAAAAGTGCTTGCAAGTGGTGTAGAAAAAATGCAGGAACACAGAGCAGTTGGTTTAATCCCAACCGCCGACCGTAGTGCGCTTGCCGGTGTACTAATGATAGACATGCGCACCGGGAAATTTCGTCTTGTACGTGCGAAAGCTGTGTTAATGGCAACTGGTGGTGGCCCTTCTATGTATAAATACCACACACCCAGCGGTGACAAAACCATGGATGGGTTAGCCATGGCTCTCCGTGCAGGACTTGCATTACGTGATATGGAAATGGTGCAATTTCATCCCACTGGACTATTAGCAGGTGAACACACCCGCATGACAGGCACCGTACTCGAAGAAGGATTACGAGGTGCAGGTGGACAACTCATCAACCATTCGGGCCAACGCTTTATGTTTGACTACGATGACAAAGGTGAGCGCGCAACGCGCGATGTCGTCAGCCGCGGCATTTATTCTGAAATGCGCAAAAGTAATAATCCAGAGCATGAAGGTGTGTTCATATCGATGGCGCATCTTGGCCCGGACAATGTCAGGAAGAAATTCAAAGGCATGGTGAAACGCTGTGAAGACAGCGGTTTTGATCTTGCTGGAGGCATGGTAGAAGTTGTCCCAACGGCTCACTACTTTATGGGCGGTGTTGTCGTTGACGTCAATACCCGTACAGAACTAGAAGGATTGTATGTTGCTGGAGAGGACGCCGGCGGAGCTCATGGCTCTAATCGATTGGGAGGTAACGGCGTAGCGAATTCCACTGTGTATGGTGGCATTGCAGGCGACACCATGGCTCATGACATTCGCGCTATGGGCTCGTTAAGAGAACCTGATGAGAATGTGCTGGCCGCAGAATTCGAACGCGCCATACACCCTTTGGGGCGCACACCTCAGCTCGTTTTACCGCTACGACGCCAACTTCAAGATGTCATGTGGGATGAGGTAGGTGTTTTACGAACCGAACACGGCATGC
>JBGCGD010000047.1:0-58784 GCA_045110515.1 Granulosicoccus sp. | reverse complement strand
GCTGGGACTGATTGTCGGTGTCAGTTGGGGCAGCATTAGGATTGTGGTTATGCTTTGCTTTATTTTCTTAAGTGATTGATTCAAGTTAACTTGATTCGGCCGGAAAATTGATGAAGCTTTCAATCTAATAATCCATTGGGACACTGGTAAGACGTAATGTGCGGTGAGACCCTCTTGGCTATGTTGTTAAAAAGTACCAAGAGCATGTGAATGGTGGGTACCGACAACTTAAGTGGCGATAAGACATAATCGACGAATGGGTAAATCAACAACTCTGTACAAAAGGCACCGATTTCCCCCGGAGATCATTCAGTATGCCGTTTGGCTCTATCATCGCTTTAATTTGAGTCAACGAGACATTCAAGATCTATTAGCCGAACGAGGAATAATCGTAAGCTACGAGTCTATTCGTAAGTGGTGCAACAAGTTTGGGCCTATTTACACACGACGATTAAAACGTAGGCATCAGGGTTTCGGGGATACATTCTATCTCGACGAAGTATTCGTCAATATTCAGGGAGTGCAGCAATACTTGTGGCGAGCTGTTGATCAGGATGGCGAAGTTATTGATGTGTTTCTTCAGAAACGTCGAAACGGCGCAGCAGCTAAGCGCTTCTTTAAACGTTTATTGAAAGCATTTCCTGGCGGGCCGAGAAGAATAGTCACCGATAAATTAAGGAGCTATGGGGTTGCGCACCGAGAGTTAATGCCTGGAGTCATTCACAATACCTCCAAGTACGCAAACAATCGCGCGGAGCTTTCACACCAACCAACCAGAGTTCGGGAACGAGGTATGCGTGGTTTTAAATCGGCCAAACAGGCGCAACGTTTCTTAAGTGCACACGCGGGCGTTTATAATTTATTCAATCTAGGTCGTCATCTAATTTCTGCAAACCACTATCGAATACTGCGACTGCGCGCGTTTGCGTTCTGGAAAGCTGCAGTAGGTTAATAATAGGCAATTTCAGAAATACTCGGCGACGAAATAGTTAAGTTGTCAATACCCTCTTGCGAGACTCCGGGCACGAACACTTTAACGGCTCCTTGGTGGTGCCGGTGATCGATCAAAACGGCATCATCAGTGAAGTGTATGGCCGCAAGATCTGGAGAGACCGCAACTATTCTGACAGAGGGGGTGATCCTGATGTCATTGTTTTTGATTACTTGCGTAAATTCGTCACTGGTGAACTGACGGCCTTGGTCGGTATTGAATATCTCCGGACATCCATAACGTTCGATTGCTTCTTCGAGTGCTTCAATGCAGAAGCTAGTGTCCATGGCAGTCGATACGCGCCAAGACAAAACCTTTCTCGATTACCAATCCATAATCGCAACCAGATAAACAAACCCTTTGGCCATTGGCACAAATGTAATATCAGTCGCCCAGACTTGATTGGGTCGATTGACACGGCCTGTGGATACATCATTGCAGTGTAATTTGCGACAGAATTATTTTCATCGTAGAATCAATTGAGCATTCAATGCTAAAGCCAAACCCGATAATTGTTCGGGCGAACATATAGTGGACACATGCAACCCAATACCAACTACTCAATCAGAATAAGCAAGCTGCGTAAGGCCATGGCAGATCAAAATATTGATCTTGTTGCGATTGGTCCTGGTGCACATTTAGCATGGTTATTAGGTGTTCGCCCTCATGCCGATGAACGTCACCTGTTGCTGTGTGTTTCTGCCTCTTACATTGGCTTTTTAATGCCAGCGCTAGAAGCAGACAGCGTAAAGAATCAAACTGACTTGCCATTACATACTTGGTCAGACGACCAAGGGCCGCAGGCTGCTTTTACCGAATTGTTACAAGCAGCAGGTGCCACTGATGCACAATCAATCGCCCTGGATGAAACCATGCGAGCAGATTTCGCCGCTCTTGTACAAGACATGCTGCCGACTGCATCGCGACGATTTGCAGAGTCTACCATTGGTGCTTTGCGCATGAGAAAAGACGACTCAGAGTTTCAGATCATTAAACAAAACTCAGATATTGCTGATGCTGCCATGCAGAAAGCATGGTCCAAAATGAAGGTGGGTATGAGTGAAACGCAGGTGGCTGACGTGGTGCGTCAACACTTTAAAGAGAACAACGTCAAACCCGTTTTTACGATTATCGGGGCCGGTGGCAATGGTGCCTATCCGCATCACCACACTGGAGAAACGCTGTTACAAGTCGGTGATGCAGTCGTTATGGATATTGGCGGAGCAATAGGTGGATATTCGAGCGACATCACCAGAATGGCCATTATGGGTGAGAAGCCTGAAGGTTATGATGAAATTCACGCTATTGTCGAGGCAGCTGTTGTGGCAGCACTTCTGGCAGCAAAGCCTGGAGTCCGCGCGCATACGGTTGATGACGCGGCAAGACAAGTCATTACAGATGCCGGCTATGGTGAATTCTTCATGCACCGAACCGGACATGGAATGGGTACAGAGCCGCATGAACCACCGTATCTAACGGCAAGCTCTCAAACGGTTTTAGACACCGGTATGGTGTTTTCGATAGAGCCAGGGATTTATTTGCCGCGCCGATTCGGCATACGACTTGAAGAGATAGTCATCCTGAGGGAAGGTGGGCCGGAAATACTTTCCACGCTCCCTAGAGATGTGCAAGTCATCAACGGATGACTCTTTGATCGGAGCATATTCGACTCTGGGTTCTATTTCAGAGCTTTCTCCAGGCTATCAGGTATTTCGTATAGTGCTGAGTGAGCCTCCAACTTTAACAATACGCTCTCCAAGATATTGCGCTGTTGCAACATCTGATTCGCTAATGGTATCGCCCGTTACGTAAGCGGAAAACCCCAGCTGGGTTCCTTGTGTATTCCAGTTATCTAATTGTTGGTCTTGTGGTTTGTCTAGTCCTACCCAAACCATTCCTTGTTGTGCGGCTAACACGCTAAAATATTGAAGGGTAGCGAGTTGGTCGCCTCCGGGGTTTATACCAACAGTGAAGCCTGACGCAGCCTTGCCGGACCACCGCTGAGTCTCCCATCGTTCACTCGAAGCATCGGCAAACGCTTTAAATTGAGCCGCGGGACCTCCCATGTAGGTCGGGCTGCCAAAACAGATTGCATCAGCCTCATCAATCATTGCTAAACACGCTTCGTTAATGAATCTACCGTTTACGATTTCACTGCCAGTGATTCGGTGCAATTGACATGAACCCGGTTTAAATTGATTCGCACCTTCTGCCACTGCCGTGGCTATTTGATGAGTTGTCCCAGTTTGAGAGAAGTAGATTATGGCTAAACGGCTCAAATGACTTCCAACGATTAACAATTGCTTGGGTGGTTCGTCCGATAGTAACAAAGTGTCCCCTTCAGCGGTGGGCACCCAATGAACGCAAAATGATGTGACTGACGTGTAGTATGAATCAAAAAAGAAAATCTGATGAAGAGGAAATGAAACCGGATGGGCAGATTGTTTGGTTTAGTGATCATAACGGTGGCTATTGCCGTATTGTTCAGCCTTTGGCGTGCACAGCATCAGATGAATTGGATCGCTCAAGCGTTCCAACCTACTGGTGAGTTTGTCGAAGTAAACGGAGTCAACGTTCATTACTTGGAGCGGGGTCAAGGGCAGCCGTTGATCTTAATACACGGCCTGTCTAGCAACTTAAAGGAATGGGACACGGGCTTAGTTGATATTTTGGCGCAGGACTATCGCGTGATAGCATTCGATCGTCCTGGTCTGGGATACTCGGATAGTGTCGAAGGAATCACTCTCAGAGGGCAGGCGGAACTACTATCAAACGCGTCGCTGGCTTTAGGGGCGAGAAACCCCATTGTTGTAGGGCATTCCTTTGGTGGCGCCGTATCTCTTGCGTGGGCGGTTTTTGAGCCTGACAATATCTCGGGCCTTATGGTTTTGTCTGGTGCGTCTTATCCAATTAGCGATTTACCTGTTAATGTTGTCAAACTGCTCGGCAGCACTTTCCCGGGTAAATTTATCGCAAGAATGCAATTAGCTTGGTCGAGCAATGAAAGCCTTGAGCGCAGCGAATCGGAAGTATTTGCGCCTCAAGCCATGCCAGTGGATTTTATTTCGGACGCCGGTTCGTGGCTGAAGATGCGCCCGGAAACGGCCGTAGAGAACATGCGCCAGCTCGCGAATCTGAATTCAGAATTAGCCGAGCAGGTTCCGCAGTATCCCGATATCGCCATCCCCGTGATTGTAGTTCATGGCACGTCCGATCGTATCGTGCCTTATGCGACCAACGCGCTTGTACTCACAGCCGCTGTTTCTGACGCTAGCCTGATTACACTAGAGGGTATCGGTCACGAGCCTAATGTGGTTGCTACCACAGAAATCCGCCAAGCTCTTTTGGGCTTGAATACGCTGAAATAGAGCATTGTTTTTCTCAAGATCAGCTAGTCAAAGTCTAATAGTTCGAAAAATTTACCGCTGCTGCAAAATACCCATCAGGCGCTCTATTTTGGATCACGGCAGTAAACAATAATTATTGCTTACTACCGTCTCTATAGCATTCGCCATGGGCAGTGGAATAGTCCTGCTCTATTCACAGGCTCCTTATCATTTCGGATTGAGTTTAGTGGGCGGTAATTACGTGTTTTGAAAATCGCTTGCTAAGCCCTACGCCAATACCTCTCAAGTCACTCTGTACGCGTGCGTGTAGGCAGTCCACACAGATGATGCGTTCCGCATATTGGAGTGTTTGTTTACGCCTCTGCAATTGCGTCTATCTCTAATAACCATCCTTCTTCGAACATTCCCGCTTGCACAACCGTCAGCGCAAACGTGTGACCGTCTAACATAGCTTGACGTACTTCCCGATTTTCGTCGCGGTATTTTCGATCGGATAGAAAGGTAGTAGCTTTTACTAGATGTTCTGCGCTCATATCTGCAGCGTTAAGCTGCGCTAAGATATTACGCCACACTGTTTCGGCCTGTTCTTTGAATGTTTCTGGAACTATACCGTTTACTGTAGTTGGAGCTTGTCCACTAATATACAAACGCCGTGTGGTTTGAGTGACTTCCAAAGCTTGTACGTATGCACCTAACACCTCAGCGCCATCATCTGCATTGATTTTTCTTACTGCCATAAAAGTATTTCCCGTTATTTTTAAACCAGACAACCTATTGTTCCAATGAACGTCTAGATCGCTGAAAATCACTCACCCTAATCTAATACCTGATGCGCAGTTCAGGTCAAGCTTATTTTTCAGTGCTGATTGAACAACTACGGATTTGAGCCACCAGGCTCAAGCTTCAGTCCATACTTTTTCTGGTACAACTTTCGTGCTTGAGGCACCCAATTATCTCGTTCGATACCGCGTGGGAATCCCTGTAGTGCATCGGAGATCCGCTGTTTGTCATCTTCGGTTAATCGGCCTAGCTGCTTAAACGAAGCAACACCTAGCTCATTCAGAGTATTCTCCATGACGGGACCAATGCATTTGACCTTCTTTAAGTCATCTTTCTCAGTCGGAGCAGTGAAGAGTAGTTGCCTTTTGGGTTTGGTAGAAGGGTTGTGAGGAGCCACTGTGGTTGATTTTGGCGTAGCTGCACTCTGTGGTCGATTTCGCAGTCGAGATTCCAGATCGTGAACCTGCTGAACGTATTTATCGCGTTGTTGATTAACTCTCAGTAGCTCATTCTGTAATCGCTGCTATTCTGCGCTATCAGTCGCGTCGGTATATTTAGAATGCTCAAGCTGTCGAATTGATTCCTCTTATTCGCCAGTATCAAACACGCTATCTTTTATCAACACAAGAGAAGGCTGAGTATCAGCTTTGGTTTTATCTAATGTTGTTGCAACATTGGCAAAGTTGGCAACGGAGTAAGTTGCCCACCCGCACGCTTTTGCTATGGCGGTGATATCAGGTTCTAGCAAATCAACACCGACAGGCTCAATATCGCTAGCCGTCATATATTTTTTTATTTCTTTGTAACCGCCGTTCTCATGAACGATAAGAACCAAGCGTATGTTTGCATCAACTGCAGTTGTTAGTTCGCTAAGACAAAACTGAAGGCCACCATCACCGGATATGGCAACCACGGTTTTGTCCTTGTTGCCAAGTGCCGCACCAATGGCTGCAGGTAGTGCATAACCCAGTGTGCCAAACCCCATAGCAGAATTAAAATAAACGTTTACTGCTGTGGAACCGTAGTGACTATTGCTGGCATAAATAATTTGGGTAGAATCACCAACGATGACGGGGTTGTCCAGTTGCTGATTAACGATAGATAAAAAGTCCACATACAAATTGTCTTTATCGGCAGTTGCAGCTGTCAAGTTTTGAAGGCTATGAGACGCTCGTTTAGCACCGGCATTGAGGCTATCTCGCTGCTCAAGCAATGGCAGTAGCGCTAAGACACTCTCTTTGGCATCTCCGACAATACCTATGTCTGGGATACAAGATCGCATCATTTGTTGTGCATCAATCTCTATACGGATAAACGTACCATTAATGACGAACTCTCCGTCTTCATTAAAATCATAGTCTGTTGGCCCCATCTCTGTACCTATTGCCAGAACAACATCTGACTCTGCAATAAGCTCTCGAATTTCGGGCAAGCTGGCAGACGCGGGCACGGCTAGCGGGTGAGAGGAGGCCAGTAAGCCGCGAGCATTCACTGTCATGACAACAGGCGCGTCTGCTGCCTCTGCTAATGCTTGTATCGGCGTATGAGTTCGAGCAGCGCCACCACCAACGAGTATCACTGGTTTGTTAGCGGCAATTAACGCGTTTGCAGCTTGCTTCAACGAAGCTAAATTTCCCACACCTCGTTGAAGTCGAAGCACGCTGTTAGGAACACAGGCTGCTGGTGCATCTTGCATCAGTACGTTAATAGGAATTTCGATATGGACGGGCCTTGGACGACAACCATCGAAAACAGCGAATGCTCTGGCAAGGACCTGAGGAATTTCTGAGGCGCAGTGGATTGTATGGCTAAACTCGCAAACGCCACTGACAAGCGCTTGTTGGTTAGGCAGTTCATGCAACCAGCCTTCACCAGAGCCCATTCGACCGTGTGAGTTAACCGTTGAAATAACCAGCATAGGAATGGAGTCGGAATACGCTTGGCCCATCGCGGTTGCGATGTTGGTCATGCCGGGGCCGCTGATAATAAAACAGACACCAGGCTTACCCGTGACTCGGGCATATCCGTCTGCCATGAAGCCAGCACCTTGTTCGTGGCGTGGTGTAATGTGTTTTATTTGTGCATCATTAAGAGCTCTATACAGCTCTAGCGTATGAACGCCGGGTATGCCAAATACACAATCTACATCGTATCGGGTGAGCAGATGCGTTAAGTAATTTCCAGCATTCATCAAGACTAGTATCTACAGTGTTATAAGCCTATTAACGCGGCGAGCTAGTCTCAGTTTTTCGGGTAGGACATCCTTGTCCACACCGTTTATATATTTCTAGACTGCGCGCCCGGTTTTCTCGGGTAGTAGTCCTCTGGGACTAAATCTCAGCGTCACAAGCAGTATTAAGCCCATGGTTGCCAGTCTCATGTGCTGTGCTGAGTTCAACAAATGCGCCTTTAACTCACTTCCCGCATCCATTTGTGAGGTGAGCACTTCCATTAACCATGTGCCTAACGGTTCCGCTTCAATCCAAAAGAACCAGATAACAAAACCACCAAGTACGGCACCCCAGTTGTTTCCGGAGCCTCCAACAATGACCATGACCCAGATCAAGAAGGTAAAACGAAGCGGCTGGTAACTGGCTGGCGTGAGCTGGCCGTCCAGAGTGGTTAGCATGGCGCCTGCAATGCCGACAACCACAGAACCGAGTACGAACACTTGAAGGTGCCGGGCTTTAATGTCTTTGCCCATGGCATTCGCTGATACTTCGTTGTCTCTGATAGCGCGCATCATTCGGCCCCAAGGGGAGCGCAGTGCCTTTTCGGACAGATACAGAACCAGTAAAAGTACAACGGCAAACAGTGCCGCATAACAAAGTTTGACGAAGATACTAGAGAACGTCACCGGGTCCATTTCAAGGCGTGTTGCCAAGTCGATAAACCATTGAGAGTTTTGTAAGTCAATTTCGTACGGTACCGGACGAGGAAGCCCGACCACATTTTTAACGCCGCGTGTCATCCAGTCTTCGTTTTTTAACATGGCAACGATGATCTCGGAAATTCCGAGCGTGGCAATAGCGAGGTAGTCTGCTCGCAAACCCAAGGTTATTTTGCCAACCACCCAGGCTGCAGCGCCTGCGAAGATTCCACCGATTGGCCAAGCAATAATAATAGGCAGTCCTAGTCCACCGAGATACCCGGTAGATGCCGGATTTACTTTCTCGATCAGTGCTGTTGCGGGGTCGAACAGACTACGCATGATGAAGTAGCCGACAACGCAAACCAATACCACGGCGATCATGCCAAAGCGTTTTGCTTGTAGTTTTCGGTAGGTCGCTACCGCTGCCACGATGGTCAAAATAAGCGCGACTAAACCCATCAACACGCCAATACCACCGGCAGACCAGGCCTCTCTTACCGGGGGAACCGAAATGAGCATGGCAGCCAAACCGCCCATTGCGGCAAAGCCCATGACACCAACGTTAAATAGCCCGGCGTATCCCCATTGCATATTCACGCCTAATGACATGATGGCCGAGATTAAACACAGATTGAGTATCGATAGCGCCAGGTTCCAACTTTGCAGCTGTCCCACCAAAATGATAAGCGCGGCCATGATGAGGAAATAGCCAACATTGCGAAAAGCGCTCATGTTCCTGTCCCCTTAAATATCCCGTTCGGCCTCACCAGTAGCACCAGTAGGAGGATGATAAAACTCACTGCGAATTTATAGTCTGTAGAGAGTAGTTGCATAAGCCCATCCGGCTTCCAGTCGCCAGGTACCATGTAGGCTGCGAATTTCTTGTAAGCGTAAGTCACCATAATTTCCGAGAAAGCGATGACAAACCCACCGGCAATCGCTCCCAATGGATTACCTAAGCCGCCCACAATGGCAGAGGCGAATATGGGTAGCAGCAGCTGGAAATAGGTAAATGGTTTATAGGATTTATCTAAACCGTAGAGTGTTCCGGCGATGGTTGCTAGAGCCGCAGCAATGATCCACGTGATAGCGACAACACGGTCAGGGTTAATACCTGACAGCAGTGCTAAATCTTCGTTATCTGAGTAGGCGCGCATCGATTTACCCGAACGCGTTTTATTGAGAAACCAGAACAGGGCGGTTACCACGATGATCATGGTAACTACGGTGATGCCCTGGCTAACCTTGATCGATATACCTTCGGACAGCCCCGTCATCTTTTTAAATTCGCGCGCTTTAATGATAAAGCGTTCGCCATCCGCGAAATTCTGATCGTCAGGGCCGATGATAAATCGAACGATTCCATTGGTGACGAACATAACGCCAACCGAGGCAATAAGGTAGATAACCGGATCGGCGCGTTTTGCCCGGTAAAACCGATACACAAGGCGATCGCTTGCTAGGACAAACACGGCACAAAATGCAATACCGAACGGTAAAGCTAAGAGTGCCGTCGGCAGGGGGCCTAAATTGATTCCCATGGACTGAAACCACCAAGTAAATAGGATAGTTACCATGGTTCCAAATGCCATGGTGTCACCATGAGCAAAATTTGAGAAGCGCAAAATACCGAATACCAGGGTGACACCGAGTGCGCCCAAGGCAAGCTGGCTGCCATAAGCAATGGCCGGTACAAATACGTAGTTAGACATAAGGGCTAATGCATTAAGTATTTCCATGATCAGCCTCCCAGGAAACTCTTTCGAACTTCAGGGTCATTCATCAGCGCTTGTCCTGTGTCGGTAAATCGATTGCGACCTTGCACTAGCACATAGCCTTTGTCCGCAATATTCAAAGCTTGTCTGGCATTTTGTTCAACCATTAGGATGGACAAGCCTGTTCGGGCGATATCAATGATTAGATCAAACAATTCATCCATAACAATGGGTGAAACACCCGCTGTAGGTTCGTCCAGCATGAGTAGCTTAGGTTTTGTCATGAGCGCGCGACCAACGGCCACTTGTTGGCGTTGTCCGCCTGAGAGTTCTCCGGCGTTCTGCTTTCGCTTCTCTTTCAAAATAGGAAAGAGCGAAAAGACTTCTTCCATCGTGGAGTTGATGTCATCACGGCGAAGGAAGGCACCCATCTCTAGGTTTTGTTCAACCGACATAGAAGGGAATACGTTGTTGTTCTGTGGAACAAAGGCCATACCCTTTGCCACTCTGTCCTGTGGCGAGAGCGATGTAATGTCTTCGCCATCCAACACAACACTGCCGGTGTGGATGTTCAACATACCAAACACCGCTTTCATAGCGGTTGATTTACCGGCTCCGTTCGGCCCCACGATGACGGCTATTTCGCCACGTTCAACACTGATGTTGCAGTCGTGAAGGATATCGACGCTGCCGTAACCGCCGGTCATGCTACTTGCTGATAAGTAACTCATGAGGAGGCCGCCTTATTTTTCAGGCCTGTTCCCAGGTAGGCTTCAATAACCTGTTCATTAGCTTTGATTTCGCTCAATGTGCCTTCTGCTAAGACTGCGCCCTCAGCCATGACGATGACCGGGTCACAGAGTTTATCGATAAAATCCATATCGTGCTCAATGACGCAGAACGTATACCCGCGTTCTTTGTTCAACCGTAGGATGGCATCACCGATGGTGTTGAGTAGTGTGCGGTTAACGCCTGCGCCTACCTCATCTAAAAACACGACCTTGGCATCGACCATCATGGTGCGTCCAAGTTCTAAGAGTTTTTTCTGGCCGCCGGATAAGTTGCCGGCCAGTTCGTCGGCTACATGAGAGATTTCAAGAAACTCAATAACCTCATTGGCTTTAACGCGAACGTTTTCTTCAATTTCTCGAACACGTTTGCCTTTAAACCAAACATCCCAAAGCGACTCGCCAGGTTGCTCTCCGGGCACCATCATGAGATTTTCGCGCACAGTCAGCGATGAAAACTCATGAGCAATCTGGAATGTACGCAGCATGCCTTTGTGAAAAAGTTCGTGAGGTGGCAGTCCGGTGATGTCCTCCCCGTCCAAATAAACTTTGCCACCTGTAGGTGCATGAACACCCGCTATAACGTTAAACAGTGTTGTTTTACCAGCACCGTTCGGTCCAATTAAGCCGGTGATTGACCCCGTGGCTATCTCTAGCGAGGCATTGTTGACGGCGGTAAATCCACCGAACTTTTTGGTCAGGTTGTCTACCTTGATCATGGGCGTATTGTGGGGTTCATGGATAGACTTGAATCCGCTTAATAAAAATGAGAACGAAAAAGGCGGCCAACAAGTTGGCCGCCTCGGGTAGAACTAAAGACTTCTCGTAACTAACTGAAGCTATTGATTAACGGTAGCCAACAGTTGACAGAGCAGAGTCTTTGATTTCGATTTCGCGGTAGTTACCAGCACTCTCACCAGCACCGATCAACTCAACGTTAGAAGCACCAACGTAGTCAATCTCTCCACCAGCCGCTAGGATTTCCAGACCCTTGGCAAGTTCGCCAGGAAGGATTTGCTCGCCAGGTGCGTTAGCTACGTCCATAACTTTTCCTTTGTACAATTCAGGATCAGAAGAACCAGCAGCTTGCATAGCCAGCATAATCAGAGCAGCAGCATCGTAGCTTTCAGCAGCGAATGGAGAAGAAGCGTCATAGCCTTCAGCCATTTCTACTAACTTGCCAGCTCCTGGGCTGTCTGTACCTGGAGCCTGACCGAAAGAACCGTCGAGGTCAGAACCGATAGCCGCTGGAAGCGAATCACCAACCATTCCGTCAGGCAGTACGAATGTGTCGAATGCGCCTGTGTCGAGTGAACCCTGGATGATGCCTTTTCCGCCTTGGTCAAGGTAACCAGCTACTACGAGTACTTCACCACCAGCTGCCGCTAGAGCGCCAACTTCAGCAGCGTAGTCGGCTTTACCATCTTCGTGAGAGGCAGAGATAGTGACTGTTCCGCCAGCGGCTTCGAATGCAGTTTGGAAAGCATCGGCCAGGCCTTTGCCGTAGTCGTTGTTTGTGTAAGTGACCGCTACTTCTTTGATATCACGATCCATGATGATGTTAGTCATGACAACGCCTTGGCGTGCATCAGAAGGAGCAGTACGGAAGAATAAGCCGTTGTCTTCAACAGTAGAAAGCGCAGGAGACGTGGCTGAAGGTGAAATCATGACCATGCCATTTGGCAAAGCAACATTTGTCAGTGCAGCAGTCGTTACACCAGAGCAATCGCCGCCGACTACGCCTGCGACTTTGTCAGAGGTGATCAGACGCTCGATAGCAGCGGTAGCAGCAGCAGCATCGATACACGTTGTATCAGCACGGACAGCAGCTACGGTAGTGCCGTCGAGTAGAAGGCCAGAAGCGCTTACTTCAGCAATAGCCGCTTCGGCAGCAGGAGCCATGTTGGCAACGAGTGATTCGATTGGACCTGTCAGGCCCAGGAATACACCCAGTTTAATTTCTTCAGCAGAAGCTGAAACAGCAGTGGTGCCCAGCCCTACAGCAACGGCAGTGCTTAACAGCATTTTTTTCATTAATTTATCTCCAAAAAGGGTACTTCATATGGATATGCATAATTAGCCGCTATGGTGCGGTTTCTCAGCAAGTGTATGTTCCTGTTCACAATTTTCTGCGAATAGAGCCTCTGATTGGAACAAAGAGGCACTAACGAATTCACGAAACTAGTTCCAAGACCTCACTATTATAACCGCGACTGATCATGTGGGTGGTAATTTGGGTCACTTGTGAGAGTTAATCTGTCAAATTCCTTACGGTGTGGTGCCTCATGTTTGCCGAAAATGCCGATTGGCGCTGTGCACACATGATAACGTGGGGCGATTTGTCACGGCCAGAGGGCTCAGATTGTCCAATTTAATCAAAAATATCGAATCGCTAGCTCTCAAAAGGTGGCCAAGAGTTGACAACGACCGACTTCAAGCTTGGGATGCTGCCGATGAATATTTACTTAATCATTTGCAAGAATCTGATGGCTACAGGGTTGAGCCTGGGCGAACGCTGATCATTAATGACTCCCATGGTGCCCTGGCAACCGCACTCAATTCGCTTAAACCTGTGAGTTGGTCAGACTCCTATATCGCACATCAAAGCGCAGCTGCGAATGTTATCGACAACAAGTGTGAGTATCCTTTTCAGGAACTTGCCTCAACCGATACTCCGAACGGACAGTTCGATCTGTTGCTAATCAAGATCCCTAAGACCACCGCGTTGCTCGAAGATCAGCTGTCGAGAATCCGTCCTTTGTTGCACACTAATACGCGAATCGTCGCAGCGGGCATGATAAAGCACCTACAGAAATCTGCGTTTGCGTGCCTGGAGAAAATGATCGGTCCGTTGACTACATCGTTAGCCAAGAAAAAGGCAAGGCTTCTTTTTCCTGTGTTTGATAGCACGTTGTCGGTTAAGAGTTCGCCGTATCCAACGATCTATACAGATGCAGACATTCCTCTTCCGATGTCAAATCATGCGAACGTTTTTTCGCGTGACAGCCTTGATCACGGTGCTCGATTTTTAATGTCCCAGTACAACCAGTTGTCTGAAGCTACGCAAGCCGTTGACCTTGCCTGCGGCAACGGCGTGCTGGGGCTGATGTATCAAAAACGTTTCCCGACCTCTCACATGACGTATATCGATGAATCGTATTCTGCGATTGCATCGGCCAGTATGAATCACGCGACTTGGTTCTCTGATCCAAAACCCTCCGCAAGTTTTAGGGTGGGTAATGGCTTAGATAAAACTGAGTCAGACTCGGTTGAACTCATACTGTGTAATCCTCCGTTTCATCAGCAACACGTAGTGGGTGATCAAGTGGCTATGGAGTTATTTCGTGAAGCCAAGTGCTGCTTGCGGCAAAAGGGCGAACTGTGGATTGTTGCGAATCAACATTTGGGTTACTCCGGCAAATTAAAGCATCTATATGGAAACTGCCGAATTGTTGCGACGAATAAAAAATTCGCCGTTTTTAAAGTTGTGAAACGCTGAGCTTAGAACGATTCTATGCCTAGCCGTCCTACATAGTTTTATAGCCGAGATGAATACGTCAAACATACCTTCGCACTTATATATCACCGAAGAAGGACCGCGCGAAGGCTTTCAAATTGAGCCGGGGCCGATAGCCACTGCAGATAAGATCCGCCTTATCAACGCTCTATCAGAAACGGGCTTAACCACCATTCAAGTGTGTTCTTTCGTGTCTGAACGCCTAGTGCCGGGTTGGGCCGACGCCGATGAAGTTGTAAGCGCACTGATAAAGCCAGACAAGGTAGATTACGTAGCTCTTTGGTTTAACGCTCGTGGCCTTGCGCGTGCAATGAACCATGCAGATACGTTAACACTTTCGGGTACGATTCATACGGTTGCGTCCGAAGCATTCTGTGTGAGCAATTTAAACAGGACGCTTGCAGAGAACAATACCGCTATGCGCCTGCAAACCAAAGCACATCAAGACAACGGTTTAGCGATTAAGAAGATCAGCGTGATGGCAGCTTTTGGCTGTAACTTTTCTGGCGATGTACCAGTTGCCGATGTACTTAGAGCGGTCTCAGATGGAATGGATATCGCCCATGAGGCGTCAGAAAGTATTCGCGAAATTGCATTAGCCGACACCATGGGGTGGGCCAACCCTACGCGTATTCAAAAAGTTGTAGGTGCGGTAAAAGACGCTTGGTCTGATATTCCTGTTCGATTGCATTTGCACGATACGCGTGGACTGGGTATCGCGAATGCTTATGCGGGTATGTGCATGGGCGTGGACCGATTTGATACAACGGTTGGTGGCTTGGGAGGCTGTCCTTTTGCGGCAAAGCATTCCAACGGCAACAACCCTCATCAAGCCCTTCCACCCGGAAATATCGCCACAGAAGAGCTGGTGTTGCTGGCCAGTGAAATGGGTGTTGAGACGGGCGTTGATATTGATGCCCTTATAGATGCGGGACGGCTGGCAGAATCTATTGTTGGGCATAGCCTGCCCAGTGCTGCGCTACGCGGTGGCAGTTTGTCGGCAATTCGGCGTGCCTTGGCGAATTAAACGATGGACTTAGATATGGTTGATTCTAGTGATAGTGAAAACACAGCTCCGTTAAAAGGCATTCGAGTACTTGAATTTAGTCACACCATCATGGGGCCGTGTGCAGGCTTATTGTTAGCAGATTTAGGTGCTGATGTCATTAAAGTTGAGCCGGGGCCGGATGGTGATAAAACACGCTATCTACCGGGTTTTGCTGCAGGTTTTTTTTCAACGTTCAATCGTAATAAACGCAGCGTCGTCATTAATTTAAAAACTACGGAAGGTCAGTGCGTTGCCCATGAACTCGCTAAGCACGCCGATATAGTTTTGGACAACTATGGCCCGGGCACGATGACTAAGCTGGGCTGTGACTGGCAGCAGCTGAAGGAGGTTAATCCAAAACTTATTTACCTATCGCTTAAAGGCTTCCTAAAAGGTCCGTGGCAAGACAGACCCGCTCTCGATGAAGTTGTTCAATTTCATAGTGGCCTTGCGTTTATGACTGGACCACCGGGTCAACCCATCCGTGCCGGTGCTTCTATTGTCGACATATTGGGTGCAGTGTTTGGGGTTACGGGTGCTTTAGCGGCATTACGGCAAAGGGATATCTCTGGTATGGGGCAAAGGGTAGGTAGTTCTTTGTTTGAATCTGCCGCGTTTATGATGGCCTCGCACATTGCTGGTGGTGCTTCCATGGGTGAGAAGGTGCCACCGATGACCGCGCGTAAGGGTGCCTGGGGCATATACGATGTGTTTAAATCAAAAGACAACGAACCGTTGTTTATCGGTGTCACAAGCGATGCACAATGGCTACGGTTTTGCGATGAATTCGGGTTGAGTGAATTAAAAGCTGATGAGTCACTAGTGACGAATCCGCAGCGCACCATTGCACGCGATACCTTACTGCCTAAATTGGTAACATTTTTCGCAACACTGAGTCTTGAGAGAATGGTGCAGGGTTGCCGGCAAGCCGATGTTTCTTGGTCGCCGGTTGGGACACCGGAAGATCTACTGACCAATGAACAATTGCAAGTGCCGGGTGGATTGTTAGATGTTGCGTTGCAAAGTGTTTCTGGACAAGTGCCGCTACCGGGGTTGCCACTGGAGTTTGGCGATACGCGAAGTCGAATCGGTTTAAAACGACAACCACCCCAATTAGGTGAACACACACACGAGGTGTTGCGTGAATATCACTATTCGGACAATGAGATTGAACAGCTAACGTCAGTAGGTGCGGTCGTTTAGTCCCTACTCATCGTTGAGTCGTCTTATTTGCTCACGCCTGTCAACGGCCCACTTATATTGTGGTGGCCATAGGTTGAAGTCTGGGTCAGCGCCTAAGGTTTGGGCTGCGTGTAATGGCCAGAACGGGTCGTACATAATTTCACGACCCAAAGCCACTAAGTCTGCCTGATTGTCAGTAATGATTGATTCGGCCTGATGCGGATCGATGATGACGCCTACAGCCATACTCTGTAAATTGGTTTCATTTTTTATACGCTGCGCGTACGGAACCTGAAAACCCGGTGCTCTTGCAGATGATCGCTTAAGCGGTTTGCCATCATTGCTAACCCGAAAACTAGGTGCACCCTGAATACCGCCGGATGAACAATCAACGACATCAATTCCCGCTTTTTCTAACTCTTTAGACAAGGCCACCGAGTCATCCATTGTCCAGCCACCTTCTACGTTATCGACTGCAGAGATTCGAAAGAACAACGGTATTGTCTCACCAATAGCTTCACGAACAGCACGCGCTACTTCCAGAGGAAACCGCATTCTGCAGGCTAAATCACCACCGTACTCGTCTTGTCGTTGATTAGCGATGGGCGAGAGAAAGCTATGTAATAGATAACCGTGTGCGCCGTGCAGTTCTATAACACCGAAGCCGCATTCCAGTGATCGTTTAGCCGCTGTGACAAAAGACGATACCAATTCCTTTATATCAGTAACGCTGAGTTCGCTAGGCATGGGGAAGCCTTCGGCAACGGGTATAGCGCTGGGTGCAACTACTTGCCAGGCGCCTTCATCACTAGAAAGTAATGGCTTTGCGCCGTTAAACGGTGCTGAGGTGGATGCTTTTCGTCCTGCGTGAGCAAGCTGGATACCGGCAACAGATCCCATGCTGTTAATAAAATCTACCAACGGCTTTATAGACTGCGCGTGTTCATCGCTCCAGATGCCTAAGCAGTTTGGAGTAATCCGACCTTCAGGTTCAATAGCAGTTGCTTCAGTGAACACCAGTCCCGCTTTACCTCGGGCAAATGAACTCAGGTGGGCGAAATGAAACGGTTGTGCAAATCCGTCTAAGGCTGAATACATGCACAGCGGTGATACAACAATACGGTTGGGTAGAGTAATACCGCGTATCGTGTGAGGGGTAAAAAGTGCTGACATAAGCCTTTCGTGAATCCTAATCGCGCTGTTAGTTAACTGGCATCCAAACCAAAGTTGCATCATCGACCGTGATATCGGTTTTTTCTAAACCGACGGTCATGCTTTCAATCTCAGATGCCTTGGCCGTCCATTCATCTTGAATTTCGTACAAGTCTTCACTGAGCTCATCTTCCAGGGCTTCTTTGTCCTCAACTAACGAGTTGTATCGATTCTCAGCAGTTTTTAAACGCTCTTCTGCTCGGGCTGCCATACGCCCTTTGCTCTGACTGCGTCTTATACCACCCGTAAGAATGGACGTTGTGCTTCTGCGGCCACCGAGCAAACTACCGAGCAGCCCGCCAGCGATATCCAGCACCTGACTGGTTCTTTGATCTTTCTTACGGCTGGCGGCATCAAACTGAATTTCACGCATCTTGTCTTCAGATTTTTCTATAGCTGCATTTATTCGATCAATTTTACGAGTTAAAACGTCACGTAGCTTGCTGGCGTCGGCATCCATTTTCTCTTCGGCGACCGCGTTACAACGCGCTTCAAATTCATTCCTGGTTTCACCCACGCGTGAAAAAACTTTCAGCTCACGGTTTATGAATAGTTCTAGTTCCTGACTTCGATACAAGTGATCTTTAACGGCCGTTTTTGCAGCATTAAAGTAAGTTTTATTTTTCAACTTGGCATCGGGAAGCACATAGATGGCACCCTCCGGTTCTTGTTTGCCCAAGTCTCTGTCATCGAAGTCAACGATGATGGCATCGTCCGGATCGACCGGGCCATCCAAAGGAGAAATAATGGCTTCCCACTCTGACTCATGGCGTAGCTTTGCTCTCGTATCATCGAAAAGCATATGCACTCGAACCGCCAAACCTGCAACGAGTTTCTTACCCTCGGCTGCAACGCCCAGGTCGGAGGCGTAGGGCACTGATGGGTCTAAATACCGCACTCTGACATTGTCAGCGGTTTGAGGTGCAACCGCGCTTTCATTGTCGGCTAAAACGGCCGGTGTTGTCGTCGGTGCTGGCGATGTGCCATCAGCATTGGGAGCTGCGGTTACAGAGTTCGCAACGCTAACCGCAGCTTGTCTTGATTCATCGGTAGTCAATTGTCCGATTTGATTGCGCGTTAAGGGGCCTGCTAAGTAAGACATTGCCCAACGCGTTGAAAATTTCTTAGGTGCTGATGAGCGAGTTGAGTGCAATACAAACTCTCGCTTATCCAGTGCAGAGATCGTATCTGCAACCGCTTTAAGATTGACTGATCCGTCGGATGCACCCATGCCATCAAGCAGCCGTTGTTTGTCACGATCAGTCTGAAGGCGACCAATCATCCAGGTGCCGGCATTTGAGATAGCCTTGTAATCAATATCAACTGGATTTTGCGTTGACAATACAAGGCCAACACCGAATGCGCGCGCCTGCTTCAATATGGTGAGGATCGGTTTCTTAGACGGAGGAGACTCAACCGGTGGTACATATCCAAAGACCTCATCCATATAGATGAGCGCGCGTAAATCTCCTGTGCCCGGTTGTTTACGCATCCAAGTCACCATCTTGGACATTAGCAAGGTTACAACGAACTGTCGTTCTTCTTCGCTTAAGTGGCCGAGAGAGATGATAGCGGCTTGTGGCTTGGTACCGTCTCCGTACAACAGACTTTGAATGTCTAGCTCAGGGCCTTCACTCCAGCTGGCAAACGAGGGTGATGCCGCCAGTCCGTTGAGCTTCATGGCAAGCTTCACGCGATCAGCTGGTGGGAAGAAAGTATCCAGATCGATAACACCTAGCTTTCGCATGGGCGGTTGTTGCACAAGACCAATCAGCATGCCCAGATCGAGACTTTTGCCTTGCGACCAGAACCAGTAAATGATGTTCGATAACAGTATGTGTTCTCGACTGCTCAAAGGATCGCCGTTGATACCTACCAAGGCTAATAGTGAAGAGGCAAAACCTTCGATTTCATCCTGCAGAGTTTCCGCATCGGTGCCGGCCGCGGGTGCATTCAAAGAGCCGATGACATTTAAGGGGATGCCAGCCGTGGAACCCGGTGTGTAAATAGAGAAATCGGCTGTGTCCCGCAGCTGCTGAATTCGTGAAGCATCAATTCCGGATCGTTCTAGGCCAGCTTTCCATTGACTGGCTTTGTCAAAGGCAGCTTGTGCAACGTCGTCACCAGCCTCTGATTCGCTGATCCAAGGCATGAAATCTGTGGGTAATAAATTGGGGAACGTGAGCATTAGATTGCCCATGTCGCCTTTCGGGTCAATGATAAGCGCGGGCACACCGGATTGAAGTGCTTCTTCTAACAACACAACACCAAGGCCGGTCTTACCGGAGCCTGTCATGCCGACGATAACGCCGTGAGTGGTAAGGTCTGATGCCTCTAGAAACAGGGGTTGTTGGTTCTCCGATTCTGTTCCGAGGTAGAAATGTCCTGACGGCGTGTCTATACCCATGTGTGCGTGAACTCTGTCGTTAGTCGATATTGGCGTAACTATAACAATACGAGAGTTCTAGAGCGAAATATCAGCCTAAGTTTTGCATTTATCCCTCACCCGTGAGCTTTGGCGCATTATCATGCGTACCGCGACCATTGAAACCAACCATGAAATGAGTCAGGAAACCGAAGACCAAACCAGAGCCAATCAAATTGCCCCAGCCATGTTCGCGCTGTCTGTGCTGTTTGTTGTTTTACTGGCCTCATTGATTGTTTTGCGAGTGGATATCCCACGGGTGGCCGAGTTAGCTATTGTCGGTGGCACTGAGTCCGAAGCTGTTAGTGAGATTAGTGAAGATCTTGATCAGGTTGAAGCGTTGGTTCAGAAGAATGCGCTGGTGCGTCAAGCGGGCCCCTGGGCGCGGGGGGCAACCTTCGTGTTGTTTTTGCTCTGGCCCTTATTTTGGTTGGAATATGCGTTTTCACTTCGACTTAAAAGCGTTCAGCAAACAACACAAACCGGCAAGATTTTTAGAATTTTGGCGTGTCTCGCGCCTCCTTTAAGGATGGCGACGCCATCCGCTGCACAGGGAGGGAAGATCTGGTTACCTAACTGGGGTTGGCGCCTACCTGGAAAAGCGTTGCACGCAAATTTAATGCGCGCGTTTAGTAAACCGATGCTGATAATCGCGCTGCTCATTTTGCCCGTGCTGCTTGTAGAGTTCGGACTTCAATCGCTAGTTGAACAACATCAGTGGCTGCGGATTTTATTGCACCTGTGTACCGGTTTTATCTGGTGCGCGTTCACCATCGAGTTCATTATCATGATGAGCACGACCGACAAACGGTTTGCCTACGTGAAGAAAAACTGGATTGATCTGGCGATCATCCTTTTGCCGCTCGTCTCGTTTTTACGCTCTATCAGGGTCTTACGCTTGGCGCGCTTAGCCAAAGTCCAGAAGCTTGCGAAAATGGGAAGGGTTTTTCGCATGCGCGGCCTTGCGATGAAAACCATGCGTGCGCTCATGTTGTTCGGGTTTATTAACCGTCTGTTGCGTATTACGCCTGAAAAAAGGCTGCGCAAGCTTAAGGACCTCTACGAGGATCAAGAAGAAGAACTTGCCGATTTGCAATTGGAAATCAATGAGTTAGAGGAGTCTATCGCCCTCGAAAAGCACCCCGACAGAACCTAATTTGGGTGTTATAACGGCGTCTTTGCCCGTCTGAAATCGTAGTTATTCTCTGATAGAACAAAAATAAATCCCCCTTAGGTCGATAGTTTTCATATATTTCAGTAATTACTGAAAATACAGAAATGGGAGAAATTAGCCATGCAGCTATCGGCAACGCATCAAAAGTTTGTGATCCACTTTGGCGAAATGGGCGCCCGTTGGGGTATGAACCGCACGGTAGGGCAAATTTACGCTGTGCTGTTCCTGTCCGAGAATCCTCTTTGCGCCGATGACCTGGTGACTGCATTAGGAGTTTCCCGATCGAACGTATCCATGGGGCTTAAGGAATTGCAAGCCTGGCAGTTGGTGCGGCTTCAGCATCAGGCAAACGATCGACGGGACTTCTTCTCAACTCCCGGTGATTTGTGGGAAATCGTTCGCACCTTGGTCGATCAGCGCAAAGCTCGAGAGATCGATCCGACGCTGACCGTTCTGCGCGAGCTGCAGCTTGAAGATGATTTCGAATCGAGCAGTGAGTTTGCGCAACAGCGAATTCAAAAAACCACCGAAATGATTGAGTTGCTAACGCAGTGGTATGACGAGATGAGAGTTGTTGATTCGAAGCGATTGGAACAGCTGCTCAAGATGGGCGCGGCCGCTCAAAAAGTACTCGACTTTAAAGACAAGGTGACTGGTAAAGGAGGGAATAGCTAATGGACGCGTTGTTGCTCGCCCGAATTCAATTCGCAGCCAATATCTCGTTTCATATTTTGTTTCCGACGATCACGATTGCACTGGGGTGGGTGCTGCTTTACTTTCGTCTGCAATCAAACCGAACGGGTGATGCCGGCTGGATGCAAGCGTATCGATTTTGGGTAAAGGTATTTGCTTTATCGTTTGGCTTGGGTGTGGTGTCCGGAATCACCATGAGCTTTCAGTTTGGGACTAACTGGCCCGGGTTTATGGAGAAGGTAGGAAATATTGCTGGACCCTTATTAGGGTATGAAGTGCTGACGGCATTTTTCCTAGAGGCTGGCTTCCTGGGCATTATGTTGTTTGGCGCAACTCGGGTATCTGCCAGAGTACATACTCTGGCAACGTTCCTGGTGGCGTTCGGTACGACCCTGTCTGCTTTTTGGATACTGGTGTTGAATTCCTGGATGCACACACCGGTTGGTTTCGAAATGCGGGACGGCGTTGCGTTTGCAACAGATTGGATGGCCATCATATTCAACCCATCAATGCCTTATCGATTAGCCCATACACTCATTGCATCCGGATTAACGGTGGCCTTTCTGTTAGCAGGTATCAGCGCGTTGCGGTGGTTGTGGAACGATCGGAGCCTGGGCATTAGAAAGTCTATGCGTACCGGGGTCTACCTAGGAGCAGCGTTAATTCCTGTACAAATAATCGTTGGTGATATTCACGGATTAAATACCTTGGAACATCAGCCAGCAAAGGTCGCCGCCATGGAGGCGAATTGGGAGACTGGGTCTAACGTGCCTTTAGTGTTGTTTGCATTACCCAATGAAGACACGCGTCAAAATGACTATGAAATTGCCATACCCGATGGAGCAAGTTGGATACTCAAGCATTCAGCCGACGGGGTGGTACCCGGCCTAAACGATTACGTTAGTGATGATGGCGCGATACTTCACCCGCCTGTGGCTCCGGTGTTCTTTGGTTTTAGAATCATGGTTGGCATTGGCATTCTGATGTTGCTTGTCAGCTGGAAAGTGGCTTATACACTCTACAAAAACGGTGAGCCTGCGCGTTGGGAAGCCTACCTGTTAGTGGGCACAACATTCTCCGGTTGGGTTGCTACGCTTGCCGGTTGGTATGTCACCGAAATAGGGCGGCAACCTTGGATCGTGACTGGTATTGTCGATACTGCCAGTGCCGCTTCCGCGCACCCGGTTCCTATCTTGGGGCTGTCGCTTGCAACGTACTTGACCATCTATGTGGCCTTACTAGCGGCCTATATTGGAACGCTGTGGCATTTGGCTAAAACAGCCGCTCACTCCGATGAAGCGATAGAGCTGGATGCAGGACAATTTAAAGGCGCTGTCGCGAGGGCATTGTCATGAACGTAACTGAACTGCCTATCCATGATTGGTTGCCTATTGTGTTCCTGGGCCTAATGGGGCTGTCCGCACTGATCTACGTGGTGCTCGATGGTTTTGATCTCGGCGTTGGACTGCTGTCTCCATTGTCTGCGTCTGAGAGCGATAAAAATTTGATGATCGGTTCAATAGGACCGTTTTGGGATGCTAACGAAACATGGTTGGTTCTTGCTGTTGGCATACTCTTGGTGGCATTCCCTCTGGCGCACGGAGCCATTCTGGGTGCACTGTATTTACCAACGATGTTTATGTTGGTGGGTTTAACGCTGCGGGGTGTGGCTTTTGAGTTCAGGGCAAAGGGGCCAGCACACCAAAAACAACTATGGGACCGTGCTTTTTTCGCAGGTTCATTGTTGGCCACTGTGTCACAGGGTTATATGTTGGGTAAATACGTAATTGGTCTTCAAACGGGGTTTTACGCGGTGTTGTTTGCCTCTTTAGTGGCTGTTTGTTTAACCGCATCGTATGGCTTGGTGGGTGCGTGTTGGTTAATCGCAAAAACAGAAAACTCATTGCAAAAACAAGCGGTAAATTGGGCTAGAAAATTGTTAATAGGTACGGCAATGGGAATGTTTGCGTTGTCGGTTGCAACGCCTTGGGTCAGCCCACGTGTGTTCGACGCGTGGTTCAGTTTTCCTAATATTATTGGCTTAGCGCCGATACCGATAGTGTCTGTCGCATTGGTAGTAGGTTTGCACGTTATATTAAAGGGCCTGCCAAACACAGATGATAAATATCGCTGGGCACCCTTTGCCATGACAGTCGCTTTGTTCATTCTCGCGTTTTCGGGGCTGGCCTATAGCTTCTTTCCGTACGTTGTGCCCGAGCAATACACGGTATGGGATGCAGCGGCAGCTAGAGAATCGTTAATCATCATTCTGGTTGGTACGCTAGTGACGCTGCCCATGATCGTGGCGTACTCGGTATTCGCCTATAAAGTATTCAGTGGTAAGGCTACACCGCTAACGTACTAGTTATTTGTTTCACCACTCTTTCAGCGGCATCAAGGGCACCTTCTAAGTATCCGTTGTCGCCGGAGGAGGTGCACGCGGTTTCAGAGCCTGCCCAATACAGGCTCTGATTCCAATGAGGATCTGTATTCACCGTCTGATGTGCATGTGCTCTAGGACCGGCTCTATCAGATTCTGTGGCTGTTAAGTTGTCTTCCGCCCAGTCTTTATAAACCGTGGCCGTAGGGTTGGCTGC
The DNA here is from genome assembly GCA_045110515.1 of Granulosicoccus sp. Lineage (GTDB taxonomy): Bacteria > Pseudomonadota > Gammaproteobacteria > Granulosicoccales > Granulosicoccaceae > Granulosicoccus. The sequence continues at coordinate 34,443 of JBGCGD010000047.1, read as the reverse complement.
CTCGTGACCGAACAGGCGTGTGAGTTGCTCTATCGCAGCTGCTTTAATGTCTTCTGCATGACCAACCCTCGCAGCGGCGGGTACACCCACAAATCCAAACAGGGCATAGGGCGCCCCCGTTGCTGCTGATGCGTCGTGTATCTCGCCTAAAGGGCCAATCTCACTAACCGCGTCGCCTGAGAGTCCTTGTTCTCGCCAAAAAGGTTTTTCGTAGCTGGCAGAGAATTTGGCTTGACCTGCCATCCAAGTGGGCGTGTGGTTAATAAGATCCTGATGGTGGGTATCCCAATCCGGCGAAAATTGAATGGATTGATTGATTACACGAGGAGGCGCCGCTAAGACCACATGCGATGCAAAAAGCGTATTGAGATCACCGCCATAACGGTAAGAAACGTCAACACCTTTATCCGACTTTGCAAGGGCTGTCACTTGAGTATTGAGTCGTATTTCTTCGTTTGAGAGTTTACGGCTTAAGGCATCAACCAACGTCTTTAAGCCACCGCGCAACCGTAGAGAGCCAGCCATGGAGGCAATTCCAGCTTGCTTGAGCAGCTGTCCGTTACGGTATTCTGCAACGGATAGCCCATCGCTGTATTGCTCATAAATATCACCTGCCAGTTCGAGTTCCTGCATCAAGGCCATCATGCGTTTTTGCCATGGCCAGAACCAGGACGGCCCCATGTCAAGTGCACTATCACTGACGCTGTGCGCTATGTGCTTGGAATGAATCCGGCCACCTAGGCGTTCCCGCGCATCCACTATTTTTACACTAACGTTAGCTGTTTGCAGTTGTTGTGCAATGCGCAAGCCGGAAAGCCCTGCGCCGATGATGATGACGTCTGTCTTCATGATGCATAGTGTTGTAGGTGCTTATCAAAGACAGCCAAGCCTTCATCAAGTCCCGATCGCCCATAACCTAATCGAAAATGGTTTTCAGGTGTGCTTCCCAGCTCCGATTGATAAATGCTACCAGGGAGCAGTAGCACGCCACTTTTGTCTACTAGGTTTTGTGCGAACGCCTCGACGCCATCATCTCCTAAATATTTCGGAAAGCCCATGCATGAACCATCTGGTCGACTCCACTGAAACAAATGTGGGTACTTGGCAAAGAAGGCATCCCACTTGGGTAGGTTTTCGTCAACGATTACACAATTTCTGGCGATTATTTTCTCGCGGTTTTTTAGCGCTATCATTGTCAAACGTTCGCTGGGGCCAGAGTTGGATATTGACAAGTAGTGCTTCATACGTTCCATTTTGGAAAGAACCGCTTTGTCCTGACAGGCAATCCAACCGATTCGCAAACCCGGTAAGCCATAGGACTTAGACATCACATTTAAAGAAAGTCCGAGTTCGTATATGTCTGCAATAAACGGTAGATGCTGCGCACCCGTTGGCCCCAGCCCGTTAAAGATTTCATCGTGCAAAATATAAATGCCGTGTTTTCGGCAAACATCGACAAGTGCGTAATAGCGATCGAGAGGAAGAATGGCGCCTGTCGGATTGTGCGGAAAGTTAATGGTAACAAGCTTAGTGTTAGGTCTGATTGCATCCGCAACAGTATCGATATCTAAAGACCAGTTGTCATTGGGATCTAACGCTACGGCACTGGCTTCACAAATAGTTTGCGGGAGCGACTCATGAGATTGGTAGTTGGGCGTCACAACAATGGCGTGGCTATCACGCTCTAGTAAAACATTGTTAGCAGCGTATATGCCCTCGCTGGCACCTGCGAAACACAAAATATCTTCTGTGTCTTGTTGTTGATAGGTTGCTGCAATGGCTGCTCGTAAATCCGGTGCGCCAAACGTTTCGGTATATCCGAGCCAAAGTTGCTCGAAAGCGTTGCGATCCTCGTCGGTGGCCATAGCCAGCAGGTCGGCCATAGTCATACTTTGCGCATCTGAGGCGGTCATGTGATAACGCGCTTTAAACTCCCACTTTGAAAAATGAGTTTCTAGTCTGAAGTCGGGTAATGTCGTCAAGATTATTCTCAGGGAATGGGCCCTTGAACCGATGCTGATCAAGTGAAAGGCCTGAATAGTATATAAATTTGCCCGGTGCGTGTAGAAGAGCACTGGCGCTCAGGTTTTCGCTTAAAGCGCATTCTCTCGACTTGTAAAAGCTAATGAGGTGTGTGAGGCTTTAGTGATGAATCACTGAGGAAAGTCGTCGTTACATGATTGATCTGTATACCTGGGGTACCCCCAACGGACGTAAAGTGTCCATTGCGCTGGAAGAAATGGGGCTGGATTACACGGTTCATCCCATCAACTTTAGCCAGGACGACCAGTTCTCGCCCGAATTCTTATCTATCAGTCCTAACAACAAAATACCGGCTATCAAAGACGGAGAGCAAACCGTATTTGAGTCCGGTGCTGTACTGATGTACCTGGCGCGCAAATCCGGAAAGTTTCTGGCTGCTGAAGGTACTGCTGAGTATTGGCAAACCATGGAGTGGCTGATGTGGCAAATGGGTGGCTACGGACCCATGCTTGGACAAGCACATCACTTTTTGCAGTTTAATCCGGGTTTATCCGAATATGCTGAAAAGCGGTACCACACAGAAGCGCAACGACTCAGCGGCGTTCTTAATAAACGTTTGGAAGAGTCTCGATACCTTGCTGGTGATGAGTTGTCCATAGCCGATTTTGCGATATGGCCTTGGACGTCGCGATTTGATTTTCAGCGATTAGATTTAAACGATTATTCGAATGTAAAACGCTGGTATCTGGAATTAGCGAAACGTCCTGGATTTATCAAAGGCTATGATCAGCCAAGTAGCGGAAACGTCATTCCAATGCCGGAGAGTGAGACTTAAGTTATGGTGGTGTCGTCTGTCGTGAGTGTTGAATGGTTGCGGGAAAACCTTGCTAATGTGCGTGTCGTTGACGCATCGTGGCACTTGCCGCCAACCGGCCGCAATGCGTCCGAGGAATACCTCAAGGCCCATATTCCTGAAGCCGTGTATTTTGATATAGATGTTTGTGCGACTGCAGGTGATTTACCGCATACCTTGCCCAGCCCTGAAGTATTCGCTCAGTATGTGGGAAATTTAGGAATTTCCGAACTCGATCATGTGGTTGTCTACGATGCCAATGGGTGGTTTTCAGCGCCAAGGGTATGGTGGATGTTTCGCCATTTCGGTTGTGCCTCTGTCAGCGTTCTTGACGGAGGGTTTGAAGCTTGGAATTCACAGTCTCTGCCTACAGAGTCGGGGCAGCCTTCACCGCGGGCGACCACCTTCAAGACATCACAACCACAGGGTGAAGCATTCAAAGTGGTATGCGCATCAGATGTGTTAGAGGCGTCTCAAACTGGGATGTCCCAAATTGTTGATGCACGGCCAGCTGCGCGATTTCACGCGCAGGAGAAAGAATTCAGACCGGGTTTGCGTAGCGGCCATATTCCCAACAGCCAGAATATTCCAATAGCTGAGCTGATCGAAAACGGCCGTCTAAAATCCGATGATGCATTAAGACAGATTTTCAATGAAGTGGGCCTGACGCATAGTAAGCCTGTCATCAGTAGCTGTGGGTCAGGTGTTACGGCGGCTGTTCTTTTGCTGGCCATGGAGAAAATAGGCTTCACCGATCTTTCCCTTTATGATGGATCATGGAGCGAGTGGGGTGGTTTGGAGGCATTGCCAATTGTGTCTCAATAATTGCCCGGCCCAGAGTGGGAAATGGCTTAAACTGGTGAGACTGAACAGCACCTGAGTTTACGAATCAGTTCCGGCTCTTGTGCGATTGACCAAAAAATTTGAGGAGTTGGAGAGAAACCTATGATGATGAAAAAAGTGGCTGCGACATGCGTTGCAGCAATGTGTGCCTTGCCTTTGTCGGCGGTTGCAGACTCAGTGAAGGTTGGCATGATCACTACCTTATCTGGCGGCGGATCAGGTCTGGGAATTGATGTCAGAGACGGCTTTATGTTGGCCATCAAAGACAACAGCGATATCGAACTTATCGTTGAAGATGACCAGCGGAAGCCCGATGTGGCGGTTCAGCTTGCTGACAAAATGATTCAATCCGAAAAAGTTGATGTGATGACCGGCATCATCTTTTCTAATCTGGCAATGGCGGTTATTCCGGCGGCCGTGAATCAGGGGAAATTTTATTTGTCGCCTAATGCTGGGCCTTCTGCGCTGGCCGGGAAAGGGTGTCACAAAAACTACTTCAATGTCGCTTGGCAGAACGACAACCTGCATGAAGCAGCAGGTGGTTATGCAAATAGCGAAGGGTTTAAAAATTCTTTCATCCTGGCTCCAAATTACCCAGCGGGTAAAGATGCGTTAACAGGCTACAAGCGTTTTTATGAAGGTGAGCTGGCGGGTGAGCTGTACACTAAGTTGGGTCAGACAGACTACGCCAAAGAGATTGCGCAAATTCGTGCCTCTGATGCTGACAGCGTTTTCTTCTTCTTGCCCGGTGGTATGGGCATTAGCTTTATGAAGCAGTGGGCGCAAGCTGAAATCGATACGCCTGTATTGGGCCCTGCGTTTTCATTCGATCAAGGCATACTCGGTGCTGTGGGTGAAGCGGCTCTGGGTGTCAAAAATACATCTCAATGGTCAAAAGATATAGACAATGCGGCTAACAATGCCTTTGTTGCCGATTTCCAAGCAGCTTATGGCCGTCTTCCTTCTCTCTACGCATCTCAAGGATACGACACAGGTAAATTGCTTATCTCGGCAATGGAAAAAGCGGATGTCTCTGACGCAGATGCGTTCCGCACAGCGTTAGAAGCAGCAGACTTTGATTCCACCCGCGGCAGTTTTTCATTCGACGCTAGCCACCACCCAATACAGGACATCTATGTTCGTGAAGTGGTTAAGGAAGGTGACATTCTGACCAACAAAATTGTGTCGGTTGGTTTGAAGCAGCGTTCAAATGCATACGCCGAAAATTGCTCAATGTAATTTTGTAGAGTCGTTAGACAGATCGGTGCCACCCTTTTAGCTAGGGTGGCACGTTAAGCGTGAATTCAGATCCAATCGGTAATACTACGCGCGAGTTAGCCCCACTAACTCGTTATACTTCCTCATAAAACTATTCATCGGGTTCACAAGTCATGAAAACGCTCCATATTTTCAAGCAGACTTTCCTCAAGTCTCTGATCAAGGCGGGTTGTCTATGCGTAGTCACGGCGAGCCTTGTAGCCTGCGGTGGCAGTAGCAAGTCGAATAGCGAGCCCTCAAACGACCCCACAACCCCAGGCAGCGGTAACAATACACCTGAAAACCCCGATACCAATGACACTGTTTCGGCAACTACCGAGGAAATTCAGCGCACGGCTGCGCGATCCGTATCCTCTGGCATGAGTATTAATCTGGATGCCTTAAAAGAGCTTAGCGGCGAGGCTATGACGGGCGTTCAGCCTGACTCTATCGGAGCCAACCTCGTCGGCGATCTGAACCTTGATTCTTTGTCCCAATTGGACACGACCAACAGTAATTTCATGAACAATTCCCTGGGATTGGACGATGCCAATGCCAGGGTCACGCGCGAGGGCAATGTGGTCACTATCGATCCTGATGAAACCCGCTTGTGTGCAGCCGAGTTTCCATTGCTTGATCTGGCGGGTATGACGCTCACAAACTGTGAGCAATTAATGAGTGACATGAGGGTAGAAATTCAGGCCACTAATGATGAATCGGGAGTCATTACCTATTCACTGCAAAACGATCAAATTATCATCATCAATTATGCTGCGGATTCTATGGCCTATGAATTGCGACTTGCTCCGTTGCAACAATTAGCCCAGCGTACCGATGAACTTGCAGGGTCAATCGCCGACACTTCTAGGCTCGTAGATGGCGCACTAAGACTGTCCGCGGTCGTGACTAACGATGAGCCAGGTGCAGTTGCCGGTGAACTCTCATTAGAGGTAACAGAGGCATTAAGTTTACGTCACACAGACGTTGTTGAAGAATCAATGACGCTTGCACCATCCACGGTATTTAACATCACGTTAAACGAAGCGACAGGCGATGTCACAACGTCTGTTGATTGGGGAGCATTACAGCTAATCGCTGATACCAGCGATTTTGAAGACGGTACTTCAATGTCAGAAGTTAGCTTGGCCGGGTTGACCGCTGCCGCAACCTTCAATACCAATTCATCGCTTCTTGCCTTGACCAACGTAGGCATCAAAGATACACCTTTGCGAATAAACATCAATCAGGTCAATGTTCTACAGCTCAACTTATCAACATTCGATGTCACCATCGATCCAGAACAAAACCAGATGACTTTCGACGGAGCCTTAGGGGCACTGTTTACCATGAATAATTTGATGGATTCAGCCCCCGATCTACCAACCGATACCCAAGTGAGTTTAACTATTGACGCTGCTGCAGGTACTACGTTAAAAACCCTCGGAGACGATTCAGGTCAAGTGCTTAACAACGGACCGTTTGGTATTGCTGCAAGTGTTGTCAGCAGTAGTAGTGGGGTGTCACTTGAGCAAAGTACAAGCTTTAGTCAAGGCGAGTGCTTTACTTCTGACCAGACTGTAGATGTCGGACTGGGTGTGAATTTAGTGGCAATTGCCTGTCCTTAAACTAAAGCCATTGCAAAGAGGCTTTGCCATTCAAAGCCTTTGACAATTCTGGTTTGTTTAACGCCGCATTTAAACATCAACGATTGACCAAAAAGCGTCGACTAAAGGGTTTTTCAAGTTACGTTTGGTGGTTATCAATCCCAATTCGTATGGTTCTAGCGTCGGTGTGACGGATAGTGTTCGGACTCTTGTTGCAAACGGGCTGTTGTCTAAAACAATTTTGGGTACCACGCCAACTCCCAAGCCTAGGCTTACCATGCTAACGATAGCCTCATTGCCAGCCACCTGGGCATAAATCCGTGGTGTCACTTTTATCGCTTTGAACCACTGGTCGACGCGCGCACGAGCAATGCCTCCCTGGGACACTATCATGGGTACTTGCGCCCATTGCTGAACCTCTAACGGAGGCTCGCTTGGTATGTCCTGATCACCAGGATCTATAGGGGAAATGAACACCAAGGGTGAATCCGTAATGGCTTTAAACAGTAAGGGTTTGGGCAGATTGGCGGGATAAGCTGCAATACAGAATTCCTCATCGCCGGACAGCACCCTGGTTATGGCGTGTTCCGGGTCGCCGGTATGCAGTTTTATATCGATGTCCGGATATTCAGGGCGGAACCGATTCAGTAAATCGAACAGGATGCTGTAGCTGGCGGTGACTGAGCAGTACAAACTGATTTCACCCTGCAACTTGCCAGAGGAGTCGCTTAAATCTCGGCGGACCTCATCCCATTTAGCCAGTGTCTCCCGGGCATAGTGCTCGAAGGCTTTTCCTTCAGGTGTAACAACCACCGAACGGTTGTCACGCGTGAAAAGGGAAACCCCGACTTCTTCCTCCAATTGCCGGATGTTTCGCGACATGGCCGACAGGCTGATGTTGGCTTCCTCACTGGCTCGCCCGAAATGCAGGGTGCGTGTTAGCAGCAGGAAATGCTCAAGAGACTTTGTATTCATAGCTGCACACGATAATACAAAGTGTTGCGTAAAAAGAAACGATATGTTTCAAATATATCAATTTACGAAATGCATTTATGGCTATAAACTGCGCCCAAACCCCGAAATCCCTTTAACCCTCGGAGCCTCAATCATGGCTAATTACTTTAATTCTTTGCCGCTGCGTGAGCAGCTGGAACAACTCGGCAAATGCCGTTTTATGCACCTTAACGAGTTCACTGACGGTGTAAACGCGTTAAAAGGCAAGAAAATGGTCGTTATTGGCTGTGGCGCCCAGGGCCTGAATCAAGGCTTGAACCTTCGCGACAGTGGTCTTGATGTGTCTTACACACTACGTGCGGAAGCCATTGAACAAAAGCGCCAATCATGGAAGAACGCCACTGAAAATGGTTTTACCGTGGGCACTTACGAAGAACTCATCCCGACTGCAGACGTTGTATTGAACCTGACTCCTGACAAGCAGCACACGGCCGTTGTTAATGCCATCATGCCTATGATGAAGCAGGGCGCATGCTTATCTTACTCACACGGCTTCAACATCGTTGAAGAGGGTATGCAAATCCGTGACGACCTCACAGTCATCATGGTTGCACCTAAATGCCCAGGCTCAGAAGTTCGCGCTGAATATGTGCGTGGTTTTGGTGTTCCTACGCTGATTGCTGTTCACGAAGACAACGACCCTAACGGTGAAGGTCTTGAATTGGCAAAAGCGTATGCAGTTGGTACGGGTGGCCATAAAGCCGGTGTACTTATGTCATCGTTCATTGCCGAAGTTAAGTCTGACCTCATGGGTGAGCAAACTATCCTGTGCGGCATGCTTCAAACCGGTTCACTGCTGTGCTACGACAAAATGATAGAAGAGGGTGTTGATGCGGGATACGCCTCTAAGCTCATCCAGTACGGTTGGGAGACAGTGACAGAAGCACTGAAGTATGGTGGTGTGACTAACATGATGGATCGCCTGTCTAACCCGGCGAAAATCAAAGCCTACGATTTGTCTGAAGAAATGAAAGACATCATGCGCCCTCTGTATCAGAAGCATCAGGATGACATCATGACGGGTCACTTCTCTGCGACCATGATGGCTGACTGGGCAAATGACGATGCGCAGTTACTCGGATGGCGAGCGGATACGGCTGAAACAGCGTATGAAAAAATGCCGGCAGGTGATGTTGAAATCTCCGAACAGGAATACTTCGACAACGGCATTCTTATGGTGGCCATGGTAAAGGCGGGCGTGGAGCTGGCGTTTGAAACCATGACGTCTGCCGGTATCATTGCCGATTCTGCTTACTACGAATCACTGCACGAAACACCGCTTATCGCAAATACCATTGCACGTAAGAAGCTGTATGAAATGAATGCGACTATCTCTGATACTGCAGAATACGGTTGTTATCTGTACAACCACGCCTGTGTTCCATTGCTGGCTGACTTCATGAAGGGTATCAAGACTGACGTTATCGGACGAGGACTTAACCTCAACGACATGAGCGTGGATAACGCACGCCTTATCGAAGTCAATCATGCCATTCGGACTCACCCGGTAGAAGATATCGGTAGTGAGCTGCGCGGCTACATGGCAGACATGAAGCGTATTGTCTGATCTCGTTTTATGAGTGCCTCTATTGAGCTTTCGAAGCTGACCGTCGACTTCGACGGTCAGTTTCAGCTTCGCAACCTTGACTGGCAAATTCTGCCCGGTCAAAACTGGATGATTACCGGAACTAATGGTTCCGGTAAATCTGCACTGGCAGCTGTGTTGGCCGGTGCTGGAGATCAGTTATCCGGTGAATTAAGCGGCATACCCGAACGGGTTGCATTGGTTTCCTATGAAGCTCAGGGAGAACTCATAGAGGCTGAACGTAAAAAGGATGATGCCGATATCCTCGACGTGATATCAGAAGGTACACCTGTTCGTGAAATCATTGATGCTGTGTGTTTGGATCAGCCGTTAGCTGAGCAACTGATTGAACAGTTCGGAATCGGCTCGTTACTAGATCGCGCTTTTCGTAAGCTCTCTACCGGGGAAACGAGAAAAGTCATGCTCATTAGAGCGTTGACCAGTAAACCTGACTTGTTGGTTCTCGACGAGCCCTTTGATGGTTTGGATGTAAAGACTCACGAGATGCTTCATGATCATCTTAAAAGTATTGTGGGACAGACACCGATGGTGATGGTGTTGAACCGGTTTGACGAGTGTCCTGACTTTGTCACACATATCGCTTATTTGGATAACGGTGAACTTCACCATCAAGTGGCCAGGAATGATCAACAGGCTTACGACGAGTTATATCAACTGCTGCATTTGAAAACCAGCGATCTGGAAGTTCCCGCAGCCGACCCGATATCAGAATTACCGCCGTTGGACCCTAACCAGCCTTTGGTACGCATTAAGAAGGCAAAAATTCAGTACGGCGATACCGTCATCTTTAGCGATCTATCGTGGACGATAGAACGCAATCAACACTGGCAGTTAACCGGGCCGAATGGAAGCGGTAAAACAGGGTTGTTATCGTTAATTACGGGCGATCACCCGCAGTGCTACGTCAATGATATCTATGTGTTTGGATTTCAGCGCGGGCAGGGTGAGAGTATCTGGCAGATAAAGCAGTACATCGGCTACGTATCTACAGCTCTTCAGTGGGAATATCGAGTTGGTACCAACCTGCGACACGTCATTATTTCAGGCTTCTTCGACAGCATAGGTTTGTACGTGAAGTACACCGACCGACAGAGGGATATCGCTAACGAATGGTTGGACGTTTTAGGAATGAGTCATCGGGCAGATGAGTCGTTTAATAAACTCTCCTATGGGGATCAACGTTTGCTGCTTATTGCAAGGGCGATGGTTAAGCATCCACCTTTGCTTATATTAGATGAGCCTTGTAATGGCCTTGATGATATGAACCGTCAGCGTGTACTGGCATTGATTGAGAAAATTTGCGCGGGTTCTGAAACATCGGTGTTGTATGTCAACCATCACCCCGAAGATAAGATCAAAGGTATCGATCAGTACCTCGCGTTATCGTAGAAGTGCCAAAGGTACTGGTGGGTATCGGGTATATATCATTGGATATAGTTTGCTAACACGACATATTCGACTACACCTCAATAAACGAAAAAGAGCAGTAAATTACTGTTTTTATTAACCTGACTTTCGTTGACAAAAAACGCTGCATGGAAAAACATGAGGATCTGGAAAATCCTTTGTTTTCATTCTGATATGCGCGATTTGTACAACGACATATTCACTGTGGGTATAGGGCTTCGTAAGCGATCTAACGGCTCGTGTGATGTCTGATTCAACTGTCTCCGATCAAAATTGTTCAACATTTGTAGTTGAGGCGCCAATTGCTTCGCTTGATGAATCGGTTGTCACAAGTTCACAAGACGCTCGACGCCTACTGTATTTTGATTTGGCGAATTTAATCAGCGGTGCATCAACCACAGACGAACTTAAAATATTTTGCCAATCAACCGCAGAAGCGTTAGGTTACGACTACTACTTATTCGGCGGCTTTTACCCGATGGTAGAGAGTATTGTGATGTCCAGTACGTTCCCGGCTGAGTGGCATGCTGAGTATGAGGCAAACGGGTATATCGCCATAGACCCAACGGTGAAACATTGGTGGACGAGTACCAAACCCATAGTTTGGTGCAAGGTCGAATATTCTGAAGGGAAAACCGGTGACCTAGAGCGAATGGTCATGGAACACGCTCAAGTGTTTGGGCTTCGATCCGGAATCAGCATACCGGTTCATGGCTCAGGCGCGGAAGGCTGTATGCTTAGTCTGGCCTCTAATGAGGAGAATGTTGATTTCGATATCCATGATGAAGCAGGGCTAAAAATTATCGTACATGCTATGCATGATGCCACTAAGCGAATCATCGCAACCGCATCTATCGGAAATGAACCCAATATAGAAACACTAACCCCGCGCGAAATCGAGTGCTTAAGTTGGACGGCAAAAGGCAAGACGTCCTGGGCGACATCGCGCATCCTTGATGTCTCTGAAAACACGGTCATTTTTCATCTTCGCAATGCCATCAAAAAATTAGAGGTTAACAACCGCTCTCATGCTGTGGCCAAAGCAGTTGCGCATTCTAAAATCACACCTTTCTAGTTTTCCTGCTTTTTAGGACTAACGTTATGTATGTACTGTTTTTATTGCGAATTAAAGCGCTCTTTGTCTAACTGAAATAGAGGGCGATATTTCCAGCGCAAATGTTGTGCTTTTGTAAGCGGTAAATAAACGGCATCTAGCGCAGGCCGCGCCAATGAACCATGCTTGTCCCCATCATTTACACTGGAGACGATCATGAGCACCATCACCAAGCGTCAAACTTACTGGCGCGATCATGTACTGGCCGCGGCTGCGTTCAATGGTACGATCGTGGAGTACGCCACTCTCCATAGTCTCAAAACCAAAGATATTTACCAATGGAAAACCGCGCTGACCAAGCGCGGCTTTCTCTCGATGGCTGAACAGGAGGATGCGGTTGATTTTGTTGCCGTTAATTCCGTAGAACAAACTGACACTCCTCAACCTAATAACTCTCACACGGTTCAATGCCGTTTAACATTACCCTGTGGTTCGGTACTTGAGTATTTTACGCCGGTGGAACCTGCCGCTTTGTCTAAATTACTATCAACTACCCGATCCAACTAATGCTACGACCCCAACCAGACTGTGGCACCATCTATCTTTACCGTAAACCTGTTGACATGCGCAAAGCCATTAACGGTTTAGTGGCGATTGTTGAGGGCCAGATGTCACTCGATCCTTTCAGCGCTGGCTTGTTTGTGTTTTGCAACAACAACCGCTCCATCATTAAGTGTGTCTATTGGGAAGGTAATGGATTTGCACTTTGGATGAAGCGTTTAGAAAAAGCGCGATTCCAATGGCCAACACAATTACCCATGGATGTCATTGATCTTACCGCACAACAAGTGAACTGGCTCTTTGACGGTTATGATTTAACGTTATTACAAGGCCATGCGACCTTGCCACATCACACGGTTTTATAGTGCTCTTGATGTGGTTAAACGCTATAATGAAAGTACGATGACAAACAACGACACGCTACCCAAGAACATTGATGATTTAACAAAACTGGTCATAACACAGCGTGATCAGCTCGCCCATCAGTCTTTGTTCATCGATCAACTGCTGGAACAAATCAAACTCGCTCAACATCATCGCTTTGGTGTAAAGAGCGAGCACATCTCGCCTGATCAACTACGTCTGTTACTTGAAGATAACGATAAACAAAAGCCAAGCGCCGACGATGTTGATATCGACGATGGGCAGAGTGAGCCGCAAGAGACTGCAAAACCCGCTAAAAGAGCCAAACGGGGCCGACGCAAACTACCGGACCATTTACCCAGAGTCGAGATAGAGCACACGCTCAGCGATGAGACCTGCTGTTGCGAATACTGCCAGACAGAGCTGACGCCTGTTAACCAAAAGATCACCGAGCAGCTCGATATCGTACCAGCACAAGTACGTGTCATACGCCATTGTCGGCAAACATACCAGTGCCCACAGTGTGATGATGGTTTAACGACCGTGCCGTTACCGGCTCAGCCGATTCCCAAGAGCAATGCCACTCCCGGCACCTTAACCTATCTGATTGTCGCTAAATACCTCGAAGGTATGCCGCTGTATCGCTTGGAGCGACAGCTGGCCCGGTATGGCATGCCAGTTCCACGCGCGACACTGGCGAGTTGGATGATCCTGTGTGGTCAGCTTGTGCAGCCTCTGATCAACCTGATGCGAGATCGGCTATTAAGTTACGACATCATCGCAATGGACGAATCACGCTACCAAGTGCTTAAAGAGGTTGGTAAAACACCACAAAGCCAATCCTATATATGGGTGCAACGTGGTGGCCCACCAGATTCACCGGTGATTCTTTATGATTATGACCCGAGTCGATCGCAAAGCGTGCCGCTACGCCTGCTCGATGGCTTTAAAGGCTATCTGCAAACTGATGCCTATGAAGGCTATGGGCAAGTGTGCCGAGAAAACAAACTCATCTCAGTGGGTTGTATGGCTCATGCTCGGCGTAAGTTCGATGAAGCGTTAAAAGCCCAAAGCTCGGTTGACCCGAATAAACAAAAGAGTACCTTGGCAGCACAGGCATTAAAACAGATCCAGGCTTTATACCGCATTGAGCGAGAGATAAAGTTGTTGAGAAGTGACGAGATAAAACGTGCTCGCCAGGCGCGGTCGGTGCCGCTGCTAAACGAGCTCAAAGCTTGGCTTGATGTCAACATCCTTGTGGTACCGCCGCGGTCGACGCTGGGCAAAGCGATGAACTATATGAACAAACAATGGGGCAAGCTTACGGTTTACACGACCGATGGTCGACTGCGTATCGATAACAACTTGTGTGAAAACGCGGTAAGACCGTTTGTTATGGGCAGGAAATCGTGGCTCTTCGCCAACTCGGTGGCCGGCGCCAATGCCAGTGCAAATTTATATAGCCTGGTGGAAACGGCTAAAGCTAACGGGCATGAACCCTATGGTTACATAAAACAGGTGTTGACAGAACTACCAGCCGCGCAGACACTGGAAGACATTGACGCATTGTTGCCTTTTAACTTGCAACCAGTGGAAAGGAAAGTTGCTTAAACCGCTTACGTTTCTTCACGCCATGATCTAAGTATTCATCGCACCTAATACAAATTCTTAATTAGAAGAATTTGAGTCGATCTGTCATTTCCTCAACATCTAAACTAGGAGTAGATTTGATGATTAAAAATCACATTTTATTGCTGATTACATCCCTGTTAGTCAGCACACAACTACACTCGCAATCTGTTGACAAATCATCTGATACAGACAGCCTCTCTTACGAGGGCATAATAAGTTCCAATAATAGTACCTTTGAAGAAGAAACAAACAGTAGACCAAGCGAATATATCTCGGTATCTATTGCACTTGTACAGGACACTCCTGCGTATGACGCAATCAGAAATATAAGTAGCGATCTTCAAGTTACACAACTAATACACAGAAGAGGCGATCATTCGGGCATATACACAGTTCCTGAAGATCAATCTATTCCAGATGCTATAGAAATGTTCAAATCTGAATACGACTCTTTCTACAAAAGCTCGCTAGAGCTATTAGAGAAACAAATTGTCGATGCGTCAAATAAAGCAGACAGGGCATCTTTAATAGAACTGAAAAACGAATTCTCTACAATGCTTCGTAGTCACAGCTTAGAGGAGTTCTTCCTAAGCGGCTATCAATTGCGTGGAAAGGGATCAGCATTGAACAAATTTAAATCAGATAACTCAAGGAGAATACACTCTGTAGCAATCACCAATGGTACTAGCACACCCATTTTTCCTGCTCGCTAAAATTTACATAAAATTCAACAGAATACGAAAGTAACTATGGAGTATTTATGAACATAATTTCAACAGCTATAGCTAGCGTAATTTCTCTATTACACTTGGCTACCTCACATGCAGCAGACGTTACAGATCTTAACCTTGATGGAACTGTAGATTGTTCAGTAACAGCAACTACTACCTTCACACCATCAACCGGTAGGGTCTCTGCTTACACTATTACTGGTGCATCGGGAAGTACTGAAAGACACCTATGGGTTGATATGAAATGGAGTAGTAATCAAAGACTAAGTTGGTTCCATAGTAACAGTGACTCTTCATTTGAATTAGATACTCATTTCTATAACTACAACGATAAGGCTTGGGCTAAATCATTCTCTAATTCAGTATTTTCAAACCTTCCTTTGTGGTACATAGATACTCAATTATTCGATGGGGATGATGAAAAGGTTGTCACCATAGGAAGCGCTAATGCAGACACATTGCAATCGGGTAAACAATACTACTACGGTGGCAAATTAGAGACTGATTGGCATCCATCAGCTAACCCCGATAGCTTAGTTAAATTACAAGCACAAAGAGGAAGAATTGTAGTTCCATTTTGCGGAACAGGGTGGCAAAATTGTGTTTTCTCATGCCAACAGTTTGCCAATAACGTCCAAGTACTGAAATTCCAAAACTCTCCCTCTAATCCACAACTTCAAGCTCCAGGATGCAGAACTTTTCAGAACAATAATCCAGGCACTGGAGCAGCAAGTTGCTAACGTGTCCTTATTCACGTTAGGTATACTTGTATTTTTATCAGTACTGTCTGGTGTTGTTTTTACAATCGTATTGTTTCGATTCAAGCAATCAATTATAGCGACACTTTCTTGTGTCGCTATAATTTCTATTTGCATTTGCACGGGACTGAATTTCGTCTCCTTTGAGACAATAAATAGTCAGGAAGAGATGAAGAATGTTTCTCTTGGGCTACCATTCACATACTTTATACAAGACCAAACAAGGTTTGATCCGCCATTTCCCTACAAAGCATATTTTAAGTGGGGATCGCCTGTAGTGATGTTTTTTCCGCGCTTTCTTCTAGCAAACTATATAACTATCTTTTGCTTTACATGGTTGACCTTATTAATCTGTAGAACTTATATCGCAAATAATCGAGTTCAAAACTCCAAGAGCCAGCCCCCAACCGCATAGCGATCGGGGGCGCGATTCGGCGCAAACATCCTGAGACGTTGTGCTGTTTTTCGGTAGCGTGCTTTTTTATCAAACTACGGGATAAGCGATTCGTATCACTGGCAAGAGAAAATCACTATTTGACGCGATGTCTTATTTAGGCGAATCTTGCGGGAAGAGAGAAACCTGCGTATTGGCATGCAACAACTTCAAGAAGACTATGAGCGTCTTCGCACTAGCGATACAGAGCATCTAAGGGCCGCTATCAGGGCTTGCCGGTATTCCGGGCATACTGCAGGCCTTGCGCCGGGTCTGTTACAGGCCAACATCGTCATTTTACCCGAAGCCTATGCATTGGATTTCATGCGCTTTTGCCAGCGTAATCCCAAACCGTGCCCTTTGGTCGGAGTCTCAGAGACAGGGGATCCGATGATGCGAACATTGGGTCACGATATCGATATTAGGAACGATGTACCCCTGTATAACGTGTACCGCCATGGAGAACTCCATGAATCAAACACCGATATTAATCAATATTGGGACGATAGCTTTGTTGCATTTGCGCTTGGGTGTTCCTTTACGTTTGAAGACGCGCTAGTTCGTGCGGGCATACCGATCTGGCATATCGAATACAACAAGACAGTGCCCATGTACCGCTCTTCAATACAAACCCTTCCGGCAGGACCTTTTCGGGGCGAAATGGTCGTAACGATGAGGGCCATCGATGCGAATCGAGTCGATGAAGCCATTGAGATCTCCAGACGCTATCCCATGGCTCACGGTGGACCAGTGCATGTTGGGGATCCATCAATCATTGGGCTTAATGATTTAAGTCAACCGGAATGGGGAGATTCCCCACCACCCTTGGAAGATAAAATTCCCGTATTTTGGGCGTGTGGAGTTACTCCACAAAACGCCATTATGGGAGCAAAACTACCGATATCGATTACACATACGCCCGGACATATGCTCATCACCGATATAGATGAACAAGCTGAGGTTCCCGTTGTAACGACCTAACGAAAGATACGTTCACATCGCTGTGCCATATTGAGTAAGGCATCGTCGTGCAGATTGGCAGCCGTTAACATCACGCCTATGGTATGACTTTTATGTTTAAACGGTAGAGAGACACTGCAGGCATCGAGCACATTGGCAACTGACGGATTACGAAGTACCTGTAAATTTGTGGCGTAGTAGCGATCATCGTCGTCTAATAAGTCCGCAAGCTTAGGCGGTAAAACTGGACAAGTGGGCATTAAAATGATGTTGTCTGCTTCGTCCGCCTGATACTGCGATATTAAAGATCTTCTTGCAGATAGCGACTCACAGTAGCTCACCGCATCGACCTCTTTTGCTCTGGCAATTCGGCTGGCAACGCGAGGATCTATGATATCGATGTGTTTGTTCATGGCCTGTTGATACTCAGCCATTGATTCAACGGATGCAAAGTGCCAAAGCGGTAAAGTCTGTAACGTGTCCAACACGGGGATGGAGCGCTCTTCGAGTGCAAAGCCTGCATTTGACAGCTTAGCGAGAGCTGCTTTGAACCCATCGCTGACTGCTTGGTCTAAATCGTCCATGCCAAAGTTAGTGGGAACAACAAACGTGGGTTGGTTAAACGTTTTAAACACCTGAACACTCTGTCTCATGGCGTGATAGGCCAGGCGCACAGCGCCGACATTACTAGCCATGGGGCCAACGCTATCGAGTGAATTGGACAGCGTCTTACAACCTTGTCTAGAGACGGAAATCTGGCTTGGCTTAAAACCTACTATGCCGTTAAAAGCCGCCGGTATTCTAAGAGAGCCGCCAGTGTCAGTGCCCACTGCGATATCCACTAACCCCGTCGCCACTGACACAGCGCCGCCTGCTGTGGAGCCTCCTGGTACAGTGCCCGGAATTAAGGTGTTTGCCGGTGTCCCGTAGTGGGGGTTTATTCCCAGGCCAGAGAACGCAAGTTCGGTCATGTTAGTGTGGCCTACCATTACAGCTCCAGCGTTTTTCAATTGGCCCACAGGAGGAGCATCGAAGCGGGCTGATGCATCGTTGTCCATAAATTTAGTGCCTGCCCGAGTGACGTATCCTTCAACATCGAATAGGTCTTTAACAGAGACTAGTGCGCCGGCCAAGGGGCTCTTTATGGATTGACTTTCCTTCACATTGGTGAGGGCGAAGGTTGATGTGAATACTGCTTTGACGTCTTTGTCGTTTTTGCTCAGCCGTTCCAGCGTCTTGGCAAGTCTGTCGCTGACGGTGTTGGCTGACCAAGGTATGTTTCTACCCATGTTCGTGCTCTACGCAAGTATTTACGAGGGTGGATAGTATAAGTGATTCAATCCTTTAGGTATTCCATTGCAACGCGCTCAGCAAGATCTGCGGCCTGAACACACAGCTCGTTGCGTGGTTCGCCGATAAAGGAGGCAGTAAAGTACAAAGGAGCTAGTGTCCAGCCCGGGTCGAATTCTACAATGCGGTTTTGATTGATCAGTTCTTTTCCGAGTTGTTTTGGGAAGATGCCTACCCCGATGCCTGACGCGACCATCTCAAGGCCTGCATATATGGAACTGGAGGGGAAAATTTTTATATTTTCGCCATAGCGTTTTGTGGCTTCACGCCTCAGCTCTCGGTACGGGCGGGAATTTCGGTTATAGGAAATGATAGGTACAGTACCCATTTCCGGCACCGGTACATCTGCGGCTGCAAACCAGGCAAGTTCAACCGGTGGGAGCTCAACATTGTCTACAGAGAATTCTGATACCGGGCCCATCAGAATAGCCAGGTCGAGAGAACGTTCTATGAGTTGTTGACGTAAATCAACGCTGACGTCTACTGAAATTTCAACGTTAAGGTTCGGGTATTTTTCGTACAAAGCTGACAAAAAATTGGGTAGCCATAGTTGTACTATGGTTTCTGCAACGCCGATACGCAGAAGGCTGTTAACGCTTTCAGCGGGCACTACGTTAGACTTTATACGCTCCACAAGATCAGCAATCTTTTCAGCGTAGTCCCTGAGTAAAACACCTTGCTTAGTCAGAGACACACCTTTATGTGTTCGCTCAAAAAGTGTCGTACCCAGTGATTCTTCCAACGCCGAGATTCGCCCTGATACTGCCGGCTGGGTAATATTCATTTCCTGAGCTGCTTTGCGAACGCCTCCAAGCCGAGAGACCCATAAGAAGGTTTTAAGTTGATCTAGCGTCATGCGTCTATCATCAGTTAACGACCGGTAGCTCAGTTACGGCATAGTTCAAAGTGATTGATTTATTCAGTACCGGGTCTTTAAGCATCATTTGGTAGCGTAAAGCTGGGCGTACTCCACCTATTGCGCCCAAAGTGCCACAGAGCAAAGCGGCGTGCTCAGGCAGGAGAGATTCATCTATCAATTGCTGCAATGGAAGAATATTCGCCAGTGAACCTTCTTGATAAAGTACGGGCTCGTTGTTTTCTGTCATCGTGCAACTCATGGTGATCTCATCCAAGTGATCCTTGACCGAATCAAATAACCATAATTCGGACGCAACAGGTTTTAAACATGCTTGTTTAGAGGCAGCCACAGAATGGGCTTCTAGATCTCTATCCGTGTGGTCACTGGCAAGCCCCAAATACCAGGCATCTTGTTGGCGAATGAGTAAGGGTTCTACCTCCCCTGAGCTAGCTGAGCCTAATACCTGTATTTGGTTCTCTTGCGTTAGCAAGGCGTTAGAGACTCGGTAATAGAGTGGAACCTGAGAGGGTGGAGTAATACCCAGTTGCGCAAGTTCCTCAATGTGATGATCTACGGCATCACGATTGCGGCCTGTCCAACCCGCAACAACAACCTGCTGGATGGAACACTGTACAGCTTCATTGTTGCAGGTGAAATTCATTGAGTTACTCGAAAATTAAAAGTTATCGGGTAAGAACAGTGCAATTGATGGAAACATGACTAGCATGGCCACCATGAAAAGCATTGCAATGGCGTAGGGGATAACGCCAATCATGACGTCGGAGAAGCTTCCGTTTTTACGCGCAGCTTGGACGACGTATAAGTTCAAGCCGACAGGCGGAGTAATGAGGGCCATCTCGACGAGCATAATCATGAGTATGCCGAACCATAGCGGATCATAGCCCAGCTGAATGATAATGGGCACCACGATGGGAATGGTAGCCACCATCAAAGACAGTGTTTCGATGAAAAAGCCAAGCACGATATACATCAGGATGATAACGAGCAGCGTTGACAAAGGCCCTAAACCCAATTGGGCCAGAAAATCTCGTAATGCACCACTGACGCCGGCAGCAGTCAGTACAAAATTGAGAACATAAGCGCCGACGACCACCAGCATAATCATGGCGGTTGTGCGTACGGTACCTTTCAGGCTTTGGACAATCATGGGAATTGTTAGCGCCCTTTGAATCGCTGCGATCAGCATTGCCATCGCCACCCCAACAGCGGCGGCTTCAGTCGGTGTTGCCCAGCCCGCATAGATTGACCCGACGATGACACCGAATAGTCCCAACAGTGGGAGCAGGTCAACAAGACCTGCTATTCGATGTGACCAGCTTCGAGTGATACCCGGCCCCCCTAATGAAGGCTTCAACATGCACAGAATTGCTGTGACTATCATGAATAAAAGCGCAAGCAGCAAACCTGGAATTAAACCGGCGAGAAAGAGTTTAGGGATAGAGGTTTCGGTGAGAAATCCGTACACAATCAGATTGATTGAGGGCGGTATCATTATGCCAAGCGTGCCACCAGCAGCGATGGCCCCAGAGAACAACCGAGGGTCGTAATTGAGCCGCTCTGCTTGAGGCATGGCAACCGATGCAACTGTCGCAGCGGTGGCAACTGAGGAGCCGGAGGTTGCAGAAAACAAAGTAGCGGTGGCAACGTTCGCGTGAATTAACCCGCCAGGTAACCAAGAAACCCACGATTCCAGAGCAGAGTAGGTACGTTGTGCGATTCCGCTCCGGACAAGTATTTCACCGAGCAATACGAAAAATGGTATCGCAATAAGTGTTGCGCTGTTTGAAGAGGACCAAATGACTTGGCCTAAACCACGCATTAGAGGAAATGGACTGAAGAAAGCGTCTATTCCAAAGGCGAGTAAAAACAGTACGATGCCTACTGGTATAGACAGTGCTAAAAAAACCAGTAAGCCTGAAGCGGTAAAAAGAATCATGACTCGTCAGCTATTCCAACCGAATTGTTTATGGCCGGGAAATCTTGTTTGATGGCGTAGTAAATTAGGGCGACGCAAAGTACGCACGCAGTGACCGCAAACCACACCCAACCGGCCATCCATAACGATTGAGGGATCCACAATGGTGTCTCCAATGTTGTGTTTGCCGTCGATTGATTTTTAATGGATTTTTCCAGTACTGGCCAAACCCGATAGGCAATGACAACCGCCGTGGCTGTCAGCGACATTAGCGCAATGGCGTCGAACACAGCGCGAAGTCTAGAACCGCAGCGCGATCTGACCAGATCAATACGCACATGTGCAAGGCAGGTAAGCGCATAGCTCATGCCCCAACTTGTGGCGATGGCCATCGCATAGCCGGATAATTCGTCAGTCCCTCCCAACGAGTGACTGACTTGACGAGCGATTATGTCAAATAGCGTGACCGCAACGCTTAGCAGAAGTAATCCTCCTGCTAGCACAGCCAAACCATTGTTAAAGCGCTGGAGCAGGAGGATTGCGTTCTTCATAAAGTGTTTACGTCTACTTCAGTTCTATTTGAACGCCTGTTGCATTGCCCACGGTGTCGTTCCATCGTTGGGCCCAATCACCGCCAGCACGCTCAGCCCAATCAGGCAGAACTTTTGACACGAGGATTTCTCTGGCAGTGGCGAAATCGGCATCGCTGGCGTTAACCAAAGTCATGTCTCTCTTATCACCAGGGCAATCGCCTTCACCGGTTAAACATGCAATGTCGGTAGCTAATGCAGTCTGAGCCGTGGCCCAAGCCGGAGCTTCTAAGTTTTCGCTCACTTGGCTCTGTATCAGTGCTTGCTCATCGCTAGTTAAGCTTGTCCACTTATCCATATTCATGGCGGTGACGACAGGGTCCCATCCACCCAACGGAATAGGAAGTAGGTGAGTTGATACTTCCCACCATCCGGCACTGTAGCCTGAGCCCGCGCCGGTTACCGCACAATCCACAACGCCACGTTGCAGAGCGCCAGGCACTTCACCGAAACCGACGTTCACAGCTTCTGCGCCCAATGCCTCTAGTAGCTTGCCTGTGAGCCTGCCTGATGCCCGAATTTTCTTACCCTGTAGATCTGCCAGGCCTGCGATTTCAGCGTTACAAAAAACGACTTGTGGAGGGTAGGGAGCAATTCCCAGAACCTTGGCATTGAAAACATCTTTGTAAATGTCATCGACGAGTGGGCGCGCTGCCTCGATCATGGTTTTGGCTGAGGCTGCATCAGTTGCTATTAGAGGGACATCTAAGCCCTCAAGTGCCGGTGAGTCAGAGACGGCGTAGTCGGCGACGGTCATTCCTACATCGAAGACACCGGTGCCCAACATCCGGAAGACATCTCCGCCCTTGATACCCATTTGATCGTGGGTTGTCAGGTTGACTGTGAAATTTCCTTCACTGGATGCAGGTAGCGTCTCATTCCAAAATGGAGCTTCGTAGAGTTTGTGTAGTGGAAGCCCACTCCAGCTTCCAACAACAGCCAATTCTTGTGCAGCGTGAGTGACTCCACTCATGGCTGAACACCCCATCGCTACTCCAATCGCTAGCGCGCGTATTCTCATTGATTTCTCCCAATCTTGGTTTTAGGCGGATAAAAAAGACGCGTGATTTCCAGATGCGAAAAAACGTACAACCGGACGGTCTACTTCGGTGAAAGAATGCAAGTGCTGAGGTATAAATGCAAATCGTATATTTTTGTACGTTTATATAAGCATTCTTTATATGGGGGTGTCGGTTTTATGTGGACGGTGAAAAATTCTCTGAGTAAAACCGGTACCAGTTGCGCCCCATGACGGCTGCTACCTCGTCTAGGGTCATACCCACCGAGGCAAGACCACGCTCTATGTTGCCGAAATCACGATTGTCCTGGAACCATTCAGGCATCGGAGGGAAGCCGGGCGAGGCGGCTGAACCTTCGCCGTAGTCTATTTCTTTACTCCAGCGTCCGACTCTCATCCATTCGACAATGGAATCGGGTTGGTCCTGACACAGGTCGGTGCCCATGCCGAGGTGTGCTACTCCGTATTTGTCGGCCATGCGAGCGATCATGGTGCAAAAGCTTTCCAGCGTGCAGTCGGTTTTACCCTTCAAATGATGCGGGTATAGTGAAAAGCCGAACATGCCGCCATGGCTGATTACCGCTTCGATGACTGAATCGCGTTTATTCCGAAGTGCTGGTTCCCATTCGTGAGGGTTTGCATGGGTAATTGCGATGGGGCGAGTTGACCATTCAGCGGCTTCGATGGTCGATTTGTCACCCGAGTGACTCATATCAACCACAAGCCCAACGCGGTTCATTTCCCGCACAACCTGTTTTCCCATTCGGGTAAGGCCGCTGTCGTAAGATTCATAACAACCTGTGGCAAGCAGCGACTGGTTGTTATAAGTGAGCTGCATGAATCGCGCACCCAATGTGTGCACGATCTCAACAAGACCGATGTCGTCTTCAATGGGGCTTGGGTTTTGGAACCCAAAGAATATTGCCGTTCGATTTGTCTCAACGGCAATATCAACATCCGTTGCTTTTTTACCAGCGAATATCAATTCAGGGTATTGCTCGAACCATCGGTTCCACTGTTCAAAGTTAAGTACCGTTTCCCGAAAATTTTCATGATAGGCAATGGTCACGTGTACAGCATGTACACCACCTTCATTCATTTGTTTAAATATTTTTTCAGACCAATTAGCGTATTGCAGGTTGTCTATGCGCATGTGTATTCCTTACAAGATTTTGACGGGTCTGGAAAACCTGACTCATTTTTGTTTAGTTTAAAGCGCCTACTTTTGTGGCGGGTGTTTAGTTACGAGGTGTGCAATCGTATGCAACACGTGAGTGTGCGAATAAATTCTTCAATGTATACATTTTAATTCTCAGTTTACGTTATCCCAAAAAAACTGGGTAAACGATTGAAACGGAGATATAAATCATGTTCAGTTGTGTACAAGCACGAAACAATTGCAGTATGTGTAACGGGTTAATCGTCCAAATCGGCCCATTCAAAGCTATAAATTAAGCAGCCCGATAGAAATCTTCGTTTGATTTCTATGTCTCTTTCGGTGAACAGGATGAGTATTCACTGGATTGTATAGGCGACGAACTGGCTGCAGCGGCGACTGACTTGGTGAATCACGAGAAGTTGAAGCGGCAAAAGGTTGGGTATCTTTTCGGCAAAAGAGAACAGGACGCGTGACCAGTAAAACTTCGCAGAAGGCTAATAAAGACCATTTTTATGAAGAGATAAAGTGGAAAATACTAACGATGGACTTGGCCCCAGGAGTGGATCTCGATGAGGTCGGTCTCAGTGAGCTGTACGGATTGTCTAGGACTCCAGTGCGAGATGTTTTTAGGCGAATGGCCGGAGAAGGCTTCGTAGAAATAGTGGGCAATAAGGGTGCATCAGTTGCCTCAATGAACCATAAAACGCTTAAGGAGTTTGTGCAAACGGGCCCCCTGATATACGTGTCGCTTACTCGACTGGCGGTTAACAATGCGACGCCGGCTCAACTAAGAGAGCTTAAACGTATTCAGACCAAATTTAGAAATGCAGTAAAGAAAGATATGATTGACGAGCTTGTTATCTTCGACAATCAGTTTCATACGAAACTAGGAGAGATGGCAGACAACCACTATCTTGCTGTGAGCTTGCAAAGGCTACTGATTGATCATGCTCGTATTTCGCACAGCTATTTTGATCGTACGGCGTTTAATGACTGTGACCTGCTGGAAAAGTCCGTCGTTCAACATGACAAACTTATCGACGCCATTGACAACGGTCGGGAAGAAACAGCGGTCGCCATCACGTTAGAGCACTGGGACGTAACCAAACGGCAATCGGACATGTTCGTTAATCCTGAACCCATACCGCTAGAGGCAATGGTTACTTAACGCCGCGGAAATCTAAAAGATTGTACAGCTGCATTTTCATTGTCTAGCTGTTCTCAATTTCATCCAAGGCTTGCAGACTATCTAACAAGTCTTCATAGCGCCGTTTTCCCAGAACTGTTACGAATGCGTCTGATATCTCGCGTGAGCGCGCCTGGTTATCAAGGATTATTTTACGTCCCTTGGCCGTAATCTTGATGAGTTGACGGCGTCTGTCTTTTTTATCCTCGGTTCTTGTCACCAAGCCTTTGTCGAGCATGGCCTGGACAATACGCGTCAGACTAGGCAGTAGAAGACAGGCGCGATCCGCCAGTTTACTGGCATCCAAAGCACCGCTTTCAGATAAAACCCTAAGTACTCTCCACTGTTGCTCTGTGATGCCTGTTTCGCTGAGCATTTCTCTTATCGGAGCCATCACTTTCTCGCGGGCGCGAGCCAGGGCAATCGGTAGTGATCTGGAGGTGGGTGGTAGTTCTGACATTGGCTGTTTCTTTTGTGTCATGGCATCGATTAACCGACCGGATCGGTGTGCTGTTCATGTCTTGACAGTTGTGTCGGAATTAACTTAACATATTAAAACTTAACTTGTTAAGCAAATTCAGTCATGCCACATATCATTGTTGAGTATTCACCCAATTTAGAGCATCAGTTGGACATGTCTGCGTTTTGCGACCTCTTGCGACGCACAGCTGCAACGATCGATGCGCTGCCTATGCCGGGTATTCGGGTGAGAGCAATGAAGGTTGATCACTACTCGATAGCCGATGGCAATAAGCAACACGGCTTCATTGATGTGTCTCTGAGACTGCGCGCAGGGCGAAGCATGGGGGTTCGAAAAGAGGCCATTGAAACCTTGTTTGAAGCGGCGCGCGAGTTCGTCTCTGCTTATATGTCAGAACACTCCTTAGCCTTGTCGTTTGAAGTGCGCAATATAGATGCGGATTTGTCGCCTAAGTGCGGCTCCATTCGCGACCACCTTTAGGGGAATGAATCAAGTGTCTGATCTAAACACAAACACTGAGAAGCTAAGCGGTTATCTGAAACAGTTTGGTGGTCAGGGCGTATTGAATTTTATCAATGGTGAGTCGGTAGCCGCGCAAAGTGGAGATACGTTTCAAAACTATTCACCGGTTGATGAGTCGGCTATCTGCAGGGTTGCTAAAAGCTCCGATTCCGACATTGATGCAGCAGCCAAGGCTGCGGCTGATGCGTTTCCAGCTTGGCGCGATATGCCGGCCAAAGAACGCAAGAACATCTTAATTCGAATTGCAGAGGGTATTGAAGCGCGCGCCGAAGAGATTGCGTTTTGCGAATGCTGGGACACCGGTCAGGCACTCCGTTTTATGTCCAAAGCGGCCATCCGCGGGGCAGAAAATTTCCGCTATTTCGCCGATCAAGTCAGTTCAGCCAGAGATGGTAAAAACCTGCCGTCGCCAACACTCATGAACGTAACAACGCGCGTACCCATTGGACCTGTGGGTGTCATAACGCCATGGAATACGCCGTTTATGCTGTCAACCTGGAAAATTGCTCCCGCGTTGGCAGCAGGTTGTACCGTTGTACATAAGCCTGCGGAACTAAGCCCCTTGAGCGCGCGTTTGCTGATGGAAATAGCCCATGAAGCAGGCATGCCTCCCGGTGTTTGGAACCTAGTTAATGGTATGGGTGAGGATGCTGGACGAGCCTTGACGGAGCATCCTGCCATCAAGGCAATAGCCTTTGTTGGAGAGAGCAGAACCGGTAGTCTTATTACACGTCAGGGGGCCGATACACTCAAGCGAATGCACTTTGAGCTGGGTGGTAAAAATCCGGTCATCGTCTTTGATGATGCAGATTTAGATCGTGCATTGGATGCCGTTGTATTCATGATTTACTCCATAAACGGCGAGCGCTGCACCTCGTCTTCCCGATTGTTGATTCAAGAGAGCATTCGCGAAGAGTTCGAAGCTAAGTTGATAGAGCGTGTCAACAAAATCAAGGTGGGTCACCCCTTAGAGTCCACTACTGAGATTGGGCCATTGATAGGCCAGGAGCACTTCAACAAAGTCACAGGCTACTTTGATGTTGCAAAAGACGATGGTGCAACCATTGCCGTTGGCGGTGTCAGGGTAGGAGACAAAGGCTACTTTGTCAGACCCACGCTCTTTACTAGGGCCAACAATCAAATGCGTATTGCGCAAGAAGAAATCTTTGGCCCGGTACTCACGTCCATAGCGTTTTCCAACGAAGAAGAAGCCATTCAAATCGCTAACGACATTCCTTATGGATTAACGGGGTACGTGTGGACTAATGACTTGACTCGAGCACTACGTGTGAGCAACGAGTTGGAAGCGGGCATGATTTGGGTAAATTCTGAAAATGTGCGCCATCTGCCTACACCTTTTGGCGGCGTTAAAGCCAGTGGTATTGGTCGTGATGGTGGAGATTGGTCTTTCGAATTTTATATGGAGCAAAAGCACATTGGGTTTGCGCTAGGGAATCATAAAATTCCTAAACTGGGCGCTTAGGATAATTAGCCAAAAGAGTAAAATAATTTATCGTTTGTAGAACAGCTTACTTAGGAAAAAGCCATGCCGGTTCCTGCTTCCGTTTTATACCCTCCGTTCAATATTGTTCGATTGAGCCATGTTGAATACAAAGTCACTGACCTTGCTAAAAGCCGGGCATTCTACGTTGATACCTTAGGGCTGCAGGTTACTCACGAAGATACCTCATCTATCTATTTGCGTGCTATGGAAGAGAGGGGGCATCATTGTATTTCTCTGGTTCAGGCTGACAAAGCCGAAGTCGGGGTGCTAGGTTTTAAGCTGTTCAGTGACGAAGATCTAGACAAGGCCGAAGCTTTCTTTTCATCCAAGGGTTTAGCTGTTGAATGGATAGAAAAACCGTTCATGGCGCGCACCTTAAGAACAACTGATCCGTGGGGAATCCCCCTAGAGTTCTATGTAAAAATGGATCGGCTAGAGCCTATCCATCAACGCTATAAGTTGTACAACGGGGTGAAACCGTTGCGCATTGATCATTTCAATATGTTCAGCGCAAACGTCGATGCCAGCGTTGAGTTCTACAATGAAATAGGATTTCGCACCACCGAATACACGGAGGACGCTGAAACGGGTCGTGTATGGGCCGCTTGGATGCAGCGAAAAGGCGGGGTACATGATGTTGCGTTTACGAATGGTATTGGGCCGCGCCTGCACCATACGGCATTCTGGGTGCCAACCCCGTTAAATATCATCGACTTGCTGGACTTAATGGCAACCACAGGTTGGGTCAACAATATTGAGCGCGGACCGGGAAGACACGGCATCTCTAACGCTTTTTTCCTGTACATTCTGGATCCAGACGGGCATCGAATCGAGATCTACTGCTCAGACTATCAGACAATAGATCCCGATCATGAACCCATCAGATGGGATTTAAAAGATCCGCAGCGTCAAACGCTTTGGGGGGCCGCGGCTCCGCGCAGTTGGTTTGAACACGGGTCAACATTTGTTGGTACTGATGTCCAGGAACCTGCTTTAAAGGCACAGCCCATCATCGCACCTTAAGAGAATTCAAACATGTTCACCCTTAAAGACCCTAGCTTATTCAGACAAGCGGCCCTGGTTGGAGATGCCTGGGTAGATGCCAATGCCGATAACGGTATTGCCGTTAATAACCCTGCGACCGGGGAGTTGCTCGGTTATGTACCAAACTTGGGTGCGAGTGAAACGGATGCTGCGATAGCGGCAGCCGAACTTGCGCGTGGTCCTTGGGCGGCGCTCACTGCTAAAGAGCGGACAAATATCCTGCGGCGCTGGTTCGATCTCATGATGGAGAACCAGGATGATTTGGCCACGATTCTCACGGCAGAACAAGGAAAGCCAAAAGCTGAGGCCATGGGTGAAATTGCCTACGGTGCCTCCTTTGTCGAGTGGTTTGCCGATGAAGCCCGACGAGCTTATGGCGACGTCATTCCTGGTCATGCACAGGACAAACGAATCATCGTGTTAAAGCAACCTGTCGGTGTTGTTGCAGCTATTACACCATGGAATTTTCCGACCGCCATGATCACCCGCAAAGCCGGTCCTGCGTTTGCGGCTGGTTGTTCCATGGTTTTAAAACCCGCAAGTCAAACCCCGTTTTCAGCTATCGCTTTGGCAGTGCTTGCGCAACGTGCAGGACTTCCCGATGGTTTATTCTCTGTAATCACAGGTGCGGCAAGAGAGATCGGTGCGTCAATGACATCTAGCCCGATTGTTAAAAAATTAACGTTCACCGGTTCAACAGAAATTGGCGCTAAGTTGTACGAGCAGTGCGCACCGACCATCAAAAAGCTGGCGTTGGAATTGGGTGGGAATGCGCCGTTTATTGTTTTTGATGACGCTGATATTGATGCTGCCGTCGAAGGAGCCATAATTGCTAAATTTCGAAACAACGGTCAAACCTGTGTCTGTGCAAACAGAATATATGTACAAGATGCTGTGTACGATGAATTTGCGACAAAGCTGAAAGCAAAGTTATCCACGTTGCCGGTTGGCGATGGTTTTGATGAGGGTGTGGTTTTCGGTCCGTTAATTGACGACGCTTCTGTTGATAAAGTGATAGAGCACATCAGCGATGCAACCGCTAAAGGGGCTACCGTGCTGTCCGGCGGCGAACGTCACGAGTTAGGCGGTACGTTTTTTCAACCTACTATCCTTACCGATGCCACCTCAGACATGGCTATCGCCACTGAAGAGACGTTTGGTCCGGTTGCGCCGCTGTTTCGTTTTACGAAAGAGTCAGATGTCGTTGCCGCAGCCAATGCAACAGAATTTGGGTTGGCGTCTTATTTTTATTCACGCGACTTAGCACGCGTTTGGCGAGTGGGTGAGGCGTTGGATTATGGCATGGTGGGTGTAAACACCGGTCTCGTATCCACAGTTGAGGCCCCTTTTGGAGGCGTTAAGTTATCGGGATTGGGGCGTGAAGGTTCACACTACGGTCTAGATGAGTTCTTTGAATTGAAATACCTGTGTTTGGGTGGTATCGAGGCGGAATAAATGAGTAAGTACCGGTTCGCAAGCTTTGAAAGCGCGGGTGAAGTCCACTACGGTGCTGTAACCGCGGAGGGTATGGTTTCATTGCAAGCGGAGTTTCCCCAGTGGCCCACATTGCAAAGTGTTGTAGAAGCCGGTGCGCTCGATCAGCTAGTATCAGCGGCGAGTGGCAAGCAGGTAACGCACACAGAGTTTACGTATCAAATTCCGCTGCAACGACCCGGTAAAATAATCTGTGTAGGGGTTAATTTCCCAGATCGAAATGCGGAGTACAAAGACGGGCAGGAAGCACCACCCAATATGTCTTTGTTTATTCGTTTTCCCGGCTCGTTCACAGGACACAATACGGCGCTTATTCGCCCACCTGAATCAGAAAAACTCGATTACGAAGGCGAGATAGCGATTGTTATTGGAAAACGCGGGCGACGTATTAGCCAGGCCGATGCGTACGATCATATTGCCGCCATTACCTTGTGCAATGAAGGCACTATTCGCGATTGGGTTCGGCATGCAAAATTTAACGTCACTCAAGGAAAGAACTGGGATAACTCCGGTGCCATTGGTCCTTGGCTAGTGCCTTTTAACGATGCGGCTCAGCTAGACGATGTTCGCCTGTGTACACGCGTCAATGGCGAGCTTCGTCAGGAAGACCGAACCAGCCGTATGTTGTTTCCTATTCGTCGTCAAATTGAATATATCTCAACCTTTACCACGCTTGAGCCTGGTGACATTATCATTACAGGTACACCAACAGGCGCCGGTGCGAGGTTCGACCCACCGAAGTTTCTGGTGCCAGGAGATGTTATAGAAGTCGAGGCAGACGGTATCGGTACCTTAGTCAACACGGTTGAGGATGAAGCGTGAGCCTAACGGCTGAACAAGTCAGCAATAGCGCTGCTCGTTTGCTCGAGGCTGAATCTACGCGTAAGCAAATACAACTGTTGTCGCGTGAATTTCCGTCGTTGGGTATGGACGATGCCTATCAGATACAAGCCGAGCTCATGGCGCAAAAGCTGGCTGCTGGAAGACGCATACTCGGTTGGAAAATCGGCCTGACATCCCGCGCTATGCAGATGGCGTTAAATATCACAACGCCTGACAGCGGTATCCTGTTCGATGATATGTTGTTCCCCAATGAGGGTGTCGTTCCTAAGGGGCGATTCATTCAGCCAAGAATTGAAGCGGAAATTGCCTTCATCATGAAAGAGGCCATCGCCGGGGAAAACGTCACGCGGGAAGACGTCATTGCCGCCACCGACTATGTTGCCCCCAGTATCGAGATTCTTGATACCCGTATTTTAAGAGTTGATCCTGAAACAGGCCAGACGCGAAGTGTGTTCGACACCATTTCAGATAATGCGGCCAATGCTGGTGTTGTGTTAGGCGGTGAAAAACATGCGGTGGATGCGCATGATTTGCGTTGGGTGGGCGCCATTGTCAGCGCTAATGGCAGCGTTGAAGAAACCGGTTTGGGTGCGGGTGTATTGAATGATCCCGTTGAAAGTGTTGTATGGTTGGCTCGCCGTATGGCCCAGTACGGGCAGACAATTGAACCGGGTCAGATTATTCTTTCCGGTAGTTTTATACGGCCATTGGAATGTCCGTCAGGTACGCGTATTCATGCTGATTTCGGTAGCTTCGGTCGAGTAGCGATTGATTTCACCTGATACCTCGAACGAGGCGAATGTCCGTGGTGCATTTTTCATGGTTATCGCTATGGCAGCATTTTCTGTGGAAGATATGCTGGTTAAGTCCATAACCCAAACGCTGCCGATCGCACAAATACTGATCATCTTTGGCGTGTTGGGCATGTTGTTCTTTATGCTATGCGCAACTGTTCGTAAAGAGCGAGTATTCCATCCGGCTATAAAAGAGCGAGCGTTGATTTTTCGCTCTACCTGTGAAATTGCAGCACGCTTGTTTTTTACCTTGGCGCTTGCAACTACGTCATTGTCAAGCACCTCAGCCATTTTGCAAGCAACGCCTCTGGTCGTCATGGTTGGCGCGGTGTTTTTCTTCAATGAAAAGGTCGGTTATCGGCGATGGTTGGCAGCCATTGTCGGTTTTGTCGGAGTCTTGCTCATTATTAGGCCCGGCGCTGAAAGCTTTGAACCTGCATCGCTGTTTGCCGTGCTAGCGACATTGGGTTTCGCAGGCAGAGATTTAGGTACGCGTGCAGCACCCGATGGTTTATCGTCCGTGCAATTGGGTGTCTATGGGTTTTTGATGCTACTCATTGCTGGATTAGTTGCGTGGGTAGGAAATGCTCAGTGGGATCCGCTGACGTTAGTGCAGGCGCTGCATCTGTTGCTAATTGCACTTTTCGGTGTCGTGGCTTACCTGGCGTTAACGAGCGCTATGCGTTGTGGTGAAATAGCACTGGTTGCACCGTTTAGGTATACACGACTTTTGTTTGCGCTGCTATTAGGAGTCTTGGTGTTCTCAGAGGTGCCTGATTTTCTGATGTTGCTAGGGTGCGTGTTAATTGTGGCCAGTGGTATCTTCAGTATTAGGCGCAGTGCTAAACGTACGCCTCAGGCTGAATGCAGCTAGTTATATCAAATGGATTAAATCTAGCAGGTGTAGTTCATACCAATTCGGCCACCATCAACATAGATGGTTTCGCCGGTAATGTAGCTGGCTTTGTCAGAGAGTAAAAATGACACCACGTTGGCAATTTCATCAGGCGAGCCAACGCGCTTAAGTGGTGTGCGCGACATGATCGTTTCCATCGCCGCGGGGTTGGCGTTTACTGCTGCCATCATTTCTGTATCTATCGAGCCCGGGCCCACTGCATTGACTCTAATATTGTGAGGGGCAAGTGCCAGTGATGATGATTTGGTTAATTGCATAACACCACCTTTTGACGCGCAGTAGGCGGCGATGGAGGGAATTGCTACCAAGGCGTTGATTGATGACATGTTAACGATGGACCCTTCAATATTGTTGGCAACCATACCTCTAGCTGCCCGTTGCAAGGCGACGAACGTACCCACTAAATTGATGTCGATTACTTTTCGGAACTGCTCAACGGAGGTTTCAAGGAAGTCGCCCGGCAGTGCAACTCCGGCACAATTAACCAGCAAAGATACATAGCCGTAGTCATTCTCGATAGTGTCGAACAAAGAAGCGACGGCTTGCTCGTCTCCCATATCGCACGTGAGGCCGACAGCGCCATTGCCCATGGCCTCTGCCGCTGTGACGACGCCTTCAGAATTGATGTCGGCTAAAACAACCCGGGCGTCGAGATCATTGGCAATAGCTTTGGCACACGCTAAACCTATTCCTTGAGCTCCACCAGTGACCAGGGCGAGGGGACGCTTGTCGTTCATGCGTTAAACTCCATGAAAAATGTGTTTGTTTAGAATTCTCAGTATGGATAGTAACAGTGCCTATCGCTGTGTTGTGTCAATGTCGGTTAGGTCCGGTTAAGGCTCTAGGAGGTACTAAG
Source organism: Granulosicoccus sp. (assembly GCA_045110515.1). Taxonomy (GTDB): domain Bacteria; phylum Pseudomonadota; class Gammaproteobacteria; order Granulosicoccales; family Granulosicoccaceae; genus Granulosicoccus. The sequence continues at coordinate 832 of JBGCGD010000047.1, read as the reverse complement.
GTATGCAGCGTCAAATTACAGGATTCCACCTAGATGACAAAGGCGATTGGGTGGCGGAGCTTAATTGTCGGCATGGGCAGCATGTTCGCCATAACCCACCTTGGACAAACCGTGAATGGGTGGTTACAGAGAAAGGTCGTGAGGAGAAGATCGGAGAATGCTTGAATTGCGTGAAGTGCGATAGTGATCAGGCGGTTGATTTTTAAGCATGTTCGAGCTCATCATCAATCTTGATGGATCATATGGGCTGCGAAAAATAGTGTGTTTTGGCGTATTTCAGGGGTAGACTGACCACTCCACATCAATAGGAGTTTGTCGTTATGGTGTCACACTGTCCCAATGGCCGATGGAGTCTTCGTCTCGGTCTTGCAGCTGGTTTTTTCTCTATGGCTCTATCTGGTGCAGTCTCTGCTGCCGACGTGAAGCTACGAGTCATGCAAACTACCGATTTGCACATGCATGCCATGAACTTCGACTACTACCGTAATACAGAAGTGGATGGGTTCGGGCTGGCACGCACAGCAACACTCATTCGAGACGCCCGAGCAGAGGCGCGCAACAGTGTTCTCTTTGATAACGGCGATCTTATTCAGGGTAATCCCATGGGGGATTTCATGGCGCGCTCGCGTGGTTTGAGTTACGGAGAAGTTCATCCGATGTTTAAAGCGATGAACCTACTGGGTTATGACGCTGCCAACGTGGGAAATCACGAGTTTAACTACGGTTTGGAGTTTTTGCTCAAGTCACTCAGTGGCGCGAACTTCCCGTATGTGCTGTCCAACGTTTACGCCGTTGATGGCGATGATGACGCGAGTAACGATAAGCATTACTT
>JBGCGD010000046.1:0-6363 GCA_045110515.1 Granulosicoccus sp. | reverse complement strand
GAGCATAGGAATCAGAGTCATGCCTAAACCAATGAACCATCAATTACCCGCGTCAAAAGTAGATGCGGACCCAGAGTTGGAGAAGCGATCTCGCAGAAAACACTCGCTTGACTATAAGCTCAAAATTATCGCTGAAGCCGACGCTTGCAAACATGGAGAGCTGGGAGCCTTATTGCGCCGTGAAGGACTGTACAGCGGCCAGATAAAACAATGGCGTGAGGAGTTAGCCAATGGCAGGCAAGATAAGCTAGAGAAATCTGCGCCGGGGCCCAAAGCCAGATTAACAGCTGAACAACGGGAAATTGAAAAGCTTCAGGCTAGGGTTGCTCATTTGACCCGTGAGCTTGAGATCACTCAAGGGTGTGTATCGCTCCAAAAAAAAGCCTTGGCGATACTCGATCTGCAGAGCAATGGGAAAAAGCCATGAATGCGGTTATCAACGAGCGCGATCAGGCAATCCCGTTGTCCCGGGCTTGTGATGCACTGAGGCTTAACCGAAGTTCGGTGTACCACCGAACCCAAAATAAAGCTCGAACTGATGAACAACGAGCTGCTGCTCGCTCAAGAAAACACTGCCAACAGCAACGCGCACTAAGCTCAGCCGAACGAGAGGCAGTTCTTGCTACACTCAATTCTGCCGAGTTCATCGACCAGCCACCGATGCAGGTGTATCACACCTTGCTTGAACGCGGCGAGTACTTGTGTTCGCCAAGCACCATGCATAGGATATTGCGTGAAAAACGACAGAACAGCGAAAGGCGCGATCAACGCCCTGCACAATCTCACGTAGTACCTCGCTTGCGTGCTTGCGCACCCAATGAGGTGTGGACGTGGGATTGTTCTAAACTTAGAACGGTAACGTCAGGGGTTTACTTGACGCTCTACGTTGTTCTGGATCTATTCAGTCGTTATGCATTGGCGTGGATGGTGTCGCGTAAAGAAAATTCAGCACTTGCATTACAACTAATGGATGAGGCGATCCATCGCTACCAAATCCAGCCTGGTCAGTTAACGGTTCATCAAGATAGAGGTTCGCCAATGATCGCGCACCGGTATATCGACATGCTGCATGATCTTGGTATCACCTTAAGCCATAGTAGGCCACGGGTGAGTAACGATAACCCTGTGAGCGAAGCCCAATTCAAGACGATGAAATACCAACCAAGCTACCCAGACGCGTTTCGCAACACTGAGCACGGCGTGCAGTGGTGTGATGAATATTTTGATTGGTATAACTACTCTCATCATCACAGTGGTCTCAATGGATATACCCCAGAGCAAGTGTTCACAAGCCGTCATCTCGAGATAGCTAAACAAAAACAAGAGGCTCTGGCTAATCGTTATGCACTAAACCCAGAACGCTTTGTGCGAGGCGCACCGAGAATCGCGCTGCCGCCACAAAAGGTCGAGATTAATGCAGCAAGCCCAATAGAGCTTGAGGCCGGTGTGAGCAGCGACGTCAACTTCCCTACGTTGAATAGAGTGAAAGAGAAAATTACATTATCTTTGGACTAAGTGTCCAAAACAGGTTGACATGTTCCGATTGCTTACTCCAAGTGACCTGAACGCTAGGACGCAGTCATCAATCTTGTATTCTTTTAATTTATTTTCGTAAAGCTCGGACAGCTGCTGAGCGTAGAAGCTGTAGATATGACTATCCATATGAGCCGCATAAGCTATCGGACGATTTTTTTCGGTGACGACAATTCCAGAACTACTTTTGCGAATCTTCTGAGATTTAACGGAGTATTTTATGAGTGGGTAGAACGAATGTGCAGCAACCTTTTTGGGAGTCGCAGTTACATTTTCTGCCTTTTTAAATCCGACAGGTTGATCGAAATGCAAATAACCCCGAGATCGATACCAAGCTGATTTTGCCAAAACAATTCCATTTGTTAATTAAGCAAAACCGGAGAAGACTACGGACTGCGGCAATCCTGAAGGTCTTCTCCGGCTTAACTGGTGGTTATTAATCACCATCGAACCCACCAGCGAAAATAGCCTGCTAGCGAACCAAGCCGCGTCTGTTAGATATGACTTACAATGCCAGTATCACCTTGGAGGTATCAATGAAGATTCCTAGTTTAGTGAAGATAGCTTTCTCAGCCGCAATAGTACTATTGCGGTCAGATGTTGCAATCCTGTGACACTCCCTAAATTCACCATCATTTAGGCATCGATACCTTAGCATTTATTAGATTCAAAAGTATTGATTTGCAACCTCTCAAATCTTGCGTATGCCGGCGGTTGAAATCTAACATCGTCCATCAGCCGCACTGGTGGCTGACGCATGTTCTGGCGTAGCCAGGTTGTGGGGCAGGGACCAGTGTCAGCTGCATGGTAAAGTTAGACAGCAATATCTGATGTTAGAGACGATCAGCTTCATCAGGTTGAACATCTGGAACCTTTTTCAACACGCTTTCGAATCCTTTATGACTTGCAAGCTTGGCCTCTACTTCAAGGTGCTCGATAGTTTTGAGTGCAGACATTTTTTCGGCTGCAGCGACTACTAAGAATTGATTGATAGAGATGCCTTCAGCTTTGGCCAAGTCTTTAAGTTGATCGTGCAGTGATTCTGGAAGCCTTACAGTCATAGTACTCATCAATTTAGTTTCCCTATTTCTATGAGAAAATCTTTGGCGTTAAGTGGCTTAATGCCAAATGATTCTTCAATGCCTTTGCCTACGAAGTCTTTGGAATTGTATGTAACGATATATTTGCTTTGAGAGGCGAAAGCAGCTTCAAGCACCATGTCGTCTTTTGGGTCTTTTAGCCATGGTCTCCACAAATAGTAAATCTCTTGCTTGTGACTGATGCTTGCTAAGTATCGAGTCAATTCTTTTATATCGTTTTGGGTGTATCCCAATTCCAACACTTCTGATCTAGACAAGACATCTTGATACTCTGTGTAGAGAGGTATCGTAAGCACAATCTGAAAGTCATTCGTAGGTAGTTCAGACAGCACACGGAACGAGGCTCCTCGTCTTGAACGAAGCGCCATAACGAGCACATTGGTGTCTAGAACTATTTTCATATGGTGGCATATATACCACCATTGTTTAGAGGCGGCAATCGAAAATGTGAGCCAATTTGCATAATATGGCGATTCGGGGCGTTTCTAATGGCAAACAGCCTTTCTTGCGTATTGCTGATTAGGCAAATGCGCGGAGTCAGTCTTATTCCCCGTAAAAGGTTTTGCATTTGCTGACTAGGTGAGTAAGCCGAGGGAATCTCACCCTCAGCTTCTCGCAGAACCCAGCGTGAACCTCTCGATTCACTGGGCTCCCATTGTTCCAGCCGAAAACCAATTGGACAACTGCCAATGCGGAAACAAATTGCGATATTTCAGGAACTGTAGTTCCAACCACCGCACTGCCCGCTTTCGTCGTTTGTTCAATCGCTTGTATTTTCTCATTGCCCATCGGACAAGAACCAGATCAATATGCCTTGCTATGACCTGGAACTCCGAGCCACGAAAGTAGCAGTAGTAACTCATCCAGCCACGTATAGTCGCCGAACATTGTGCGGCAACCCCTTTAAGTGAAGTTTCACTCTTAAGGTGCAGACGCCAACTACGTACTTTCTGCCTCATGGCCTTTAGCGACTCCCGACTCGCGGAAGGACCAAAGCCCAGAAACACAATACCACGACGATTCTTCGACCATCTGGGCTTGAACGTGTATCCCAGAAAATCAAACTGAACCGTATCGTGCTGCTCTGCCCTATTTGCATCCTTGCAATACACTATCCGCGTCTTTTGCGAATGCAACTCCAAGCCACATTGCTCAAGCCTTGCCTCTAACTGATTTCGCAGATAGATAGCCTGACTTTCACTTCGGCAGTGGAGTATCCCGTCATCGGCGTAGCGACAGAATGGGATATGCGCATGCGTCCTGCTCAGCCAATGGTCCAATGCGTAATGCAGGAACAGATTCGCAAGCACTGGAGATAAGGGGCCGCCTTGCGGCGTGCCCCTGTCCCTAAGTGTAAGCGATCCATCCCGCTGTTGCATTGGTACCGTTAACCAGCGCTCTACTTACAGCAACACCCATCTGTCCTTCACATGATGACGTAGTGCCTTTAACAAAAGTTCATGCTCAATGTTGTCAAACAATCCTCGAATATCGTACTCCAGCACCCAGTCATTCTCCCAGCAACGCTCTCGCGTCACTGTCAGTGCCTGATGCGCTGACTTACCCCGCCGGTATCCGTAACTGTCCTCGTGAAAGTGAGGCTCCAGTAACGGCTCCATTGTCAGAGTCACCACGGTTTGCGCAATTCTATCTGCAACCGTGGGGACACCTAATATCCGTTCACCACCAGACTTCTTAGGAATCGGTACTGCGCGTATCGGTGGCGGAAAATAGCTGCCCGACGACATCCGGTTCCATATCCGGTAGAGATTGGCTTTGAGCTCCACTTCGAACTCTGCAATGGATTGTTGATCAACTCCGGCTGAACCTTTGTTGGACTTCACACGAGTGTATGCCTCCCATACAACGTGCTTGGAAATACTAAACGGCTTTACCTCGATCATGCACTCCTCCTCTGGCGAGTTGGTGCATCTCTCAACAGAACAACCTGAGCCCTTTGCTCCGCACCCATTACAGGCACATCATCGCTACTACAGCTCAGTCCGTCACTGCCTCGTGCTTCGGTACTCTGGACCTTGCTTTTCTTCACTTGGTCTTCTCCCTTAACATCACGAATACAGTTTCCCGCAGTTCCACAGAAGCGCCCAGATCAGAATCACGCCCTCTTTATGCCGGTCATCGCCTACCCAGTAAACAGGTTTCCGATAGGCCTGTCCCGAAAGCAAATGTTTCCTTCGGTTTTGATGACGTCCAATTAGTTTCGACACCTGAATAAGGGTTCACTGGTGTTCGTCTTTCTGATCCATACCTGATGCAACTCACGGCTGCACCTTTTCCATCAACGCTCACGACCACAGTCTTTAGCTAAAGCCGCTCAATGGTGGTTTGATGCCGACCCCTGCAGGCAGACACCGGAGGGCCATTATCCTCCATCACTTCCGTAGCTTCTCACACACCCTCTTGAGCATCATGCTCACTCAGGCGTGCTACTACGGCACACACATTTGCCGTAACTTGCAGTTGCGGCGCGGCCTGGTTCTGAGGTACTCATTTGGTTCGGGCCGCGGCGCAACTGTCGAGTTCACGGCTGGGTTAGCCGTCAATCTTTGTTGGAGGACACTGGTAAGTCTAAGCTGGGAAAAGGTTTAGTATCAAATTGCTTGAATTAAAATGAGTGCCTTAATTCATATACAGCGCATTTGATCCACTTATACCTAAAGTTATACTAAAAATTTAGAACGAGTGGTAGTGATGTACCCAGCACTCATCCACGAAACGCACCATACCTTCGGGGATATGCGCGATATTCCAATCTATACCAGCGAAATCGATTAGGCTTTGTTTGTCTTTCCAAACAGAAATCATTACGTATTCATAAGGTGCCCATTGAGTCGGCTTACCTATAGTAGCTTCGATGAACCCTGGAGCCTCATTGACTGAGGCCAAAGAAACACTTTGAAATAAGGGTTCAAATTCATCACACAGATTAGCATTTACTTTTACTCTAAATATGCGGGTTATCGTGGTCATTATTTATACTACTCAGCTTTCTACTGTTTTTGCGTGGCGCGATAAATTGTCTTGAATTCTGTACCAATTAGCCTTAGAAGAAACCCAGACATGGCCTGTTATCTCTACGTCGCTGATCGATTCGAATGAACCAAGCCGTACTCGAATATTATTTGGATCTGAAGCTAATCTTGAAGATATCGGTGATCCACAATTCGAACAAAACGCTCTATATATTCCTGGCTTGTGCTCAAATTCCTTTATATAGTCTTGGCCGGTTAAAACTTTAAAGCGATCAATAGGAATTTTCGCATTTGCGGAAAATGCAGAACCAGTGACTTTGCGACATTGAGAGCAATGGCAATATCGCACTTCACCAAATCCACCGTTTACCGAGAATTGAATGTTTCCACATAGGCATTTGCCTTTGCCCATTAGCATAACCTCAGATGTGTAGGAAAGTATATTACTCGAACTTCAGCTAGATGGAGTACACATGGTTGGTTAGTTAAGGTGCTGGAGCTTTGTTTTATTCTAAATTAAAGTAGGGGATTGGTATGCCTAACATCAAGGATCAGCCGCACTGGTGGCTGACCCACGTTCTGGCGTAGCCAGGTTATTGGGCAGGGACCAGTGTCAGCTGCATGCCCTCGTTAGCCATCAATCTTTTGCGAACGTGTAAATACTCTCGGGATTTGACGCTAAATCCAGTGTAATTTGATATGTTTACGAGAGACTGAGATGTGCCCAAAGCCGACTC
>JBGCGD010000045.1:0-40616 GCA_045110515.1 Granulosicoccus sp. | reverse complement strand
CGACGCGCACAACAACCCCGTTGACAACAAAACACCCGTATGAGTCTTCACGTTTTTGTTCACCTCAAATGATGATCAATGAGAGTTTGAAGAAAATGATTTCTGACCCGTACGTCATCGACATCCATACACACGGAGGTTGGCGGGCGATTATTCCAATGAGGAATAGCATAAGCATACCCTTTACGGTCCAAGGCGAGCTGCCCGATTGCAATTCCGTCATGCACCACTCGAGCTGCTCCACGCGCCATCGTGAATGCATCTGGGATAATGACCGCCGCTATCGCAGCAGCGTCGTGCATTGCGCATTGTGGCTCAGCTCCTTGCTCGGCAGCCTCTTTGGCCGCGCCACTGTTGGTATAGAAGTCAACGTAGAACCGGCTGCTTTCCCAGATAAGCTTGCCAGACTCACCAGCCCTGTCATCTAGAGACTTAAGATGGCTGTCGCCAAGCATTATTTTATGCGTCACATCTAAACCCACAATAGTGGTCGGCCAATCGGCAGCAAACAAGGCATCTGCCGCATGAGGATCATTAAGAAAATTTGCCTCAGCAACAGGGGAAACATTGCCAGGCTCATCAACGGTTCCACCCATAATGACAAGACCCGCAACCAGGCCGGGAAGCTCCGGCTCACGGCGTAATGCCTCGGCGATATTGGTTAGTGGGCCTACCGCTACCAGAGTAATCTCACCAGGGTTTTCTTTTGCCGCATTAATAATGAAATCTGCGGCATCCAGAGCATCGATTTTCGCGTGCTTAGCATCAGGGTTCAGGCTGGCAGCGGTCGTCGCAGGGATTCCGGGACGGCTGCCTGGATAGACATTTCCAAGCCCATCGGCGCCATGCACAAAATCAGCATGTGGCAGCGGCGATTGCACACTAGGGATCGCAGCACCTTTGGCCACAGCGACATCTGTTGCGCCCAGCTCATTGAGTATGTACTGAGCATTTCTGGTTGCGAAATCGATATTGATATTGCCAAACACGACCGTGAGCGCCAACAACTCGATCTCTGGATGCGTCAATGCATACGCAATAGCCATCGCATCGTCTACACCCGGATCAGTATCCAGAATTATTTTTTTCATAGTCTTCGTCTACGTTGAATTTCGCGTCGTTGCTATTGAAGCAAAGCCTCGACCTCTGCCGCCGCAGGAATACTTGGCGTTGCGCCAGCTTTTGTCACTGACAGTGCGGCAGCTGCACACGCTCTGTGTAAACAAGCCTCATGATCAAGACCATCGATAAGCGAGGCGAGAAAATACCCTACAAAGGTATCCCCTGCTCCTGTGGTATCAACGACTTCTACACTCATTGCGTCGCGCCGGTAAACCTGACTCTCTGACTGCAGCAGCGCGCCCTTGGATCCCAAAGTCAGGACTAATTGTGTTTGCGGATAACGCTTAGCTAATTCAATGAGGACAGCATCCGGGTCGGTCAACCCTGAAAGAAGCTCAGCCTCCGTCTCGTTCACAATCAAAACATCGCATTTGTGCAATGGCAGATCGCGGACGTCTGCCGTCATGGGTGCAGGGTTAAAGGCAATGTGCATTCCCTTGGCTATGGCGATATCAAATGCTTCAGCCAAATTATTACATTCGTTTTGTATTAGCAGCCAATCTGCTTCATTGGCATTCACCAAATGATTTTCCAACACGTCTCGACTAAACGACTGATTCGCACCACCGTGCAAAATGATCGAATTTTCGCCCGCATCGTCCACTTGAATGATCGCGTGACCACTTGGACCTTCAATGACCTCCACCAATGAGACATCGACGCCAAGGTCTGCCATTTGCTGGACCGCCCATTGATCACTACCGCCAATTCGACCAACGTGCTTAACCGACGTGCCTGCCCGGGCAACAGCCACCGACTGATTCGCCCCCTTTCCGCCAAGCACGGTATCCATCGAGCGGCTTGATAAGGTTTCACCCGGTTTAACCAGATGGGGCACCCGATAAATAAGATCAATGTTGATAGAACCGAAATTGTAAACCGTCATTTCGCATCCGCTAAGAATTCTGCCTGTCAGAGGCCAAAGTGTAACAGCGTGACAGCTTCACTCCACCAAGGGTAGTAATTTGGGTAGAATCGCACAGCTGCCAACCTAGAGACTACCCCGATGAACTACCCTACCGAGGCATGTCTGGTAGAAGTAGGCCCACGCGATGGGCTGCAAAACGAAGCCGCGGCCCTCACTGTTGAGCAAAAAAGCAGCCTGGTCAACCACCTGTCCGAAACGGGCCTGAAGGTAATAGAAACCGGATCCTTCGTATCGCCACGCTGGGTACCCCAAATGGCAGACTCCAAGGCTGTCTTTAACGCCATTAACCGACGCGACAATGTTAGATATAGTGCTCTTACGCCTAACCTAAAAGGTTTGGAGGACGCAATAGCCGCTAACGTGAGTGAAGTTGCTGTGTTCGTTGCTGTCACGGAAAGTTTTTCTAAAAAGAACCTGAATGCCAGCATTGCCGAAACGTTTGATCGATACCAACCGGTTCTGGACATGGCTGCCGACAAACAACTCCCTGTCCGGGGGTATCTCTCGTGCGTACTGGGCTGTCCGTATGAAGGAGAAGTCGACCCGCACGTTGTGCGAGATTTGACACTACAATTGCTAGAGGCTGGCTGCTACGAGATCTCCTTAGGTGACACGATCGGCACCGGGAACGCAGGCAGCATGACGCGCTTACTCGAAGTCATTCTCGGCAGTGGTGTGTCTGCACATCAGCTGGCTGTGCATTGCCACGATACCTATGGCCAGGCTCTGGCAAATATCGTTGTTGCGTTACAACACGGTGTCGCCACTATCGACTCGTCCATAGCAGGGTTGGGGGGATGCCCCTATGCGGTTGGCGCCACAGGGAATGTCGCAACCGAAGATGTTGTGTACTTATTAGACGGACTGGGAATCGAACATGGCGTGCAGCTCGATACTTTATTGAAAGCCAGTCAATACATTTGCGCAGAACTTGGTCGAGAGTCTCAGTCTCGTGCAGGTCGTGCTCTTAGCCTCAAAGGATAAGCTACGAATGAGTGACCCTTTTCTTAATATTCCATCGCCCTGCAAAGGGGTTTGTCGAATTGACGAACCCTCTCAGTTGTGCGCAGGCTGCATGCGCACTGTCGATGAAATTACGCGCTGGTCAAGAATGGACAGCGATCAGAAATTATCTGTCCTCTCAGCCTGTATTGAACGTCAACAAATACCCAGTAAAGCTGGAAACTCCGACAAGTCTGCCAACATTGCCGATGGAGCCCCTGGCAGCGCCTCTGACGGTTGACCATAGCGATTTACCCAGGCGACGTTAAACCCAAAATGCGCGGCGCCCGCAGCATCCCAAGCATTTGATGAGAGAAACGCGATATTCGCAGCTTCTACACTAAGCTCATCAACTGCCAATTGATAAACACGTTCATCCGGCTTAAACACACCGACAGACTCTACGGAAAGCTGGTGATCTATAACCCCATCTATGCCGGCATTGGACACCGCTGAGGTAATCATGGCTGGAGAGCCGTTCGTTAAAATGGCGGTTTGCATACCTGCCTGCTTTAACTGATGTAAAACACTCGATACTTCCGAGAAGGCATTCAAGCTTAGATAGGCTTGCATAAGCTCCTCGTGCAACTGCGCATCGTCGATTGAAAACGTACGAAGTGTCACCGCTAGCGCATCAGAGGTCAGGTGCCAGAAGTCTGTATGGCTCTTCATCAGGCTACGTAACCACGTGTATTCAAGCTGACGAACTCGCCACGCCGCAGAAAATTCACCGTATTCCGGACCAACTCGATGCCTCAACCGGCTGACAGCTGAATTGACATCGAACAGTGTGCCGTAGGCATCAAATACACAGGCTTGTGTCTGTGCAAACGCTGGGTGGGTCATATCATTAACTCCGTTTATCAGGCGACGGGATCGAGTACGTGCCAGTCGCATGTGCTACCGGCTCACCGCTTGGCTCGGATGCACTGAAAAGAGAAACCTCACCTACCGCCAATCGCTTTCCCAGCTTCAACATTTTCGCATCGGCAAAGACATCGCCCGGCGCTGGCTTTCGCAGGAAATTGATTGACAGTTGAGTGGTGACAGCAAGTTCAACAGGACCAATACGCGAAAGAACCAACGCATACAAAGCCGCATCAGCCAACCCCATCATCACAGGACCGGCGATAGTGCCACCCGGTCTAAGAAAACGCTCACTGTACTCGGCGTACAAGCGCACATGGTCACTCATGAAGTAGTCGACTTTGATCCCTAACAAATCTGCAAAAGGTAAGCGAGCATCCATAATGTCGCGAAATTGTGCGACGTTCATGAGTAAGCCATCCGGCATGGTGTTTTCGTCTTTCAAAGAATCCGCATCCTTAAATGACTTCCGCCGTTTGGGAAGTAAATTTTAATCGCGATACTCTATAAGATTCTCGTCTGCACGTATACTGACATTAGTAGTGGATTTAAATGTATCCGCCGCTAAACTGGATTAGCCTAAGTAACAGGAGATGACGATGAGCCAAGAAACAGACAAGTCTGCAGACCCTGTTTTGTTAAGCAATCTCGATGAGCAAGGTATTCTTACGCTCACCTTAAACAGGCCAGCGCAGTTCAACGCACTCAGTGAATCCATGCTGGACTCACTTCAAAACGTACTGAATAACCTGGACTCACAAGCGCGGATTGTCATCATCGAAGCTCGCGGCAACGCATTCTGCGCTGGTCATGACTTACATGAAATGCGTGCACATGCAGACGCTGAGAATGGCGGCGAACAGTGGCAACGTGATCTGTTCAAAAAATGTAGCCGATTTATGACAACGCTGATCAATATTCCTCAACCGGTCATCGCCAAAGTTCAAGGGCTAGCTACGGCTGCAGGTTGTCAGCTAGTCGCTAATTGCGATCTTGCGATAGCCGCTGAGGAGTGCAAATTTGGAGTTTCAGGAATAAATTTAGGCCTCTTCTGCAGCACACCTGCAGTGGCACTGTCACGTAATCTTTCGCGAAAACGCGCGTTTCAAATGCTGATGACGGGAGACTTCATCAGTGCCGAGCAAGCTGTCGACTGGGGCTTACTCAACAAATGCGTGGCTGCTGATGCTCTGGATGCCGAGGTTAATTTGCTAGCCAACCAAATTTGTCAAAAATCCCAAGTGGCTGTGACCACTGGTAAAACACTTTTTTACAAGCAACTGGAAAAACCACTGGATGAGGCTTACGAACTAGCAGGAAATGCGATGGCCTGCAACATGATGTCTGATGATGTCAAAGAAGGTATCGATGCGTTCTTTGAAAAACGAGACCCTAAATGGAATGATCGCTGAGCCGCAGCAATTACTACAAGCCTGATACTTTTTGTAAGATTTTCTCGCGGTAGGAATTCAGCCATAAACTAAATTGTTCTATATCCAGGGGGTAACTGATGAGATAGCCCTGGGCCTCGTTGCAGTGAAAGCTTCTGAGCATATCAAACTGCGCCTGTGTCTCTACACCTTCCGCCACCACCGTTAGATTCAGATTGTGGCTTAAGGTAATTATGGCCGTAACTATGGCCGCATCACCGGAATCTTTATCGAGGTCTTTGACAAACGACTGATCAATTTTAAGTTTATCAACCGGTAACCGCTTCAAGTAACTCAACGATGAAAATCCCGTTCCGAAGTCATCAATTGATGTTTTTATTCCCAGTGCTTTCATATCGCTGAGAATCTGAATACCCTTCTCACCATCCTGAAGCAATAAACTTTCGGTGAGTTCAATTTCCAACAACTTAGGATCCAGACCGCTGCACCGAACAGCCTCGTTGATATCTGCAATAACATCGCTTTTGGTAAATTGCACTGACGAACAGTTAACTGCGATGGTCATCGGAGGCCAACCCGCCTCTATCCAACGCTGCATTTGCTTGCACGATTCTTTGAGCACCCAGCGACCAAGCTCTATGATCAACCCCGTTTCCTCCGCTAGAGCAATAAACTCTCCGGGGTTCATTAACCCTCGCTCAGGGTGAGTCCATCGAGTCAAAGCCTCAACGCCTGCCAAGCGGCCTGTCGACATTTCAATCTTAGGTTGAAAGGCCAGCGTTAAATCTTCGTTCTCGATGGCAGATCGTAAATCAGCTTCCAAAGAAAATCGGGATAGTGCTTGCTCGTGGATGTCACGGGAATAAAACTGGTAACCGTTACGACCAGACTCTTTAGCGTGGTACATCGCTACATCAGCGGACTTCATCATTGAGTCAGCGTCCTCACCATCCGCTGGATACACACTGATTCCAATCGTCGTAGTAACCGTCACGGTGGCGCTGCCTATGTCATAAGGCAAACTGATACTTTGTGCAATACGCTCAGCCACACGTGCTGCATCTTCAACCCGGTTTATAACGCCGAGCAACACGACGAATTCATCACCACCCAAACGTGCAACCGTATGCGCTGACTCGGCGTCACCATCGTTGCTGCTGATCATGTCTGATTCGCGGACAACACTGGTCAATCGGTTTGCGACCTGTAGCAATAGATCGTCACCAGCATCATGGCCTAGTGTGTCATTCACCTGTTTAAAATGATCTAAGTCTAAAAACAGAACCGCAAACTTAGTATCGTTTCGCCTCGATGATTTGAGTGCGTATCGCAGTTGCTCAGTTAGCTGCGCTCTATTAGGCAGACCTGTTACAAGATCGTAGTACGCTAAGTTATGTATTTGTTTCTGCGCATTGATTCGCTCAGTAATATCTTGAATAGTGCCGAGCATATACGCCCATTCGCCATTCTCCTGGGCATGAGGCTCAGCCTCAAGACGGATTCTGCGCACCGAATCATCGACGCGACTTGCTACTGAAAATTCAACGTTGAATGGCAGCTTTTCCTCAACGGACTGTTCGCTGAGCAGTCTCACATTACTTCTATCTGACTCATCAATACAGTTGATGAATTCTGTCCAAGTGCTAATGCCTGCACCCTCTTCCACGCCCAGAATTCGCCCGAACTCTCGAGACCAAGAGAGCTCATTCGTACTTAAACACCAGTCCCAGTTACCTAGACGTGCAATACGTTGAGCGTTATCAAGTTTGGATTGACTTGATCTGAGCGCATCTGCCGTGAGTTTTGATCGCAACATGTACTGAACACGATGCGGCAAAATGAAGAAATTAATTGGCTTAGTTAGAAAGTCCGTTGCACCGATATCGTATGCACGCGTAATTGAATCGAGGTCATCCAACCCTGTGATCATCAATATAGGTACGTGAGCACCGATACTGAGCGATCGGATCGCACTAATAGCTTGAAAACCATCCATGACCGGCATAACCGCATCCATGATGATCAGATCAGGTTCATGCTCTTTGAAACACTCGACAGCCTCTCGTCCATCAGCAGCTTGTATAACATCAAAACCTGCGTCTTCAAGCGCGCCTTCAGCCATCATCAAGCTCGCGATATCATCATCCACATGGAGGACGATAGGGCGCTCACGCTGCATGCCAGGCGCAACTAATTGCATGCTTTTAGAAAGCTCGGAGGTCATCAGGCAGCCTTGCCAATCCTTTGATCCAACACGTCGACACTGCTCTGAAATAAATCCTCTACAGAATCTCCTAGAGCCATACAAGCGGGGAAGTTTTGATCAAGAGCTGCGCGTTCTAGCTCTTTACACCGCTCTGATAGTTCTAAAGCACCAACATAGGCACTAGAAGACTTAAGCGTATGAGCCGCCACTCTGACAGCTTCCATATCAGCTGAATCAATGCCTTCCAACATGCTTGCTATTGTCTTCGGCGATTCGGATTTAAACAGGCCCACTATACGAGCCAGCAGATCCGGTTTTCCGGGGCGTTGTAAGGCGACTATCGCCTTTAACGCATTTTCATCGATCGATACAGCCACTTTATCGAGTCCGCGGGTTACGAGTTTTATGCCAGGAACCTAAGCTCTTACTGTTCAGTAGCGACTGATCGCGCCCGAACTGAGCGTACTGAGCTTTCAACTCTGACTTTAGTGAATCAAGTCGCAAAACCGAGTCTTCCAGGCTGGGAGCTGCCGCCAAAGCTTCTACTGATCCGTCCTTATCGGGCGAACTTTTGGAATGTATTGTGGACTGCGTCGCCTCGGTGGCCTCAGTCACCCAAAACACGAGCATGATGCTCATCATGATCGCTAAAAATGCGGCGAACCACTGCCCGGAAGGTAGGACCATATAACCCCACATGAGCATCCAGTAGATTCCAGCTGCCATGCTTAGCCGAATTACAGGCGAACTTTTCAAAATTAAATTCCTAACGCACCTCTCTTCCGTTTTGTATCGACGCTCATCCAAACAACTTAACGCATCACTATGGCTATATAGTGCTCACTATGTTTTGTGAGCCTTATATAATTTCCTCTTTCTGCCAAAGACTTAACTGATCCTTATCAACATCAAGCCAGCTCTCAAGTACATCGACAGTGTGCTCACCGAGTTCCGGGCCGGCCCAGCGAGTTTGCGCTGGCGTATCTAGTAAACGCGGGTGCACAACAGGCATCTGCCGGTCAACGCCTTTAACAGGTAAACTTTCGAAAGCTCCACGAGCCTGAAAATGAGGATCTTGTGCGATATCTGCGATAGAGTTGACCGGACCCGCGGGAACGTCCGCCTCATCAAGCTTGGCGAGAGCGTCGCCTGACGTTAACCCTGCGCACCATTGAGATAAAACTTCGTCTATCTCCGCCTCATGAGCAACTCTGCCCTGATTGTTGGACAGACGAGCGTCTTGTGCCATGTCTAAACGTCCGATGGTCGTCATCAGCCGCTTAAAAATAGAGTCACCATTGCCGCCAATGACAATATAACGTCCATCGTGACAACGATACGTATTGGTGGGCACGATGCCCGTGACGGTTGATCCCGATGGCTCGCGCACGACCCCTGCTCCATCGTATTCGGGTAACACACCCTCCAACATATTAAAAACAGATTCCACGATAGATACATCAACTGCCTGCCCGCCATTACCCAATCGCTGTCGCGCGATCAGCGCTAACAGAGCCCCAACTGTGGCGTGCATACCTGCAAGCGTATCGCCTAGGCTTAGATTCATACGCACCGGTGTTTCATTAGGGTGCCCGTTGACATAACGTAACCCCGCCATTGCCTCGCAAGCAGACGCGAAACCAGGGCGTGACGAATAGGGTCCAGTTTGGCCGTAACCAGATACTCGCGTGTAGATCAGTTCTGGATTAATTTTTTTAATATCGTCTGGCCCCAGACCCCAGCTTTCCATGCGTCCGGGTCGAAAATTCTCTATTAAGATATCGGCCTGTTGAAGCAGTTGACGCGCGATATCGCAACCTTCAGGCTTTGACAAATTAAGCGTGACCGATTTTTTGTTTCGAGCGATGCTGCGCCACCAGTATGAACAGCCGTCTGCATCGAGTTCTCGCCAAGTACGCAGAGGATCCCCTTTGCCAGGTGGTTCAATCTTGATGACCTCAGCACCAAAAGCCGCTAGCATCTGACCTGCGAATGGCCCAGCGATAAGCTGCCCCATCTCCAACACACGAATGCCCGAGAGCGGTAGGCTATGTTGATCGGTGCTCTGTGTATTCATGATCCATCCAAGAGGTTAGTTTCAATGTCCGGTTACCACCCTACTATCCCACAAGCCAGACAGCCCGGTGACGGCGATGTACCACTGCCTGCTCATAGAGCGAACTATACCCCGCTCAGCCCGTTAAGCTTTATGGCCCGTAGTGCGGAAGTCTATCCGGACCAACTATCTGTAATACATGGCGATTTAAGATACACGTGGTCGGAATCCTATCAACGATGTAAAACTGGAGCAGCACGTTTAGCAGCGCTAGGCATCTCAACCGGTGATGTCGTCGCTGTGATAGCACCAAACATTCCCGCCTTGTTCGAACTGCACTTCTCTGTCCCCATGACTGGCGGCATTCTGAATGCGATCAATACTCGACTAGAAGCTAGCACTATCAGCTACATTCTTGAGCACGGTCGTGCCAAAGTACTTTTCGTGGACAAAGACTCGACTGCCGTCGTAACAGAGGCCATAAAAGCGATGTCGGAGCCTCCTTTGCTAATCAGCATCGATGATATTGAAGCAACCGGCGACGCTATCTCGGGTATCGATTATGAGCACTTCATCGATGCTTCCCACATAAGTGATGAGCTACCAGCCATCGATCCAGATTGGAGGTGGTCACTACCCGAAGACGAATGGCAATCCATTTCACTTAACTACACCTCAGGCACGACTGGAAAACCCAAAGGCGTTGTTTACCATCATCGTGGAGCTACCATGAACGCGCTGTCCAACATTACTGGATGGCATATGGGTCCCCACCCTGTTTATTTGTGGACATTACCCATGTTTCACTGCAATGGCTGGTGTTTTCCTTGGTCGTTGGCGGCGATTGCCGGCACCAGTGTGTGCGCTAGAACCATCACGGCCGAAGCTATTTACCACAACATTGAGAGTCATGGCGTGACGCACTTCTGCGGTGCCCCCATCATTTTAAATTTCATTGTGAACGCAGAAAAATCGGTTGTGAAACCTTTACCACACACGGTCAATATCATGACGGCCGCAGCTCCACCACCCGCGAGTGTATTACTTGCCATTGAGGCGCTGGGATTTCACATTACCCACACTTATGGACTCACTGAAACATACGGACCAGCCGTTATGTGCGCTTGGAAACCCGAATGGGATGCATTGGATGATACCGAACGCGCGAAATTAAAATCCCGACAAGGTGTTCGTTATCAGGTACTTGATCAGCTTGATGTGCTTGACCCGGAAACCTTAGAACCCGTTGCACGAGACGGAAAAACCATTGGCGAAATCATGTTTAGGGGCAATATCGTAATGCGCGGATATTATCGAAACGCGCAAGCCAATGAAGAGGCATTCCGGGGTGGTTGGTTTCATAGCGGTGATCTGGCAGTGATGGACCCGGATGGGTACCTCAGAATCATGGACAGATCTAAAGACATCATCATATCGGGGGGAGAAAACATATCTTCCATAGAAATAGAAGATGCGCTCTATGCGCACCCATCAGTGCTGGAAGCGGCAGTTGCCGCAAAAGCTGACGAAAAATGGGGAGAGACTCCTTGCGCGTTCGTTGCCCTAAAGAATGGGGAGTCTGCCACGGAACAAGAACTCATCAATTGGTGTCGTGAAAAGCTGGCTCACTTCAAGTGCCCAAAAACGATTATCTTCAGAGAACTACCCAAAACCTCAACCGGAAAAATCCAGAAATTTAAACTTAGAGAATGGGCCAAAGAGCTCTAAGGCTAAAAGAACACAGTAAGCGTTTGAGCAATTGACTCCGGGGAAGCTGCACTGACTAGTACTACCTAGATCGCCCAAAGCGGACGTTGTCAGGCTCGCATTCTGTGAGCTAAAACAGTGCCTGACTAAACGCTAACCAATTGAAAAGCGGCTTTTCATCAGTCTGTCAAACCACTTCAGTAAGACCCCGTCTATCGTGTTTTGAACGCCGATTGATAAACGATCAAACATGCCTTTCTTCTCCTTGTATTCAAGCAGTAATACTTCACGCTCTTCACAGGCATCGATCATGTACTGATCACTCGTCGCAAGCTCGTCGGCCAATTTCAAGTCCAGCGTGTCCTGTCCGGACCAGATTTCACCGGTTGCGACGGCTTCGATATCCAATTGCGGGCGGCGCTCAACAACGTATTGTTTAAACTGTGCATGAATACGCTCAATATCTTCAATAAATTTCTGACGCCCTTCATCGGTGTTCTCCCCAAATACCGTCAAGGTGCGTTTGTACTTTCCGGCAGTTAGCATTTCAAAATCAATTTTCATCTCCTTAAGCAAACGATGCACGTTAGGTATCTGTGCTACCACACCGATAGATCCCAGAACAGCAAACGGCGCTGCAACCAACTTATCTGCGACACACGCCATCATGTACCCACCACTCGCTGCCACCTTATCAACACAAATGGTGAGTGGAATTTTCTTATCTCGAATGCGATCAAGTTGAGAAGCGGCTAGTCCGTATGAGGTGACCATTCCCCCGCCGCTTTCCAATCGAATTAAAACTTCGTCTTCAGGCGTTGCGGTTGTCAGCACGGCTGTGATTTCACGGCGGAGTCGTTCCACCGCACTGGCTCTGATATCACCGTCAAAATCCATGACATACAACCGAGTCGTTGTTTTTTCAGGCACGATGGTCTCGCCTTCGCCACGCTGTTTCTTAGCTTTTTTCGCTGCGGCTTTCGCGGCCTTGCGCTCCGCTTTATCGGCGGATTTTTTTTCTTTCTCTGCCTGTTTTCGCATTTCTGGAGACAGTAAAGAGAACGAGAGTGATTCCCGCATGTCTTCTAGGCGTTCATTGAACTTTTTAATTTCGATGTGCCCGGAATCCGATCCACCACCGGCTTCCCGACTTTTCATCGCAGCGGCAACTATGGACATAATGATAACCACTGCTGCCACGACAAACGTTAGGGCTTTAAGAAAGAACAACCCGTACTCATAAAAAAATTCAGCCACGAAAACCTCTGATTTTTGTTGTTTATACCGAACGATACGATGATCAATGCATCATCGCGCTTTGACAATACGAGCACTATTGAGTGCTAAAACTACTCTTTATGGATGAACCAACATTGATGTATCCGAGCATTTCTCTGGAAATCTCGATCGATAGACCAGCGATTTTTATCTTCCACCCGAATACCGCGTGTCCTGTCTTCCAACAGTGCTGCATCCATCTTAAATCTTCGAAAATTATTGGAAAAAATAAGCGTTCCACCGGGAGCTAAGAGCTTCAAACAAGCATCGATGGCTTTAACATGATCACGCTGAACGTTCCAGTCATCATCCAGGTCACTTGAATTCGAAAACGTAGGTGGATCGAGCAGTATAAGATCAAATTTCGATTCGTCACGGATACCTATTGCCGCACCATCCAACCAAGCGAGCACGTCTTGCCGCACCACCTCGTGTTTCTGTTGGGCTGCATTGTTGCGATCCAAGTTTCTCATGGCCCACTGACAATATCGGTTTGACGTGTCAACAGACACACTGCTTGCCGCGCCGCCTGCGACAGCTGCAACAGTTGCGGAAGCCGTGTAAGCAAACAAATTTAAAAACCGTTTACCTTTTGAATTCTTGAACAAATAGCGCCTAACCGGGCGATGATCCAGAAATAAACCGGTATCAAGATAGTCCGTGAAGTTGATTTCCAATGGCGCCCCAAATTCGGTCACGGTTGCCGTGAGACTTTGGTTGGCGTTTTGTTTTTCGTACTGTTGCAAACCGGATTGAACTTCCCGGACTTTGAGATGAACCTGTGCCGTATCGATATTCAATATATCGGGCATGGCCTTCATGATGGCATCGAGCCTGGCTTCAGCCATGGCACGATTGACTGTCGCTGGGGCTTGATACTCTTGCACGACACAATGAGTCGTGTCGCTTTGATAAATATCGATGGCCACGGCAAATTCCGGCAAGTCGGCGTCGTACACCCGATACGCGGTAATTTCATTCTGCCTGATCCACCCTTTCAGAGCTTTTCTGTTTTTATTCAGCCTGTTTACAAACGCCGTGGCATCGATTCCAGCCGGCTCACCTGGCTTTTCATCAAACTCTTGCTTGCCACGATATAACGCTGCCTGCGGATGCGCTTCATCGTTTTCATCTTCGATGGCAGCTGATTCAGCAGTGCTCTTACGCTGTATACCGCTACTCGGGATGTCCCCGGTGAGTAAAACGCAGTCGATACCCCCGTTGCGTACCAACAACGTTTGTGACAAAGGTAGTCTTGCACGGGCGTACGGTGCCGCAGTTGCAGTAAATAAAGCGCACTGCCAGCCCGCGTAAAAGCGACTGATGTCAGTACCTAACGAGCTGTAAAACGCTTTATCAGCGGCTAGGCGCTCTCCATATGGCGGGTTCGTTACCAGTAAACCCTCTCCGATATTCCCTATGCTCGCCGGACGACCGGCGCTTAACGCTAATCGCTCTACAACGATGGCATCTTGTAAATCCGCCTGCATAATATTGTGCTGGCAATTGTCGACAGCAGACGCGTCTTGATCAGCACCGGCAATTAAGGCAGGACTATCCCGTCGTTGATCAAGCGCCTCTTCTAGCAAGTTGTTCCAAAGCGCCTCATCATGGCCTTTCCATCCTTCAAATCCAAAGTAATCTCTATGTATTCCCGGGGCAATTCGACAAGCCATCATGGCCGCTTCTATCAATAACGTACCTGATCCACACATAGGATCTACTAGGGTTTTACCTTCTTCCAAAGCCTGCGGCCATCCGCAGGCATATAACAACGCAGCAGCCAGGTTCTCTTTAAGTGGAGCCAACCCCTGCGCGTCTCGATAGCCACGACGGTGCAAGCTGCTCCCCGACAGATCAATAGCAATTCGCGCTTTGTCTCGAAACAAGTAGACATTGATTCGCAAATCAGGAGTATCGCGTTCAACATTCGGCCGCCGGCCCGTTGTCTCGCGAAACTGATCAACGACAGCATCCTTGACCTTGAGTGCACCGTATTGCGAATGGGTAATGGCAGATTTAGCCGTGTAAAAATCCACGGCAAGAGTTCCGTCCACATCAACATGATCTGCCCAGCTAATTTCCTGAACCAGGGAATACAGCTCTTCGGGTGTCGCCGCAGGCCCAGAATGGATGGGCAGTATCACTCGATTAGCTATGCGGGACCATAGACACGCTGTATAGCCGGCCTTAAGCCCTCCCAGAAACCGGACACCGGCACCGGCGCTCTGCACACCCTCTATACCCAGCGCTTTAAATTCCTCGACCAGTAACCGCTCTAGTCCGGTACCGCAGGTTGCGTAAAGCTCAGTGTTTTCAGTGATCAGGGCGGAGCTCAACGGTGTAGAAAAATTCGACAAATGCTTCAAAACCTATGGGTAAATTAAAATTCACGTAACAACAGTGCTGCCCGGAAGGATCAAACGGCTCTGTCTTGGATACAATGCCCATTGTATACGGGGAAACCTATGCCGCGCCTTATCCCGGCGGCTGATTAAACGCCATGAAACTGACAAGTTACGGTGCCGCGGAGGAAGTCACAGGCTCTTGCCATCTGATAGAGCTAGGCAACACTAAGATTTTACTCGACTGCGGCCTCATACAAGGTAGGAAAAAGGACGAACTGAGAAATCACGACGGTTTCCCGTTTAATCCGGCCGAACTAGATGCTGTCGTTCTCAGCCATGCACATATTGATCATTGCGGCCGTTTACCCATGCTCATCGATCAGGGCTTCACCGGGAAAATACATACTCATGTAGCCACCTGCGATTTAGTACAAATTCTCCTTAAAGACTCCGCTCACCTAAACGCGCGCGATGTGGAATACAGAAACAAACGCAGACGACGATCGGGCAAACCTCTATTAAAACCCCTGTACGACCAGAGTGATGTTGAAAACACCATGGATCGACTCGAAGCGTTGGAATACGAAACGCCTCGGGAGATTGCCAACGGAGTTTCCATCCGACTATTTGATGCGGGGCATATTCTGGGCTCATCGATGGTTGAGCTGACATTAACCGACGGCCAAAACACTCGAACGGTGGTCTTTAGTGGAGACCTGGGTCATCGAGGCTCACCTATCCTTCGTGATTTCAGTTATTTAAAAAATGCGGACATGGTGCTGATGGAAAGCACCTACGGCAATCGTTTACATCGCGATTGGTCGGAAACGTTAGTGGAGGTGAGCGAAATTGCCAGTGCTCTTAGCAGTGTGCGCGGTAATATTCTGATTCCGGCTTTTTCCGTCGGTCGAAGTCAGATGATTCTCTACACCATGGCGCGGTATTTTGACGAGTGGGATTTGGGTCGCTGGAATATTTTTCTGGACAGCCCAATGGCAATACGGGCAAGCGAAGTCTATTTAAAACATACCAACTTATATGACGAGGAAGCCGCCGCTTATTACCGTAAGAACGGTCCCCTACTAGCCATGCCCAACCTTAAATTCTCTCAAACTGCTGACGAATCACGAGCTATCAATCAGATGGCTTCAGGCGCTATCGTCATCGCAGGCAGTGGCATGTGTACAGGCGGACGCATCATGCACCACCTCAAGCACAATCTGTGGCGGCAAGATGCCCACGTCATCATCTCAGGCTATCAATCGCCGGGCTCTTTGGGACGTAAACTGGTAGATGGTGCTAAAAGCGTAAAAATATGGGGCGAAAAAATACAAGTTCGGGCTAGCATCCATACCGTGGGCGGCTTGTCAGCTCATGCTGATCAACAAGGCATGGTCGATTGGTATCGAAATTTCGAGAACTCGCCACCCGCTCTACTAGTGCACGGTGAAAGAAAGGCCATGGATGCTTTGAGCACTCGTCTTAAAAACGAATGCAACGCGACAGCCATACCGGCAAAACGCGGAAAGTCCACAAACTTACTGGCTTTGGATACATTTGGTCGCTAATACGTCGGTTGATAACGATTACGCGGTTGCTGAAAAACACAGATTTAAACGAACATTCACACTTAAGACTGCAAACGATGCAGGCTACAGCCTAGGACAACAAGAGAACGCAATATGAGCAGTGAAGAACGAGAATCGATGGAGTTTGATGTCGTAGTGGTCGGGGCTGGCCCTGCCGGCCTCTCCACGGCTTGTCGGTTAATGCAATTGGCACAAGAAAAAGACCAAGAAATTAGCGTCGTTGTGCTCGAAAAAGGCTCGGAAGTCGGAGCTCATATTCTCTCAGGGGCGGTTATCGAGCCTCGTGCGTTAGCAGAGCTTTTCCCTAACTGGGAAGCAGAAGATGCTCCCTTGAAAACTGCTGTGACACGTGATGACATCATGTTTTTTACCAGTGCGGAAAAGTCCATTCGCATGCCTGCCTTTATGTCGCCGAAAACCATGCACAACCATGGGAACTACGTTGCAAGCCTCGGGAATCTAACTCGCTGGCTGGGTGAGAAAGCCGAAGCGCTCGGTGTAGAAATTTTTCCAGGATTTGCAGCCGCTGAAATTTTGTATCACGAAGACGGACGTATTAAAGGTGTTGCCACGGGTGATATGGGATTGGATGAGCAAGGCAATCCTAAAGACGGATTTGAGCGTGGCATGGAGTTGCACGCCAAATACACAGTCTTCGCTGAAGGTTGCCGTGGACATTTGGGTAAAGAACTCATCAGTCAATTCAAGCTCGATGAGGGTAAATCTCCACAACATTACGGCATCGGTTTAAAGGAGCTGTGGCAGATAGACCCTGCTAAGCATGAGCCAGGCGTTGTTGTACACGGTGCAGGATGGCCGCTGTCAGAAACCTCTTCAACCGGTGGTGCTTTCATGTATCACTTAGAAGACAATCAAGTGGTTGTCGGACTGATCATTGATTTGAATTACTCCAATCCGCATCTAAGCACATTTGATGAATTTCAACGCTTCAAACAACACCCCGTTATCAAAGAGGTGTTGGAAGGTGGTGAACGAATTTGCTATGGGGCAAGAGCCATTGCTAAAGGTGGGTTGAACTCTTTGCCGCGCATGAGCATGCCAGGCGGCTTATTGGTTGGATGCGACGCTGGCACTTTGAATTTTTCTAAAATCAAAGGCACCCACACTGCCATGAAATCGGGCATGGTGGCAGCCGAGACCATCGCAGCCGCATTAGCAAACGGTGATGACGGACGTGAATTAGTTGAATTTAATGACGCCTACCTTGATAGCTGGGCGGGTCAAGAATTAAAGAGCTCACGCAATTGGGGCCCTGCCCTGCATAAGTTCGGTATGTATTTAGGCGGTGCCTACAACTACATCGATCAAAACTTTTTCGGTGGAAAACTTCCTTTCAACTTTCGCGATGAAATACCGGACCATGCTTGTTTAAAGCGAGCTGATGCATGCAACCCACCGAATTACCCAAAACCAGATGGTGTGGTGAGTTTTGACAAGCCCTCTTCCGTGTTTTTATCCAATACCAATCACGAAGAAAATCAGCCCGTTCATCTAAAGCTTAGCGATAGCGAATTACCAATAAGAGACAACTTGCCTCAATTCGCGGAGCCTGCACAACGTTACTGCCCGGTTGGTGTCTACGAAGTGATCATCGAAGAAGAAACTCCGCGCTTTCAAATTAATTCGCAAAACTGCATACACTGCAAAACTTGCGATATTAAAGATCCTGCTCAGAACATCACGTGGGTAGTGCCTGAGGGCGGCGGCGGTCCCAATTACCCTAACATGTAGGCTTAGATGGGCGTTTGTAACTCAACGCCCGTTAAACAAAAATCAGTACAACAAGAGCCCTCTTCGGACCTACTCAGTGGTATCCGCAGGGGGCTTTTTTGCTCTTGGCTTCGCAGCGACTTTTGACTTGGTCGTAGAGCCTTCTGAAGAGGCAGCCTTAGTGCTGGCTTTCTTCTTCACTACCCGTGTCTTCTTGACCGGTGCATTTTCAGCAGACGTATCAGCTTCAGCCGTCGCAGCAGCCTTTGCCCGAGTCTTTTTCTCAGCAGGTTTAGCGCTCTCGGAGGCCTCAGCAGCAACCTTGGGTTTTCTAGGTGCGCGTGGCTTTTTCACTGGCGCGTCAGCTGCTTCAGTTGGGGCACTGGGCGTTGTGGCCGGTGTAGGTGTCTTAGCTGAAGTTACCGGCGTGCTGGCAGGCGCTGATGCAACAGGGTTGCTGACAGCTTGCACTGGGGCCGTGTTTGACGTTTGTTCAGGAGTTGTTGATGAAACTGGGGTTCCAGGGACTGCAGCTGACTCAGAATTCGCCTCATTCTGCGAACGAGGATTGCGGTTTTGATTTCGGTTACGGTTCTGATTACGGTTGCGATTCTGATTTCGATTCCGATTCTGTCCCGAATTCTGATTGTTGCCTTGGCCCTCTTCGGTGCCAGCAGCACGTTGCTTGTTCCGGTTTTGATTATTCCGATTCTGATTGTTGCGATTATTAGTACGTGCCTGATTGTTTCTCTGGCCGCGTTGCTGCCCTTGTCCTTGCCCCTGCTGTCTGCGGTTTTGATTACCCCGCCCTTTGCCACGATTGCCTTGGGAACGGGAATTACCCCCCATTACTAAGCTACCGACCTGATAGGGATCTTCCATGCCAATGAGATTGCTATCGGATGGAAAACGATTATTAACGTTGAAATGATCGCGGTTACCAAAATTATCGTCATCGTATTCGATTGCCGTTGCAGGCTCAGGTAACGCTCGATTACCGATGTTATCCATCTCTTCGGTAAATTCGCGAGGCGGTCTCAGCGCCCTGTTACCCGGACCGATGCGATTGCCGATATCGTCGTTATCACGAGGGCGGTTTCGATTGTTGCGCGGATTTCGCTTGTTTCGGTTGCGGTTATTTCCACCCTCTGCACGCTGTCCGCCGTTATTGTTCTGACGATTTCGGCCCCGTGGATTGCGACGCTGCGGGTTATTTCCCGAAGATGATTCTGATTGACCTTCCGCTGACCTTCCGCCCGAATTGGACTCCGAAGCCGGCAACTCACTGTTCGTCATACGTCTTCTATCACCTTGAGTTTTCTATAACTTTCGTACATAGATGCCAATAAGCCGTCTGATGCTTAGCATCACGGAATAAATAATAAAGGGTGCGGCATCAACCCGCCATGTAACGCGACTTCCAAGCATTTCCAGTGATCTTTTTTAGATTTCTGGCTGCATTACCTCTCAGGCAAAGGTCAATCGCTCTCAGGTCTCACCACAACGCGCATCTATGCGCTACAGTCATTACCCCACAACACTGCAGTGACCTACTGGTCCTTAGTATACGACAGGCCAGCCTTTGTTGCTTATTTATGATCACTGATGGCGCCGACACCGCCTTTGTCGTCGAAATACCCATTAAGGCCCACAGCGTGCTTAGCATTACACAACATTTCGAGTACAGAACCCTATCGTGAATACAGATTCTATCGCCCGTTGGCAATTGGAATGGTTTGGCAATGTTCGAGCCGATATCCTCGCAGGATTGGTAGTAGCGCTCGCGCTTATCCCAGAAGCTATCGCCTTTTCCATCATTGCCGGAGTAGATCCTAAAGTAGGTCTGTATGCCTCGTTCTCTATTGCGGTCATCGTCTCAATCACGGGCGGGCGTCCTGGAATGATCTCGGCAGCGACGGCGGCGACCGCTGTGCTTATGGTGACTCTCGTGAAAGACCACGGACTGCAATATCTACTTGCGGCCACAGTATTGGCGGGTCTTATACAAATTGTAGCGGGGTTATTAAAGCTGGGCGCTGTCATGCGATTTGTGTCCCGATCGGTGATGACCGGATTTGTTAACGCGCTAGCCATTCTCATATTTATGGCCCAATTACCCGAGCTTATCGATGTACCAAATTTAACGTACATCATGGTGGCCGCAGGCTTGGCCATTATTTATTTACTCCCCAGAGTGACCTCGGTGGTGCCATCACCTCTGATATGCATCATTGTTCTCACTGCCGTATCTCTTGCGATGGGGCTGGATATTCGAACCGTTGGCGACATGGGAGAGCTGCCAGATAGCCTACCCATTTTCTTGTTGCCAGACATTCCTTTGAATCTGGAAACACTGCAAATTATTCTGCCCTACTCCGCTGCTGTCGCTGCAGTGGGTTTATTAGAGTCTCTCATGACAGCCTCTATTGTTGACGAACTTACTGACACGCGAAGCGATAAGAATCGCGAATGTATCGGTCAGGGAATTGCTAACACGGCTACCGGCTTTATCGGAGGCATGGCAGGTTGCGCCATGATCGGCCAGTCCATCATTAATGTGAAATCAGGTGGTCGAGGTCGTTTATCAACTTTCTGCGCGGGTTTATTTTTGTTGCTGATGATCGTATTTCTCGGCGACTGGGTTAAACAAATTCCAATGGCGGCACTGGTTGCCATAATGATCATGGTTTCCATTGGAACGTTCAGCTGGTCGTCACTGCTGAACCTCAGGGATCATCCTCGAAGCTCATCGATCGTCATGCTGGCAACCGTTATTGTTGTTGTCGCCACCCATAACCTGGCCATCGGCGTATTGGTCGGTGTTTTATTTTCAGGTATCTTCTTCGCTTGGAAGATCTCACAGATTTTTCGCGTTACCAGCACTCTTTCAGAGGACGGACTAAAGCGCACCTACCTAGTGGAAGGCCAGTTATTTTTTGCATCCAGTGATGAGTTCACCGCCTCTTTTGATTTTAAAGAAGCTTTGGATACCGTTGTAATTGATGTCAGTCTGGCGCATATCTGGGACATCAGTAGCGTTCAGGCACTCGACATGGTGGTTATGAAATTCCGTCGCGAAGGCAGTGAAGTTGAAATTATCGGTTTGAATGAAGCAAGCGAAACAATTGTGGATCAGCTAGCAGTTCACGACAAACCGGGTGCGCTTGACGATATGATGAGTCATTAACCAGGGGCAATAAAGATGTCGAAACTATTGGCGGTTATAGATGGTTCAATTTACTCAGCAAGCGTTTGTGAGCATGCTGCGTGGATAGCTGAGCAGTCACCTACCGATATTGAAGTTGTTCATGTGTTAGGGCGACGAGATGTATCAAGCGAACCCTCCAACTTGAGTGGCAGTATCGGACTAGGAGCTCGCTCCGCGTTACTGGAAGAACTGGCAGAATTGGATGCGCAAAAGGCGCGACTGGCGCAAAAGCGAGGTCGAGCTATCCTAGAAGATGCAGAAACACTGCTGAAGGATCGCGGTGTGTCCAAGGTTTCTACCAAACTACGTAACGGTGAAATTGTAGAAACCGTTCAGGCTCTAGAAAATGATGCCCAACTCATCGTCATCGGCAAACGTGGCGAAGCAGCAGATTTCGACACCGGACACCTGGGCTCCAACATAGAGCGTGTTGTTCGCTCCACCCGCCTCCCCGTATTCGTCGCATCGAGAAGCTTCAAACCTATTAATAAAGTTCTGGTTGCTTTTGATGGAGGCCCGAGCTCACTCAAAGCTGTGCAACATTTTGCATCCCAGCCGCAGTACAACGCCTTAAATTGCCATGTCCTCAGCGTCGGTTCAGACTCCACTGAGCTAAGGCGGCAATTAGAAGGTGCTGTGGCAACTTTGCGTGAGGGCGGCTATACCGTCACCGGTGAAATTCTGCCCGGCCAAGCGGAAAACGTAATTGCAGAGAAAGTGGAATCAGCCGGCTTCGATATGCTGTTAATGGGAGCCTACGGACACTCTAGAATACGAAATCTAATTATCGGCTCGACAACCACAGAGATGATCCGATCTTGCAAGGTCCCGGTCCTATTGTTTCGTTGAGTTGGAATTTGTCCCTCAGTCTCTATATTCTGCTCATGTAAAACGGGCGGGCACGAGCATTAGTTCGCTGCAGAGACACCTCAGATCAGACAGAAAGCAGGATAACTAAGATGGATGACCTTAAACAACAACTCGCTCCTGGCTGGAGCACAGTCAACATTGTAATCCTCGTGTTGCTGTTTATGTTTTCCTGGGTAATGGCCCTGATTTTTCTGGCTTATGTGCTGGGTGGGCACAAGGTGAACCTTGATCTTAGCCGTCCGGAATCCATAGCAGCCTTTGGTAAACGATTAAGTGCCGCGTTCAAAGCTGGAATAGATTCTTTCTCTAAAGGCTGAGTGTTACTTGGTTGAGAAGACACTGCCCCAAAGCTTGACGCGTATCACAAATTAAACTTTGGTAGAGTATCTCCGTTTAATTTCGAACAAGAAGATACCAAAAAATTATACAACCTTTTAGACATTAGCCGATAACTGACTCGTTGACTCCTCACCGTGAGGTTGCACCTTAGATCTGAGTCAGAGAATATGAGAAAGCGATTTATTGGCTGTGTTTGCTCCGCCATGGCAATGTGCGGCATCTTCAGTGTCCCAACACTTGCACAAAGCAGCGACAGGCCAACCTGCTTGTACGTCTCCTCCTACCATGTCGGATATGAATGGTCTGATGGTGTGGAGCGCGGCCTCAAAGACCGTTTAGCAGAGCAATGCAATATCACTGCGTTTTACATGGACACCAAAAGGAAAAAGTCCACAGAAAACAAAGTCGCTGCGGGAAACGCTGCTTATGAACTCATCCAAGACACCAATCCAGACGTTGTCATTACATCGGATGACAACGCTGCTAAGTATTTAATCGTGCCACACCTAGTGGGTGCTGAACTCCCCGTCGTGTTTTCAGGTATTAACTGGACGGTAGAAGAATACGGTTTGCCTGCCAGCAACATCACAGGCATTGTAGAAATAGCACCGATCAAACCCATGCTAACGGAAGGTATGCTTGCCTCGAAACTGCCTAGCGATCACCCAACACGTGTTGCCTATCTAGGTGCAAGTACGCTAAGCGAAATTAAAAACCACAACCGTGTTAAATCGATTGCCGAGAAGTTAGACATCACGGTTGATCGAATTCTTGCAGAGAACTTCGACGATTGGAAGCAAGGCTATCTTCTAGCACAAGACTACGACATGGTCGTGATGGGTAGTTATTCGGGTATCGCTCAGTTCGATCTCGAAGCAGCCAGCAGTTGGGTGTTAGAAAACACCGACAAGCTAAGTATGACTAACCATGATTGGATGATGCCTGTTTCCGCAATTGGATACACCAAAGTACCGGAAGAGCATGGCGAATGGGCAGCGGACTCTGCGATAGCCATTCTTAACGGTGTTCGTGCGGTTGACATTCCTTTAGTCACCAATCGTCGTTGGGATACTTGGATCAACGAACCCTTATTGGAAGCTGCAGGCGTCAATCTAAATCAGTCGACGTTAATCAACGCAAAGAAACACAAATAAGTGACTAGGTACTCACCCTTAACGCTATTGAAAAACTCTGTGAGTTCACCCCTGCTCGTTTCAATAGCGTTTCTAGTTCTTGCAGCAGTGCCTGCATTGATGTACACCACATATACGCTCAACTATCATGACCAAAACACACGCATCGAGGAAGATGCAAACCTAATCACCCAGGACATCAGTACTCGTATTGCAGAAGTCGAAACCGTCATGACTTCACTGACCGGCCTTCACTATGCATCCAGCGCGACTGGAAGTCAGGAGATGAGCCTATTCGCGGAACAACTCAGGGAACAGGTTGACTTCATAACAGGAATTGGCCGTTACGAATATGTTACCCATAAGGGGCGCGAAGCATTTGAAGAGCGTATGGGCGAACAGGGGCTATTCAATTTTAAAATCTCCGACATCAATATAAAAGGTTTATCAGAGGAGCGCCCTGAATCGTCATCGTACTACCCTATTTCAATGTTGGAACCGTTGAACCCGGGTAATGCGCGACTGTTGGGAGCAGACTTAACGGTAGTGGATGGTTTGGGGCATAAGCTCGATAAGATATCGGCAGATAACAAGCATTTACTCGCCACGTTTCCAGAGAGCTGGCCCAGCGGTGGCGACATTGTTTTATTTGCACCTGTGTATAGAGGTATGGCTGCGCCAGCATCACCTGAATCAAGAAGGGCGCAATCTGCCGGAGGCTTCTGGATAAGTATTGATACTGAAGCACTACTTACTGAAATTAATCAAAGCATAAACGCGTTTGATGTAACAGCGCGTCTGCATACCGCTGAGAAGAAAGCCATGTTGTATGGCCGTCTTGGAAAAGAAATAGAACCAACCTACTTGAAATCTCTATATCTAAGAAAAGTTGTCGACGCCGAATGGAATACCGGCGACTCAAGTATGAATTTTACCTTTCAACAGGATGTAGGCTTTAGTAAAAACGCGTTGGTGTATTTTTTCACAGCTCTATTTGGCATCTTGGCTGTTACAGCTTTATTCACCATTTACATCGTGGCCAGACAGACGGCTATTCAACAGCGAATAAACTCTCAAGATGCGTTACTGAAAGAGAGAGCAAAAGCCGAAAAAACGTTGAATACGGTACAAGATGCCATTATTGCTCTTGATTCTGACATGCGCGTGGTCCATATAAACCCTGCCGCAGCCCGTCAGTTTAAGTTCTCACGCGCCGAAGCGGTCGGACTGATCCTCGACAACTACGTCAAATTTAGACAGGTCACTGAAAGTTACTCTGCATTCAACGTAGAACTGGCATTGGAGAACATGGGCGAAAATGCTGTTGAGGAATTTGACGTCACACCATTTGACCTGAATGATCCAGACTTTGTCTTGCGATTGACTCTAACAAGTTCTGTGACGTCAGATGGACGTATTACCGGACATGTGCTTGTTCTGCGCGACATAAGCCATGAACGCCAACTTGCGAAAAAATTGGCGTATCAAGCTAACCATGATGCTTTAACAGGTTGCACAAACCGACACTACTTTGAAAACACGTTAAACGAGCTGATTGAAGGCCTACCAGAATCTGACAAGATTCATGCACTTTGCTACCTCGACTTAGATCAGTTTAAAGTTATCAATGATACTTGCGGGCACGTTGCTGGTGATCAGCTGCTGACTGACTTAACAGAAAATATCAAATTGATCATTCATGAAGGCGACGTATTATCCAGATTAGGTGGTGACGAATTCGGTCTTCTCTTCATAAATGTGACTGAAGAGGAAGTTAAGGAACGCTCTCAACGCGTGTACGATGTTTTCCAAAACTATGTTTTCAATTATGAGAACAAAGCATTTGCTGTACGAGCCAGTATCGGTGTAGTTCACATAGACCAGTCATGCAACAATATGAAAGATGTATTGGCGTCTGCCGACATGGCCTGCTACGCAGCTAAGGACTCAGGGCGTAATAGCTTATATGTTTATTCCAAGACGGATGACACCATAGCTGAACGTTCAGCTGAGCTAGGTTGGCTACCGCGCTTAAGAAAGGCAATAGAGCAAAATGAATTTAATCTGGTGGTGCAAGCATTGGCCTCAGTTGAAGGTTTGCAAAAAAATCATGACTACGCAGTCGAGCACTATGAATTCTTACTGCGCTTGCAAAATGATGACGGCACCGTCAGTACCCCATGGCAGTTTATACAAGCGGCAGAACGCTACAATTTAATGACAGAGATTGATCGGTGGGTCATCGAGAATGCCTTCAAAACGGTGGCAGAGCTTGGAGACGGTCAAGGTAGTAACTGCAGCTTTTCGATAAATTTATCAGGACAATCTGCTGCTGACCCTACTCTGAAGAGTTTCATTGAAAAGAAGTTAAAGCAGTATGAAGTTGACCCGGCAATGATCTGGTTTGAGCTGACAGAAACTGCTGCTATCTCGCAGTATTCTGTGGCAGTAGATCTGATCAACAGCATCAAGAGCCTAGGATCATTAGTGGCCTTGGACGATTTTGGATCAGGTCTGAGCTCTTTCGGCTATCTTAAAAATCTACCGGTCGATATTCTGAAAATTGATGGCCAATTTGTCAAAGAAATTGCCAAAAACCCAATAGACAGAGAAATGGTGAAAGCCATTCACCAGGTGGGTGTGTCAATGGGCATTAAAACTGTCGCAGAGTTTGTTGAAGACCAAGACATCGTTGAAGTGCTTTCAGAGATTGGCATCCACTACGCTCAGGGATACCATATCGGCAAACCCATACCGATAAAAGAAGCCATAGCGTTGCTGCCTGTCGGGGTTAAAAAGGCAGCCTAGACCTCGCGAGCGCGCGCAACAACGCACTCTCTACCAACACTTATCCCAGCGGATCTGCGCGCATGGTATCCGGCAGCCAGGTAGCGATTTCTGGCACGGCAATTAGGACAAATACCATCAGAACCATAATCATGAACATGGGTAGTGCAGCTTTGGCGATATAACCCATTTCATGATTTGTCATACCCTGTAAAACGAACAGGTTGAACCCGATAGGTGGCGTAATCTGCGCCATTTCAACGGCAACCACCACAAATATACCAAACCAAATGACGTCAATTCCCGCTTGGCGAATCATGGGTTCTACCACTGCCATGGTTAAAACGACAGAAGAGATTCCATCTAGAAAACAACCGAGAATAATGTAGAACACCAGCAACGCCATTAGCAGCTCGAACTGGGAAAGGTTCAACTGAGCTATAAAATCGGCCAACGCTCTTGGTAAGCCCGTAAACCCCATAGACAGAGACAAAAAAGCAGCCCCAGCGAGAATCAACGCAATCATCGCAGAGGTGCGCGTGGCCCCCATCAGACTCGTAGTGAAAGTCTCCCAGCTTAAGGAGCGTTGCATCGCTGCAAGCAGTAGTGCACCGATAACACCGAATGCAGCAGCTTCCGTTGCCGTTGCAAGCCCTGCATACATGGACCCTATGACCAACATGATCAACAGGATGACAGGGATTAGGTAACGGCTATTAGCGACTTTCTGCCCAAAGGTCATGCGAGGCTCTGGATCAGGATTAAAATTTTTGGAAACCTTTGACATAATGGCAACATAAGCCATGAACATTAACGCTAACACCAGCCCCGGTATTACACCTGCTAGAAAGAGTTTACGAATAGATTCGTTAATCGTCACTCCATAGACAATTAAGGTGAGGGATGGAGGAATCATTAACCCGAGTGTCGCTGCCCCAGCCAATGTACCAATCACCATATTTTCAGGGTACTGCCGACGCCTCAGCTCAGGTATAGACATCTTGCCAACGGTTGTGAGCGTCGCAGCAGAAGATCCAGAGACAGCTGCAAAAACCGCACACCCCACAATATTTGTGTGCACTAAACCACCCGGTAGTCGGGCCATCCAAGGGGACAAACCACGAAACATATCCTCCGACAGCCGGGTTCTATAAAGTATCTCCCCCATCCATATAAACAATGGAAGCGCTGTAAGTGTCCAGGAAGAGGAGGCACTCCAGATGGTGGTGATCATTGCATCACCAGGCGGCCTTGACGTAAACAGCGTCATTCCCACAAACGCCACCCCCAACAGAGCCAGACCGACCCAAACGCCCGAACCGAGCAGGAGGAACAATACGAAAAGGAATATGCTTATCGCGCCTATCTCATCCATCGGTGAATCTCTAGCTCAATGAGAAAATGTGTGGGTACCGCTCATCCATTAATGCTGCACCAGCTCAGTCTGAATGGCGTGCTTCTTGGTGATAATGAGGCGCAACAGGTTGTCCCAAAAACAGATAGCAAGAAGCACAGAGCCTATGCTCATGCCCAACTGCGGAATCCACAATGGAGTAGCGTCCTGTCCTTGGCTGATGTCGTGAAACTTATGCGACCAACTTGTCGCTTTCACCGCATACCAAGCCAGGTAGGTAGAAGCTGCCGCACCGAGTGCGAAACACCAGACTTCAAGCCAATAGCGCTTGCTACCCAAAGCATTTAGAACGATGCTGACCCGGATGTGGGCACCACGATTTAAGGCATGAGCAAACGCTAAAAAAGAGGCTGCTGCCATGCAGTAACCCGCATAGTCTGGAGCACCACTGAAGACCTGCCCCGTCCATCGAGCCAACATTTGTATCACGATGAGCACAAGGATGGCGATGAGAAAGAACGCCGCGAGCACACCTCCCCCCAAATACAGTGCATCTAAAAATTTACAAAAGCGTTGGTATAAAGACATACATCAACCTTTCACTTCACAGAGTTTGGACGGGCAAACAACAAACGATGGGAATTCTGGCGACGGCATGCCAACAAAGGCATGCCGCTGCACTATCCATCTACTTAGACGCGTTGAACGCTTCCAAAATGGCTTTACCGTCTTCCCCAGCAGATTCGATCCACTCTGTTGTCATAGTTTCACCAATCGCTTTGAGTTCAGCCACGAGCGCATCGCCTGCAGGACCAACTTGCATTCCACCAGCGGCTAGGCCTGCCATAGTGAACCCCGTGTACTCTTTGGAACGCCACTGTCCAGCGTATTCAGCAACAGCTGCACAGCCTCTAATGACGGCTTTGTTCGCATCGCTTGTGCCATTCCAAACATCTTTGTTGACCATGACGTAGTTGTACGGAAGCCATGCGTCTACTTCATAAAAATGAGTCAGGCTTTCCCACACTTTTCTATCATAACCAGTTGCACCCGAGGACACCATTGCCTCAGCAACGCCGGTGGCGAATGCTTGTGAAATTTCAGCAGCTTCAATGCTGACAGGAAGCATTCCTGTTAATTCAGCCAAACGTGCTGTCGCATTGTTATAAGAACGAAATTTAACGCCCTTCATGTCAGCAACAGAATTGATTTCTTTTTTGAAATACAAACCTTGCGGGGGCCACGCAACCGCGTACAGCAGAACAAGGTTTTGCTGGTCCAGCAATTTTTCCATGGTTGGCTTTGCTGCTGCATATAGCTTTGCAGAATCGTCAAATGACGTTGCCAGGAAAGGGATCGAGTCGAATCCGAATACGGCATTTTCATTTTGATGGCCTGACATTAAACGCTCACCTATGGGCGCCTGCCCGGTTTGTATTGCGCGCTTGATGTCACTCCCTTTAAACAAACTACCACTGGGGTGCGTGACAATTTCGATGTCACCTGCTGTGCCTGTGGTGACACACTGAGCGAACTGAGCACCAGTTTCCGAGTGAAAATTAGTAGCAGAATAAGCCATAGGCATATCCCATTTCTCGGCCTGTACGGTACCCGCAAGGCAAATTCCAGACACAGCGATACTGGCTATAAGTCCGGATTTAAAACGCAACTTTGACATGGTAGATCCTCCAAGTATTAAGCGGAATATTTTCAGAGCTGATATACGACACCGTCGAAAAACAAGAGTCCACAACTAAAGATTCCTTATTTCCCTAAAACGACGCACACACGCGAATGAACCTTATCCTACCCTTGCCTGACAAGGAAAGAAACAATTAAGGGAGCACACTTAAGAGGGCATTAGCTGAATCTATCAGGCCGAAACGCCTCCAGCCCGCTCTCATCGTGCTCACCGGAAATCAGGCCAGCAAGAATACGCCCCGTTTTAGCCCCACCGGTTAAACCAATATGCTGGTGGCCAAAACCTGTGTATATGCCCGTTGACCGAATCTGACCGATGAACGGTAGGCTATCGGTTGGTGCTGGACGATGACCCAGCCATTCAACCGTTTCGCTATATGAGACATCTGGAAACGTTGCTTTAAATTTCCTCATTAGAAATTCAATAGGCGCTTTGGAAGGCCCTGCATCCAAGCCGCCAAACTCGACGATTCCAGCGCATCGCAAGCCATCCGCCATCGGGGTAGCAACAAATTTTCCAGAAGCGATCATGGTCGGGCAACTTACGCTTTGCGATGGGTTTTTAAATATAACGTGATAACCTCGCTCCGCCTCCAAGGGCACTTTTAAACCTAATTTGCGCCCAAACGGTGCAGACCAAACACCCGTTGCCAGAACAACGGAATCGCAGGCTATGCGGCCTGATTGGGTGAGTACAGCGGTGACCTTATCGTCAACGAGTTCGATATCGTCAACCGAAGCTTCAAGGAATTCCCCGCCTAAGGATAAAAAAACTTCAGCCAGTGATTTCACATAGCCACCCGGACTACGTATATGACCATGATCTTGTAGTACCGCCAGACAACTGATAGAGCCTGCCAATGCAGGCTCCTTTTCGTGTACAGCGCCACCTTCTATCAATTCCGGTATAAATCCGTGTTCTTTACGAATACTCCAGACGTAGCTGTCTGCTTCAAAGGCTTGCCTATCGGTATACGCAAATTGATATTCGGAGGGCACAAGCCATTGATCGGCTACGGTGTTACCCGCAAGGTCCTGATGCTGCTCGACACTATCACCGACAATGAAGTTCAAACGCTCGGAAATTCTTGACGTATCTGACGGGTTAGCAAATGATAAGTACTGAAAAAGCCATGGTGCAATCTTGGGTAAATAAGACCATCGCATAAACAATGGAAAGTCCTTATCGAACAGCATTTTCGGCGCCTTCCATAATAGCCCTGGTGTTGTGACAGGGACCATTGCACACGAGGCTAAAACACCGGCATTACCATGCGATGTTCCCTCCCCGGGTGCTTGTCGATCGATTAGCGTGACCTTGTGTCCAGCACGCCGCAGCCAAACGGCTGTTGCGACGCCTACTATTCCAGCGCCGACGATAACCGTATGCGGTTCAGAATTTTGCGTACTCATAGGTCTATTTATACCGGTGGGTCATCAGCTTCACTGTAGCTGCTATGGTAAACGCATGGTGAACAAGCAGCAAAACAAAAGTGAACGGCAACGGAAAGCCAGCGTTGGAATTCTAATGCTAGAGACTCAATTTCCCAGAATTCTTGGCGACCTGGGCAATGCGGCAAGCTGGGATTTTCCTGTGCAGTACGCCATCGTCAAAGGCGCATCTGCCCCCAAAGCACTTGGAGCAGAAAGCAGGGCTCTGTTGGATTCTTTTATTGTGGCTGGCCGGGAACTGATCGCAAACGGTGCAGACGGCATCACCACGAGTTGTGGTTTCCTGTCGCTCATGCAAAAAGAACTCAGCGCGGCTATTAATGCACCGGTAGCAGCATCGTCTTTAATGCAAGTACCGTGGGTTCAATCACTCTTGCCTGACGGTAAACGTGTGGGCGTACTCACCGTGCACGCTGACAACCTCACAGCTGAACATCTGCAAGCCGCAGGTGCCGCCATTGATACACCTGTCGAGGGAACGGAGCATGGCAGCGAATTTACCCGGGTCATTCTTAATGATGAGACACGGATGGATATTGCTGCGGCTCGCGAGGACAACCTGCAAGCAGCACAAGCATTGATACACAAGCATGACAACATTGGTGCCATCGTATTGGAATGTACCAATATGGTGCCCTATGCTGCCGACATTCAACTAAGCACCGGGCTACCGGTTTATTCAATCTATACGTTTATCAATTGGTTTCAGGCAGGACTAGTGGCCAAAAGATTCACGGTATAAAAGGCCAAATTTTCAAATGGGAAATAAAAAACGGCCAACATAAGTTGGCCGTTTTTTTACCAGCAAACAACGATAAAGATTTTATCGTTGTCAGTGAGTACTTACGTTTTACTCAAGGAAAGACGTGTCGATAGCAACAGAGTAGTCTTCCAAAGCTGGGTTTTCAGGTGTTGCGAAAGCGTTTCCTACAACAGCAATAGCGGCACTAGCCAGACCATTGTCGTTGAAGTAGCTTGCCAGCTGCTCGGCAGCAGACGGGAATGACATAGTAGCCATCTGGCCACGTGCAGCTTCAACTGTCATACCAGCATCGCCGGCAATAACAGCAATTTCATCGTCAGAATCAGTGAAGTTGTTGTTAGCAGCATCTGTCACGTCAAGGAAAGTCTTAACGAGATCAGGATTTTCCTGCATGAACTTTTCAGTCACTGAAACAACGTCAAAGCTGATGATTCCAGCTTCTTCTTTCTGCTCAGATGTCATGAGAACTTCACCCGCTTCGTACATTTTTGCCATCGCGTTTCCACCGAAACCACATGCCATAGCAACAGAACCGTCAGCTAGTGATACAGCGGCGTCAGCAGGAACCTGATCGATAACCGTGATTTCTGAAACATCAACGTCCAGAGCACGCATCATCATGCGGAAACTGTAGTCAGCCATAGTCGCTAGAGGAACTGCAACTGCCTTACCTTCTAATTCAGAAGCGTTACTGCTGTCGATACCTTCGCCAGTACGAACAACACAATCGTTTGCTGGGTACTGAACCGCAATAGCAACCAATTTGATGGGAGCGTTTGCGTTTACAGCGTTAATGAAAGGAGCCAGGCCTTGGCTGTAAGAGATGTCGATGTCGCCAGCGAGCATCGCTTCTGTCATCTGAGTGCCAGCGTCGAAGTTAGTCCAGTTGACTGGAACACCCATTTCGTCGTCGTACGTCTTAAGTACTTTAGCAACCTGGTTAGGCGTGGCCCACTCCAGGAAGAATGCAACATTGACTTCGTCAGCTGCCTGAGCAGTTGTACCAGCAACCGTCAAAGCCGCAGCTGTTAAAGCGTGAACTACCGATTTACGCAAATTCATTTCAACTCCAAGTCGTTGTGTGAAGAGTGCCTTGGTCTCAAGGAACCCGAGAAGTATCTCCACATATGAAGCAAAAATCAATGAACTGATCGAATACCGTGAACCCGATTCGAGAATTTTCCAATCGATAGCAAGACGCATCGTCCATTATTGCAATTAACGCCCATTGATCACAGGTGTTTGCTCATCACGAAAAGGCCATAACCCACTGTTAAATATAAATATTTCTACCGGACAATTAGCCAAAACGTACAACCAAGCGCCTGCCCCCATCTCCCTCTTGCATGTGGCTATTGACAAGGTGATTGTTAACATATTTCCATGTGCATTGCTGTTATCGCTCGAAAACCGGATCCCGCTTCTCGGAAAAAAAGCGCGCATACCTTCCTGTTGATCTGCGCTTCCAAAC
The DNA here is from genome assembly GCA_045110515.1 of Granulosicoccus sp. Taxonomy (GTDB): domain Bacteria; phylum Pseudomonadota; class Gammaproteobacteria; order Granulosicoccales; family Granulosicoccaceae; genus Granulosicoccus. The sequence goes on along the minus strand of JBGCGD010000045.1, from coordinate 7,313 downwards.
AAAGAGTAGAAATAGCGGCGCTCAAGTTGCAAGCCCTGCTGCAAACTACTTTCCCAGGCCGCCTGTACGGATTCCCCTGCGAGTTGCACAGCGCTTGCCGAATATCCGGCAATACCCTCAGCCACTTTCTGTGCTTCGACTAGTGCATAACCTGACACCGCAGCGACAGTTGGTTTCGTAGATTCAACCAGGCAATTCCAATCACCACGGAAGTTTTCACTCAAGGCGCGCATCGTAGTGTCAAGCTTGCCAAGGACTCTAACTACTGAGTTAAAGTAGGCAGATGACTGAAAAACCATCCCTATTCCATATCGCCAGAACGGCAGATGTTGCCAACATGCATGAAAATGGAGAATACCAATGCGAATCGTTGACCACAGAAGGATTTATCCATTGCTGTGACAACAGCCAGCTGGCCGGCGTCGTGTCGCGCTACTACCAAGAAGTAGACGACGTTATGTTGCTCCTACTGGATGCTGACAAACTGACCGCTGCATTGATTCGTGAAAACACAGTGGGAGGTAGTGAGTTGTTCCCACATATCTACGGCCCGATCAATAGTGAAGCCGTTATAGATACCGTACCCTTTGGAATCAATTCGACCGAGAGACAAGGACTTAGTTTATGACTGGAATCGTTGTAGAGCGATGCGGACCTGTAGGTTACCTAACGCTTGCTCAGCCCGCCTCATTGAATGCCCTAACCCTGGAAATGGTGGAAGCACTGCACGAAGGATTAAAACAACACGAAGCCGATTCATCAGTGTATGTCGTGGTACTGCGCTCAGCCTCCGACCGGGCCTTTTGTGCTGGTGGCGACATGAAAAGGGTTAGGCAATTCGCCATAGATGGCGACTTCAACAACATTGAGACATTCTTCACCAAAGAGTATGCGCTTAACCTAGCAATTGCCGAATGCACCAAACCTTACGTTAGCCTTATCGATGGCGTCGCGATGGGAGGAGGCTTAGGACTATCTGTGCACGGCTCATTCAGGGTCGTCACTGAAAAAGCCATCATGGCTATGCCCGAATCGCGAATCGGATTTTTCCCCGATGTCGGAGGCAGCTATTTCTTACAACGCCTTGCGCACGATTGCGGCATCTGGCTTGCGCTTACGGCCATGGCAGTTCGTGGACCGCAATGCGTCATGACAGGCTTAGCGACACATTTCATCGAGCATGAGCAGTTATCAACATTGGTTGGAGAACTGGAAACCTTGCCGCCTGACGAATGTGAAAACGATTTAACATCGGCGACGAAACGCGTTAGCCAACTATTAAACACCCACTGCAAAAATAGCTTTGATGAAGAATTCGAAGTTCAACTTCAGGCTCGTGCAACTTGGTTTGAATCTCGCGATATCGATACCATCAAAGCCTCTTTAGCTAAGGAAACTGGCAACGAAGACGCTCAAACGCTACTGTCAAAATTGGACAGCGGCTCACCGCATTCGTACGCGATTACGCTGGCTCTTTTTAAAGAAACCCGCAATATGGATTTGCGACGCTGCCTGGAAACAGAATTGAAGTTGGCAAAAGAAGCCTGCGCGCACCCTGATCTTGTAGAAGGTGTCAGGGCTGTACTAGTCGACAAAGACCACAAAGCACAGTGGCGCTAATTTTGCGCCACTGTCAACAAAGATCTCTACAGTAGTGCTTGGTCTACTGCGATTGTGGTCTGAGCGCTGTCGGTAATGATGGTTAGCGAAGACTCAACCAGAGGCAACATCCTCTCGGCGTAGTAGCGAGTCAGTAATATTTTCGCATTTAAATAATCAGAATCTGAATCGCCTGCATTCAATAAAGCTTGTGCAGCCAATGCAGATCTAGCCATCATCCAGCCACCTGCTAATCGACCTTGCATCATTAAATACTCAACCGATGTCGCCGCAGGCAATGTTGCATCGTTTTGACCCAGCAACCACTGAGTTGCTGTGTCTGCCGCATCTACGGCCGGTTCAAAACGCTTAACGATAGCTTTGAATTCCTCGCTATCATGCTGCTTGAGCTCATCAAGCGTTAGTCGCATATCTGCAAGAAGCTCACCCATACCCTGACCACCATCGCGCGATGTTTTACGACCGATAAGATCATTAGCTTGAATCGCTGTAGTGCCTTCGTAAATTGGAGCAATACGGGAATCGCGAAGATACTGAGCGGCACCGGTCTCTTCTATGAAGCCCATGCCACCATGCACCTGAACACCTAGTGAACAAAGCTCTACGCCCATCTCTGTGGACCAACCTTTAACCAGAGGAGTGAGTAACTCGCCTCTACGCTGCATTCGGGTACGCATCTCTTCATCTGTATGGCGACTCGCCTGATCGAAAGCCGCCGCGCATTCCAAGCCCAAACCGCGCATTGCTTCTATGGTAGAACGCATACTCATCAGGATACGTCTAACGTCCGGGTGATTGATAATCCCTTGGTCGTCTTCCCCCTTTCCTAGCAGGGTTTTTCCTTGGCGACGATCGCGTGCGTAACTGACAGCCTGTTGATAGGAACGCTCGGCAATGCCATAGCCTTCAACACCAACGGCATGACGCGCCTGATTCATCATAGTAAACATGTATGCCAGACCGTGATGCTCTTTTCCTACCAGATAGCCAATAGCACCGCCGTTGTCACCATAGGACATGACACAGGTTGGGCTGGCATGGATACCTAGCTTGTGCTCGATGGAAACACAATTAACATCATTTCTATCACCGGGTGAACCATCTTCATTGAGTAAAAACTTAGGCACAATGAAAAGCGAGATACCTTTGACACCCGCTGGTGCGTCGGGGAGTCGCGCAAGTACCAGATGGATAATGTTCTCAGTTAAATCGTGCTCACCGTAAGTGATGTAAATCTTTTGTCCCTTTATCAGGTAGTGGTCGCCTGAGGGTTCGGCGCGTGTTCTAACCGCTGCGAGATCAGAACCTGCTTGAGGCTCTGTCAAGTTCATCGTACCAGACCAGACACCCTCAACCATCTTGGGTAAATACAGTTGCTTAAGCTCATCAGAGGCATGATGTGCAATGGCATCGACAGCCCCTTGCGTTAATAAGGGACACAAGCCGAAGGACATATTGGCGCTATGCCACATCTCTTGCACCGCTGCAGAGACGCACATGGGCAACCCTTGACCACCAAACTCAGGAGGAAAAGAAAGGCTACCCCAGCCGTTTTCGACAAACTGTTGATAAGCTTCTTTCCAACCATCGGGTGTCGTCACCTCACCCTCGTTCCATTGGCTACCCTGCTGATCTCCCACCCAATTCAAGGGTGCCAGAACATCACCGGTAAATTTTGCAGATTCATCCAGAATCGCTTCGACTAAATCGGGGGAAGCATCTTCAAAACCCTGCAACTGCGCAATATCCGAAAGACCCACGACGTTGTTGAGCACAAACGAGATGTCTTTTACGGGAGCTGTGTATGTCATTGTTTCTTCCTACTTACGAGATTTGAATTGCTCATTCCACTGGGTAAAAGCCGAGCTGAGTTCGCTGGCAGCCTTTTCCGCTAGATCTTGCATATCAGCGGCCGAGGCCTGAAACTCTTCAGCCAGTTTAGATCCGCGCTCTTCCCAGAAATCCTGGGCTTCCATTTTCGCCAGATGCTGCTTCAGCTCTACTTCATCCAGGATTTTTTTCGATTCCTCTGCTGATCTGGCCAGTACATCATCAAGAACCACACGAGAGGCATCCAATTTATCTTTGGCTTCCATGACACCCAGATGAGCCTGCAATTGAGCCTCCTCAGCAGTATTGCCAGCTTGATCGACCACTTTCGCTAAAACCGTACCTAAGTGGTCCAACGCACTTTTCGTGGCACGTTTGATTTCTTGCGTGTCATCGGGCAAGTCGTCGATGAAACCATCAACCTTGTCCTGCATATTTTTGAGTTCTTGTATCGACTCGTCAATCGCATCGCGAATTCGTGTATCCATGAGTTCGGCCCTTTCCAAACACTAAAAATTCAGTATAAACGGTTCTGAAAACGAAAACGGGCCCTGTCAAAGCGACAGGGCCCGTTAAACCATACGAGTTGAGCTTGCTAGTCAGATGACTAGGAAAACCCCTAACCTTCAGGCAATTAGCCTTCTAGTGCTTTCGATAGCTCAGGCAGTGCGTCGAATAAATCCGCAACCAATCCGTAGTCAGCTACCTGGAAAATAGGTGCTTCTTCGTCCTTGTTGATGGCAACGATCACTTTACTGTCCTTCATACCCGCCAAATGCTGGATAGCGCCAGAGATACCCACGGCGATATATAAATCAGGGGCGACCACTTTACCGGTCTGGCCAACCTGATACTCGTTGGGTACAAAGCCCGCATCTACGGCCGCTCGTGAAGCACCAACTGCCGCATTCAGCTTTAGGGCGATTTCATCAAGCATGGAGAAGTTCTCTCCGTTTTGCATTCCGCGGCCACCCGATACAACGATTCCTGCACTGGTTAATTCTGGGCGATCCGATTGAGAGAGCTCTTGACCGATGAAGGACACGGTTGAGCTGATCTCTGCGGCGTCAACAGATTCAACAGCGGCACTTCCGCCCTCTGCAGCAGCAGGGTCAAAGGCTGTCGTACGAACACCCACAACTTTTACAGAGTCAGCGCTTTGGACTGTAGCCAGAGCATTGCCCGCGTAGATGGGTCGTACGAAAGTATCAGCACTCTTCACTTCAATGATATCGGAGATGCCCGATACATCGAGAAGCGCAGCAACTCGTGGCATTACGTTTTTACCAGCTGCCGTGGCTGCAAATAAAATGTGGCTGTACCCGGCGGCATGCTTAAGTACAACAGCAGACAGATTTTCAGCCAGCTCGTTAGCGTAGGCAGCGTCGTCAGCAACCAATACCTTAGATACACCGGCAATTTTAGAGGCTTTCTCTGCAACGCCAGCAACGTCGCTACCCGCTATTAACAAATCAACGTCGCCACCGATAGCAACTGCTGCTGTGACTACACTCAATGTTGCTGGACGGAGTTCACCGGCTTCGTGTTCGGCAAGAATTAAAGTACTCATAATTTTATTTCCTCGAAAGCCCGGCTTAGATGACTTTTGCTTCGTCACGAAGCTTTTCAACTAGCTCAGCAACACTGTTAACGATTACGCCCGCTTCACGCTTAGGCGGCTCATTGACCTCAACAACAGAAAGGCCGCTGGACACGTCAACGCCCGTGTCCGCAACTGCGGTGATTTCCAGAGGTTTTTTCTTCGCTTTCATGATGTTCGGCAACTTCGCGTAGCGCGGCTCATTGAGGCGAAGATCGGTTGTAATAATGGCAGGCATTTGCACTTGAATTGATTCCAAGCCGGCATCCACTTCTCGCGTGACTTTCAGAGAATCGCCTTCAAACTCAACTTTCGATGCGAAGGTGGCTTGAGACATGCCCGTCAACGCTGACAACATTTGACCCGTCTGGTTGGCGTCGTCATCGATGGCCTGCTTGCCTAAGATAACCAAGCCCGGCTGTTCCTGCTCCACCACGTGCTTGAAGAGTTTGGCGATAGCCAGAGGCTCAAGCAAATCGTCAGTTTCAAGCAGTATTCCACGATCGGCACCCATGGCCAAAGCCGTACGGATTGTTTCCTGGCTCTGCGATGGTCCTATTGATACCGCGATGACTTCCTCAGCATGACCTGCTTCTTTGATTCGCAGAGCCTCTTCGACGGCAATCTCGTCAAACGGGTTCATGGACATTTTGACGTTAGCCAGCTCGATGCCTGACTTATCCGCTTTTACGCGGGCCTTGACGTTGTAGTCAAGCACTCGCTTGACGCCTACGATAATTTTCATGGGGCCTTGCCTTTTAGGTAATTCCAGAGTGATTAATGGGCGCAATACTACCTGTTTACGAGCGCTTTAAGCTTATTGGTTTAGCAAGAAATGGCGCTATTGTGGCGAACCTGGTCGCATTGCGTTCAGATATTAGGCATGCGGCGCTCAGAACGCCGACAAACCGGGTTATACGCCGATATCCTCGTTCCATAACGTGGGCTCTTCGGCAATAAATTCTTCCATCACGGCAATGCATTCAGCGTCATCTAACACCTCGACATTAACACCACGACTGCGGACGTACTCCTCAGGTCCCTGAAAAGTCTTGTTTTCTCCTACAACAACATGGGGGATGCCATATAACAAAACGGCACCACTGCACATATCGCACGGTGACAGTGTTGAATACAAAGTGGCTCGCTGATAGGTGCTAGCGGGTAAACGCCCGGTTTCCTCAAGGCAATCCATCTCGGCGTGGCGGATAGAACTGCCTTGCTGAACTCGCTGATTGTGACCGCGACCGATTATTTCGCCGTCAACGACGAGAACAGAACCAATGGGGATTCCACCAGCCGCTCGACCCTTTCGAGCCTCTTCAACTGCGGCCTTCATGAATTTAGCGTGATCCACGTATCGATATCTCCAAACTGCCGGCCCGTTAGTGTAACAAGCCGAATCAGTCTAGTTGAACCCTTCCGTATATTTGCACACTGACACGACTGGTTCCTGCCTCAATTGCAGGCTCGGAGACCATTGCAGAGCTGCGCATGCTCTCGTAACGCATAGGAGCCATGTCATACACGGGGCCAGAGGGTTGATCACTTTGAATATTGACGTCCAGAACCTTGTACCCCGTGGCACCCATATTTCGCTGCACTAATGTCGCCCTCTTTTTAAACGTAGATAAGGCTTCATTGATAAGCTCATCTGCAGCCGTTGCACGGGTTTCAGGTTTAGCAGCCAGCTGAATACCTTTTACTTGCAATCGCTCTTGAAGTTTCTGGATTGCTTTACCGGCAGCTTCGAAATCATCTGTTTCTATTTGTATGCTCTGGCTTGCACGCCAGCCTATGAGCTTACGATTTTTACTGCTGTCGTATCTGGGGTATGTCTGGTAATCGCGGGTCTTGGTTTTTAGCGCACCAAATGGACGCAAGACATTCACCGCCCAGCTCATGGCCGAATTTACCTTGCTGGCCAACACCGCAGGATCACGGTCCTCAGCTTCAACCATGAGAGTGGCAATCATGAGGTCGTTATCAACTTCAGCACTTGCTTCGCTGTGCAAGGAGAAGATGTTGTATACCGGTTGTTGAGTCTCTTGAGCAAACACCGGAGACACCCATGCAAAGCTTGCGAAACACAGAGCAAGGCAGACACTTCTGACGTTCAGCATGATTATTTCTCCAGTATCGCAGACACACCCATGCCGCCTGCAGTACACACAGAAATCAGACCTTTTCCAGCGCCGGTTTGATCCAGTTGTTTTGCCAGCGTACCCAGAACTCTAGCACCGGTAGCTGCAAACGGATGACC
>JBGCGD010000044.1:0-95048 GCA_045110515.1 Granulosicoccus sp. | reverse complement strand
ATTGATACCATAAACTGTTCTCGGCACCACGCCTGTTATATCAGATCCAGCCAATAAAATAATAACGGCGAAAATCAGCGTATACAATACTGTTGCTTTAACAACTGTCCATATTGCCCGCATCCCTAAATAACGGACAATTGCCCGATAAAGACCAAATTTGATAAAAATTGGGATTGCTATCACAGGTGCAAGTAGGAAAATCCACCACTGCTCACTCGTTGGGAAATAAATAGTACTGTATCGTAATGAAAATGCGACCCACAGCGCGGCAATAACCGCTATAAAATCGACAACTAAAGTGATTGCTCTTTTAGTGCCTCGGGCCCTTGTTAAAAACCAGTGTGAAATAGTGGCGGTATTCATCGTTAACATTAGATACGTGTTATTCCTTAACCCTTAGGCTTCTAAGTTTAACCCGTCCTGACCCTACTAGAAAGAGAGGTGTTTTTTGAAATGGTGCGCCCGACAGGACTCGAACCTGTTACCCTCGGCTTAGAAGGCCGATGCTCTATCCAGATGAGCTACGGGCGCTCTCTGCCGATCATCAGGTGAGGATCTAGAACACCCCGTGCCCGTTAATGCGACGGTACGTACCCAGAACGATATCTGAACAAATAGCGCTTAGAAACTGCTGACTCCAAGCTGACAAAGTTGGTCGGGGCAGCAGGATTCGAACCTACGACCCTCTGCTCCCAAAGCAGATGCGCTACCAGGCTGCGCCATACCCCGAAACTTCGCCTTGTTCAGCCGCGCAATGATAGCGGCAACTTAACGACTGGTCAACAACGCCGTGGCGTTGATTAACGCAAATGGTGACAAAGATTTAATCTATTTCGTCAATCCAAGTCATTTGGATGGCTTCAAGAATACCTTCCGACGATTTTTCCGGATCATCGTCAAAACCATCAATTGCCAAAATCCACGCATGCATATCCGTGAAACGCACATATTGCGGGTCCACATCAGGGTGAGCTTCGGCCAACTCAATAGCGATGTCACGAACATCTGTCCATTTTAAATTCACTAGTGAGGCGCCTCAGAAACCATGTTTATCGTGTACTTCGGAATCTCAATCACAAGATCATCGTCTGCGACGATTGCTTGGCAACTGAGCCTGGAATCAGGATCCAAGCCCCAAGCCTTATCGAGGTAGTCCTCTTCTAGCTCGTCGGCCTCATCAAGGGTCTCGCCACCTACCCTTACGTGCACATGACAGGTGGTACAGGCGCAAGATTTTTCACAGGCATGCTCAATGTGCACACCATTGCGCAACATGGCATCGCATACCGACACGCCTGCGTCCACAGAGAACTCAGCCCCATCAGGACAAATTTCAGGATGCGGTTTTATCGTTAAGGTTGGCATACTGCCTTCAACTCCAATATCGTTTTGTTAAGTTCAGCCGGGCGAATTTCGCTCAGCAGTAATAATGACATACGTTTATTTGGGACCTGCTGTTGTCGTTTCAACTCAAGGATTCTCTAGTGTTGAATCAATAGCGTCTATTTCTTTGCCGGACATCATTTTTCTAACGCTGGCGTTCATTCTACGCTCTACAAATTCTGCACTGGCGTGCTCAAGATCGTGAACAGCCGCTTTGATGGCGGCCCGGTCTTCACCATCCATAGACATCTTTACGTTTTGAATCTGCTGATTGACAAGCTTTCGCTCGTCGGCGGACAGGTGCTCGTCACCGTCGGCCGCAAGAGCACTGGCAATAGCCTCCAACACACGAGATGCTTCAACTCGTTGCTCCTGCAGTACACGCCGTTGCATATCTTCGCCTGCGTTATCCATAGATTCACGAAGCATTCGTTCGATTTCGCCATCAGATAAGCCGTACGAAGGTTTCACATCGACACTAGCGACAACACCGCTTTCCCGCTCCAGCGCACTAACGGTCAGCAGACCATCAGCATCAACTTGGAATAAAACCTGTATTCGAGCAGCGCCCGCTACACGCTCGGGGATACCTTTTAATTCGAAACGAGCCAGAGAACGGCAATCATCAACCATTTCTCGCTCGCCCTGAACAACATGCAGCGCCATGGCAGTCTGACCATCTTTATAGGTGGTGAATTCCTGCCCACGCGCTATCGGAATAGTCGTATTGCGAGGAATAACCTTTTCAACCATCCCACCCATTATTTCCAAGCCCAAGGATAACGGTGTGACATCAAGCAGCAGAAGATCACTGTCCGGTTTATTGCCTGCAAGCACGTCGGCCTGAATAGCGGCACCGATAGCAACTACTTCATCAGGGTTTATAGAGGTCAGCACCATCTGCTCAAAAAACTCACCGACCTTATTACGCACGAGCGGCACACGAGTAGAACCACCCACCATAACGACAGCAGTTACAGATTCCTTATCGATATTGGCATCGCGAAGCACCTGCCGACAAGGCTTAAGCGTTCTGGCAATGAGTGGTTCCAACATACTATTGAATTCTTCAACAGAGAGGTCACCCTTCCACGCATGACCATGTGCATCGGACCAATCCACAGTGACAGACTCTTCTGTCGAGAGCGCTTCCTTGATGGACTTAGCGTATTCCTTTATCGACGCCTGCTCTGACTCACCGAACAATGCTTCGATGCCGGCTTTTTTCATCAACCAATCAACAATGAGGTTATCGATATCATCACCGCCTAAGGACGTATCACCAGCAGTTGCAAGCACTTCAAAAATGCCTTGCTGCATTTTTAACAAAGAGATATCGAACGTGCCGCCACCAAGATCATAGATAGCGATAGTGCCTTCACTGTCGTTGTCCAAACCGTAGGCAACCGCTGCCGCTGTTGGCTCATTCAATAAACGCAGTACAGATAGACCAGCTAAAGCCGCCGCATCTTTTGTCGCTTGACGCTGGGCATCGTCAAAATAAGCAGGTACTGTCACGACCGCCCCAACCAAGTCACCGCCCAAGGTTTGCTCTGCAGTCTCTTTCAATGTTTTTAGAATGGCTGCAGAGACATCGATAGCGCTTTTAGGCCCATCGGCTGTCACAAACGCCGGAAGCGAGCCCGAGTCGACATCGAACTGGTAATGCTTGTTGAGCCACGAATCTTGAATATCAGAGGCACCTTTACCCATCAATCGCTTGGCTGAGCGAATGGTACTTAGCGCATCAGAAACGTTAGATTCAGCCTCATGCCCAACTAATGGGACCTCACCGGACTGATAACGTACAACGGAGGGCAAGGAGCGATTTCCCGACTCGTCAGGAAGCACATCAGCACTTCCACTTCGTACCGCAGCGACCAACGAATTGGTCGTGCCCAAATCAATACCAACAGCCAGCCTATGTTGATGAGGCGCTTGCGATTGTCCGGGTTCTGCGATTTGCAGCAATGCCACTGACTGATCTCCTTAAATTAGTATATTGGATGAATAGGTTTGTCTATGACCTTGGGTTGGTCAGCACCCTACTCATCTAATCGTTCTTCAGCACTTCTTACTTCTTGTTTAAGCTTATCTAGAAACTGCCATTGACGGACTGAAGTTCTAGCCTCACTCCATGACTGTTGATTGCACGCAGTTTCAAACGCAGCCAGCTGATCTGATGTAGCAGATTTTAAATTTTTCCTAACCGCATCGAGAGCTTGATAAGGGTCACTAGCATCAGGTGCCATTTCAAGAGCTTCCCTGTACTCCATTTGTTCCATTAGGAACATGGGAGACATCTGTGTGTCAGTCTCCTCATCAATGGAAACTCCGTGCAACCCCAGCAGGTAGATCGCACGCTTGAGATTATCTCCAAGCGTCTGATAAGCCTCGTTGACAAAACTCGCTGCCTGCATGGACCAACGACGCTCAGCGTCGGGCTTGGACGCATATTTATCCGGGTGAAGTTGCTTCTGCAATTCCTGAAACCGCGAAACAAGCTGAGCATTGTCAATGTCAAACTTTTCTGCCAAGCCGAAAAGATCAAAATAGTTTTTTGAAAAATCAACGTGCATGGCAATGCTATCTCGAACCTTAGTAACGACGCTGCCCGGGTCGTATTGACTTCCGGGCAGCGGTCTTTAGAGCTAACGTAAACGGCTGAAGTTAAATTGTAAAAGACTCACCGCAGCCGCACTCGTCCTTAACGTTAGGGTTATTGAACTTAAAACCCTCATTCAAACCTTCCCGGGTGAAATCCAACTCGGTACCGTCCAAATAGACCAAACTCTTCTTATCGATAACGACAGTGACATCGTTATTTTCAAACACTTCATCGTTGGCAGCAACTTCGTCCGCGAACTCCAGTACGTAAGCTAGTCCGGAGCAACCTGTCGTACGCACTGCCAGACGAAGACCGACACCCTTGCCACGTTTTTCAAGGAATCCCTTGATGTGCTCGGCTGCTCGATCTGTAAACGTTACGCCCATGATAAAGGCCTCCTAGGTTCTAACTGGCGACAGCTTCAGAGCTATCTTTTTCAGTTCGTTTTGCTTTGATGTCGGCAATAGCTGCAGCTATCGCGTCTTCAGCCAACACTGAGCAATGGATTTTAACCGGTGGCAAAGCCAGCTCATCTGCGATGTGCTTATTTCGGATTTCACCCACTTCCTCGAGAGTCTTACCTTTCACCATTTCAGTGACTAAAGATGAGGATGCGATAGCAGAGCCGCAACCGTAAGTTTTAAACTTTGCATCTTCAATGATGCCGTCATCGTTGACTTTGATTTGAAGACGCATTACGTCACCACAAGCTGGAGCACCTACCATACCTGTACCCACGTTTGGATCATCTTTATCTAGCACACCAACGTTGCGTGGGTTTTCGTAATGGTCAAGAACCTTGTCACTGTAAGCCATGATTTTCTCCGATTAAAACGACGAGTAACGCCGTTTGAATAATTACCTAGTTATCTATAAAAGCCACCGCAGGCGAACCTGCGGCATTAAAAATTCGATTGGAACTAATGACTAGCCCATTCAACAGTGTCGAGATCGATCCCTTCCTTATGCATATCCCATAATGGGGATAAATCTCGCAATTTCTCTACCGCTTCGCGCGTCTTAGCGATAGTGAAGTCGATTTCTTCTTCGGTTGTGAAACGACCAATGGTGAAACGGATTGAACTGTGAGCCAACTCATCATTTCGACCGATCGCTCTCAACACGTATGAAGGCTCCAGACTTGCACTAGTACACGCTGAACCACTGGAGACAGCAATGTCTTTCATAGACATTATAAGACTTTCACCTTCAACAAAATTGAAGCTGACATTCAGATTGCCAGGGATGCGCTGCTCAAGATCGCCATTGAGGTAGATCTCTTCCATATCGGATACGCCATTCCACAATCGATCACGCAAAGCACCCATGCGTACGTTTTCTTCGTCCATTTCTTCATGAGCAATACGGAAAGCTTCACCCATACCCACGATCTGATGTGTTGCCAATGTTCCTGAACGCATGCCTCTTTCGTGTCCACCGCCGTGAATTTGAGCTTCGAGGCGAATGCGTGGCTTGCGACGAACGTACAGCGCACCTATGCCCTTTGGACCATAGACCTTGTGAGCACATAAGGACATGAGATCGACATTCATAGCGTTAACATCGATAGCAACCTTACCCGGGCTTTGAGCGGCATCCACGTGGAAGATAATTCCTCTTTCACGAGTGATCTGACCAATCGCCGCAATATCTTGAATGACGCCGATTTCATTGTTGACGTGCATGATTGAGACGACTGTCGTGTCGTCTCTAAGCGCTGCTTTGAAAGCGTCCATATCAAGCAGACCATTTTCCATTGGGTCTAAATACGTAACTTCAAACCCTTCACGCTCAAGTTGACGGCAAGTATCTAGCACAGCTTTGTGTTCAGTTTTCAAAGTAACAATGTGCTTGCCTTTTTTCACATTGAACCGTGCAGCTCCTTTGATAGCGAGGTTATCTGATTCGGTTGCGCCGGATGTCCAAACAATTTCTTTACTGTTCGCACCGAGCAAAGTGGCAACGTTGTCGCGCGCTTGTTCGACCAGTTCATCTGCATGCCAGCCAAACGGATGTGAGCGTGAAGCAGGGTTTCCAAAATGACCTTGCTTAGTCAGACACTCAGCCATTTTTGCAGCTACTCTTTCGTCGACCGGAGTAGTTGCTGAATAATCCATATAAATGGGGATATTTAAAGAACTCACTATGACTGCCTCAATTCAAATTTCTGTTAACTGGGGTACTTAAGACCCCGGTGAATATTTCTTTACGATATTAATGGTTGTTCGTATGACCAACCCTGCCTAAACGAAGGGTTGTTGCACGATGACTTCCTCTTGACGAACGGACGAGCTGTGCACGCGATGCCGATCGATCATGTCCTGCAACGATACGCTACTTAAAAAATCTTCTATCTGGGCGCTGAGGCCCTCCCACAAATCATGGGTAAGACATCGGCCATGACTATGGCAATTTTCTTTACCGGCACATTGGGTCGCGTCAACCGACTCGTTGACAGCTCCGATGATCTCAGACACCGCTACATTACAGAGCTCCCTGGAAACTGAGTATCCGCCACCAGGACCTCGGGTACTGGTAACTAACCCTTGACGCCGGAGCTTCGAAAACAGCTGTTCGAGATAAGACAGCGAAATTTCCTGCCTGACGGAAATTTCAGCCAACGAAACTGGGCCGGTTTGGCCGTGCAAAGCCAAATCGAGCATCGCCGTTACTGCGTACCGCCCTTTTGTTGTTAGTTTCATAGCATCGACTTCTGCCAGATGGGTTTGAAGGCTGAACAATCGTCCGGCCCCCTATACTAGTGACTAGATTCGCATAACCAACCAAATTAGTCAAGTATTATCCCTTGCTACGCGCGAGGAGGAAAAACCGATGACTCGAGAACCAACAGCTAACAGGCTTTGTTTCTGAGCTGATCCAATTCTGACCTCAATTCAGCAACTTGTTGCTGCAATGATTCGACTGCGTTCTCCATGGGGTCGTCTGTTTCACCAGCCACGCCATAGGCGTCAAAGGCCTGTTTGCGCATTTTGATCTGCTTTTCACGAACCAACTCCAGACATTTGGCGTTGTCGTCTTTACAGCGCACTATTTTTCCGGGAACACCGACAACTGTCGCGCCAGCGGGCACCGGTTCCAGAACCACGGCATTCGAGCCAACTCTCGCATCATCCGCCACTGTAAAAGGGCCCAGAATTTTTGCCCCGGCCCCCACGACTACGTTATTACCCAAAGTTGGATGGCGTTTTCCTTCGTTGAGAGTGCGACCGCCTAAAGTAACACCCTGGTACAAAGTGACGTCATCGCCAATTTCCGCTGTTTCGCCAATCACCACACCTGTACCGTGGTCTACGAAAAAACGGCGTCCGATAACAGCACCGGGGTGGATTTCGATACCAGTCAACCAGCGTGAAATATTACCTAGAAATCTGGCAGGCCAGCGGAAACCTCTGCGCCACAACCAATGGTTGAAACGATGAAAAAGAATTGCATGCACACCCGAGTAACAAGTGAGCACATCAAATGTTGTCCGCGCGGCTGGGTCTCGCTGAAACACACAATTAACGTCTTCTTTTAGCAGTTTCCACATACCACACCGCCGATAATTCCTACTGATTTAGTCAGTCATTGTACGCTCGATTCCCCCATCTGGAAACAGTCGGCGAAGGCTACCAACGGGAGGGAAACTTGGCTGTCAATCTCAAAGCACACGATATTGAGTACGGCTTTAACGATTTCGAGGCTTTTCAGTCGCAGAAAGAATGCCTCTAAAAATAGCCAGTTCATTCCCTGTGGGACGATTAGCCTCGAAATAGCGGCGTACTCGCCGCCTAAGCAACCTCGGATTATCAGGATTCATAAAACCCGTGTTGATCATTACTCTGTCCAAATGATCAAAAAAATGCCCCATTGCCTCACTAGTGGCTGGCAGCTCGTCGGGGTCTGCCGCAGTGTTACAGGCATCATCTGCACCTGTTGAGCCCTTCCACTTGCCAGGCATGGGCGTTGGCGCTCCTAGAGGAACCGATGCAATCGCCTGCGACAACTCATATGAGACAACTTGCACCGCACTTCCCAGATTCAGGGAGGAAAAGTCCGGGTTACATGGAATTCTTAGCAGACGCGTGCAAAGATCCAACGATTCGTTACTGAGCCCAGAACGCTCTTGCCCGAACACCATGGCCACTTTTTCACCCTCTGGCAAGCTTTGAGAAAGAGATCCGATTTCATCTGCAATTTCTCGACAGGCAAGCAAAGGCACAGCCAATTGACGGGCCCGCGCACTGGTTCCAACGACAATCCGGCAATCTGCAATTGCCTCAGCAAGCGTGCCGAACGATTGAGCGTTTTTCAGCACATCGTTTGCACCCGAGGATCTGGCCAACGCCTCGGCCGACAAATGTGAACAGGTGTCCACCAGCCGCATGGTGGTGAATCCCATGGTTTTCATAGCGCGAGCTGCCGCGCCTAGGTTACCGGTGTGGGTTGTACCCACCATGACAAAAACAATTTCGAGGCTCATATCGTAATAATGTCACAACTGAGGAACTTCACTGCAAAAGTTATCGACAGATACTCGCAAATTTACTCGGTGAAGGCGGTTTAGCACTACACTAGGGAGCTCTGTCACAGATAAGCGAAAATACCATGCATCCGATGCTTAACATCGGCATCCGAGCTGCTCGTGCAGCCGGCAAGGTCATCACCCAAAACATCGATCGATACGATCCGATGACAATTGAAAAAAAACAGCGTAACGATTTCGTCACAGAAGTCGATCGCAAAGCAGAAGCGGAAATTATCAACACGCTTGGGCGCTCCTACTCCGATCATTCGTTTCTTTGTGAAGAAAGCGGACTCATCGGCGACGCTGATTCGGAATTCCAGTGGATTATCGACCCGCTCGACGGCACCACCAACTTCATCCACGGTCTGCCTCATTTCAGTGTCTCGATAGCCCTGACACAGAATGGCAAACTTTTTCAGGCGGTAATCTACGACCCGATGCGTCAGGAACTGTTCACTGCGGGCAAAGGCGAAGGCGCTTTTCTAGATAGCAAACGTTTGCGTGTGTCACCAACCTCAAAACTCGAAAACGCTCTGCTAAGCAGCGGTTTTCCTTACCGAGACGGACAGGATCTGGACTTCTACCAACGCACATCCAGACACTACACCGAGCGCAGTGGCGGAGTTCGCCGCCTCGGCTCGGCCGCTCTGGACCTTGCCTATGTTGCAGCGGGCCGAATAGACGGAACTTGGCTCACTGGACTGAGCAGTTGGGACATGGCTGCTGGCGGACTCATCGTTCGAGAAGCAGGTGGACTCTTAAATGATTTTGATGGCGGCGATGACTGGATGAGTAAAGGTGAGGTCATTGCTGCCACACCAAAAGTGCATCATCAGATGATGGAAGTGATGAAGCCGTTGTCTGCCGCGAGACATAAAATGCCGAAGAAAAAGGCTTAGCTAAACCTTATAAAAAAGCGCTGTTTACCCCGCCAGTGCGGCGGGTGTTTGTTCAATACCCCTAAGGCATTGAATCTATCTCTGCCCCTTCCTTTTCTACTGGCATCAGATCTTCCTTGGTGATGCCAAGACGCAGCACGGCAATACTCGCAACAAAGATAGAAGAGTAAGTACCGATCAAGACACCAAGAATCAGCGCCAATGCAAAACCATGAATAATCTGGCCACCAAAAATAAATAAGGAACTCAGTACCAACAGCGTTGTGAATGAGGTTATGACTGTTCGCGATAAGGTCTGGTTGATAGATTGATTCATGACTTCTGCCGGTGTCCCGCTTCGCATGAGCACAAAGTTTTCGCGGATACGATCGAAAACGACAATCGTGTCGTTGAGCGAGTAACCGATGACAGCCAGGAGTGCGGCAAGGATGGTCAGATCGAACTCGATTTGAAACAATGCAAAGAAACCCACAGTAATAAAGACATCGTGCACGAGGGCTAAAACGGAACCCACCGAGAATTTTTTCTCGAATCTAAACCAGATATATAAAACAATTCCGAAGAGCGCTGCCAACACGGCTAGACCACCCTTTTCGCGAAGCTCTTCACCCACTTGAGGACCAACAAATTCTACTCGTCTCATAGTGACTTCTGACTCACTGGCCTTAGCCAACACGCGCAAGACTTCAGTGCTAACACTCGCCCCCGTAAAACCCTCTTTAGGCGCCATTCTTATAAGTACTTCAGTGCTCGCCCCAAACGTCTGCACCTGCGAATCGGGCAAATCGGCAGTTGCTAGAGCAGCTCGGATAACACTGAGATCCGGCGCTTTTTCGTAACCGACTTCGATGGTGTATCCGCCTGTAAAGTCAATACCAAAATTCAATCCGCGAACAGCAATTGAAATAACCGATACAGCCAAAAGAAGACTAGAGACAATCAGCGCTAACTTGTAGCGCCCCATGAAATCGAAATTCGTATTGTTGATAAAACTACGCATGCGTTAGTCCTTGGTTCATCACTGGAGCTGATGAACTGATAGTTATCGATATGAGGGAAAAAAGTAAACGCACGAAAATCAGATAGGTAACGTCTGCAGGCGTTTACCACCGTACAAACTGTTTACCAGAACACGTGTACCGAATATTGCGGTGAACATGGATGTCAAAATACCAATACACAAGGTGATCGCGAAACCCTTAATAGGCCCTGTTCCGAGACTAAACAGAACCACTGCCGCAATCAGCGTCGTGATATTGGCATCGGCGATAGTAACAAAGGCTTTGTCATAACCGGCTGACAGCGCTGCCTGAACACTACCGCCACCCTTTAGCTCCTCTCGTATTCTCTCGAAGATAAGAACATTCGCATCGACTGCCATACCTGTTGTTAGCACAATTCCTGCGATACCCGGGAGTGTTAACGTAGCACCCAACACACCTAAAACTGCAACGATAAGCACCACGTTTGTGATTAACGCAAAGCCTGCTATCACACCGAACGTTCGATAGTAAAATGCCATGAACACAACCACCAGCGCTAAACCAACAACCGCAGACAAAAAGCCCTGTCTTATGTTGTCTTTGCCCAAGCTAGGCCCGACGGTTCGCTCTTCAACAATCTGCATAGGTGCTTTCAATGCACCAGCTCGCAGTAAAAGCGAAAGGTCTGTCGCCTCACGAAGACCCAGACCCGTGGTTTGAAAACGATGACTCAGGACATCGTTAATGGTGGCAACGTTAATCACCTCTTCGATCTTTTTGACTTTTTTAATAACCTCGCCGTTGACTTCGATATTTTCAATTCGGTTCTCTATGAAGACAACAGCCATCGGATTACCGACGTTATCCTGAGTAACCTCACGCATTCGCCGAGCACCCGAATTATCTAGATTGACAAATACCGCAGGTGAACCGGTTTGCTGATCAATACCCGATGACGCACCCTTGATCTGGTCGCCGGTGACGATAATATCCCGATCCAACATGATCGGAGTGCCATCGCTTCGACGTTTGTAAGATTTGCCGTTACCACCCTGAGCCACTAGGCGGTATTCTAAAGTTGCAGTGGCGCCGATAATATCTTTTGCACGCCCCGTGTCTTGAACACCGGGGAGTTGAACGACAATTCGGTCCAAGCCTTGCTGTTGGATGACAGGCTCGGAAACACCCAGCTCATTGATTCGGTTTCTTAACGTTACGATGTTCTGCTGGATGGCCGTGCGCTGCTCCTCAATAGCCGCGGTCTCTGTCAGATTGGCGATTATGTAGGCGTATTCATCGTCTTCGGATGCGCTTATATCCAAAGTGGTAGCTTCGCGATTGAAGATGGGAAACATACGGTCCCTGTCCTCTTCACTTTTGAAGCGCGCTACTATTTCGCCGTCCAAGTACTGAATAGAGGTGCCGCGAATAACTTCCGCTCTGACCATTCGCTTCCAATCGGGGACAAAGCGCTCTTCAGCAGATGTGAGCACGGCATTCACATCGACTTCCATTAGAAAGTGAACTCCACCCCGCAAATCCAGCCCCAGATACATCGGGGCTGCTATTTTTCTTAGCCAGTCGGGACTGGCATCCACCAGGTTTAACGAGGTGATGTATCGGTTCGAATCGAGAGAATCCGCCAGCACATCCCGGGCTTTAATCTGCTCGTCCTCATTAGGAAACAAGGCTAGAAAGCGCCCTTCTTCGATCCGAGTTTCAGCCTCACCTAAGCCTTCATTTTCGAGAGTGGACATCAGCTGGCTAATTTCGCTTTGTGTCAGCGTATTTGTTCGCCCCGAGACCTGTACCGCCGGGTCGCTCCCAAATATGTTTGGCAGTGCGAAGAGCACACCAATGACTACAATTGCTGCCAGAAGCACCGTTTTCCAAAGAGGATTGGTATTGGTCATACTCAAAAAAGCTGGTTAAGGTTGGACTAAAACGAGGTCTGAGCGCCTTTGGAGACTAAACGCTTTTCAGAGTTCCATTGGGCAGAAGCGCCGCAATAGCTTGCTTTTGGACGTTAACTTCCATGCCTTCGGCAACTCGCATAGTGATGAAAGCGTCACCAACCTTTGTGACAGTTCCACCTAATCCCCCATTACTAACGACCTCATCACCCTTTTTCAAGGCCTCGACCATGGCTTTATGTTCCTTCATTCTTTTTTGCTGCGGGCGAATCATCAGAAAATAGAAGATAGGCAGCATGAGCAGCAGCGGGAGAATACCCATGATGGAACCACCGGCACCACCGGCTGCTTGGGCATAAGCGTTACTGATGAAAAAATCCATAACAAATACTCTTAAAATGAAGACGAAAGATAACGCGCGATTATGCCATAGACGGTGTCTTTAAGAGGGTTTACTGACCGCCCCTATTCTGGGCATCATGCGCCCATGGCCCGGGCATCAGCGAATTCTTTGGTAAATTCAGAGAACCTGCCTTGTTCAATAGCGGTTCGGATGCTGCTCATAAGTTGTTGGTAGTAATGCAAGTTATGGATGGTGTTCAAACGCGAACCGAGTATTTCTCCGCACTTGGACAAATGATAGAGGTAGGCTCGACTGTAATTCTTACAGGTGTAGCAGTCGCAATTGCTATCAATTGGGGATGTGTCGGTTCGAAATCTGGCATTTCTCAGCCGGATGTCGCCCAAGGAAGTGTAGATGTAATCGTTGCGTGCATTGCGTGTTGGAAGTACGCAGTCGAACATATCGATACCCCGCTCGACGGATGCCACAATGTCCTCAGGCTTGCCCACTCCCATCAGGTAACGCGGGGCATCAGCAGGTAAATGCGGTACAGATTGTTCCAGCACTTCGTCACGAATCGCTTTTTCTTCCCCCACTGCCAAGCCGCCTACGGCATATCCGGGAAATCCAATCTCGACTAAAGCCTCCGTGGAGATTTTGCGAAGATCGCCGTACATTCCTCCCTGCACAATGCCAAACAGGGCGTTGGGATTTTCCAGTTGCTCAAACGCATCTTTACAGCGCTTCGCCCAACGCATTGACAGTTCCATGGATTCTGCGGCCTGCTCATGCGTCGCTGGATATGGCGTACATTCATCGAAGGCCATAACAATATTAGACCCAAGGTCGGTTTGAATACGCATGGATTCCTCAGGACTCAAAAAGACTTCCGAACCGTCAACCGGTGACCGGAATTTCACTCCGGATTCATCGATTTTTCGGAGCTTAGCAAGGCTAAAAACTTGAAAACCACCAGAGTCGGTGAGAATTGGACCGGACCAATTCATAAAATCATGCAGATCTCCATGCTGCTTGATAATGTCGGTGCCTGGTCGCAACCACAGATGAAAGGTATTACCCAGTAATATTTCTGCCCCAACCTCACGAATTTCTTCCGAGGTCACAGACTTCACAGTACCGTAGGTACCAACTGGCATAAAAGCCGGTGTTTGCACAGTCCCGCGATCAAATGTCAGCTGTCCACGGCGAGCGTTTCCGTCTGTGCTGTTAAGTTGAAAACTGAAGTTCAAGAGCGCACTCCAAATTTTGGCCAAACGAGCATAGCGTCGCCGTAGCTGAAAAAACGATAGTGGTGTTTTACTGCACTACGATACGCCGCTAACGTTTCGTCAAGGCCAGCAAAAGCTGCAACCAACATGAGCAAAGTGGATTCAGGCAAGTGAAAATTAGTGAACATGCCGTCAACCACATGAAACTTAGCCCCTGGTGTCAAAAATAAACGCGTTTCACCATTAAAAGGTTCTACGTTTCCCGAGTCAGCGGCTGCGGCTTCCAATGCGCGGACACTGGTCGTGCCTACCGCGATAATCCGCCCTCCACGCGCTTTGGCAGCTGTAATGGCATCTACGGTATGTTGATCGACACTCACTCGCTCAGCATGCATGACGTGATCGGAAGGGTTCTCAACACGGACCGGCTGGAATGTTCCCGCACCGACATGCAGTGTGATGAAACTATGCGAGATACCAGCAGCATCGAGTGTCGCCATCAATGACTGATCGAAATGTAAGCCTGCTGTTGGCGCAGCTACAGCCCCCGGCTTTTCAGCGAAAACAGTTTGGTAACGTTCTTGATCTGCGTCATCGGGCTTACGTTCAATGTACGGTGGCAGCGGTATTTCACCGAAGCGCTCTATAAATGGTGCTAGCTGATCTTCAGCCCCGGCAAGTGTCTTCAGTTCAAACAAATCATCTTGTCTGCCAACAACTCTTAGTGTGAGAGTATCATTGCTAGCCTGATCGTCGGTCACGCCATGCAGCTCAATGAGCGAGTCGGGTTTTGGCGACTTACTAGAGCGAATTTTGGCCAGCATTTGACCATCGGTAGCAAATCGTTCCAGCATTAACTCAAGCTTCCCTCCAGATTGCTTCTGACCAAACAATCGTGCTGGAATTACCCGAGTATTGTTGAATACCAGATGGTCGCCGGGTTTCAGCTGCCGAGCTAAATCAGTGACATAAAGATGCTTGAGTTCTTGACCGTCGACGCACAGTAATCGACTGTCACTGCGATTTTTTAACGGTGACTGGGCAATCAACGCAGATGGCAAATCGTAGTGATAATCACTGAGCCTGAAGTCTTCAGGGCTATGGTTATCAGATGGAAGTGAGTCTGTAGGGGTCAAGGGCATGGAACCAACTAAAGCTAAGCACTGGGAGCCGAAGGTTCAGGCTTCTTTGTGCCAGTTTTGCGCACGCTTACGGCGCTATAAAGTGTAGCTCTACATTCTAACCCATTGACCTTAGCGTATTACGCAGACTCAGGAATTAAGCGCAAGAGAATATCGTGAGAAATTTACGGTAGCTCTCAAAATTAATAAATAACAAATATCTGCCCCATAACTTGTCTACTGATCATTAACTGATTCACTGTCCATGAGCGGATGGAATCCTATAGTGGGCCTCGACTTGATTTAGCTCATTAACGTAGACACATCGCTTTATGAAACTAGGTATACCTGTGCTTGCTATGGCACTGCTTGGCCCTACTACTTCAACTCATGGACTTGCTCAGGATTCGACTTGTCAGGCTTCGGGCACTGATTTAAACAAGGCCAAAGAGGCTTACTCGACTCAGTGTCCGAATATTCCTAGGGTAGATTGTGATCCAGTTGGCAATGGAAATTGGACTTGCTCATCGGCAACCATTGGCAACCGAGCCCCATTGCTGTTTGACACGTCTATTGCTGAAACGCAGACACCGGCTCCAGACCCTGCTCCTCAAATTGAATTACCCGCAAATTCCGCGTCAGAGTGCGTCGCCACCGGTTCCAATCTCACGCTGGCCATTGAAGCCTATGATGCATCCTGCATGGCTCCGCGTGTCGATTGTGACCCGACAGGCGGCGGCTGGTCTTGTTCTTCGGGAGTAATAGGTAGCTCCGCGCCCTCGACGCGGCTGTCCGTTGGCTCTGGCACAACTGACACGACATCCACACCAACAACGAGCAATCCCTCGACGAACACACAAACGAGCACGAACACTGCTGGGAATTCGTATACCGGTCGAGTACCTCAACTCAGCTGGAAAGACAGCTACTCGTACCAAGGTGTTTGCTACATCTCTGGCGGATACGACCACAACGCACGTGAACAAAAAGTGCAACTGCCTGATGGTAGTTACGCAAAAGTGAAAGACATGTTGCATCTATTAGCCGTGGGACCTGGAGAGCGACACGCAGATGCGCTATACAATGATATTCAGTGCGGAAATGGTCCGGCAAACGATGCAGGAGATGAGGATCCTGATCAGTGCCCGGGCCGAGTGGATCAAGGTCGCGCGGGATGCCGGATAATTGGCCCCAAATGGCTCTTTCTGTAGAGACCTAGAATAACAAGGGCGAGAGGTGTCTGCATTTTCTAAGGCACTTCGATCTAATTAGGCGCTAATGGTGCCGGAGGCGAGACTTGAACTCGCACTCTGTTTCCAGAACCGGATTTTGAATCCGGCGTGTCTACCAATTCCACCACTCCGGCCGCGCAGCAGAAGTGTAGGCAAGTTCGGGCTGAACAACAAGCATCGGGAAGAAAAAATGCCACAACTGTGGCATTTAATTTTCTATTCCCTTATTAAGTTCTCGCAGGCGGTTCTGACTCAGGCGCAAAAAATCACTCTTCTGCTCGCATTTTCACAGGGTCGATAACCCCCTCTAAGGAGTTCATAACCGGCAGCAAGTGCGGTTTGTTTTTTGCGATCTCCGCTCGTGACAGCCCTTCCATCTCGTGGGGAAACACCAGCCAGTCGTCTGTTTTGTGAGCACAAAAGTCTGGAACGAAATCCGTTCGGTTTTTACCCGGCTTGAAGTAGGCGGTAGCGACACGAACATCATGAGGTAAATTTTTCCGTGCCCGCTCTTTTAGCTTGTCCAGAATAGCTTTGACGCTGAGCCCAGTGTCAAAAACGTCATCAACGATTAAGAGTGAATCTTCTGCGTTCATCTTACGGGTAAGGTAACTCAAGCCATGCACCCGCACATTGTTTTTTCTTTTGTTCATACCCGCATAGGACGATGTGCGAATTGAGATATGGTCAGTATCGATACCGTAAAAATCCAGTAACTCTTGAACCATAATGCCGACAGGCGTGCCACCTCGCCAAACACCGACAATAAAATTGGGGCGAAAGTCACTGGCTAGTATTTGCCTGCCCAGCTCTAGCGAGTCTTCCAGCAACTGTTGCGCTGAGATATAGATTTTTTCGTCAGTACTCATTGAATGCCTTGCTTTAATAAAGGGAGTTTTGAAGCATCACACCTTCGACCCAGAGTATTAGCCAGCAGCCTGAGCCGAAGCAATCTGTACTTCAGCTGCTAAAGCCGCGAGCACATCAATGGGGGATGCTGCTTGGGTTATCGGTCTGCCGATGACCAGAAAATCACTGCCCGCCAGGATGGCATCAAACGGTGTAAGTGTGCGTCTTTGATCATCTGGGCGCCCACCGTGTGAGGAAATATTGCCCAATGGAACCGCGCTCGCTGGATCAGGTCTCACTCCAGGAGTGATGGTCAGAAAATTATTTTTGGCAACGGATCGAATCAAACCCACCTCATGGGGTGAACATACAACACCATCTAAAGCGGCTTGACGAGCAAGCGTTGCCAATCGAGCAACTTGATCGGCAGGCTCTATATCCAAACCGGTTGCCGACAGCTCGTCTCGATCAAAACTTGTCAGCACTGTGACTCCGATAATTCGGGTGCCACCGCCCGTAGCAGCATCTCTGTCGTACTGCTTTACGGCATCGCGCGCAGCGTTAAGCATTGCCGGCCCACCACTGGCATGCACATTAACCATCCAGACACCCAGCGAGGCGGCCGCCTCTACAGCACTGGCAACCGTGTTCGGAATATCGTGATACTTCAGATCCAGAAAAACATCGAACCCTGCTTTCTGACAACGCTCCACAAAAGCGGGCCCAGCCAATGTAAACAACTGATTGCCAATTTTCAGGCGAGTTAAGCTGGGCTCTAGTCGGTCCACCAGTTCTTGTGCCTTGCTGACGTCTGCAAAGTCCAGAGCCGTAATAATTCTATTCATTCACCTTCCACTCCGATAATGGTGGAAACACTGTCCCATTGACCACAACTGGGGCATCTCCAATGCATTACGTTACCCTGAAATCCGCAATAACTGCAGCGATACGCAGGCTTATCTTCCATAACTTTATCGAGGAGATTGCAGATAACTTGCACCTTATCGCGTTCTCCCGGCTTGCTTAACTCAACTTGGTCATGAGCCCAGTCACGCAACCCTTTTAACGACGGACGCTTGAGAATCTGATCTTTAAAGAATCGGTCTGCCAACTGCGGGCTGTGACGCTCTGCAATGATTTGCCGTGTGCTTCTGATAACCGAATAGGCATTTCGCTGAGAATGAATACGCTTTAAAAAGGAGTCAAACTCCGCAGCATCACCCGCTTTCTCAAATACATCAAATCGCTTATCGATAATTTCCGGAATAAGTTCGGGACGCTGTTGCTCTACTTGCTCGTACAGATCGTTAGCTTGCGAGTACTGACCATTTTCAAGCGCAAGATCCGCAAGCATGATGGAGGCACGCGAACAGGAGTCATCGTGGCTTAACGCTTTACGTAAGTGCTCATCGGCATCCTTTTCTTGATCAGCCTTAACAGCATCAGACGCCAGCTCACAATAGTAATGCGCGATACGCCAACCTAAATCTTCTCCAAGCCGCTTCTCTGCGGCAGTGGCCACAGCGATCGCCTGCGACCAATCACTTTCTCTTTCGTGCAACTGCAATAAGCTTTGATAGGCATCAGTGATTCTATGGCCCGACTTAATAAGCGCTTTGAAGGTGGCTTCAGAGCGATCGAGCAAACCGGCCGAATCGTAGTCGCGGGCCAGTTCAAATCGGGCTGATGCCCGAACATCGTCTGATAGTTCCTGGTTATCCAGGACGCTTTGATGCATGAATACTGCACGTTCCATATCGCCTTTCTGGCGATAGTGATTGCCCAACGCAATATGGGTATCTGCGGCATTGCTTGCAGAGTCTGACGTCGTGTTGAAAATATCTGCCGGCAGCTCGACGTGATCAGAGAGAAGCCCCTTTAGACCTTCGTGGAATTCACTACTGTAGTCCCAAAGCACTTTACTCGATTGCGCACGCGAGCGGGATTCACTGCGCTTGGCTGCAAACCAGCCTGTTGCCGCAGCTACGGGGAGTAACAACCAAAGTAAATCAGGAATTGACACGTTCCCAGTCTAGCGCAATGCAGACATCGCAATGGCAGTCCAGAGAAAATTTTGGCAGGCTTAGTCGTCCAACGAATCGTCGTGGTCGCCATTGGAGGAGTCGTTGACACCACCGGTACCGTTATTCACTCTCTCACGAAGTTCCTTACCCGGTTTGAAGTGTGGGACATGCTTTCCACGAAGAGCGACCGCATCGCCGGATTTTGGATTTCGGCCCATTCTCGCACCGCGAAAGTGAAGACTAAAACTACCAAAGCCTCTAATTTCGATGCGTTCACCGCCGGCAAGTTCCTGGCTCATTTTTTCAAGAATACTCTTGACGGCAAGCTCGACATCTTTGGGGGCTAAATGACTCTGGTTCCGAGCCAGCGAATCGATAAGATCCGATTTAGTCAGACTGTTATCTGTACGTGACTGTTCGCTCATATCTAACCTCCTTTCCCGTACCGTTTAAGAGCGAGACGGGAAAAGGCTCCCGTCTCGTTCCTGGATAGGGTTAGTACTAAACCACTTGAGAACTTACTTATCCAAATTACCTAACTGCTCTTTCATCAGATCGCCAAGAGTTGTACCTGCAGGCTCTGCTGATGCTTCGTTGTAATCACTCATCGCTTCTGCTTCGTCAGCATAGTCCTTCGCCTTGATGGACAGACTCAGCATACGTGATTTACGGTCAGTTCCGATAAATTTCGCTTCAACCTCATCACCTTCCTTGAAATGCATTTTGACATCTTCAATTCGGTCACGAGAAATTTCACTAGCGCGTAGAACACCTTCGACACCATCGCCTAGATCAACGATTGCGTGCTTAGTATCAACTTCTTTAACGATACCTTTGACAATGCTGCCCTTCGGGCTGTCAGCGACAAATTGACCGAATGGATCGCGATCGATTTGCTTAACACCCAATGAAATACGCTCACGCTCAGGATCAACAGCAAGAACAACTGCTTCAATCTCGTCGCCCTTCTTGTAGTTGTGAACGGCTTCTTCGCCAGTCTCGTTCCAAGAAAGATCAGACAAGTGAATGAGTCCGTCTATGCCGCCTTCCAAGCCAATGAAGATACCGAAGTCAGTGATTGACTTGATAGTTCCACTAACCTTGTCGCCTTTGTTGAACGACTCAGAGAAATCTTCCCAAGGATTCGGCTTACATTGCTTGATGCCCAAGGAGATGCGACGACGCTCTTGATCAATATCAAGAATCATGACTTCAACTTCGTCACCCAAAGCGACTACCTTGTTCGGGTTAACGTTGCGGTTAGTCCAATCCATTTCGGACACATGAACCAGACCTTCAACGCCTTCTTCAATCTCAACAAAGCAACCGTAGTCAGCGATGTTAGTGACCTTACCGAACAGACGTGAACCTTCTGGGTAACGACGAGTGAGATCGACCCAAGGATCTTCACCCAATTGCTTCAGGCCGAGTGATACGCGGTTACGCTCACGGTCGAACTTGAGAACCTTAACTTGCATCTCTTGACCGACTTCAACCACTTCTGATGGATGCTTAACACGCTTCCAAGCCATATCTGTGATGTGCAGAAGTCCATCGATACCACCCAAATCAAGGAACGCACCGTAATCGGTGAGGTTCTTGACGATACCCATGATTTCCTGGCCTTCCTGCAGATTTTCAAGCAACTGCTCACGCTCTGCACTGTACTCAGACTCAACAACAGCACGACGTGAAACAACAACGTTGTTACGGCGCTGATCTAACTTGATAACTTTAAATTCTAGTTCCTTACCTTCCAGGTAGCTGGTGTCACGAACTGGACGAACATCGACCAGAGAACCAGGTAGGAATGCACGGATGTCGCAAACTTCAACGGTGAACCCACCTTTGACTTTGCCTGTGATGTTTCCTTTGATGATTTCATCATTTTCCTGAGCTCTTTCAAGAACAGTCCAGGAACGAGCACGACGAGCTTTCTCGCGTGATAATTTTGTTTCACCGAAACCGTCTTCGACGGAGTCAAGAGCAACCTCGACGCTATCGCCGATCTTTACATCTGTTTCACCGTTTTCATCTTCGAACTCTTCAATAGGCACTGCGCCTTCTGATTTCAGTCCGGCATTAACGATAACGTAATCGCCAGTGATGTCGACAACTTGTCCCGTAAGAATGGAACCGACCTTCATCTGGGCTTTGGAGATACTCTCTTCGAAGAGCTCCGCGAAAGATTCTGACATTAAGAAGTAAACCTGTAAGTGAGTGACGCAGTGTCATCGTGACAAGGCGATGTGTTAGTGATACAAAACCGAACCCTCATGGTTCAGCGATAAACGTTATGCAGGTTGAACAAGGCACACAGTAATTGAGTGACCGGAATACCTATAGTTACGAACGTAACGCTCTAAAGCTAGGCGCGTAAACACCAGCAAAAAAAGCAACGGACCTACACTCTATGATGCAAGTGTTACTCCAGAATGATTTACTCAACCGCTGTTAAAATCGGAAGCGCCGCGACTATACGGGCAACGACAGCACGGATGGATAAATCACTGGAATCGATGATGAGCGCGTCGTGGGCAGCGACCAACGGCGAGTGCTCGCGGGAACTGTCTCGTTCGTCGCGCGCACCAATCTCCTGCAGCAAGGTGGGCATTGTAGTCTCTATTCCTTTGTCTTTCAACTGCTTAGCTCTTCTCAGAGCCCGTACCTCAACAGAGGCTGACAAAAACACCTTTAGGGTGGCGTCAGGAAAAACGACCGTGCCCATATCCCGACCATCGGCAACCAGCCCGGGAGAAGTTCGAAAACTGCGCTGTTCATCAAGTAAAGAGGCGCGTACCGCAGGCATTACTGCCACCTTTGATGCCGCGGAAGCCGTTGTTTCTAAACGTAATTTTTGAGTAACGTCGCGACCGTTCAAATCGACTTTGACACCGTCCGGATGCGGCTGAAAACTGGCTTTCATGGACTCCAGAGCGGCCATAACAGATGGTTCGTCGTCAATTTTCGCCTGGCAATTTAAAGCATGCAACGCCGCTGCCCGATAAACAGCCCCGCTGTCCAACAAGTGAAATCCTAGCTGATCGGCTAAATTTTGGGCTACTGTGCCTTTGCCAGCCCCGGATGGACCATCAATAGTGATGACTGGAATCGGTTCGACCAACTTAATAGACTCCTAAATTATGGGGTTGCGGCTACTTCTTCGATGTTCAGACCTGCCCGTTGAGCAATTTGGGCAAATCCTGGAAAGGAAGTATTGACGTTATCGCAATCGAGCACCGTGATTGGGCCATCAGAAATCAGCGATGCCACGGCAAATGACATTGCCGTTCTGTGGTCACCACAGCTGTCTGCTGTACCACCGGTTAACCGCCCACCGTTTATGATCGCACCGTCCGGAGTATCAGTGATGTCAGCACCGAGAGCTCGCAGCCCATCAGCCATGACCTGAATGCGATCGGTTTCCTTAACCCGGAGCTCCTCGGCCCCGGTCACCACGGTCTTGCCCTCGGCGCTCGCCGCTGCGACAAACAGTGACGGAAATTCATCGATTGCCAGAGAGACTAAGTCTTCCGGTACTTCGATGCCCTTTAGCCTGGAACCCGAAACCCGTAAATCCGCGACAGGCTCACCCCCTGTTTCCCGCTCATTCTCGACGACAATACTCGCCCCCATGAGTCGCAAGATATCAATGACACCGGTGCGGGACGGATTCATCCCCACCCCGGTTAACAATAATGAGGAACCCGGGGTCATACTGGCTCCGACTAGGAAAAAGGCTGATGACGAAATATCGCCGGGCACGGTTAGCGTCGTGGCCTTCAACACCTGTCCACCTCGAATTGAAGATGTTAAGCCATTCACCGATACGTCAACGCCGAATCCACGAAGCATGCGCTCGGTGTGATCGCGGGTTATGGCGGGTTCATGGACAACCGTTGTCCCTGTTGCATGCAACCCAGCCAAGAGCACCGCCGATTTCACTTGGGCACTGGCCATCGGGCAGACATAGTCGATCGCTTTGAGCGTGTTGCTTTTTTTAATGCTTAACGGGGGCGTACCACCCTCGCCGGTGCCTATAGTCGCACCCATCTGGCTTAAAGGGTCGACTATTCTTTTCATGGGTCGGCCCGTGAGCGAGGCATCGCCAATTAGCGTTGCAGGAATATTCATACCCGCCAGCAGACCGGTCAAAAGACGCATACCAGTACCCGAATTACCTAGATAAATGGACTCAGCTGCGGGAGTCAGTGCACCGACCCCGCGTCCGTGAAGTGTCACTTCCCCCTCATTGCCGCGCTCTATTTTTACACCCATGGCGCGAAAAGCATCCAACGTGTGCAGGCTATCTTCGCCTTCTAAAAAACCGGACACCTCGGTGACGCCCTCCGCGATTGCACCAAACATAATGGAGCGATGAGACATGGACTTATCACCTGGCACCTGAACAGTTCCGTTGAGGTTAGTTGCCGGGGCCAGTTTAAATATTTTGCCGATCACGTCAGAAGAAGTAGCTGTAGTCACGTTAAATCCTTGGTTCCTCCCAAAATGGTAACACTCCCACGAATTGTTTATTAGTCATGCAAGAACCGAAAAGCTTATGAATTCATCAAATTTGCGCAGTTTTTCGACCCTTTAAAGGGGTTTCGTATTTGGCACTTGCTTTGCTTTTACAGGTAAAGAACCTCCGAGTGAGCTGAACCACTCACCCGGTAACTGTACTAACAAACACTGTTATCCATGATGCTAAAAACAAGTTCACACCGCATTCTCTGTGCATTTCTAACGGTTGCCGGCATGAGCGGGCAGAGCACCTTGGCAGATTCCCGCACCTATCAGGCGACAACGGATTTTCCCGTCATCGATGCAGGCGAAGCACCCTACTATTCCGAAGTGCCCGATCGGCCATCTCTGGCAATAAACGCCGCCATTGAGGCTTATCGCGATGTTTTCGCCAGAGCAGAAGTTGTCTACGATGGAGGCGAAGGTGTTCACGATCTTACATTGGTTGGATTGGCTGAGCTGGACGGGGAAGCGCAGTACCGCATCTATGTCAATGATGTGTTGGTCGGCGAAGCGACCAATCCGGAAGTCTCACTCGATTACACCGTAGTCCGGCACAGTTTCGAAAACGTCAACATACCTAACGGTGCGACTATCGCTGTTGAATCTTTGGCAAATACCAACGGTAAAATTCCGGAAGGCAACGGGACTGCCTTCGCTCGCGGTCGGTGGACGGCCTTGGAATTGCTGGAAAGCGATGCTGAAGTGACGCCTCCTCCCTCTGATATCGATCTGGGAATTGCAATAAGCAGCAGTGAGCAATCGTTGGAGCGCAACGAGACTTTTGATATCGAGCTAACTGTCAGCAACGCTGCGAATAGCCTTGTTGCCACCCAACCCATAGTCGACTTGTCCATCGCTCTTTCGGTCGTTGATGTCCTATCAGCTGAACAATGTACACAGGATACGCTGGGTCTTATCTGTAATTTCCCTGAAATCGCAGCCGGTGATAGTCACACTATGACTCTGACTTTCAGTACCAAAGAGGAGCTACTGATACTGGTGTTGCAAGCAATCGTAGAAGCCGATCAACGTGATCGCGACGAAACGAACAATTTCACCCGCATTAATGTCAGCATTGTGGATGAAGAATTTGAAGCTGAGCCTGAGCCTGAGCCGCGTGATCCGATAGACAACACTCCGGATAACAATACCAACGCTTCCAACGGATCCGGTGGTGGATCGCTTTCTCTTTTCTGGCTTCTTCTTGCGATTCCAGCACGCTTTCGAGAAATGCGAAAAAATCAGTCAGTGACGTCCTAGTCAGCCGGTGTTGTTACAGTTATGCCAATTGCCGCTATGACAATACAGCCTACGGCGGCAATACCTTGCAGTCCCATGCGTTCTCCGAGCAGCACAGCTCCGACAACGGTGGCAACAGCAGGCTCAATACTGACTAGCACGCCGTAAGCCCGCTTGGATAATCGCTTTAACGCTTCAAATTCGAAACTGAATGGCAATGCTGTAGACAACAGCGCCACACCCAGACACGCCAAAAATAACCACGGATGTTTCATGAGCTCAGGGACAGCGGGTACCACCAGCGGGATCATGAAAATTGCTGCCACACTCATACCCAACACTAAACCCGTGTTGCCCTCTACTTTTTTACCAACGCGCGCTGCGATGATGATAAACATTGCCCAACCGGCTCCAGCCATTAACGCTAGAACGACCCCAGGGGTATTCAGATCGGAGCCGGAAAAAGGTGAGAGCAAACCAATCCCCAAACCGGCAAGACAAACCCACCCTAGCTGTTTGATATTCGGTGATGAGAAAACAGCAACGCTTAACGGGCCTATAAACTCAATAGCAACGACTGCTGCCAGCGGTATACGGGCTATCGCCATATAGAAGAACAGGTTCATCGCGGCAATACATGCACCGAAAACCACCATCAATCGCCAATGCTGAAAAAAAGTTTGCCGCAGAGACTGAACACTAAGCCGCGTTGCTAACGCAAGCAGAAACGCGGACAATAATATTCGTAACGCAACAGTGCCTTCAGCACCAATGTAGGGGAATAAAAAGGTTGCTGACCCGGCACCAAGCTGTATTGATACGATAGCTAAAAGAACGAGTAAGGTTGGAGAAATTCGCTGCATAATTCGTATTACACCTACTCCACTAACGTTAGTTCCTGCTCACACAGCACGATATTATTGAATGTGTACTCCAAGGATAAATAAGCCATTGAACTCGTGTACGCATTTAGGACCAAACCAACGGATTCTAAATCGTCAGGGAGTATGGATCCATTCTCACGATTCCATATGGCTGCGACGTATCTGTCGCCTTCACTGACGGCTTGCAACCAATTTTCCATGTCCTCGTCAGAACGGCCAGAAAATCGGAAATCAAAGTTCTTAACAGCGCCGTAAAGTGATGCTAACCGCTCTTGCTCAATCTCGAAAAGCGCTTTAATTTGAGTGCCTAACGCATCACTGGGCACATCGTGCCCGATAGCTTTGATCCAGCACAAGCCTTCATTGTTAGAAAATTGGCCAATATAAGTACCGTACTCCGGGCGTGGCTGCGCGACTTCCGTAAAACGAAACATCCCCTTAGGGGAACCTTCATCTTTTACCAGGGCTAGTTCAGAACCGGCCGCCCCAATTTTCAAACCAAAAGGTTCTGCATAAGAAAAGCTTGCGTAGGAACACGCACATACCAGTAGATACGCACCAATTAATCGGATGACCATAACAATTAGCCTTTGGAGTGGATGAGCGCAAAGCCAAAATAAAGCACGATTAGCGCGACGATGAACGGAACGACCTACGTGTATTCATCGCGTGCTTTCTTAGCACGCTTGAAAGTGTCTTCTATTGCCTGACCATCCCCATCAGCTATCGAGGCACGCAATTTTTTTATATGCATATCAAGTCGATCCATGGAATCTAATATGGCATCTCGGTTACTTAGACAGACATCGCGCCACATAACCGCATCACTAGATGCTATGCGGGAAAAATCTCTGAAACCACCTGCTGCATATCGAAAAATCTCTTCCGCTTCTTGCTGCGTTGCCAACGTATCCACCAATGCGAATGCAAGCACATGAGGCAAATGACTGGTGGCCGCTAAAACCCTGTCATGCTGCTCAGGTTCTAGTGTTTCAACGTTAGCCCCCGTCAAAATCCACAGTGACCTAACGGACTCTATTGCGTCATCTTCGGTCTCTTCAGACGGTGTCAGCAATACACGGCGCCCTTGGTAAAGCACAGGATCAGCGGCATCAACCCCTGTTTTCTCGCGGCCGGCGATTGGGTGACCCGGTACCACGCGCGCAAGACTGCCCAATACAGATTTTGCATCGGTTATGAAAGGCGTTTTCACGCTGCCAGCATCAGTCACGACCGTGTCCGCTTTCAGGTAAGGCTTGATTGCTACCAATTGCGAACGCATGCTGAGCATAGGAACGGCAAGCATGACGATGTCTGCAGTGGGTATCAGATCAGCAGCATTGGTGCTGAATTCGTCGATGTACCCAAGCTCTAAACCTCTCTCACCACCACCTGGTGATCTAACAAGAGCTGTAATTTTGCCTTCGTAGCCCGCTTGTTTTAAGCCAGCTGCCAAAGAACCGCCAATCATACCCAGACCGACAATGCAAAGTGTTTTCATAGTGATCTTGGGTACGAGCCCATGACTTTCACAAGCGGTGCCAGCTCTCTTAATTGAGTGATAACTGGGGCCAGCGTTGTATCAAATTGATGGCCAGTAACATCAATAAAAAACACATACTCCCATAAGGCGGAACGAGATGGCCTGGATTCAATTCGCGTCATACTAACGCCAGCATCCTCCAAAGGTTGTAACAACCGCCGTAGACCACCTGGCCTGTGCGGCGCTGCAACCAGCAGCAACGTTGAATCATCTCCACTGGGTGGAACGTCTTGGTCGCCGATAATGAGAAAACGTGTGGTGTTATTTTTCTCATCTTCAATGCCTTTTTCCAGCGGGTTTAATTGATAAAGACTGGCAGCAGACTCACCTGCAATGGCGGCAATATTAGGGCTATCCAAGGCAAGTTTTGCGGCTGCGGCATTACTACTCTCACTGACTCTCTCGACGTTTGGCAGGTTCGCATTAAGCCAATGCCAGCATTGCGCCAAGGCCTGCGGATGGGCATGTACCGATTTGATGTCCGACAAGTTTTCAGCCTTGCTCATGAGGCAATGCTGAATACGCAAACTTAATTCGCCACACACCCGCAATGATGTCTGAGTTAATAAATCTAATGTTAGGTTAACGGCGCCTTCTGTGGAGTTTTCTACCGGCACAACACCAAACCGAACTTGGGCGGCCTCAACCGCTTTGAATATTTCAGCGATACCAGCTTCAGGTTGAGTCTCTACTGCGTGACCAAAATGCTGCTCTGCCGCTGCGTGACTGTAGGTACCTTCAGGCCCTAAATAAGCCACACGCATCGGCTGCTCCAAGGCCAGACTAGCAGAAAGAATTTCCCGAAAAATTCGTTGCAATGCCTGGTCATCCATAGGCCCATCATTACGCTGGGCAATCTCTTTTAGTATTTGCGCCTCGCGCTCTGGGTTATACGCATCTAACGCTTGAGCGTTAGATTCGCCAAGCCTTATATCTGCCACTTTCAGGGAAGCGCGGGCTCGCGCATTCAACAAATCCAGAATCTGTGCGTCCAAGGAATCTATTTCCTGTCGCACTTGACCCAAATCCAGCGTCTTCGCGGAAACCAAAGACGCTTTATCGTTTGATGAACTGTCCGTCGTCATGGATTTCCTCGCGCAAAGGATTCAAGGTAATCAACCAGCGCATTAACAGCGTCATCGGTTGCGGCATTGTATAAACTCGCACGCAGGCCCCCGACTGATTTATGCCCTTTCAAACCCGTAAAATTTCTTGCAGCAGCCTCTTCTAAAAATGCCTTGGTTAGAGACTCATCGCTTAAACGAAACGGAATGTTCATGCGGGAGCGGTTGGCGGCACAGACCGAATTTTGAAATACGTCGTGCTTATCAATCGTTTGGTAGACCTTCTCAGCTTGTCGCTTATTGCGCTCGGCCATAGCTGTTAAACCACCCGAATCAAGCAACCATTCAAAGACCAAACCAGCCGCATACCAGGCAAATGTGGGCGGTGTATTCAACATGGAGCCTGCTTTTGCCATAGCCGCATAGTTAAACACTGGCGGCAACCCGGCCTGTTCGCTGCGTTCGATCAGTTCGTTCCTGATGATGACCAACGTAATACCCGCAGGGCCGATGTTCTTTTGTGCTCCGGCGTAGATCACGCCGTATTTCGAGATATCGACTGGCTGAGACAATATTGAGGACGACATATCCGACACAATGGGCAACTCTGTATCCGGAACCTCATCAAACACAATGCCATCGATGGTTTCGTTATCGGTTACATGCAAAAAACTAGCATCGGGCACATCAAGCCATTGCTTACTATCGGGGATACTGATTAACGGTTCCGTCTGGCAAGTGGTTACCTCTACAACGTTGGTAAGCGCTGCCGCACTGGCCATCGCTTTTTTCGCCCAATACCCGGTATTGGCGTAAGCGACCTTTTTTCGCTGATCAAGGTTTTGGACACACAGGGAGAATTGAGCGCTCGCACCACCTTGCATGAACAGTACTGAGTAATTATCCGGGATATTCAGCAGCTGACGGAAATCGGACTCAGCTTTGGCGGCAATTTCAGCAAAATCAGGACTACGATGGCTCATTTCCAACACAGACAAACCACGCCCACGGTAGTCAACGAGATCATTCTGCAAACTTTCCAATACAGGAGCCGGCATGGCCGCCGGACCTGCATTGAAATTGAAGCAGCGGTTAGCTGTTGCTTGTGTCAACGGTCGCCCAACCCGTTATGAAATAGCCAGTTGTATCACTTGGATTCGTCTTCAGAGTTATCAGGTGCATCGTCTGAAGAATCGTCATCGTTGGAAGATTCTGCTGTATTTGCAGAGTCTGCCGCACTTTCATCGGATGATGGTTCCGCCTCTTCAGCACTCGAATCATCGTCATCGGAGCTGACATCTGATTCATCGATTGGTGTGAGCTCAACAAGCGACTCCCCTTCGTTTAGGCGAATTAAACGCACACCTTGCGTGTTTCTACCTACCGTCGAGACTCCCGACACCGCAGTACGCACAAGCGTTCCAGCATCGGTAATGAGCATGATTTCATCGTCTTCACCGACTTGAACAGCACCGATCACCGGGCCGTTCCTATCGGATGTTTTGATATCAATGACACCCATACCACCGCGACCTTTGGTCGGATAGTCTTCAGGCTTGGTTCGCTTTCCATAGCCATTTTTAGTGGCGCTGAGGATCGTACCTTCACCCACAACAATGAGTGCAATAACGCTGTCTTCCTCAGGCATACGTATGCCGCGGACACCTGCCGCAGTACGCCCCATCTTGCGGACTGCTTCTTCATTAAAGCGCATTGCGCGACCGCCGCTGGAGAACAACATAACGTCGCTATCACCGGTGGTTAAAGCAACATCGATGAGGTAATCGTCGACGCGTAAATCGATAGCAATGATGCCGTTGGCACGAGGCCTGGAGAAATCAGCCAAAGCGGTTTTCTTAACTACGCCTTTGCTCGTTGCAAAGACGATATTTTGATTTTCGCTGTACTCTCTGACCGTCAACACAGCATTAACACGCTCGTTTTCTTCAAGCGGTAGCAAGTTGACGATAGGTCGACCCCGTGAACCTCTGCTGGCAACCGGTAATTCGTACACGCGTTTCCAGTAAACCTTGCCGACACTGGTGAAGAACAGAACGGTATCGTGCATGCTGGCAACAAAAAGCTTGTCGACAAAATCTTCATCTTTCATGGAGGTGGCTGATTTACCACGCCCACCTCGTCGTTGCGCACGGTAATCAGACAGCGGTTGGGCCTTGCAATAGCCACTGTGGGATAACGTGACAACAACTGATTCGTCGGCAATGAGATCTTCTACAGTCATCTCAGAGTGATCGACTTGAATCTCTGTACGACGTTGATCGCCATAGGCTTCAATGATGGCCACGAGCTCTCCTCTGATGACCAGACGCAGACGCTCTGGATCCGTGAGGATGTCGAGGTAATCTTCGATTTTCTCGAGAATTTCCTTATATTCTGCAATGATCTTGTCTTGCTCAAGACCTGTTAAGCGATGCAAGCGCAGATCAAGAATGGCCTGAGCTTGAACTTCCGTTAACTGATAACGGCCATCATGCAAACCATATTGCTCGCCCAGATTTTCAGGTTTCGATGCAGCAGCACCTGCCCTTTCGAGCATGCCACTAACGATGCCCGGCTCCCAGGTCTGCGATACCAATTTTACTTTGGCTTCCGGCGAGTTTTGAGACTCTTTAATGAGCTGGATGATGGGATCGATGTTTGCCAGTGCAACTGCCAAACCTTCCAATACATGCGCCCTATCTCGGGCTTTTCGCAATAGAAAGACAGTGCGGCGTGTGACGACTTCGCGGCGATGGCGTATAAATGCATTAAGCACTTGGACCAAGTTAAGCAACTTAGGCTGGCCATCGTCTAAGGCAACCATATTGATGCCGAAAACCACTTGAAGCTGCGTTTGCTTATATAACTGGTTAAGCATGACCTCACCGGCCTCGCCTCGACGCAGCTCTATAACGACACGCATGCCGTCTTTGTCTGATTCATCACGAAGCTCAGTGATGCCTTCAATCTTTTTATCCTTGACGAGTTCCGCTATTTTTTCAAGCAATCGAGCCTTGTTGACCTGATAAGGCAACTCGTGAACGATGATGGTGTCCTTGCCCGTTTTCTCGCTGTGCTCAACGGTGGCTTTCGCCCGGATATAAAGCTTACCGCGACCTGTTCTGTAAGCATCACGAATTCCGCGAGCGCCGTTGATGATGCCGCGCGTTGGAAAATCGGGGCCAGGCAGATGCTCCATCAACTGTTCAACGGTGATATCAGGTTCATCAAGCATCGCAATGGTTGCGTTGATGACTTCAGAGATATTGTGTGGCGGTATATTCGTGGCCATACCGACGGCGATACCAGTGCCGCCATTAACCAACAAATTAGGAATTCTAGACGGGAGAACCGCAGGCTCTTTCTCAGAACCATCGTAGTTAGGGACAAAGTCGACAGTCTCTTGATCGATGTCTGCAAGCAGATCTTGTGTGATCTTGTGCATGCGCACTTCGGTGTATCGCATGGCTGCTGGCGGATCACCATCTACGGAACCAAAGTTACCTTGTCCGTCGATCAGCATGTAGCGCATGCTGAATGGCTGCGCCATACGAACCATAGAATCGTAAATGGCAGAATCGCCGTGCGGGTGGTATTTACCCATAACCTCGCCCACCACACGCGCCGATTTTCTGTAAGGGCGGTTGTAGTCATAGTTTTGTTCGTGCATGGCAAACAGGATGCGACGATGCACCGGTTTTAAACCATCACGAACATCAGGCAAGGCACGTGAAACGATGACGCTCATAGCGTAATCGAGGAACGACTGCCTCATCTCATCTTCGAGATTGATGGGCAGAATTTCTTTGGCGAAATCAGACATGTGGCGAAGGGCCAAACAGTGTGGCGATCGGGTCAGATCAACCGCTCAATTCTATCACATTGAAGCCTGTAACAGCGCGGTTTCAGCAGCCTTGCGACACCTGCCCTACGGCGTTATCGTGCTCCCAACTAAAACACATTTCACGATGGCCTATGTCCGCTACTGCTAACGCCTCTTCCTCCACCTCCCTGAGCACTGATTTTCGAATCGATGCACGCTGGATTATCACGATGGACGCAGACAATGATGTGCTGCCACGGCACTCCCTCATCGTTGAAAACGGCAGAATTTCTGCTTGCCTACCCTGGCGAGAAGCTGATGTACAGTTTGCTGACTTACCCACACAAGACGCGAAAGACAGCATTTTGATGCCGGGCCTCATCAATGCACACACGCACCTAGCCATGAATTTGTTGCGCGGCTTTGCCGACGACACCCCGCTACAGCAATGGCTAGAAAATCATATCTGGCCAACTGAAAGCGCACATATGGGCACCTCTTTTGTCGCGGATGGTTCTGAGCTGGCCATTGCTGAATCCATCTGCAATGGTGTGACCACAGTCAACGATATGTATTTCTTTCCTGACGAGGTAGCGAAGGTGTGTCACAAGGCAGGCATCAGAGCAACCGTTGGCTTGTTGGTGTTTGATTTTCCAACGGCTTGGGCCAATAGCCCGGAAGAATACTTCAGTAAAGGCATCGCACTTCACGATGCCTACAAGGACGCCCCCTTGATTCAAACTGCCTTTGCCCCGCACGCACCCTACACGGTTTCTCAAAAGCCGTTGGAACGC
This sequence comes from Granulosicoccus sp., assembly GCA_045110515.1. Classification (GTDB taxonomy): domain Bacteria; phylum Pseudomonadota; class Gammaproteobacteria; order Granulosicoccales; family Granulosicoccaceae; genus Granulosicoccus. Next base: position 62,059 of record JBGCGD010000044.1, on the reverse strand, counting down.
ATAGCAACCCTATCCTCCGAACTGGACATACCCGTGCATATGCACGTGCATGAAACAGCTTTCGAAGTAAAAGAATTCGTCAAAGCTCATGGCGTAAGACCCATACAGCGACTGCATGACATTGGACTCCTCAGCCCATCTCTTCTAGCCGTTCACCTCACACAACTCACACAAGATGAAATTTCGACTCTTGCAGAAACCGGTACGCATGCGATCCACTGTCCAGAGTCAAATTTAAAACTTGCCAGCGGGCAGTCTCCAGTCGCAGATCTGCTCAAAGCCGGGGTCAATGTTGCTGTGGGCACCGATGGCGCAGCCAGTAACAATGATCTCGACCTTCTCGGCGAGCTTCGCACCGCCGCATTTTTAGCCAAGTTGTCTGATGAAGATGCTTCAACACTGGACGCAAGCACAGCACTGCGCATGGTCACCATTGATGCAGCTCGCGCGTTGGGTCTTGAGCATGAAATCGGCTCCTTGGAACTCGGAAAATCAGCAGACTGCATTGTCATAAAACCCGATTTGGGCATGATTCCGGTTTATGATGCTCAAGCTCAGGTGGTGTATACCAACAGCAGCCCCTGCGTTCGGGACGTCTGGGTTGCTGGAAAGCCATTGATGCTAAACCGAAAACTCCTCACTCTCGATATCGAGCGCCTATATGCAAACGCCGCCCAATGGTCGGAAAAAATTGCCGAAAACGCCAACTTTGGCTAAGCAGTAGGCATCGACTCACGACACAATTCCGTATGTATCGGTATCTGCAGACTCCCAAACAAACACCACAATCGCTATGAGCACAACCACGAACAACGTCGACCCGGCTGAACTCGCAAAGTTTCAGGACCTTGCCAGCCGATGGTGGGACGCCAACAGTGAATTCAAACCTCTTCACCAGATAAACCCACTAAGGCTGAACTGGATCAATGAACGTGTACCGCTCGAAGGTGCCCAGGTACTTGATGTAGGCTGTGGCGGAGGCATACTCGCCGAATCGATGGCAGACAAAGGTGCCGATGTGCTGGGTATCGATTTAGCAGAAGCCCCTCTCGCTGTCGCTCGATTACATGCCTTGGAGTCAGGAGCCACCCTTGAGTACCGCGAAATTTCAGCGGAAGATTGCGCTGTTGAAAAACCGGCAGAATTTGACTGCGTCACTTGTCTTGAATTACTCGAGCATGTTCCTGATCCAGCATCTACCGTTGCGGCGTGCGCAGCCATGGTTAAGCCCGGCGGACGGGTCTTTTTCTCCACATTGAACAAAAACCCCAAATCTTTTTTGTTTGCGATTGTGGGTGCTGAATACGTTTTGAGATTACTCCCGCGCGGAACTCATGATTGGAAAAAATTTATCAAACCCTCCGATCTCGGTAGCTACTGCAGAGCATCGGGCCTTAGGGTCGATGAAATCATCGGGCTTACGTATAACCCGCTCACCAAGCGCTACAAATTAGAGAATGATGTCGACGTTAACTACATGATTGCAACGACTCGGATTGCCTGAGTAGCGCGTGATAAAGGTTGAACAAGGGAGCAGCTTGTATTACAGCCTGCTTTGGACAAATCCCGATTCAAGGGATAGATTTATCCGACGGTTAAATCTTGTGCATGCGCTGAGCACAACGCTTGACGATGTTCAAGAACAAGACGTGGCGCAAAAGAAAATTCATTGGTGGCATGAAGAACTGGAGCGAATGTGTCAAGGTGAGTCAAGGCACCCGAGCACTAAAGATTGCCAGGCGGAAGCGATCAACATAACAAAGCGCTTCCCACGCCTATCTGAAAACCCGATTCTAAGTGCCTGCCTGTCGCTCTTATCGAGCGCATCCACCGCCAGATTGCAACCTGCGGAAACAATTGCTGAACGAGACCAACAACTGACACAGAACTTTCAAGCCAGACTTGCATTACTCAGCCACGCACTCAGCGATACCACTGGGGATCTTGATATCAACACCCACCCGGAGCAATCAGCCGAGGCTCTGGCAAAACACGAGCAACTGACGCGCCTACCAGTACTCATTCATAGGGGTCACGCAGTATTCAGCGATGAGACCTATCGTGCACACAATGTATCTCCCAAAGATCTGGCTGCTGGCATCAGAGTAGCCTCAGATATAAACAGCGAAACAGCAAACGACGATAGCTCCCTATTGGGCATACCCATTATTGAAGAGAAATTAGGCAAACAGACTCTGTTAACATCGGCCATTGAAGATGCGCATGCCACACTCATCAAAGCCACTGTGAGTGTTAATGTGTCGAAGCGATACCGAAATGCCCCCCTGCTACCGCTTTGGCGACTGTTAGTGTTGCGACGCAAACAGTTAGCGCTTTGGCAGAAGAAACAACCGGATTTACTAACAGAACATATGGCACTGACACCCATTGCAAAGCTATTCCATGCATGGTGCAACCGCCGTTAAAAATCATCCAAACCCGTTTATGCAAAATCCCAACTACATAAATTGTCAGGCAGATCAGAAAGACTTTAGATTAGGCCCTGACAGCCTGAACAACAAAGTTATTCTTATCACCGGAGCAACGGGTGGGCTCGGCACTGAATTGAGCAAAGCTTGCGCGCAAGCGGGCGCTACCGTGATTTTAGTGAGTCGTAAGCTGAAGAAATTGGAAAAACTCTACGACGTTGTTCAGGGCCTCGGGAAAGCTGAGCCAGCGATGATGACATTGGAACAAGACAAAGCCGGGCCCAATGAATACATAGAAATTGCAGATATGCTCGAATCAGAAATCGGCTCTTTAGATGCCATTGTCCATACCGCCGCAGACCTTGGAACATCTACCCCACAAATGGCAATTGACCAGAGTGAATGGGCGCGTGTCATGAATGTCAACCTCAGCAGCGCTCGCCTTCTTTCTCTGTACTGCATGCCGCTACTCACGAAATCATCGCTTGCCAGCATGAGCTTTCTACTCGATTGTAAAACGACGGCTTACTGGGGTGGGTACGGCGTCTCAAAACAAGCAGTGCAAACTTTTATGCATATGCTGGCCGATGAGCACGAGGGTAAAAAAGATGAAGCAGGCAATCCTCTTGTCGCTATTAACGGCTATGACCCTGGCCCCATGAGGACCCCACTTCGTCGGCGGGCATTCCCCGGGGAACTGGAAGAAGAAACTGTTCCACCTCAAAATAAACTTGGGCCGTTGCTCTCACTTATGAGCCGCGCAGACAGACAACTAACAGGCGCGGCTTATCACTGGGACTAGCGTGTATTGTGGCCAGCTAATTGAGCAACCCTGACGTCTCTTCTGACCAGGCAACAGCGGATTGATACAGCTGCCCCAATTCGATTTCCTCGGCCCCTTCTGCGTCTACTGCAGAGCCTGTTTCAAAACATTCTATCAAGTTGAGCATCAGGCCACCTTCACCGGTGCGGTTCACCAGCTCATCTTGAAGATCTTCGCTTACTGCAACCGAACTTAACGCATCTTGCATCGATTGCCCCATAAATACGTCAAGCAACGAGAGCAAACCAAACGTAAAGTACTTTGCCGAATTTAACGAGTTTCTTTCGGCTACCTTTTGACAGAATCTGGCTCTGGTTAACGCTAATTTTATAACTTCAGTGGGCCTGTCATCCATCTGCGACATAACTAGCAGCGTAACCCAATTGCTAATCATATCTCTTCCCAGCATGACCGCAGCGTGATGAATAGACGTCACTTCTACACGCAAGCCGTTCAACGGAGAGTTTATATATCTAAGTGTTCGCACACCCAGCGACACCTCCCGTTCGACAATCTCCGCCAGCTCTTGAATGGTGGAGTCCGGATTATTGATCTCCGCCATAAGTTGCACAAGCGCTACTCTGTTGGCCGGTAGCTTAGAACCGGAAATTACTTTTGGCTTAGCAAAGAAATAACCCTGAAAGTAATGGAAGCCGTAAGAGCACAGCTCTTCAAACTCCTCGTGCGTTTCAACCCTCTCGACCAAAGAGCGACGTCCGGCAGCTTCATCTTCCAGCCGGTACGCTTTCAAGGCTTCCATAGAGTGTTGAGTGATGTCGTACTTTATGATTTGTGCGAGCGGCAGCAAACGAGCAAATTGCTCCTTATCAACAAAATCGTCCAACGCCATAACGTGGCCCTTGGCGATAAGCTGTTTGACGCCTGCAACCACCTCATCGGTAACCACAACATCCTCTAAAACCTCTAGCACACATCGGCCCGGAGGAAGTAGCTCTAACAGATCAGGGGATACTAGAAAATCATCGGTTAGGTTTACAAACGCTAAGCCGTTTCCAACTAGGTTGTCCATGCCAACTTCAACAACAGCATTAAACAAAACATTGGACGTTGCGGTTTTACCGTCAACACTAGGGTCGTAGGCGTTGCTATCTGACGAACGATATAGCAATTCGTAGCCATAGGTTTCGCCATTGGCACACAAAATGGGTTGCCGTGCTATATAGAACGCACTCATTTATCGATTAGTCTCAAAGCCATGGCTACATCATACGTCTCGCTTATAAAGATTTATCGACACACATGACCAATATTGCAAGGTTATTTGTCGGTACTTGTAACCTTTAGCATTCGAGGGTTCTTATAAATAGAGTTCCTCCTCATAATTGTCCCAGACCTGCCTGGAGGACATTAGCACGCATAAATGCGCATTGGCTCGGTGTTAACTCTCTGTTATTTCCTGTCGTACGCCCAAGCATCAGATTGCCCGCAGAATCACTGTGTTGGCCGGAGTTTGCGAAAACATGAAACAACTCGTGAGCCAATGCAATGGATCGATCTCGCAAGGCAAGCGTTAACCACACGGAGTCTGTGAGCCAGGGTCTCGAACGGGTGTTACCTTTGCCAAACGCCTCCGCATCGTAAGGCTGATTCATACGGGTATCGTTTGCGAAAACCACGGTAGGCTGACGATTGATCCCACTTCTTCTCATAGCATCCATGATGGTCCTGCTAGCGCCAGCTTCTAAATTCTGCAAATATTCGGGGGCAGCTACGACGCGAATATCAACATCAACAAACACTACCTGACACTGACTCAGTATGGCCTGAGCTCCATCAATGACATTCAATACGGCATCCCGGGGCCACTCTTCAGACAGAATCAGAACGTCGATTGGAATAGATATCAGTTCGTCGCGTTGATCTTCGTCTTGCATCCGGCCTAAGACGGTATCAGCCACCCGCCACTGATACTCTTCCAGCGTGGTAATCAAATGATTGGAATCGACACGGGGGTCATGTATGTACCCTTGACCCAGCTGCTTAGGGAGCGCACCGTTTGCGAACAGCCCTCGTATCTTTTTGATCACACCCGCAGCGTCAAGTGAAGCGTCATCTCGAATAATTCGAGCCGCCAGGGCGACAACTCTCGAAACGGCATAACTGCTACCCGACACAACGCCCTTGGAACCATCAAATCGAATAACCGATTGCATTTCAGCAGGCACCATATAGTCAACACTTGTTCGTCCCCAGTTCACACCCTCAGCGGGCCTGACAAAATCATCAGCTGACGTAACAACAAGCATATTGGAAGTAGTCAATGAGGCAGGATAGACGGGGCTCTCATCAATATTACGGTTGTTGTTTCCTGCCGACGCTATGAAAAGGATATTCAGGTATTTCTCAGCTGCCGCTTCAAAAACCAGCCATTCATCTTTAGTGTTTCCGCCCAAGGGCAAGCCGATGACACGGACTCCGTTTTCACTGGCGTGTGCCAGCAACTGTGCCATGCGGCTCATGTCCGGCCTAGGGTATCGATACGGGACCAATCTAATGAAAGGTGCCTCTTGAATCAGCAATGATGCTGTTTGGGTACCGTGCCGTTGGATTCTCCCTGAAGGGGCCAGATGCCTATCAAAAGGTTGTTCATCCATGTCCCAAAAATCGTAACCGATGAGTTCCCCTTTGGATGTCCGCGCTAAGGCATCTCGTATAATCGGCAAGGTGTAGTTCACTCCTGAATCCACCATAGCTACGCGAACTAATTTTTCTTCACCGCTATTAGAGGGTAGCAATACAGGTACCGGTGGGTCTTCTATTTCTTGCGCAAGCCCCGAACAGGTACTGAAAATCAGCACAAGTAATACCTGTGCTGGCAACCGAGCTACGCCAGCCAGCAAAACAGTCAGCACGGGCAATTAGATATGAGCCCGTGCGAACATGGCCTCACCCTGCTCATCAATGATTTGTTGCGCTTTGCGGTTTGAATGAGCAATCGCGCCGTCTCTGTCAGCATGGTTATCGGCGCGTATAAATTCTGCAGATTTCATCTCACCATCAATCTCTTTAGCAATCTTACCTGCTGTTTTGAATTGACCTCCTTCTTTAATGGGTGCTGCTGTGATCGTAAATCCGTTGTATTCGATAGAGTCTGCGGGTTCTGCCACTGGAGGTTTAGCCTCTCCACCACCGAATAATTTTCCCAAAAGCGATCCAAAGCCCATGCCTATTCTCCTGTCTGACCTAGCATGCTAGAAATTATCCACCATAATACCTGTCCTACCGACAGTATTCTTCCTTTACCGACGTTCAGCTTAAGCATTCAAGAATCGCGTGTTTACCACCACTTACCACTCCCCCATTGGCATTCTCACCTTAGCGTGCGATTCGGAAGGTTTGAGACACATTATCTTCCCGCGCGGTAAACGTACTTTCAACACCCCACCCGATTGGGAAACTCGGGCGAAGCCATTCACCTCCGTTGTTACGGAACTTGATGAATACTTTGCTGGAACGAGACAGGAATTTACGGTCACACTAGCGCCGACAGGGACCGAGTTCCAGCAATCTGTTTGGAATGCCCTGAGAGAGGTGGAATATGCGCAGACGTGTTCCTATGGAGAGATAGCCCAACGCCTAGGTAAACCGAACGCTAGCCGTGCGGTCGGGGCCGCAAACGGCGCGAATCCCATTCCAATCATCGTCCCTTGCCATCGCATCGTAGGTGCAAGTGGCCAGTTGACGGGATTCGCCGGTGGCCTGCTAACCAAATCATGGTTACTGGCTCACGAACGTGGCGAAGGTCAGTTGTTTGATTTCACCAACCCATAAGTTTGCCCATAAAGCCGGGCTGTAGTGATTCCCGGCACTGGGCATACTGAGTTGCGTATGTCTGGGAGCGAATCTGTACGCCTGTAGCCACTTTCATTAACCATGGCTTTTTCGTGTAGGACTTTCTCGCATAACCAGCCGGCCCTTCGTGGTAGCTCAGGTACAAGTTGTAGGCATCGGCTTTGGAAATGCCGTTCTGCCTGGACAAGGTAGCAATGTACCAATGTATGAAATCGGTCGCATCGGCAAAATCATGCCTTACGCGCCAATAGTCGCCCGTGCTGCGAAGATACTGATTCCATGTACCGTCTATTGCCTGAGCGTACCCATAGGCCGAACTCAATCTACGCCAAGGAATAAGACCGAGAAGCTTACGTCTCGGCGGTTTAGCCTTAGCCCGAAAGGTGGATTCTTGATACATGAACGCCATGGGTATATGCATGGAGGTACCCCATTTTTTCTGCGCATTCACGGCAGCCTTGTGCCACCCTCTTTTCTCTTGAAAAATTGAGCACACGTTTGCGGCATCGCGAGGCTGCGCCGTCGCGCAGGCAGAAAGCGTAAAGAGCAGGCCTAGCAATAGAAATAATCGCGATACCAACCGCATTGTGTGATAAATCTCCATCCCCTGAGTGTAGTGATCAAAAACGCATTCGGAGTGAAACCTAACAGGATATATATGCAAACTAATTCCGTCGTTCCTCAGGATGCCCCCACACCGGGCATCTACAAACATTACAAAGGCAATTTTTATCAGGTACTGGGCATGGCTCGGCACTCAGAAACCGAAGAGTGGATGGTTGTCTATCAAGCACTTTACGCAGAACACGGCTTTTGGAGCCGACCTCTGTCCATTTGGCTCGAGCCTGTTCAAGCCGCCGATGATGGCTCAGTTCCACCCACCCGTTTTGCGCTGGTGTCGACTAATGACATAAGCCTTGAACATCTGACAACGGGCAGTTAACACATTGCACGTAACCTTCTTAGGTTATGCGCATAAGGAGACGATCTTAGGCTTGTTAATTGCGCATGACATAGCAGTACTCGCAAGTAACGCTATTCATGTCATATGCTCGATTAAGTTTGGTCTTCGCCTCCCTTCTGTTCACCAATGCGTGTGCAGCAGTCACTCTGGCACCTGATCAAACAGAGAAACACTCAGCCAATTTGCGAGAACCTGCGCTAGTTAGAGTCTTACCGGACTCTGTGCACTCATTCGAACGCCGAGGTTATAAGTATTTTAACGACGGATCAGGATATTCCATCCGCTACGCCAATGAGCGCAAACAGCGCATGGCTGACCTTTATATCTATCAAGTGGCCGATGAAAACGCCTCTCTGGATCATGAGCAACTGGTGTTAGGTTCGACCAGAGCAACCATGGATGCTATAAGCGATGCAGCCCAAAAGGGTCACTATGCAAATTTCAACGTGGTTGACGCTGTAACTCACTCACAAGGGGTTAGAACCATTGCCAGGGTACAAGCGACGTACTTACGACAAAACCTAGCCTCTTATACCTTGGTGTATCAGACCGAACACAAGGGCACCTTACTCAAGGTTCGAGTCACCATGCCGGACAATGACAGCAATCGAAACAGCGATGAATGGGATCGATTCACAGATATCGTCTTCAAAGCCGTTATCGACGACATCGACAGCCCGGAGCTGGCTGCAGCCAACGAACAGATTCCCGATCTCTAGACTGCTCAACTGCACCTCAGCCACACTTTCGCAAGCACATCATTATTAATTTTTGGTGTTGAGGTAACAGAACAGAGGCATCTTATAGAGCTGTATTAGCAGCCATCAAATCTGAATGGCTCAGGACAAAGACACCATGCCCGCCATGAGCAAACTGCAGCCAACCGAACGGCATATTAGGGTATTCGGCTTCTAGGGCCTCGCCACTATTACCTACTTCGACAACCAGATGACCCTCTTCGTGAAGATATTGAGCCGCCTCCCTCAACATAATGCGAACCAAATCGAGTCCATCTTCTCCCGCCGCTAGCCCCATGGCAGGCTCGTGACCAAATTCCGAAGGCATGGAATTTATGTCTTGCGCATCGACGTAGGGCGGATTGGAGATAATAAGTGAGTACTTTTCAGTGATGGGTTCAAACAGTGAACCTTGATACAAATGAATACGCTGCTGTAACGCATGTAATTCAACGTTCTTAGCAGCAAGCTCTAAGGCTTCTGGGGATAAGTCAGATGCATGGACACGGGCGCTCGGTAGCTCATGCGCACACGCAATGGCTATGCACCCGCCACCGGTACACAGATCGAGAATGGCAGGTTTTTCGACATGGTCGAGCAATCCGAAAAAACCGTCGCGAATGAATTCTGCGAGAGGAGATCTAGGCACCAAGGCCCGCTCATCGGTTAAAAAGCGATGGCCGGCAAACCAAGTTTCGCCGGTAATATAAGCGACAGGAATACGTTCTGTAATTCTCCGGGTCAGATTCGCGTTGCAACTTTCACACTCTTTACGCGTCAAAGGCCGCGAATAGTCAGGCGCGACTAAAGGCGATAAGTTCAATGAGTGCAATATCAACCATGACGCTTCATCCATGGCTGTATCTGTACCATGGCCAAAAAAAAGGTCATTGTCATCAAAAGCCGCTGCTGCCGCTTTAATCGCTGTTTCAATCGTGTAATCCGTACCGCTTAGTAAAACCAATGCATCGCTCTCGAGCGGTGATCGAACACCGTAGCGGCATAGTATAATGGTTAAGGGCGTTACCCTGACATCTCCGATTCAATTCCTATGAAAAACAAACTGCCTCTCATTATTATCTCTGTTGTTGCGATTACGGCTGGCGTTTTTGCGTCCGCAATGTTCTCCGACAGTGACACTGGAGCGCCTGCCGACGACACATACGCGCTAGCCAGCCTTCAGGAATCGTTAAAAACCTCTATCGCTCTACCTCTGGACTTCAAAACAGTTCCCGATTTTCAGCTGCTAGATGCCAACGCTCAATCGATAGATCAAACTGTTTTTGATGACAAATGGAGCATCGTATTTTTTGGTTACACGCACTGCCCGGATGTATGCCCCATCACTCTGCAAATCATGAAAAACGTCACGAGTAAGATTGCGGCTAAGAACGGAGAATTACCTCAAATAGTATTTGTTTCGGTGGACCCTGTACGAGATACCAGCGAAGTGATGAAAAACTATATTAACTTCTTCAACGAAGAATTCGTTGGTATTACAGGAGAACTCAAGGACGTCCATGCAATGACAAGTTCACTTGGCATTGTTGCCTCTTTTACAGCCAATAAAGACGACCCTGATAACTACCTTGTAGACCACACTGCCTCGCTGTTATTGATCGACCCTGAAAGGCGTCTACGCGCTAAAATAAGCCCGCCACATGTTGCTGAAACCATCGTTGACGACTATCTGTTAATGACCAATCCTTCCACCTAAGACAACACGCGGGCACACCCACACACCCACACACCCACACACCCACACACCCACACACAAGTTTAAAATTAAACCTATCAATAATGAAAACGTTAAGCAAAGCACTCGCGAGCACTTTTGCACTCTTCGCGTTTGCCGTTTCACCATCCTTTGCCAGCTCACCTGAAATAAGTAATGCCCGTATAATTCAACCTCCTCCCGCAGCCAAGGTTGCCGCCGCTTATTTCGACATCGAAAACACCAGCGATGAGCCGCTAGTCATAACCGGTGCTGACAGCGATGATGTTCCTATGGTCAGCATCCATCTCAGCGTCGTTATAGATGATGTAGCAAAAATGCTCGAGCAGGAAAGCGTCACTATTGACGCTGGCGATACTCTAGAATTCAAGCACGGTAGTTATCACCTAATGCTGATGGGTTTGACAGAACCTTTGGTTTCAGGCTCAAACATAGCATTTGAACTTCAAACCACTGCCGGCACACTGCCAATCCAAATTCCGGTTATCAGCCCTGATGAGGCAGCCAACATGTCAGCGGGAACGATGGATCATGGAAAAATGAAGCACGACAACATGAATCACGATGCGACAAAAAAGATGAAGCATGGTGATCACGCCGAAATGGAAAACAAATAGTGCCAAACAGCGCCGCAAACTTTGTCGACTACCTCAAGACCTATGGTCTTTATGTGCTTCCTCATCATGCGTTGACGCGCGTGGTGTATTGGCTGACCCGACAAAACTCCAAGCTAACACCCTGGGTGATCGAAAAATTTTCGGCCTCTTTTAACGTTGACATGAACGATGCTGTCGAGCCCGATTTAAAGAGCTACTCAACGTTCAATGCCTTCTTTACACGGGCGCTCAAACCTGCCGCTAGACCCATCGCTGAAGGGGTTTCAGAAATAGCCTCACCTGCTGACGGCAGAATATCCGCCATTGGCGATATTCATGAAGCACGAATTTTTCAGGCAAAGGGACGAGACTATTCATTACTGTCTCTGCTCGGCGGCGACGGCATGGCTACCGAACGTCTAGGCAATGGCCGCTTCGCGACCATTTACTTATCTCCGCGCGATTATCATCGCCTGCATATGCCCATTGCCGGGAAACTCATAAAACAAACTCACGTTCCTGGCAGACTTTTCAGCGTTGGTCCGCACACGGTCCGAGCATTGCCAGATTTATTCGCCCGAAACGAGCGCGTAATTGCTCAGTTTGAAACCGATAACGGGCTGATGGCGCTAGTTCTTGTCGGGGCAATGAACGTTGCTGCTATTGAAACTGTATGGGACGGGCTGGTAACTCCCCCGCAGCGCAGCAGCATCTCTACAAAGACCTACCATGATCAGTCTGTGATGTTGGACAAAGGACAGGAGATGGGTAGGTTCAATATGGGTTCAACCATTATCGTTTTACTGGAGAACCCCGCCGCCTGGCGAGCTGATATGCAAGCCGGGGATGCCGTGAGAATGGGACAATTTCTCGGACAAATACGTTAACGCGTCTTCAGCATCCCGTTCAAACCAACTGCGGGCACTTCCCTCTCGAAACGAATATCCCCAACGGTCCATATCGAGAAACATGCGCTCACGACCCATACAGGGAATTAGCTCAGATATCAGTATCTGCAGGTAGCAAACTGCCATCTCCTCAACCGCGGACCCTTTTGCATCTGTATGTAAATTCGCTCTTCGCTCGTCACTCATTAGCAACCAATGACAAGCTTCATGCAGCGCAGAGTGAACGGGTGTGTCTAAACGGACAAACAAGGTATTTCTAATCAGACCGGCCTCTTCATCACCCCAGTGACTTCCCGGAATGGCTTCTCCATCTGCAACCAACTGAATGGAGAGTCCGGTGTTCGACAGCACCGACTCCAAACAATCCAATCCGGACTCAGAAAGCCTCAATACCAAGTGTTCAGACTGTTCAGGCACGCTGGTCAGTAAAGCTGATGACTTGATCGATTGACTCGTAATTGCCAATCAACATATGCAGCCGGTTAAGACCAATGGCAATTCCAGCACAGTCGGGCAGTCCTTCGGCTAGGGCCTCAAGTAAGTAGGTGTCCATCGGCATAGCCGGTTCGCCCATTTGCTCACGTTTTAACAGATCATCTTCAAAGCGTCGGCGCTGCTGGTGCGAATCATTCAGTTCATGGAAGCCATTGCCAAGTTCAATGCCGCCAAAGTAAACCTCAAAACGCTCGGCAATACTGCGCCCGTCTTCATCGACACCCAGTCGTGACAGTGCAGCTTGACTACTCGGATAATCTTTTAACAAAACAAATGTACCCGCTGGAAATTCATTGATAACGAATTCATCCATAAGCAAATCCAAGGCAGCATCCAGATCATTGCCAATAGATGTTGGAAAGCTCTTATTCGCCTCTTTAAAGAAGGCTTCAATCATGGAGACGCTTGCATTTTCCGGCCAACACTTAAGCCTTTTGAATACTTCAACACCATACCGACGCACCTGAACACCCGGCCAGGGTAAGTCGAACTCCTGCCAGATGTGTTCTAACAGTGACTGGGTATCTGCCATCAGAGCGTTGTGATCCATATTCAAGCGATACCACTCAAGCAAGGAGAACTCAGGATTGTGAAACCGGCCGGACTCCCCTGCTCTGAACACAGGTGCAATTTGATAGAGATCCGGTGGGTTCTGACTGTCTTGAGCGTGTGCCGCCAAAAGGCGTTTCATGGGAAATTCGGGGGATGTATGAAGATAACGTTGATCGCTAGTGCAGATACTGGGCACGTGCGGGTCTGTTGTCGCATGCCTTGAGAGTACAGGCGTGCATACCTCCAGAATGTGCTTCTCTTCCATCCATAGACGAATGCAGCGACGCAGCGCTGCAGATTCTGTCAAGCTGGCAAGCGAAGCGCTTGGGCGCCAGCTCACTTCAGGCGGCTACTTAACCCGCGAAACGTATTCACCGCTTCTGGTGTCAATCTTTATTTTTTCGCCTTCTTCAATGAATAGTGGCACTTTAACTACGGCACCGGATTCCATATAAGCGGGCTTGGTTCCACCTGTAGCTGTGTCACCACGTAGACCAGGATCAGTTTCTTTAATGACCATCTCAACGAAATTGGGAGGCGTCACGGCCAGTGGCTGCCCGTTATACAGTGTGACTTCGCAAACCGCCTCGTCCATGAGCCACAAATGAGCATCCCCAACAGCGGTTTTATCTGCCGCGAGTTGCTCAAATGATTCAGGGTTCATGAAGTGCCAATACTCGCCATCACTGTACAAGTACTGCATGGAGGTATCCATGACATCGGCAGACTCGACACTTTCGCCCGATTTAAATGTTCTCTCGACAACTCGGCCCGTTTTCAGATTTCTAACGCGTGTTCGGGTAAACGCCTGGCCCTTGCCGGGTTTAACAAACTCATTGCTGACGATACTGTGCGGATCGCCATCCAACATAATTTTCAGGCCGCCCTTAAATTCGTTAGTACTGTAATTTGCCATTGGGTTCTCGTGGTTACCTATTACACGGGCAGTCGGCCGCGATGATCTGTCCCATTATAGCGACACAATGACGGTTCCGGGCGGTCGCCCTAAAGGCTGAATCACTCAAAACGACCATCCATAAGTCGACAACCATCTATTTCACCTAAATTCGACTAAAAAACGCAGTATTTTTCCCGTTTCAAGCTAAAGTTTAAGAGATCAACCGCTTTTTCACCCGCCACCTCATGGCTTCAGACTGGTCTCCCCCACTCAGCTGCTTAATCTATGGCACCGACCATAAACGGACTGCTGATGCTGCAGATAGTGTACGAGCACTCGACGACATTTCAAAAATCGACGTAGTGGATCGTCTATCAAACTTGCGCAATCATCTGTCGCGGCACGTTTATGATTTTGTCGTCGTGATCCTGGAACATGCCGATGACAATCTTCCCGCCTGCATCCTTCGCTACCCAGAGCTGAAAGTCTTAGCGATCACGCCTGCTAGGAAAATACACTCTCTGGATAACTGGATGGCGCAAGGAGCATCTGATGTCGTCAGTGTGCAACGACGTGGAAAATATCGTCACGCTCTGCAAAGAATTATTGAGCAGTGTCGGGTTAGAGCCGAGCTTCGACTCGCTAGTGAAAAGTTAACCTCACGGAGTCAATTGCGAAAACTGCTACAGAACTCGCACGATGAAGCTATTTTACTCTGGCAAACCGGCACTGTGCTCGATTCAAACTGCCATCTTGACGAGCTTATAGGTTGCCATGCTTTAGATCCGAAAAGCCGAAGTATAGAGTGGAGGCGCTGGGTTTCAGCTCCCTGTTACGCGCAGCTGCACTCTCTGGCCGAGACCCCATTCTGTAAGTTGACCATCAGTAATCACAGGGGCCTCCAATACGAAGCAACTGTGGAACGCATAACGGTTGAGAGTGGAGATGCGCAACTCATTAAATTAAACACCCGTGCTATCGACAACACTGCGTGGAGCGAAGAGGCTCTCGACTCTTCCACCGGTGTATTACTGCCGGAGTCTTTTTTAACTGCTATGGATTCCTGGCTTCACAGCACGGCAAAGCTTCGTTACACCGTTGCGCAAATCAGCATCAACGAACTCGATTTACAAAACGATGAGAGTGCCTCGAACAGCACAGTGCGGGAATTACTGTCTTATCGAATCGCGATGCGGCTTCAAGATGAATTTAAAAAAGGATCTCTTATAGGCCGAACAGGGTCAACTACCATGACCCTGCTCCCGTTTGATACTCACAAGCATTCTCGCGAACTGGCTTCACGAATTAGGCAGTGCCTGGGGACGGTTGGCGGACTGATAGACAACGCCAATTGCATTCGAATCAGCACTTTAACGCTTTCGCCCACTACGCTAAATGCCAGCGAAGTCGTTCAGCGCTTGAACCGACGCCAGCAATTCAGTGACCATCAAAAACCTTTTTCCTCAGCGACGGGCCGCTTTACATCAGAAGACTTACCGGAGCAACTACGCATCCGCGCGTAATCTAGCAATTCGAACATCTAAGGGCGGATGGGTAGAAGCCATTTTCGACAAGGCGCCACCAGAGATTCCGAATGCCTGAAGCCTTTCGGGTAAGGCGGCACTTTCCTGGCTACCGCGCTTAAGCGCTTCCAGTGCCGAAATCATGTTTTCCCTGCCGGCCAGTTCAGCTCCACCGGCATCGGCCCTGAACTCCCTCTGTCGGGAAAACCATGCGGCGATTAAGCTTGCCAGGAATCCGAACACGACATTCCCTAGGATATTGCCGATGAAATATCCCATACCAAATCCACCGCCACCAGAGCGATTGCCTCGCAGGGCGTTGTCGATCATGGATCCTAAGATACGCGAGAAGATGATGACGAAGGTGTTCAACACACCTTGAATCAAACCCATAGTGACCATGTCTCCGTTATAAACATGGGCTACTTCATGACCCAGGACGGCCTCTACTTCCTCTTTTGACATGGTTTGCAACAAACCGGTGCTGACAGCGACCAGTGAATTGTTTTTATTCCACCCGGTAGCAAACGCATTAGGCGAGTTTTGCTGAAAAATACCAACGTCTGGCAGGCCGATTCCGGACGCCTTGGCCTGAGCGTGTACCGTCTCTAACAGCCAGCGCTCAGTTTCATTGGTGGGTTGTTCAATAAGCTGCACACCCATGGAGCGTATAGCCATTGACTTAGACATGAACAACGATATAAACGAGCCGATGAATCCAAACAAGGACGCAAAGATAATGAGTGAGACTGGACTTTGCCCAATCGCTTTATCTAAACCGAATATGGATGTGATGATGCTGAACACGACCATTACGGCCATGTTCGTACCTAAAAACAGAAGGATTCTCGTCATCGATTAAATTCCCGTTTGAATCGTCTAAACAGCGTCAATGTAGGGGCGGATAGCCCCCAATCAAGGTTCCAATTATTCTATGTCTATGGCATCAACTTTCTGGAAACCCCGAGGTAATTTACGGCCTCTTTGACCGCGGGCTCCCATGTAATCTTCCAGTTCACGGAATTTTATAACCGTGTGTCGCTTACCGCTTGTAACCCGCAGCTTTTGCTTGGGTGCCAACACGGTCAGTGCAATCATAGA
Source organism: Granulosicoccus sp. (assembly GCA_045110515.1). Taxonomy (GTDB): domain Bacteria; phylum Pseudomonadota; class Gammaproteobacteria; order Granulosicoccales; family Granulosicoccaceae; genus Granulosicoccus. The sequence continues at coordinate 45,485 of JBGCGD010000044.1, read as the reverse complement.
CTCCTCGCCCGACTTAAATTTCGACGCAGGGATACTATAAATTTTATTGCCCTTACCCTTGGCCATCTCCGGGAGTTCGCCCACTGGGAAACATAACAAACTGCCTGTATTGCTGATGGCGCAAACGATATTGTCAGTCAGCGAGGTGACAACCGCTGATTTAATAACAGAGGCACCGGCCGGAACACTGATTACAGATTTGCCCGATTTATTACGACTAATCAGGTCGCCCAACCTGGCAACAAATCCATAGCCAGCCGTTGTCGAGAACAGGTAACGCTCATCGTCATCACCCATCATGACGCTGATAAACTTCGCACCGTCGGGTGGCTTTAAGCGTCCGCTGATCGGTTCGCCCAACCCACGAGCGGATGGAAAGCCATGCGCAGGCACACAATATACGCGTCCCGTTGAATCCAGAAACATCGCTGTACGGTTTGTACGACCTCTGGCGTAACTTTGGAAGCTGTCACCTGCCTTGTAGTTAAGCGCAAGGGGATCTACTTCCAACCCTTTTCCAGCACGCACCCAGCCCCGTTCAGATAAAACGACCGTAATAGGTTCACTGGGGATGAGATCGGCTTCGGAAATTGCCTGCGCAGCCTCTCTTTGTACGATGGGTGAGCGACGCTCATCACCGTAGGTGTCGATATCTTCTTGCAATTCCTTTTTAACAAGTGTCTTCATGCGGCGCTCCGAACCCAAGGTTGCCTGTAGCTTGTCACGCTCTTGTTCCAAAGCCTCCTGCTCGCCGCGAATTTTCATTTCTTCCAGTTGAGCCAGGTGGCGCAACTTTAATTCGAGAATCGCTTCTGCCTGCTCATCACTGATTTTGAAACGCTTCATGAGTACCGGTTTCGGCTCATCGTTGTTTCTAATGATGGCGATGACCTCATCAATATTGAGGTAGGCAATCATCAAACCTTCAAGCAAGTGCAAGCGCTTTTCGACTTTATCCAAACGCCATTGCAAACGCCTGCGAACCGTTTCAACACGGAATGACAGCCACTCTTTGAGTATTCCGACCAACGGCTTAACTTGCGGACGTCCGTTTAAGCCGATCATGTTCATGTTGACGCGATAAGTGCGCTCAAGATCGGTTGTCGCAAACAGATGCTGCATTAAACTATCGGTATCGACTCGGTTGCTACGTGGTGTTATTACCAGGCGAGTGGGATTTTCATGGTCAGATTCGTCGCGAAGATCTTCAACCATAGGAAGCTTCTTCGCATTCATCTGTGCGGCTATTTGCTCAAGAATTTTTGAGCCTGATACTTGAAACGGCAAGGCAGTAATAATCACATCGCCTCCCTCTCGCTCGTAGATAGCGCGGGCTCGTAAACTACCGTTGCCCGTTTCGTAGATATTGCGAATGTCATCGGGTGAGGAAATAATTTCGGCAGAGCTTGGGTAATCTGGGCCCTCTATATACTGCAGTAAATCATCAAGCGTGGATTTTGGTTTATCTAGTAAGTGAATACAGGCCTTACCAACCTCGGTTAAGTTATGCGGTGGAATATCAGTTGCCATACCCACGGCAATACCCTGCGTACTATTCAACAAAATATGTGGCAGACGTGATGGCAACAACGAGGGCTCTGTCATCGTGCCATCAAAGTTAGGCGTAAAGTCGACTGTGCCCTGCCCGAGTTCCTGCAACAATGATTTTGAGAATTTCGCTAATCGCGATTCGGTGTATCGCATAGCAGCAAAAGACTTGGGGTCGTCTTGTGATCCCCAGTTACCTTGCCCGTCAACGAGTGGATATCGATAGGTGAATGGCTGCGCCATGAGGACCATCGCCTCATAACAAGCCGTATCGCCGTGAGGGTGAAATTTACCGAGGACATCACCTACCGTACGTGCAGATTTTTTATGCTTTGAAACGGCCGACAATCCCAACTCGGACATCGCATAAATTATTCGACGCTGCACAGGTTTCAGCCCATCACCTATGTGTGGAAGTGCACGGTCGAGAATGACGTACATGGAATAATCCAAATACGCTTTCTCGGTGTACTCGCTCAGTGCAAGTTCTTCAACTGGCTCGGGTGCTCGAACGGGAGCAGCGGCTACCGCTTTTTTTCGGGTTGTTTTTTTCTTCTGGGCCATCGTTAGGCAAGCAAGTTATTTAGTTTTAAGGCTTTGTTGATCAAGCCATTGGTAGATGAATCGTGCGACGTTACCGTAGCCGCCAATTCCATCTCCTGATGGATCGATTTGGCGAGTTGTTTTCCAAGTTCAACGCCCCATTGGTCGAAGGGGTTAATATCCCATATTGCCGCCTCAACAAAGACCTTGTTTTCATATAGAGCGATGAGCGCGCCTAGCGCCTGAGGGGTTAACTGTTGAACCAGAAGCGTATTGCTTGGACGGTTCCCCGCAAAACTGCGATGACCGGATAAACGTTCAATTTCGGCATCGCTAGCGCCAGCTTTTTGCATTTCAGCCTTAAGCTCTTCTTTGGTTTTACCCATCATGAGCGCTTCAGATTGAGCAAAGCAGTTGGCCATGAGCAACTCATGATGAATACCCAGCGGGTTTAGGCTCTGTAGTGCCATGATGAAATCAGTGGGGATGATGTGAGTTCCCTGATGTACCAGCTGGAAATAGGCGTGCTGACCGTTGGTGCCAGGCTCTCCCCAAACAACCGGCCCGGTAGAGCAACTGATGGGAGTGCCATCAATATGTACAGATTTGCCGTTACTCTCCATCGTTAATTGCTGCAGATACGCAGGAAAACGATGCAGGTATTGATCGTACGGGGCTATCAAATGACTGTGCGCCGACCAGAAGTTGTTATACCAGACCGTAAGCAGGGCCAAAATTACCGGCATATTTTCAGACAAGGGTGCTGTCCGGGTATGAACATCCATATCGTGAGCACCTTGTAAAAACTGCTCAAACCGATCCATGCCGATGGACAACATAAGCGGCATACCGATGGAAGACCAAAGCGAGTAGCGGCCACCCACCCAATCCCAGAAGCCGAACATATTGTCGACATTTATGCCAAATTCCGAGACTGCTTCTTTATTCGTCGATAAGGCAACGAAGTGCTTAGACACGTCACTCTCGGTAGCTGAACTGTCCAGAAACCAATCACGTGCTGAGTGAGCGTTGGTCAATGTCTCCTGTGTGGTGAAGGTCTTTGAAGCCACAATGAAAAGGGTTGTGTCCGGATCAACCTTCTTAAGCGTTGATACCATGTGAGACCCATCCACGTTACTCACAAAATGCAAGTTGAGACGTTCATGAGCAAATGGGGCGAGTGCTTCAACCGCCATTAGAGGCCCCAAATCTGAACCGCCGATACCAATATTGACGACGTCGGTGATGGCTTTTCCGGTGTAGCCCTTCCAGTCTCCGCTGCGCACAGAATCGGTGAAAACCCTCAGCCTTGCCAACACGTCGTTGACTCTCGGCATGACGTCTTCGCCAGCCACCATGACAGGAGTGTTGCTGCGATTTCTAAGCGCGGTGTGCAACGCCGGCCTGCCCTCAGTGGGGTTGACCAATTCCCCGTCGAACATACTCTGCAGGCGCGTTTTCACATCGGAGTTTTCTGCCAATCGAAGCAAATTAGCCAGAGTGTCATCGGTGACATGATTCTTTGAGTAGTCCAGAAAAATCCCGGCAGCATTTAACTGAAATTTTTCGAAACGCGCATCATCAGATTCAAACAGTTCGCGCAGCGATGTGGACTTCACATCATCATAATGGGCTGCCAGTGTTTTCCAAGCGTCAAGATCAACAGGATGAGTCATGGTTTCCGGGGCGATTATCAGTCAACAGACTTTAGGGGTACACAGTATACTCTTCAGACACAGGCACTGATGGAAAGGAGCGTGAGTTCAAACGTCGAAATACCGCTGTGGCTATTTCTGTCAGGGCTTTTCTTTGCCTCACTTTGGCTACTGCAACATTTTCTGCTGCCCTCGGCCCGATGGGTCATCAGGCGCCGCGCCAATAATCTCATCGATGAAGTCAATAATCGACTGGCTTTGAGGATCCCCTCTTTCAAGCTGACACAGAGAACTGTGCTCGTCGATCGCTTGATTTACCACCCTAGGGTTATTGAACTGGTCGACGAGCTTGCCATAGAGCTCAACGAACCGCGTGAAGTGCTGATGAAAAAAGTCGGTGTTTATGCGCGGGAAATCGTACCGGCCTTCAACGCCTTGGTTTATTTTAAAGCCGCTTATTGGGTGGCCCGCCGTTTGGTCCACGCGCTCTACCGGGTTAGGCTCGGCTTTGCCGATGATGCGGCATTGAAAAAGCTCGGTCCAGAATCAAGCGTTGTATTTTTGATGAATCATCGCAGCAATATGGACTACATCATCGCCACGTATCTGGCGGCCGAGAGAACTGCCCTGTCTTACGCAGTGGGAGAATGGGCACGCGTCTGGCCGTTGCAACAACTTATCCGCGCCATGGGCGGTTATTTTGTGCGTCGCGATTCAGGAGATCCTTTATATAGGCGCGTGTTGGAGTGCTACGTGCAGATGGCCGCAGAAGGCGGTGTGCCGCAGGCCGTATTCCCCGAGGGGCGATTGAGCCGAGACGGCAAGCTGGCTCCGGCTAAGCTCGGTTTACTCGGCTATATAACCCGAAATTTCGACCCCAACGGAGTCCGCGATATCGTGTTCATCCCTGTTGGCATTAATTACGACAGAGTGATTGAAGATCGAACGCTACTTCGCGCTGCTGAAAAACGTCCCAAACGGGGGCTCATCGCGTCAACCGCCATTTTTACGCAATATTTTGCAAAGTCCCTATGGCAAACCCTGCTTGGGAAACGCTACCGAAACGGCTATGCCTGCGTCAATTTCGGTGCTCCAGTGTCTCTGCGCGAATGGATGAAAGATAGGGACATTCAAGCCAATCAGATGAGCGACATCGCCCCCTTGGCCACTGATCTTATGCAACGCATCGGGAATATTACGCCCATATTGCCGGTCGCCCTGGTAACGACACTATTTTCCAAAGATACGACTGCAACTTACAGTAGCCTTGAGCTCAAAGCCGCGGTACTCGAGTTGCTGAACGATTTAGAGCAGCGAGGTCACCGTGCCTACATCCCCAGAAGTGACTACAACTACGCAGTAGATGTCGGTGTTCGAATGCTTACGCTTAGAAACATTCTGGAAGACAATGAGGGCGTGTTCTCGGCACGACCGGAAGAACACACCCTATTGAGATACTACTCAAACTCAATTGCCCATTTACTGGACGACTAAGAAATTTTGTCCATCGTGTTGGTTGCCTGCGCCAGTAGGTAATAAAAAGTCACTCGGCTTTTCTGCTTCACGCCCTTCATTTGCTCGCATACTTTGGCAATACCCGCTTCTGCAGCGTCGGCATCGAGCTCTAGCTTTTTCTTGGCGAAGCCGTCACGAACACGGTTAAGCTCCGCTTTGTCGGAACTTGAAACCAATGCAGCGTCTTTACTGCTCCGTAAAGCGATACCACAGTACTTAACGATGTTGTCGACACTTGTTTGATCGGGCGAATCTACGAATTTAGCTACATCGGCAGCGTAATCAGTCATGGCTTATTCTCTCCAGTTGGATTCATTGACTTCAAATACTCGAAGGCCTCGCTGGTGGTGGACATAATCAGCGTGGAATTATCCTTCATGACCGATTTGTACATATCCATGGTTTTCTGAAATTCATAGAAGTCGGCCGCTTCCGGGGTCTGATTATACGCTGCCGCATAAATTTCAGTGGCCTTTGCATCTGCATCCCCTCTAATCTCCTCAACTTCCCGGTAAGCCTCGGACTGAATTCTCTTCAATTCACGCTCACGATTACCGTTGATTCTAGCCGCCTCCCCGTTACCCTCAGACCGGAATCGCTCAGCAATTTGTCGTCGCTCACTGATCATGCGTTCGTAAATTTTGGGTCTGACACTTTCGTTGTAATTGATTCGCTTAAAGCGAATATCGAGAAGCTCAATGCCGAACACTTGAACTTTCGGTGCAGCCGCTGCAAAAATTTCATCCTCGACCAATGCCCGACCTTTGCTGATAGGTACTAGCCCGCCCAAAGTACTTTGGTCTGAATCTGACAGTGACACATCTCTGAGGGGAATACGATCTTTAGTGGTACGCACCAGCTCAATGAGTTCGTGTTTTGCAACAGCATTTCGCGTCTCACTCCCCAGAATATCGTCTAATCGTGACTGCGCACTTCGCTCATCTCTCAAACGAAGAAAATACTGCAGCGGGTCAGTGATTTTCCATCGCGCAAAGAGATCGACAGCTATGTAAAGTTTGTCTTTCGTGGGCATGTTGCTTGGCGAACCATCCCACTCCAGAATTCTTTTGTCGATGGGGTTAACTTCTTGAATGAACGGGGTTTTGAACTTAAGCCCCGCTTCTGTTTTAGGCTCACCAACGGGCTTACCGAACTGAGTGATGATGACTTGTTCAGTTTCATCAACCGTATACAAAGCGCCTGAAACAACCATTAATACAGCTGCAGCGACTATACCCAGTAGGATGCTTGTAATTTTCATCGCAGTGCTCCCGAGGCGCCATTAAGGTGCATTAACGGAAGCATCTGTTGAGAATTTTCATCCATAATTATTTTGTTGTCTAAACCCGGCAGGACTTCCTGCAGTGTCTCTATATAAATCCGCCTTCGCGTCACGTCCGGCGCTTTGCTGTATTCCGTCAATATCGCGTTAAACCTTGCGGCATCACCCTCAGCCTCGTTGACTCTTTGCAGGCGGTATCCATCAGCTGCTCTGATACGCTGATCCTTTTCACCTTCAGCCAGTGGGATCACTTTGTTGTATTCACGGCGGGCAGCGTTAATCAAACTTTCTTTCTCTTGCTGCGCCTGATTCACCTCATTAAAGGACTCTTGTACAGGGCGAGGAGGATTAATGTTTTTTAACTGTACTTGATCAATGCTAACGCCAATTTCGTACTTCGCGACCAGTGACTGCATATCGGCAAGCGCAACGGTTTCAATTTCTTGTCGGCCGATAGTAATGACCTCGTCCACCGAGCGATCTCCGACGACTACGCGCATCACTGACTCGGAAAGATCTCGAAGTGTTTCACCAGGGTTACGAACATCAAACAAGTATTTTTGTGGCTCAGCAATACGGTACTGCACCACCCATTCAACCAGTGCTGCATTGAGATCCCCCGTCACCATTTGACTCTGTTGAGAGAGATCTGGACGGCTTTGACTACTATTGCTAGCCCCCGCCGTTGCGAAGCCAAACTCTTGTTTCAGCTGCCTTTTTACAGGCAAGATGGTGACTTTATCGATCCCCAGAGGAAGCTTAAAATGTAAACCCGGATCTTGTTCAGAAACATACTTACCGAACCTTTGAACAATTCCTACAGAGTCACTCGGTATGGTGTAGTAGGCGGTATACCCTAGGTAGACGATGCCAGCGAGCAGCAATAGTCCGAAACTACCCAAAAAACCAGCCACGCCCGAGCCGCCACCTTTTCCGAAAGAACCTTCAGTGACATTGCCCCCCGCAGCTCCATTGCTTTTTTCGTTGGGTGTTGCACGCGCGCTTTTTAACTGACGCAATAAATCGTCGAGCGGATTGTTTCCTGACATTCGTATATCCCATAGACCCATATAAGAGAATAGTTGGGCATCGCGAATTTGCACAAATAACAGCCGGCAAATTACTACCAAAATTTGTTGTCATAGGGCTTTGATGCATACCTGTTGTATGCTGAACTTGGTCTCAGCAATATAAGAAACTAAAGATGTCTGACTTAAACCACATTGATCAAAGAATTTACGACCTATACGACGAATACTGTCATAGCGGAATGACGCGACGCGACTTTCTACAAAAAGCCAGTGCGATAACCATTGCTGGCGTGTCCGGACTGGCAATGGCTCAGTCATTGTTGCCGCGATACGCACAGGCACAAACAATCTCATTCACAGACGAGCGTATCAAAGCAACGTATCTTGACTATGCCTCACCCGGTGGAACCTCCGGTGAGATGCGCGGCTATCTGGTTCAACCCACGGCAGCAGGCCCCCACCCGGCTGTCATTGTTATTCATGAAAACCGCGGCCTTAATCCATACATTGAAGACGTCGCTAGACGGTTCGCGACCATGGGTTTTCTGGCATTGGCACCCGACGGTCTATCCCCAGTAGGCGGTTATCCGGGTAATGACGACGATGGCAAAATTTTGCAAAAAAGCCTCGATCAGGCGAAACTGAAAACAGACATGCTCAACAGCGCCAAATTCGTGCAATCGCATGAACTATCGACCGGCAAACTAGGATCTGTCGGTTTTTGCTGGGGTGGCGGCACTACCAACTTTCTTGCGGCAGAAATGGGCGATGATCTCCATGCAGCGGTTCCGTATTACGGCGCTGCGTTAAAGGCCGAAGATGTGGCTAAAGTCACAGCTCCCCTCATGGTGCAATCTGCCGAAGACGACAAACGCATCAATGCCATGTGGCCAGATTTTGAAACCGCTCTGAAAGAAAACGGTAAGACTTACGAACGCCATTTGTACGCGGGAACTCGACACGGATTTCACAACAACTCGACTCCCCGCTTTAATAAAGAAGCTGCTGAGCTTTCAGAGACCAGAACCGTTGAGTTTTTTAAACAGCATTTAAGTTAGGTTGGCAGTCGACCTTCAGAACTCTTTGTCGGCTTTAGATCGACTGAAAAGTTCCGAAGGTTCAACCAGATCAATTACAACCAATCACACAAGCAGCCTGCACCTATCGCATAGCCTCTGCCAATAGGGGAATGCGCTTTTTTAGATTCGTAGCGTTTATTTGGCTGCAGATTCTGAGGCAGTGGCACACAGAGTCCCATTTGTCTATCATGTCGAGCGCACCATGCTGTTTGTTTTAAAACCCTGTCTCAGACTAGGCTCGCTCCAGCAGCTTCAACACGCCGCTCAAACCCAATGTCTCCAACGCACGGATATTGCTTTCGGGGATAGATTCCGGGTCTGAATGCGCATCAACGGCTTTACTGACGCTCTCCTCCTGCAGTAAGTGCAATATGGGAAAAGGAGCCCTGTTCGTCCAGTTGCTGACATCTGACAGGGATGTCCCGTCAAATTGATAGTCGGGGTGGAAACTGGCTATCTGCAGGCTTCCAGTAAACCCCAAGTCATCAAGCAAAGCCTCGGACAATGCCAGAAGGTCAAGATAATCGTCAAAATCCTCATAACCTTCGGGTAGCACGAACAGAGTTGTTGCCTGCTCGTCGCCTCTCGCAAGTTTCGCCGCCTCTTCTGAAAAGGCTTGTAGGCATTGAGCCGTGTCAAAGTATTTGGCCACTACAATTTGAATCTGGTTTTTGAGTCGAGGCCCACGGGCAAACGGACACAAATTCAGACCAATAACCAGTTTGTCCAACCAGTGCTCAGTCGCTTCGATTACAGAATCAGTCTTCAAAACAGGCTCGTTCCTGGTTGGCTCTCCCGTATAATACTGGGAATGATCAATTCTGAATTAAATCTATTACAGCCCTATCCATTCGAGAAACTTCGGACGTTGCTCGAGGGGATTGAGCCGTCAGCGCAAACGCCCATCTCTTTGTCCGTCGGTGAGCCCAAACATCCTGCGCCTCAATTTGTTTTGGATGCCCTAACGGACTCCCTAAAGACATTGGAGCAATACCCCAGTACACGCGGCTCCGATGAACTGCGAAACTCCATTGCTCAATGGTTACGCCAGCGCTTTGATCTTAAGAAAGCCGGCACTCTAGCTGAAAAGCACATACTCCCGGTCAACGGAACCCGCGAAGGTCTTTTTGCGATTGCTCAATGCGTTCTAGACCGCAGCAAGTCAGCCGGTAGCGTACTGATGCCAAACCCCTTCTACCAGATTTATGAAGGCGCAACCCTTTTAGCCGGATGCAAACCTAACTTCTATACCATTGATGAAAATGCTGATGCCAACCTGGCATCCATTTCAGACAAAGAATTTGATGATGCTCAGTTAATCTATATCTGCACACCGGGCAATCCTACCGGGGCTGTTAATTCAATGAGTGCTCTTCAAGCACTTATTGAAAAATCGCAAAAACACGATTTTGTCATTGTCAGCGACGAATGCTACAGCGAGATATACCGCAAAGAATCAGGTGCACCTTGCGGCCTTCTTCAAGCAGCGTGGGCAATGGGATTAGAGACGTTCGATCGCTGTTTGGTTTTTCACAGTTTATCCAAACGTTCGAACCTACCCGGACTGCGCTCAGGTTTTGTTGCCGGCGATGCAAATCTCATCAAACACTTTGCCTCTTATAGAACTTACCAAGGCTGCTCCATGTCTGGAGCTGTGCAAAGCGCAAGCACAGCTGCATGGAGTGATGAACAACATGTCACACAGAACAGGGCTGCCTACGATGAAAAATATGCAGCGGTAGTTAGCATACTGAATACAAAGTTATCAGTGAATACACCCCCGGCCGGATTCTATCTCTGGCCAGAGCTACCCACCGATGACCAAACATTTACACAGCGTTTGTTAGCAGATCAAAACGTACGGGCAGTGCCCGGTAGTTTTCTCGCCAGAGCCACTCCCGACAACGCAGTGAATCCTGGGCAAAATCGACTGAGACTAGCGCTTGTCGCACCTCTTGATGATTGCGTTCAAGCTGCCAACAGAATAATCCAGTGCCTATAGGCACCCCAACCTTTAAGAGATAAAACAATGAGTGAACTAGAAAGCATCATTAATGATGCCTGGGAAAATCGCGACAATATTAGTACTGCCGATGCAAAAGGCGAGATTGGTAAATCGGTAGAGGAAGCTATTGCATTACTCGACTCAGGAAAAGCCCGTGTTGCAGAACCACAAGGCGTTGGCCAATGGCAAGTCAACGAATGGTTGAAAAAAGCGGTATTGCTCTCGTTCAGGCTTCGAGACAATGCGCCAATAGAAGCCGGTGGTTTTACACGCTTCTACGATAAAGTCCCCGGTAAATTCACTGATATGAGTGCCAACGAATTCCAAGCTGCCGGTGTGCGCGTTGTACCTCCAGCCATGGCACGAAAAGGGAGTTTTATCGCACCTAACACTATTCTTATGCCCTCCTACGTCAACATCGGTGCCTATGTAGATTCTGGCACTATGGTAGACACGTGGGCAACCGTGGGTTCCTGCGCACAAATCGGCAAGAACGTTCACTTGTCTGGCGGTGTAGGAATCGGTGGCGTACTGGAACCACTTCAGGCATCACCCACCATCATTGAAGATAACTGCTTCATCGGTGCTCGCTCTGAAGTTGTTGAGGGTGTTGTGGTTGAAGAAGGCTCGGTAATTTCAATGGGTGTTTATATTGGTCAAAGCACTCGTATCTATGATCGCGAACGCGACGAAATCACCTACGGACGTATACCCGCAGGTTCTGTCGTTGTCTCGGGCAACTTACCTTCCAGCGATGGAAAGTACAGTCTTTATTGCGCCGTGATCGTAAAACGAGTGGATGAAAAAACACGAAGCAAGGTCGGTATTAACGAACTACTGCGACTAGCTGATTAATTAAAGGACAGACTCATGGCTGATTCGATTACCGTCTATGGTATTCCCAATTGCGATACTGTAAAAAAAGCCCGAAAGTGGCTCGATGCGGCATCGATCAGCTATGAGTTTCACGACTACAAGAAAAAAGGAATTGATGCGAAAACCTTAAAAGCATTTAGCAAACAGTTGGGTTGGGAATCGCTTGTCAATCGTCGCGGCACAACATGGCGCACACTGGACGAAGCAGATAAAGAAAATCTGACTGAAAGCAAAGCCATCGCACTAATGATTGAAAACACCAGCCTCATTAAACGACCAGTAATAACAGGTGGCAAATCGATTTTGCTGGGCTTCGACGCAGAATCTTATTCTGAAAATTTATAATTGTAACGACACATCATTAGTGTTCGGTCATTTTTACGATCTTTAAAAATTCAGAACGGAAAGCTCGTCGATAGAGTACCAAGGCAATCCAGAACGTTGCGACGATAAAGAACCAGGCATTTATCATCCAGGCAAAAGCGGCAAGTGCGAAGAAATACGCATTCAAACCAGTCGTGAAATGTTTAGCGGCTAACGCATGAAGTCTTGCTAGTTTTTTCGCATAGTTCGATAGATTCTCAGCACTCAACGCTTGTTCATCGCTATTTGACCACTTGGGTGATGCACCTATAAGAATGAGTATGTAGTTATAGAGTCGATAACTCCATGCAAACTTAAAAAAGGCAAAAACAAAAATTAGAATAATCAATAGGAGTTTTATCTCCCACTGCAAGCTTGTATTAGTGGTGGATGCAGGTATTTCCTGAAGCAAAGCAACGCCTCTATCCGCGGCACCCAACCCGGCTACCAGCCCGCCCAATAACAGAACAGTGGTAGAGGCGAAAAACAGAACACCCTGCTGTAAGCCGTTTTGCAAAATGGCATCGATGGGGGAATCGCCACGAGCAACGACGTTCAACATCCATCGTTCACGCTGAATGGCCATCGTGTGACTGATGGTTTTCGTCCGAAATGACGAGGTGTTGAGTAGGTAAAAATGCAGGAACCAAACCACGAAAAACCAGGTAACGGCAAAACCGTCAATCAGACCAAATCCGTAGAAATCATACATAAATGATATTTAATGGATAATGTTGGGAGTCACGCTATGGATTGGATTCGCAAGTGCACAAGCTTTCGCTTAATCATACGCAAAAAATGACTGCGGGAAACGCGAGAACACGTCATGCAGCAGAGCCCTAAACTTGACGCAAGTCTCAAATTTCGCTCAGGTCATGACCGATGGACATTACTCACCTTTGAACCGGATAACATCTTCATCCTGTTCCGTGGCGTGGGGCCTGACGTCTCCATTCGCTGCATCGAGGGCCTTGGGTAAATGATACAGGTGAGTGCCTGCAAACACGAATTCAGCCGCATGACCTCTTTGGATAAATCCCAATCGGCAGGCGCTCTTATAAAAGGCGTCATTGGTCCAATCGGTGGTTGTGACGATGGATTGCAGCATGCTCGGCCTCAAGGACTCAAACGCAAAAGAGATCATGGCGGGATTGACTCGACGACCCCGGAATTCAGGAAGCACATTTACCTTGAACATGTAGAAGCATGCCTTGGGGGTCTTGACACCAATTCCATGATGGGCAGGACCTCCACTGTTGTGGCGTGCCGGAACCGTGCCCGAACCAAGAAATATAATGCCAACTATTTCACTGTTGACGATTGCACCGATGCATAAGAACCGATATTTTTCAAAATCCTTAACAAAATTGTCATGGATGCCGAAACGATTTACTGAGGAAAGCGTTTCTAAGTCTGCCTTAGTTAGGTATCGGCAGGCGATCTTTTCACCGGCTTCCAGCGGCGTAAATGTGCGCCTATCCAGGAAAAGAACACGCGTTATGTCAGCTGTACATACCTTGTTTAACGCTTTGTAGAAAAACGATTTAAGTAACATGCCAGTTGACCGAAACCAAAGATAGATAACCCTAATATTCCAGTAAAGCTACTTTGCAACTATCAAGCCGCACGTCAGCATCAAAAGGTGGTTCGCATCACATAATTCGACCTGAAGTGGATATAGATAGCTACTATGAGTGATAAAAGCCCTATCCAGTGGACTAAAGAAGACTACGCCAAATTTGGCGATGTCCCCATGATCAACAAACACGAATACCATCAACGTGAGTTGTTTGAAAAGCCCGAACTGATCGCACTGCTCGACGTGTTTCCTCGGAAGTGGTTACAAGCCTTCACGATGGGCCACGATCCGTGCCGGCCTGAAGAATGGTCTTGCGTAGACATCGCCGATGAAACGAACGGTACAGATTTATGGAGAGCGGTGGAAGATGGGCGCCTTTGGCTGAACATCACTCATATAGAAGAGTTTAGCAATGACTACAAAGAGCTTATCGAAGGCATGTACCAGCATCTGGATGAAAACTGCCCGCATCTTCAAAACCCAGTTGCAAACTACAGCACACTGCTAATTAGCTCGCCAGGAGCACAGGTTTACTACCACGTGGATGCTGAGCCGAACATGCTATGGCATATGCGTGGTCAAAAGCGCCTATGGGTTTACCCAGCTATGGACACTCGCCTGGTTCCTCAAGATTTACTTGAAGACATATACGCGGGCGAAATTGATGAAAACCTGCCGTATGAAACACGTTTTGATGATCACGCCGCGGAGTTTCTATTAACACCTGGTGATGTTGCATCGTGGCCTCATAACGGCCCTCATCGCCTACAGAATGTGGATATGAATGTGTCTCTGGCCACTAGCTATTACACACCCGCGATTTATAAGCGTCAGTATGTACAGCTCGCCAATCGATTTGTACTAAGAGATCTAGGCATAAAGAATCGAAGCATGGCAGAGGATGGTCCAATTCCGTCTTTAAAACGATTCACTTACCGTGCTGTCAACAAAATCAAGCCTTTTCCCCGCCGGAACCGGGCTGCGACCTACGTAACTGACTTACAGATTGATCCCGATAGTGAAATGGGCATCCGAAAACTTGATGAGCCACGGCCGGCCTCTTTCGCAAGACTCGCAAGCTAATCCATTATTGGGATTGAAGATGAGCCACGCGGCCAAAACGAACATTCGGATTGAACATCTGACCAATACTGATCAGTTCGATGCGATAGAACCGGATTGGTCTCGACTTCACACGTTGTCAACAAGTGCCGGTTTCTTTAACAGCTGGTACTGGAATAGACTGTGGTGGGAACACTACGGCAACCTCGGGACGCTACACATCGTTGTGGTCTACAACAACGACGTTGTCGAAGCGATCGCCCCGCTCTATCGATGTACAACACGTGCACTCAGGGTTGCGTCTGCCGACACCATCCGATTTATAGGCTCAGGCGGCAATACGTCACCGGATGACTTGGATGTTTTATTAAACCCACAGGCAAACGATGAGATAATAAAAGCACTCACCGATGATGTGCTCAACTTACACTCGCTAGAGCGCCTACAGTTTTCCGATTTACCCGAGCATTCTCAGTTTCTACACACCCTGCTAGAGCGGGCAACTGAGTTAGGTTGGTCGATGCCGCTTCTGCAAAATCAAACTCGTTGCGTCCAAGCTCTACCAGATACCATCTCTGCTTACGAGAAAAGTCTCAGCCGTAACGCACGAAAGCAACGTAAACGCCGCCGCCGAAAACTCAAACAAGCTGGGGAGTTTAAGTTTCACCGGTGCAGGTCCCCGGAAGAAATCGATCTTGCCTTTGCAGACCTCGTCACTCTGCACCAGACACGACACGCAAGTAAAGGCGAGCAAGGCAACTTCGGGTCAGAGAGGTACCGTAGTTTTCATCTAGCCCTGATGAAGGAAGCACTTAAACGTGATGAACTGAGACTGATAGTGCTAGTACTGAACGAAAAAACTATTGGTATTGAATATTCATTTTTTTACAAGGGCACCATCATGTTCTTTCAAAACGGGTTCGACCCCAAGTATGAGGCTCTTAGCCCTGGTCATCTGTCCATGATGCATATCATTGACGAAGGTATTAAAGAAGGTGCCCGAAACATGGACCTGCTCAAGGGTGAGTATGAGTACAAGCTATCGTATGCGAAAGATCAAACGCTAACGGTGGGCGTCGATGCCTGGCGCAGCAACCTTATGTCGATTGCATCAAGAGCTGTTCGATCGATTAAGGAAGCTCGAAATAACGAAGTTAACCGTGTTTCGCCTTATTTGCGCGCTCCTCGGTAGTCTCTGCCACTTTATTTCTTAAATACACCGGCATGGCATCTTCAGCAGGTAAAAGCTTCCCTGCTGACACATTTGGCACAGCAATATCGATTAAGTCTTGAGCGTGTGGCCATGCATCTCGACGGATATTTACTCCACTCACAGAAAACTGGTTACGCAGGATTTCCTCGTAACGTTCTGCGCCCGAACCCGCCCAATGTATAGACGAGGGTTCCGACGGCTGAGGCACATCGGAAGGCAGACATATATATTCTTCACTTAGCGCGCACATGATTGATTCCTTTCCCAACTCGTAGCAGGCAAAGTACACTTCGTCCATTCGCGCATCGAGGCTGACAGCGACCCGTTTGTCACCATGCAAACGATACACCCCCTGCGCAACACTGTGCATGGTGGATATACCTATCACCCCTACATCAGCACCCAGGGCAATTCCCTGTGTTAAAGCAACGCCGATTCTTACGCCCGTGAAACTACCGGGGCCACGACCAAATGCCACACCATTAAGCTGTCGCGGGCTCAAAGAGGCTTCGGCCATCAGGGCATCGATCATGGGCAAGACAATAGTGCCATGTTGTTGCGGGGCGATGCGATGATCACACAGCAAATCTGACCCTGTTTGCAAAGCGACTGAGCAAGCATCAGTGGAGGTTTCTATAGCTAATATATTCATATCAACTCTTCATCTCGATGGGACTCGCGCTCACGCCGGTAAAAGTCTTCCACTTCCATAAGATCACGCGTTATGGGCATAGGTGGCAGGCTCGTTATAAAAACTTCACCATAGTTTCGGGAACGAATTCGCGGATCACACAAAACGAGTACGCCACTGTCAGTAACATCCCGTATTAGTCGTCCCACACCTTGTTTTAACGCGATAGCGGCCTGTGGTATTTGATATTCGAAAAACGGGTTGCCACCGGCTTGTTTCATGTGATCAATTCGGGCACCCATCACGGGATCACCGGGTGATCCAAAGGGAAGTTTGTCGATCACCACCAATGATAATGCCTCGCCTCTGACATCAACGCCTTCCCAGAAACTACTGGTGCCAAGCAGCACCGCATTACCAATAGATTGAAACGCTTCTATCAATTCCCGTTTGGGCATTTGCCCTTGAATGAGCAACGGGAAGTCCAATTGATTTTCCAACAATCGAGCGGCCTCATGCATCGCACGGTAACTGGTAAATAATAAAAATGCGCGCCCCTGACTGGCTTTCAAAACAGGCTTAATTTTTTCTATGATGCTACTGGTATAAGCCGAGCTTTGAGGCTCAGGTAAATCTTCGGGTAAATACAGAAGTGCGTTGTGCCGATAATCGAAGGGGCTGTCCACCTGAAGCTCGCGGGTGTCTTGCAAACCTAGCTGCCCCTTAAAGTGACTGAAATCGCCCCCGACAGCGAGCGTTGCTGATGTAAAAACCCAACTAGACGTCATGGCTTCCATCGCACGTTGAAAAGGCCCAGCCACTGTCATGGGAGTCATGTTTAAACTAAAACCTGTACGAAAAGTTTCGTACCAGTGAACGTACTCCCCATCGGCCGGGTTTTCTGCGAACCGCTTAAGGGAATCGGCATGCACTAAGGCCCTCTTGTGGCAACTTTCAAGCCCCTTACCTCTGCTGGCAGCCTCCTCTAATGTCTCTGATAAAGCACCCAGTAAAATGGTCAGCCTTTCCAGCTCTCTTTCTATAGCGGACGTATCTTTTATGTTTATCCAGGCATCACGTCCCGGCTCCACCCCGAAAGCTAAGCGAAAATGTCGAACACCTGTTTCCAGATCTTGCGCAAGATCACGAAGCTCACGCATATCCGGTGCTTCGTGCAATTGTTCACCGACGGTATCTCGCGCTAAATCGAGTAGCTGCCGGCTGCTTAGCTTACGACCGAAAAACTGAGCGGCTATATCCGGTAGCTGATGAGCCTCGTCGATCACAAAACCGTTTGCGCTAGGTAGGAGATCTCCGAAGCCCTGCTCTTTCAACGCTAAATCAGCGCATAAAAGATGGTGATTAACGACAACGATGTCCGATTCCTGAGCCCGCTTACGGGCTTTATGCACAAAGCAATCTGCCAGATCTTCAAACTCATGTTTAGAACAAAATTCATCGTTAGAGACAATGAACGACCAGACCATGGAATCTTCGGGGACCGCCATCACTTCAGCGATATCACCAGTGGCTGTTGATCGTGACCAGTCTACAATGGCTCTGAGGTGTTCTTGGTATCGGGCATCCAGTAACGCCGGGTGACGCATAGCCCGCTGCAATCGATGCTTACACAGGTAGTTTGCCCGCCCCTTTAAAAGGCTGATGGACACACCACTGGAAAGCGCCCGATTGACCAGCGGTAGATCACTGTAGTAGAGCTGATCCTGAAGATGACGAGTGCCAGTGGATATGATGATTCGTTGACCGCTGAGTATGGCTGGTACTAGGTAGGCAAATGTTTTGCCGGTGCCAGTACCTGCCTCTCCAACAAGTTGAGCGGTATCTTCAAATGTGGAGAATATCGCCTCGGCGAGGTGCTGCTGCTCAACACGCGGCGCAAATCCTGACAGATGAGAAGCTATGGGGCCATCAAGCCCAAGCACATTTGTAATTGATTCAACTAATTCCATTACCGGTGCCTCCCTGCTCCGGTTGGCGCAACCTTGCGACTAAGCTTACGCTATTACTGATTTTGGTATTCTTGCACTTTTTTGTGCGCACTTCGAACGCCGAGAAGGTCTCCACGCATGTTTCGCGCGTGCTCGATGATCATCCAATTTCTGTGCAGCAGCGGTCTGTTGTCTAGAGCAAACGCATTGGATTTAGTGGCGTAACTCTCAGCCAACGCGGCCTCGAGAGTATCTAGCTGAATCTCGGCGGCACGGCTCCATAAAAGCGCATTTTGAGGGCTGACTTCCAGCGCATCATATAGAAGCTCAAGCGCAATTGTATTTTGATCATTTTTTCTGGCCTCTTCGGCGGCTGCCCACAGTTGAGCAACTCTCTCGAAGTCTGTGTTGCCTCTGACTGAGCCGTCAGGTCGGCTGACGATGGGGGCCACTGCCTCTAGCGTCTGCTCAGGCTTAGGCTGCACTGCTGAGCAACCGGCCAACACCAGCAAAGTTGCCACGAGCGCTGCAGGTTTAATCGCGCCGAAATGGTCAAAAACGTTAATTTTAGTATTCATTGAATTCAACTAAAGTGACACTCGTCATTTTGCCTTGCCGCACAGACTACAGCAAGCTCTTGATAATTTCGATCTCGATTCTACGGTTCCGTTCCCGGCCTTCTAGGGTCGCGTTAGGTTCTCTGGGGCGGCTCTCGCCAAACGCAAACGGTTTGATTTGCTCAGCTCCTACACCCTGTTCGACCATAAAGGAGACAACAGCGTTGACCCGTTTCTTAGACAATTTTAGGTTATCTGCTGCAGAACCGCGATTATCCGTATGCCCTTCTACCGAAAAAGTGGCGCTTGGGTAACGAGTCAGACCGTCGACTAATTTTCCAAGCACAATGCGCGATTTAACAGACAATTCAACTTCATCCGGCGCGAATTTCAAACCCTCAATGACACCTGTGACAATCTCGCAACCCGCAGGACCCACAAACGTATTGCGTGGTGTTTCCTCACAGGTATCAGCATGGTCCGCCACACCGTCAAAGTCGCTATCCCGTTGAGTGTCGTTTGTCCACTTGTAAGGTACAAACGGACTAGTGAGTAGACTGGATCTAAACCCGGCATCGTTAGCGATACTGCTACAACCTGAAATCGCGAGGCAGCCTATCAAAAAGCCAGATCGAGAAAGCACTGTTTTCAATTTTCTTGTTATCGGCATTAAGATTCGATATTTCCCCGTGCCCCACCCATTCTTACGGGTGGTTGATTGTTTGTGCAAATTTACCGAGAGGCACACTATTTTTGACACGCATGCTATCAAAGTCTGTCCTCTATGATTTACCTCGTTGAGCAGAATCATTCGTGCCCGCCAATTGTATGACTTTCGCGCCTTACATTATCAGATGAGAGATCAACCAAAGCAATGTGGAAACGCCTCAAGAGCTTTAGATTTTCATCGAGAAGCCGATAAAAGCCCTAGGTGCGAACTAGTTACCGCGACCGATCGTCTAGGAGTCCGGGAGTACATTGCCCAATATTGAACTAATTCAGTCGATATCGATCTAAACAGTTATCCACGATGAATTTGGTCTTTTGATCAATGAGTCTCAGGAGTGAAGTTCTAGTGTTCCGATTCAAATTAACGGTTTCGTCCATCGCTTTTCTTCTCACCTCTTTCGGTGCGCAAGCCAGCGAGAATCTATGCGAAGGATTTGTCACACACAACAATGACGTGATGATTCCGCAAGTACGCAAACCGCCGTACATGAAGTATTACAGGGAACCGGCGTTCGGTACGAAGGTTATTCGCATTACCAACAGCCAACCCGATGAAGTTCGCAAACCAGCGTACAGTACCGTGCAGGCATGGAATGCGGATGAATCACTGTTACTCATGTGGACGCAAACAAAGTCTTACACCACGCACCAGTTGCTAGACGGGCACACCTATAAAGTCGTCAGAGATCTTGATTTCACACCCAGCGATTTAGAAGATGTTTTCTGGAGCCACTCAGACCCTGATGTGCTCTATTACGTGAGTAAAATAAAACCCGACGCAGGTGAATTCAAACGTTATAACGTCAGCACAAACATATCTACAACGATAAAAGATTTTTCTCCATGGTGCGGCACCAGCACGCCTACTCCCGGTGGTGGTGTCCAAATGCAATCTTTAGATGACGATCTATTCGGTTTTCGCTGTCTCCCCTCGAAAGGAAACCGAATCATGCTTACGTACCGCCTTAGCACCGATACCGTAATTACTGCCCCCATTGGTGAAGGGACCCGTTGGGATGAATGGCATGCACCCATTGCTACTCCCAGCGGAAAATCTCTTTGGTATCAAGGTACATCCCTAGCGCACGACCTCAAGACTATTAACCACACTTTGGACATGTACAAGTTCCATGAACACCAAAACCTCGGACAAACGCATGACGGCCAAGATGCGATGTTTACGCTGGGTTTCAATAAATCGCCCAAGGGATGCGATGGTGATCGTGAAGACGGTGTGGGTCACCTAATTGAGCACAATATGGAAACCGGTAAGTGCCGAAACGTTGTCAGCATGGCTGATGGCTATCCTTACACGACGAGCGCCACCCATATTTCAGCACAGGCCTATAAGAAACCGGGCTGGATAGCGATGTCAAGTGTGGGCAAAGGGTTTGAATGGTTGAAAAATGGTAAGAAAGCCCCTGCGCTATCATCTGAAATTTATCTGGTGAATACAGATCCTGACAACAAGGTTGTATGCCGTTTAGCACATCACAGGTCTTACGCTAAATTGGCCAAAAACGGTGACTACAGCGCATACTTCGGTGAACCTCATGTCACGATTAGTCCTTCTGGAACACGGTTATTTTTCGGCTCGGATTGGTATGACTCTGGAAGCGTTGACAGTTATATCATTGAACTACCTGGCTATAAGCGGCCCAAGTAAAGCGTTGGTTCGATGTCCATAATCCAACGCCGGGGGCTTTACTTAACTGTTGTTGCAGCTATCGCGGTGGCTTGCTTGTTTTTCGCTAGGAAAAACAAGCAAGAACTCACGATAAGACTGACTGAAATCAAATACCTTGCCCTAGACTATACTTCGAACCGCTCCGCTTCGAGGCTGATGCTCGGTAGCTCGTCTATCGCCAGATTCAAATCCGAAAATTACCTACACCCCGCTTGCGGTGAGTGGACTAATCGTGGCATCGGATCAACGACCATTCACGACACGCTTCGGTATTTAACACTAAGCAGAACCAATAAAAACGTAGAAAACGTGATTCTCTATTTGGGGGAGAACGATCTGACAAGAACAGCAGACGTCGAGCATGTGACAGCGCTTTATCAGTCTTTTCTAAAAAAATTGTTCCTTACGTTCGAAAACGCAAAAGTCCAAATAATAGGTGTAAAACCCTCCCCAAGAAGAAAAAGCAAATGGGTATCATTTCAGTCTCTTAACCAACAATTAAAAGACTGGAGTGAATTAGATGACAACTTAACGTTTCACGAACCCGAATGGATGAATGTTTACCAAAGTGGAATTGACCGTGATAAACAACCATGGTTTCTAGATGACAGCGTTCACCTAACTCATGCCGGATATCTCGCGTTTGCCAACTCAATAAACAAGATCTGTATACACCAATGAACAGACTGCATTACATGGATTCTCTAAGGAGCATCCTTATGGCTTTGGGCATTATTTTGCACACAGCTAACATATACAGTGAGGATATGATCTGGCGTATTAATAGCGCAGAAACCAGTACTTTTATAGCTTACATACAGGAAGTAATCCGTCTATTCCGTATGCCGGCGTTCTTTATGGTTTCCGGGTTTTTCTGTGTCTTGACGCTACAGAAATATGGTTCAAAGGCATTTGTTAAAGTGCGCATGAAACGAATAGCACTTCCTTTGGTAGTAACAGCCCTGACAATAAATAGCTTGCAAGCTCTTGTCCTTCATCTGACGGGCTGGCAGCCTGTTGAATTTACTAATTATTGGTTAACCAGCGGATGGATATCACATTTATGGTTTTTGATTAATCTACTTGTCTATTTCGCTTTGGCAGTTTTCCTATACTCATTTGTTAATAAGTTATCCAAGTTAATTATCAACTGGTTAAGCAACCTGGCCGTAAAGCTTCCCATGGCTCTGGTACTACTTGTGGCTGCATTATCCGGCGTCGGCGTACTGGCACTGTCACCACTAGGGTTTCCACTGTACTCCAACTATTTTTTCGATATTTTTCACGTATTCACTCTAATGAAGTACATACCTTACTTTTTGTTTGGTGCCCTGCTCTTCAACTCTAAAGAGCTACTAACGAAGTTTTCTAACATTTCAAACACAATTTTACTACTTTACATCGCAGGTTCACTTGGCACTCTATTTTTGATCACGCCCAACTTACCAGAAAGTATCGCAACCTTAATAATAGCTTTCTCTAGCAGTGTTGCGTCTTGGTCTATGTCAGCAGCTCTTTTTAAATTCTTTCAAACTTTCTTCAATAAGAAGTCTGACTTCTGGCTGTCTATGGCAGATTTTTCTTATACGATCTACCTGTTCCATCAACTTATTGTTATTTGTTTAGGACTCATCGCAATAGAGTTGGGGCTTCCACCATTTGCGGGATTTATAACTATAATTTTGCTGACGCTGCTTACAACAATGGGCATACATCGCTACTTCGTTCGCAAAATACCGTTAATGAGACTAGCCTTTAACGGAAAGTGATAAACCTTTATAACAGGCGTCAGAATGCGACTATAGGATTGTCTTTACCTCGCGGCTCTTGCAGCGACTTTCCGAAGTTACCGCTTTATTTGCTCTGATTGTCGAATCACATATTCAAATTTTTTGCTAGGTCTCTCAAGTTCTCAAAGCTTTTCTCAGTCTTTCCATTCTTGCAAAGTCCACAGCAGCAACTTTTTCATTGGCACTAAAATGGTGAGTAGAAACGGTTGATTTTTTGAAATTGGGTTGAACTATTGATACCTCTTTTTCAGCATACTTTTCTTTTGTCAGAACTTCAATTTCATTAACTCTGAAATTCTTGCCATAGTGGGCTTGGCCATGAACTTGATTGACCCGGTACAGTTTACCATTGTGCCTAAAAAAGCCACCGTTGCGCCCTCTCAGAGGGTCAAATATTACAGGGTTTCCAGTTTCGATTGGCTTCCATTCATCACTTTTAAAGTCTTCTGAATAGAATATGTGTAACTCCGATTGATAGTCTTTTACGTTTGCACTACAGATGTTAGTCAACATAAACCAAAGGTTGTCAATTTTAAATACCATGGTATCTGCGGCACCTACATCAGTCATCAGCTGCTTTTCAAACTCCCATCGGAGAGGAAACTCAATACTTTTGTAAAGCCGTATATCGGAGTTTTGGGAAGTTTCTGGAATCATGTAAATATCACCACCATCCTTAAACACAAAAGGATATGACAAATGAAAATCTTCCTCTAGAACAACGCCCATAAATTCATAATCGTCTCTATCAACTTTTAATACAGATATCCGGCCTTTATGATCGTGAAAAAATAAATCTTCAACAAATATAAAGTTGTCACCATTGTTTTCGACAACAAAGGGGTCAGCCAACAACCTTCCTTTTGGATTTTTGATGTCCTTGTAACGCCACAAAGATTGCCTAAAGTCATCGTGATAACAGTAGGCCACTGACCATCGCGTTTTTTTCGGTGACCTAAATTTGGATATTAAAGACGACATAGCCTTTGGCACAATCACCTTTAGTATGTATTGCATCAGAACAAGACTAGAATCTAATTTGTAAAGTCCAAAACCGTGCAGCCTCACCCCCTCCAACGAAGGTAACTTGTTGTTCTCAGCTATGTTGACCAACAGCTGCATCATGAAAATATTTGATTTCGCAAGCAGCTGAGCATTGTTCGCAAGCCACACGTTGGCAGTCATTACGTTTCCCCTGACAAGAACATCACCGCCATCCAATTCTGGTGTCAGTTTCTGGATTACAAAACCGCTGCTGGGCTCACCATGAAATACTTCCCAAAACCCGCTAGGACCACCACGATTAGTTCTATTGTCACCATGATGAAATGAAATGACTCCAAATCTAGTAATGTCTAAAATTCTGCCTTTTAAAATCCCAGTTCCACATCTAACAATACAGTCGAGCTCACAAGAATCGATTATAGAAAGGTCCTCTTCAGTCATGTCAAGGTATAGCCCAGACTTCGACCATTCCCCATCAACATGAACAACGTTGTAGTCATCAACGTTTTCAATTTTCTCGCTCAGTATGTACCCTGGATAATGTTTTTGAGCGTATGGCAGCTCCACCCTAGAGATGGCTTTGAACAGAAACACTTTGAGCATTGCATTTAAAAAGTTCAATGGTTCCTGATTGAGCTTTTTCAGCATTTTTTTTCGCGCTGACGCGTGTACTGTTTTTTTGTAGCCGGTGATCAAAACTGGATCATCAAAACAGGAGTTTTCATGAACAAATTCGATCAGCTCATTGACTTGCCGAGAGGGTGACAAGTCATCTACTAGAAAACCGACTCGAAGTTTTTTCATTTGTCACAACGCCCTCTGGCGAGCGAACCATTTAGCATCTCGGCGTTCAAGCCAAAATCCTTGCAAACGCATGTTGCTTTTTTCAATCCGTTAGCACGCTCTCTCTTCTTAGCGTCAACCTTTTGCTGCTGAATTTCTTCCATTTCAGCTGTCTCCCCTTTATAAGATTTCATAAGAAATCTCCTTTTAATTCGAATCTAAACAATCATATAGATTTTAAAGAAGGTTAGGAAGCCCGTTTTATCTACGTCTAGTTGACATCCCCCTGATTGCTTGACGGCCTCCCGACACGTAAGTTTTTCAGGGTTACCGTGCTTTGCAAAATAGGCCATCTCTGGCGTGATGTAGCTTTGTGAAATAAAAGAGCAAGGTAGTTGTGCTTACGACGCCGGTGGACGATAACTACGTTAGCTTCTATTTGCCTTACCGCAAGTTGCCGAAAAGCTCTAAGCAAGCAGCCTTGCTTCGTTCAATTACTGTGCTTCGCTGCGAGCGCCTAGGCTGTTGCTTGCGCTTGTTCACTACATCAGCCCCTCAAAATAGAAAAACTATTCCCACTCAATCGTAGCTGGCGGCTTGCTAGATATATCGTAGGTAACCCGGGATATACGGGGTATGGAGTTGCAAATCTTTCGTGAGACTTCGTCCAAGAAACCCCACGGTAGTTGAGCAGCCCTTGCCGTCATGAAATCGATGGTTTCCACAGCCCTCAACGCAACAACGTAATCATAGCGTCGGCCGTCACCGGTGACGCCAACAGATTTCACTGGCAAGAAAACTGTAAAAGCTTGCGAGACTTTATGGTACAGGTTGTGAGCGTGTAGAGCGTCTATGAATATGGCATCTGCTTCGCGCAAGATATCCGCATACTCTTTGTTAATTTCGCCCAGAATACGAACACCCAACCCAGGTCCCGGAAACGGATGCCGCTGCACCATTTCCGCTGGCAATCCTAAATCAACTCCAATCGTGCGAACCTCATCTTTGAAAAGTTCTCGTAACGGCTCAACGAGTTTTAAGCGCATTTCACTAGGGAGGCCACCCACATTATGATGCGACTTTATCAAATGCGCGCTTCCACTGGTGCTGGCCGCAGATTCGATAACATCAGGATAGATGGTGCCTTGCGCAAGCCACTTGGCGTTGGATAACTTAGCAGCCTCTTCTTCAAACACTTCTACAAACAGGTTGCCGATGATTTTACGTTTCTCCTCGGGATCTGACTCACCCGAGAGAGCAGCAAGAAACCGCTCTTCTGCGTCGACTCTTATAACCTTCACGCCCATATTATCAGCAAAGGTTTTCATGACCTGATCGCCTTCATTCAAACGAAGTAGACCGTTATCAACAAATACACAGGTGAGTTGTGTTCCGATCGCTTTATGCAGTAACGCTGCAACGACAGATGAGTCAACACCGCCAGACAAACCAAGGATGACCTCTTCATCTCCCACAGAGTCTTGAACGCGCTTGATGGCATCTTCGATGATGTTACCCGGTGTCCACAAGCCTTCACAACCACAAACATCCAACACAAAGCGCTGAAGAATTCTTGCTCCCTGAATAGTGTGTGTTACCTCAGGGTGAAATTGAATACCGTAACGATTTTGAGCTTCGTTTGCGATAATGGCGCAAGGCGCGTTATCACTTGTGCCCACCAAGGTATAGCCTTCCGGTAACGCCTCGACTCTGTCACCGTGGCTCATCCAGACATCCAGTTGTGGTTTGCTGTCCTGAACTTTGTCTTGGACACCAGCAAACAACAAAGGCTGACTAAGAATATCGACGAGTGCATAACCAAACTCACTGTGAGAGGACTGGGCGCAAACTTCGCCCCCCAACTGGTGCACCATGGCTTGCATGCCATAACAGATTCCCAACAATGGAACATCGAGTGACAGAACCGCATTGGGAATTGTTGGAGAACCCTCTGCAATTACAGATTCAGGACCACCCGATAAGATTACGCCACTAGGCTTAAACGCATTAACAACGTCATCAGAAATATCCCAAGGGTGGATCTCAGAGTACACGCCACATTCGCGCACGCGTCTGGCGATTAACTGCGTTGTCTGTCCTCCGAAATCAATGATCAGAATTCGCTGGTCGTGAAGATCTGCCATAACGTTAGTTTACACAATTCGATAGTTAGGAGCTTCTTTAGTCATTTGCACATCGTGTACATGACTCTCTCTCATGCCAGCCCCTGTCACGCGTACAAAAGTGGCTTCCTTTCTCATAGTTTCGATATCGGCCGCGCCGCAGTAGCCCATACTCGATCTTATGCCGCCAATCATTTGATGAACAATCGCCGATACCGGTCCTTTGTAAGGCACACGGCCTTCAATGCCCTCCGGGACTAACTTGTCTTCTACGTCTTCGTCATCCTGAAAATACCGATCACTTGAGCCGGCCCGCATAGCTCCCACAGACCCCATACCACGGTAGGACTTGTAAGATCGTCCTTGATACAAAACGACTTCACCGGGCGCCTCTTCTGTGCCTGCGAACATGCTTCCAACCATGACGGTGGATGCCCCAGCAGCAACTGCTTTAGCCATGTCACCGGAAAATCGAATTCCGCCATCGGCAATGAGCGGCACATCCGTCCCCTCTAAAGCGGTAGCCACATCGTGAATGGCCGTTATTTGCGGCACGCCAACACCTGCCACGATTCGTGTTGTGCAGATAGAACCGGGGCCTATTCCCACTTTTACCCCGTCAGCACCACAGGCAACCAAGTCGGTTGCGGCTTGTGCAGTAGCGATGTTTCCACCTATCACCTGAACCTCAGGGAAGTGTTCTTTGATCCAGGAGACACGATGCAGAACGCCCTGAGAATGACCATGTGCCGTATCAACAATGAGAACATCGACACCTGCCGATATCAGTTCCGATACTCGCTCATCGGTATCGGCACCGGTTCCGACTGCGGCGCCAGCTAGCAAACGCCCTTGAGAATCTTTGCACGCATTGGGGAAGTCTTGGGCTTTGCGAATATCTTTTACGGTGATCATGCCCCTAAGCTCGAAAGCATCATTGACCACCAACACTTTTTCAATTCTATGTTTGTGCAATTGTTCAATGGCTTCGCTTCTCGGAGCGTTTTCATGCACTGTCACCAAGCGTTCTTTGGGGGTCATGATGGCGGCAACCGGCTGATCAAACCGGGTTTCGAAACGAAGATCGCGCTGGGTGACTATTCCAACAAGCTTGTCGCCTTCAACAACCGGCAAACCCGATATGCCAAGCCGTGCCGTCATGTCGATGACTTGCCGTATGCAGGTGTCGGGGGAAATCGTTATGGGCTGAGTGACCACCCCGCTTTCATATTTTTTGACCCTTGACACTTCCAAAGCCTGATCTTGGATAGACAGGTTCTTGTGGATTATTCCAATCCCGCCTTCTTGTCCGAGCGCAATCGCAAGACGCGACTCTGTGACTGTATCCATGGCGGCGGACAGCAAAGGGATATTAAGAGTGAGCTTTTTGGTCAGCCGCGTAGAGAGATTGACATCGCGCGGCAGGACTTCAGAGTGCCTGGGTGTTAACAGCACATCATCGAAAGTAAGAGCTTCCTGGGAAACCAGCATTGGACAAAACCAGAGTGAGACAGGATGCGGGCAAAGTATACATTGATTAGGCAGCCGTATTCATTTTCAACATGTGCAATTTTGGAATAGAAGCGGATCGCCAGCATCAGAGGTGTATGCTTGTGCGGTGGAGAAAAAAATATTTACAGTCAGCCGACTCAATCAGGAAGTACAAAAACTGCTTGAATCTGGTTTCGGTACGCTTTGGCTTCAGGGAGAACTCTCAAACTTCAGCCGCCCGGCAAGTGGCCACTTCTATTTTTCAATCAAAGACAGTCAGTCCCAAATTCGTTGCGCCATGTTCAAAGGGCGAAATCGCTACATCGATTTCCAGCCAGCAAGCGGAGACGCCGTCGTTGTTAGAGGAAAACTGGGACTGTATTCGGCCAGGGGGGATTTTCAACTCATCGTCGAGCACATGGAGCCTGCCGGAGCGGGCAAGCTACAGGCTGCATTCGAGGCGACTAAACGTGAGCTTGATGCCAAAGGCTGGTTTGATGTTAACAATAAACTAGAACTCCCCTCATTACCTCAGACAATAGGGGTCGTCACCTCCCCGACCTCAGCAGCTTTGCGAGATGTGCTTCAGGTACTGAATCGCCGTTACCGACAATGCCGGATCATCATCTACCCCACGCTAACGCAGGGAGGTGCAGCCGCACCGGCCATTGTTAAAGCACTTGATCAGGCCAACAAAAGAAACGAAGCAGATGTGCTTTTGCTAGTGCGCGGCGGAGGCTCTCTTGAGGATTTATGGGCTTTCAATGAACTCAGTGTCGCCTCAGCCATTCGGGACAGCAATATTCCCATCGTGGCCGGTATTGGTCATGAAGTAGATGTCACCATCAGTGATTTAGTCAGTGATTTACGTGCACCGACCCCTTCGGCGGCTGCCGAATTATCGACACCGGACACTCAAAGCCTGCAGCTGCGCGTTGAAGCTGCTCGTAAGAATCTTGGGAAAATACAACGACGTAGGCTTATCGCCCTTAACCAGACACTGACAGAACAACTCACCCGATTGCACCTTAGGCACCCCAGTCGCCAATTGAGTGAGCAAATGCAACGCGTTGACGAGCTGGAACACCGACTACGGCGGGCGTGGCTATCCCTTCAAAGCAAAAAAACATCGAAACTGGATGCTGCCAGCATGCGCCTTGGCGCACACTCACCGGCACAACAACTGGAGCAACATCACAGCCGCCTAGATGCACTCGCATCGAGACTGCACGGCGCTGTTCAAAATCAGCAGCACCTTGCCAAATCGCGGTTTGATATCCTGGTGCGTGCATTGCACGGCGTAAGCCCGTTAGCGGTGCTGGACAGAGGGTATGCAATCATCAAGAAAAATGAGACTCCCGTCACTAGTATTTCAGTGATACAAACGGGTGACGAGATCACCACACGACTCGCGAAAGGCGAATTAGTCGCAATTGTCCAAAAAATCAAACCCATTGAAAATTAAGGGAATTTATAAGTTTTCATTGCAATAATCCCCATTTGCTGGTAAAACGCAGCGCTGCGAAATTCCGGACACGTAGAGGTTAGTCCTATGGCTAAAGTCACGCCCAAGAAGAACGCTAACGCGGCCGCGAAGAAGACCGCGGCGTCCAAAAAAACCGCAACGAAGGCTGCGAAAACCAGCTCGACTGCAAAGAAAAAGCCGGCCGCTAAGAAAGCGGCTGCTAAGGAGAAACCTGCCTTGCCAGAAGTTTCTGAAGACAGTAATGACAAAAAGGTAGCAGCAAAGAAGGCAACGGCAAAAAAAGCCGCTGCGAAGAAAACAGCTACCAAAAAAACGGCTGCCAAAAAAGCAGCCGCCAAGAAAAAAGCAGTCGCGAAATCTGAGACTGGAGCTCCCGCTGCGGCCAAGAAAAAGGCCGCCGATACGAGCGCTTCAACGGCTGCCAAAAAAACCGCTAAGAAGGCTTCAGCCTCTGCCGCTAAACCCAAAACGACTAAAAAATCGACCAGTAAAAAAGTGCCTGCTACAAATACCCAGAAAGCCTCAGTTGACGTTGCCGCAGCACCAGAATCCGACGCGGATGATGGCGACATGGATATGGACCTTCCCAAATCAACTCAGCCGGCAGTTGTACCGTATGAGCGCGATAGCAGCGGCCATTACATGAATGCTGATCAACTTGATCATTTCCGTAAAAAACTGACCGAATGGAAGCAGCAGTTGATGGAAGAAGTTGATCGAACTGTGGGGCACATGAAGGATGACGCAACAAACTTCCCTGATCCGAACGATCGCGCAACTCAGGAAGAAGAGTTCAGCCTGGAATTACGTACGCGGGATCGCGAACGTAAGCTCATCAAAAAGATTAACGAAGCGCAAAAGCGTATCGATGATGATGAATACGGATATTGCGAAACGTGCGGCATCGAAATCGGTGTCAACCGTTTAGAGGCGCGACCGACAGCTGAACTTTGTATTGACTGCAAAACACTCGAAGAAATTCGAGAACGTCAAACTGCCTGATTAGCAATAGCAAGCCTACGGTTCTATGTTCAAGGACTCGCCGCTGTCTGACGGGGGTCCCGGCTCAAACCAGCACAGAGCCGTAGGTAGATTTGCCCCATCGCCGACAGGTGATCTACATTTCGGATCTCTGCTTGCCGCTATGGCTAGCTACTGCGATGTCAAGCAACAAGACGGCCGGTGGCTTCTAAGAATTGACGATATTGACGGGCCCCGCTCGGTGTCAGGATCAGCTGATGCTATCCAACACACCCTTGATATCTATGGCATGGAATGGGACGGCCCTGTTCAGTGGCAAAGTCAGCATATTGATCGTTACCAATCTTCGCTGGATAAACTGGTTAAAAAAAATCTGATATTCGCCTGCAATTGCAGCCGTCGATCTTTGCCCTCTGGACAAATCTACCCGGGTAGTTGCCGGAACAACATTCTGACTCACAATCAACAAAGCAATGACTATTGTGTCCCAGACCATGCACTGCGAATTGCCCTCACCGGCCAGCTTAATTTTCAAGACAAGGTTCAAGGTAGTCAGTCAGTTCAACTTGAGGAGCAGGTCGGAGACATTATTGTCTGGCGGCGAGACAAACTGGTTGCCTATGCCCTGGCCTGTGCGATTGACGATGCGCTGTCAGTGTCTCACGTGGTCAGAGGGGCTGATTTATTAAGCAACACAAGCGCACAAATAGCGATAATGCGGGCACTTAAACTACCCATACCTGAATATGCTCACATACCTGTCGCGATTGATAGCAATGGGGATAAATTGAGCAAACACTCTAAAGCACGGCCGATTTCATCTCAGGCAGCACTCCCCGCACTAGTACAAGCTTGGAACTTCCTCGGACAAACAAAAATAGACGCAGAATCAATCCCTGA
This sequence comes from Granulosicoccus sp., assembly GCA_045110515.1. GTDB lineage: Bacteria > Pseudomonadota > Gammaproteobacteria > Granulosicoccales > Granulosicoccaceae > Granulosicoccus. Next base: position 13,622 of record JBGCGD010000044.1, on the reverse strand, counting down.
TTTCTGGGCTCAGGCGATTAAGCTGTGGCAGATTGAGAGGGTACCCAATGCCATGAGGATGTGTTGTGAACCTTAGACCAGCAACCGATCACAGCCTACTTATTTTTCTGGTTGGCGTTTTTCTGATCAACTCCCCATTAAGGCAATGGTGGTCGGATTTGGCGCTGCCTTGGTACGCCATGTACGTACCTTGGTTAGTCATCATATTGCTGGTGGCTATCAACCAATTGAGGCAGCAACGTGGGGATTGATCTCGCCTTACTGTTCGCTATTGCACTGACCTATCTAGCACTGCTGTTTGTGATCGCATGGTGTGCCGATAAAGAATGGCTACCGGACAAATGGGTTCGTTCACCGTTAGTGTATTCGCTCTCGCTGGGTGTGTATGCAACCTCGTGGACCTACTATGGCAGTGTCGGTTTGGCTGACAGAAGTGGCTTTGCCTTTTTGAATATTTATTTAGGACTTACGGGGGCATTTGTTTTAGGACCGTATTTGCTTAGCCCTATATTGCGTTTGTGTCGCGAAAACCAACTTACCTCTATTGCAGATTTGCTGGCCTTCAGATACGGGGGACGTGCTACCGGATTTGCAGTTACCTCGTTCATGCTGATCGGGATATTGCCCTACATTTCCCTACAGATCCGTGCAGTGACTGAATCCATACAAGTGCTTAGCCAGCAGGTTCCTCCCAACCTATTGGCCCTTCTCTTCTGTGTCGCCATTACGGTGTTTGCCATACTTTTCGGTGCACGCCATCTAACGCCAAGAGAGAAACATCACGGCCTGGTTGTTGCCATTGCTTTCGAATCTGCCGTTAAACTTATTGCGATGGTCATAGCCGGACTGTTTGTGGTCACACAGGTTTTTGATTCCCCTGCGGCCATGAATGAATGGGCGGAATCCCAACCGGATATGATCAGCGGCTTGTACGCAACAAGCACCACCGGTCTATGGCCAACACTGCTATTGCTGGCATTTTGTGCAGCTTTCATGCTGCCAAGGCAGTACCACATGACTTTCGTGGAGAATCAGGACCCGCAACATCTGAAAACAGCCTACTGGCTTTTTCCGCTGTACTTGCTCATCTTAAATTTACCCATAGTGCCTATTCTGTTTGCGGGGAAATACCTGTCATTACCTATGGCTCCGGATTTTTACGTATTGGGTATGACCCTGACACTAGGTAAAGAATGGCTTGCCATACTCGTTTTTCTGGGGGGACTATCGGCTGCTAGCGCTATGATGATAGTAACCACCCTTGCGCTATCATCAATGGTAGTTAATCACTTTCTATTGCCAGCGACGATGTCAAGCAATCAGGCAACAGATTTTTACCGGCGGTTACTATGGGGCCGCCGATTGGTAATCTCTGCCATCATTGCCGCAGGATACGGCTTTTACATTGTCATAGAGCTTAACGAAGGGCTAGCAAGTCTTGGCCTGATATCCTTTGTGGCAGCCGCACAACTTTTACCTGGCATGTTCGGTTTACTGTTCTGGCCTCGAGCGACTCAAACAGGATTTATCGCAGGACTAATCGGCGGTGCCTTTGTTTGGTTTTCTCTGCTGATACTCCCGCTCGTCGATACCTCTTTTGTACCCAGTAATTGGACATCCGTATCAACTGATATCTGGACGCTATCTACCTTTTGCACACTCAGCGTCAATAGCCTGCTGTTTGTACTAGGCAGTTTACTGACCCGTCCGACCGCAGAAGAGACAAGCGCTGCACAGATAGCCAATGAATACGCAGAATTTTCAGGGCATACCACAGGAATTGCGCGTTCTGTTGCTCACTACCGCTATTCACTACAGCAATCACTGGGCAACAAAGTAGCAACTCAGGAATTGCAACGGGCCTTGCAAGAAACCCACATTGAAGACGATGAAACACGCAGTTCAGAACTTCGGATGTTACACGATCAGCTCGAACGAAATCTGTCTGGTCTACTTGGCCCCACACTCGCACGGGAAATTCTAAGAAAACCCACCTCCTCATCTGAAGAACATGAGAGTTATTCAACCGATGCACGCTTTCTGGAGAGGCGCTTAGAAGCATCACGCGAGCAGATGCGCGGACTGACAAAACAAGTCGATGATCTGCGTCAATATTTACAGGATGTCTTGAAACAACTGCCCCTTGGCGTCTGCTCAGTTTCCGCCAACGATAGAATTTACTTGTGGAATTCTGCCATGCAAGAACTGACAGGCATTGCGCAAAGAGACGCCTATGATAAGTCTTTGGACCAACTGGTTGAGCCTTGGGGAAGCTTACTTTCAGGATTTACATCCTCAGAAGACAACCATCAGTTCCGGTGCCGCGCATTTTTAAAGAATCGAAACGCAACGGTAAACCTACACAAAGCAGAAATAGGTGTGAGTGCCGGCCGAGATGACACCCTGGCTGGCCAGGTTATTCTCATGGAAGATCGCACCGATTTAGATACACTGGAAAGCGAACTGGCTCATAGTGAAAGACTGGCCTCAGTCGGGCGTCTTGCAGCAGGTGTCGCTCATGAGATTGGCAACCCATTAACAGGGATTGCAAGCATTGCGCAAAACTTACATCACGATATCAACAGCAGTAGCGATGAACCTATTGTTCGCGAACAAACCGATGACATCCTTACGCAGGTGGGTCGCATAAACACCATAGTTCGTTCGCTACTGACTTTTTCGCATGCGGACTCAGTAAACGAGGCGGTTAACGAAGTCGTCGATGTAGCCGAGCGCGTGACAGAGGCTATCAGGTTGGTTCGCTTATCCCCGGACACACGCCGGTTGGAGTTTCAAATATCAATGCCTCAAGATGCTTTGGTTATTGGTGACGCTAACCTGCTCATGCAGGTGTTTGTCAACCTGATAAACAATGCCTGTGATGCATCTCCTGACGGAGCCACCGTCACCATTAACGGACGTGTGGAAAACTGTGAACTAGTGGTGGAGACAATCGACCAAGGGGCTGGAATTGATCCGACTAATCGCAAACAGCTGTTCGAACCGTTTTTCACAACGAAACCCGTAGGACAAGGTACTGGTCTTGGTTTGTCGCTTGCCTACAGTATCGTCAAAAACCACCGAGGCAAATTGCGTGTAGGCGATAGCGACGAGGGTACGAAGATGATCGTAACCCTGCCACTGCACAATGAATAAATAAAATGAAAAAACTGCTCATTGTTGAAGATGAAGAAGTCATCTTAAAAGCGCTTAAACGCCTTCTTGTACGAAATCATTACGATGTTCATACAGCAACAACCGTGGAACAAGCCTTGGAGGCGCAACCGCAATCGTTCGATTTAATTCTTGCCGACCTGAGATTACCCGGAGCCGAAGGCACCTCCATCATTCCAGCGGCAGGCGCAGTACCCGTTGTCATCATGACCAGTCACGCCAGCGTGCGTTCCGCCGTTGATGCCATGCGCCACGGAGCCATTGACTATATAGCGAAGCCCTTCGACCACGATGAATTGCTGATGGTGATCGAAAGAGCACTGTTGCAAAACCTACTTCAGGCACAAAACCAATCTCTTAAGCTGGAACTACGTCGTACCCGTGTGTCCATGGACAACTATAAGAGCCCGGCAATAACCAGGCTGTTTGAAGAACGTAAAGACGATTTAAAAATCAAAAACTTTCAGCATCTACACGGTGAACGCGGTACCGAGCGCGAAGCTCTCGCAAGAGCTATGCACGAGCGCAGTGAGCGATGTCAGGCACCTTTTGTTGTCGCCGATATTGGCGTGGACACCACCGCCGCGGACACTATGGAATTGTTGGGACATGGACACACTAGTAATCACGAAGGTTTACCGCCGGGTGGACTACTTCAAGCAGCACAAAATGGATGTCTGGTACTCAGGCATCCGGAACTACTTTCATCCGAAGTTCAGCAAGAGCTCAGCGACGCCTTCAGCAAAAAGGCGCTCACACTACCCGAGGAGAATCGACAACGAGCTATCAATGTCAAAGTCGTCTCCATCAGTTACGAGCCCATCGAAAAATTGCTTGAGGGGCAACAGATAATCCCTCAATTGGCTGAGCTGTTAGCACAAAACCAGATAGAGGTTCCCCCGCTTCGACTGCACCCCGAAGATATCATGCCAATTGCTGAGCAGCACCTTCAGTCTCTGACGCACCGTCACGGCTTGAAAAGAATCAAAATTTCGCCAGAATCCATTGCCGCACTAAAAGCCAACACCTGGCCCGGAAATGCCGCAGAACTGAGACATGTCATCTCACGAGCCGTATTTGTTACCAGAAGTAACACAATTTCAACCGCAGATTTGGGATTCGGATTAAATGAGGTCCAAGCAAGAGATCTAAGCCTGGATGAGTACTTCCGCTTTTTCGTTCTGGCCAATCAAAATCAGCTTTCAGAGACGGATTTGGCCGCCAGACTGGGGATTAGCCGTAAAGCACTGTGGGAGCGTCGACAGAAAATGAAGCTCCTGAGAGACGCATCAGAGAACTAAAAACGGGTGTACCAATCGGCACTCATCGAGAAATCGAATTTTTAACTTATTCAAAATCAATCAGTTAAAAACTTTACTCAGGGCGGTTTGAATGTTCGTTACACACGGGTAAACTTCACCCATCATTGGTAACCAACAGTCATCGTATGTCGACAGACCGCACCTACCCTGTTCCAGCTGAACTCGCGCAGTCCGCACACATCAATGAAGAGCGATATGCAGAGATGTACGCACGCTCCATCGAGGACTCAGACGGCTTCTGGGGCGAGAAAGCTTCCGAATTTATCGATTGGTTTAAGCCTTGGGATCAAGTCCAAGATTGGGATTTCCACAAAGGCGACATCAGCTGGTTTACCGGCGCAAAACTCAATGTGGCGTACAACTGCCTAGACAGGCATCTTGAAACGCGACCCGATCAAACTGCCATCATTTGGGAAGGCGATGATCCTGAAGAATCCAGACACATCACCTACCGCGAACTGCACGACGAAGTCTGTCGTTTCTCAAACGCATTAAAAGGGCTGGGTGTTAAGAAAGGCGACCGTGTTTGCATCTACATGCCCATGGTGCCTGAAGCGGCTGTAGCTATGCTCTCCTGTGCTCGTATCGGAGCAGTACATTCGATCGTCTTTGGCGGCTTCTCACCCGATGCGCTGAAAGATCGTATCAACGATTCAGCCTGCTCCATCGTAATCACAGCTGACCAAGGCTTACGCGGTGGCCGCAAAGTCCCTCTCAAAGCCAATGCCGATATTGCGTGTGAGAAAACCGATTGTGTGAAACGCATGGTAGTGGTTCAACGCGGCGGTGAAGACGTTGAATGGAAAGATGGTCGCGACCTCTGGTATCACGAATTAATCTCAGGTGCTTCAAACGATTGTCCAGCGGTTGAGATGGACTCAGAAGACCCATTATTTATTTTGTACACGTCAGGATCCACCGGAACCCCTAAAGGTGTTTTGCACACCAGCGGCGGATACATCCTCTATGCATCCATGACGCATAAGTACGTTTTTGATTACAAAGACGGCGACGTTTACTGGTGTACGGCAGATGTCGGCTGGGTAACCGGACATTCATATATCGTGTATGGACCACTGGCAAACGGTGCGACAACACTGATGTTCGAAGGCATCCCTACCTACCCCAGTGTGAGTCGTTTCTGGGAAGTGATTGAAAAGCACAAGGTGAATACGTTCTATACGGCACCTACCGCTATCCGTGCGCTCATGGCGCAAGGTGATGAAGCCGTTACCAAAGTGGACAGAAGCTCTTTACGCTTGCTGGGCAGTGTCGGCGAACCCATCAATCCTGAAGCCTGGGAATGGTATTCCAAAGTGGTCGGTGACTCTCGCTGCCCTATCGTAGATACCTGGTGGCAAACTGAAACCGGCGGTATTTTAATTACACCGTTACCGGGGGCAACAGAACTAAAGCCCGGTTCCGCAACGAAGCCATTTTTCGGCGTGGTACCGGAGCTAGTAGACGATCAGGGAAATATTCTTGAAGGAGCCGTCTCTGGCAACCTGGTCATAACACGACCTTGGCCAGGTATGATGCGCTCCGTTTACGGCAACCATGAGCGTTTTAAAGAAACTTACTTTGCTATGTACCCGGGTTACTACTTCACGGGAGACGGAGCGCGACGTGATGAAGATGGCTACTTCTGGATTACTGGCCGAGTTGACGATGTCCTCAACGTATCCGGACACAGACTCGGTACGGCAGAAATTGAAAGCGCATTGGTTTTGCATGAGGCAGTGGCAGAAGCTGCAGTTGTCGGTTACCCCCACAATATCAAGGGCCAGGGAATCTACGCTTACGTCACACTGATGAACGGTGTCGAAGCCACTGAAGAGCTAAAGGCTGAATTGGTCAAGCACGTCCGTGCTGAAATCGGCCCCATCGCAACACCTGACCTGCTTCAGTGGGCTCCAGGCCTGCCAAAAACCCGTTCAGGCAAAATCATGCGACGAATTCTGCGCAAGATAGCCGAGAATGATGTAACCAGCCTTGGAGACACGTCCACATTGGCCGACCCAAGTGTTGTTGATGGCTTGGTTGAAAACCGGGCTAACTCGTAAAAAACGACGGTAGAAAACAATGCAGGTGCGCAAAGCACCTGCATTGTTCAATTGAAAACCTACAGTAGGTCGATGACCTTCTGAAGCAATGCTTCATCGTCCCATTCCCGTGGACCTAGCGCTTCCATCACAACATTCCCTTCGCCATCAACCACGATAGTGGTTGGCAAGGCTCTGATACTCCAGTTGCCTAGTGAGTCCATATTCCCTAAAAGCGTCGTGAAGTCGATAGGAACCTTGTTTAAGAACTCCTCAACCACCACTCTATCCTCGCCTGCATTGATTGCCAGCATTCCAATACCGTGTAGCTCCAGAATTTCCCACGCCCGGTTCATCGATGGAATTTCCTCGATGCATGGGGGGCACCATGTTGCCCAAAAATTGATGACCCAGTACTTCCCCTTCAAGGTTTCCGGATTCCAAGTTTGATCGTCTACATCGCTCAGAGAGAACTCAGGGAGCTCGCGATCCACCGAATCGAGGCCCTCGAAAGCGTGTAATGAAGGCGTCGTGAACGAGCCTAAAACGAGAAGAAAAACCGCAACACCATTATTTCTAAGCTGCCTATGTAGCCGTATCATCGTGTGTTCCTCATCGCATTTCTATCGATCAAAATCATAAGCGTTTCCTGTAAATACGCATTAAATATGTTGTTGCTTGAATCACTTTTTATCAGTCCACTCACTGTGACCGTATAATGAGGCGTGAGTGCAAAAAAAACAGTAAGCGATGACGACATGGCTCTCTTTAGGGAGGCTGTAGGCGACGTTCGCTCAGTCGAAAACGACCGCATAGAGCGCAGTGAACGCCCCACGGCTCCTCTTATACGTAAAACAGACCAAGATGATCGATCCGTGATGGATTCACTGCTGAGTGAACTGAGCGAAACGGATTTACTCGAAACCGGAGAGCATCTGTCTTATACGCAGCCCGGCGTGCAACGATCAGTGCTCAGAAAACTCAAAAGCGGTAGATATTCCCTGCAGTCAGAAATTGATTTGCACGGTCTCACGGTTAACGAGGCTCGTCAGGAGTTATCAGACTTCCTGAAAGCTGCTCAGGAAAGAAGACATCTGTGCATCCGAGTGATTCATGGCAAAGGGCGCAAAAACGCCGATCGCTCTCCTAGGTTAAAACCGGCGGTCAATCAATGGCTTCAACGGAACAAACAAGTGCTGGCTTTCTGCTCTGCTCGGGTGAACGATGGAGGCACTGGAGCGGTCTACGTGCTGCTTAAACGCCCGTCATGATTATCACCGACACGCTGTTACAGAGAAGAGCTGAAGAGAATAATCCGATTGTTGTTGGCATGGTCGGCGCTGGCGCCATGGCCAAAGGCGTCGCCTTGCAACTCATCAAATACTGCCCTGGATTTCACCTCGCAGCTGTGAGTAATCGTACGGTATCGGCGGCTGAGGATTTGTATCGCCAGGCAGGGGTAAGCACGCTCGCGCATCCAGATTCTCAATCGGATTTGGATTCGGCAATTGCGCGGGGAGAATTCAGCGTTGTCGATGACCCGTCTTTACTCTGCCGGTCCGAACATATCGATGTATTGCTCGAGGTGACCGGAGCTGTCGAATTCGGAGCTCATGTGGTATCGGATGCTATTGCGCACGCTAAGCACGTTGTCATGATGAACGCTGAATTGGATAGCACGGTGGGCCCCATTTTAAAGACATATGCGGACCGGCAAGGTGTCATCTTAACGAACGTGGACGGTGACCAGCCGGGCGTACTGATGAACCTTTACCGCTTCGTTAAAGGCATTGGCGTCACACCAGTGCTTTGCGGAAACATAAAAGGATTACAAGACCCCTACCGCACCCCTACCACACAAAAAGGTTTTGCAGAACGATGGAAACAAAGTGCACCAATGGTGACGTCGTTTGCCGATGGCACCAAAATATCGTTTGAGCAGGCACTGGTCGCGAATGCCACCGGAATGCGTGTCGCACAACGCGGTATGTTCGGTCCGACTGTTAATAATTCAGAGCACATCGACAATGCAGCAGACTGGTACCCTATTGACCTTACAACGCATAAAACAGGTATTGTCGATTACGTAGTCGGCGCAAGCCCGGGACCCGGCGTATTCGTTTTAGGAACGCACGACGACCCGGCACAAAAACACTTTCTTGAATTATACAAGCTTGGCACCGGCCCAATTTATAGCTTCTATACGCCATATCATCTATGCCATTTTGAAGTTCACAATACTATTGCAAGAGCAGTTCTACTCAAAGACCCCACTATTACGCCAACGTTCGGCCCTTGTGTTGATGTTGTTGCCACAGCCAAGCGTGATTTACGCGCGGGCGAAAAACTCGATGGAATTGGCCACTATATGACGTATGGTCAATGCGAAAACGCAGATCTTGTATATAAGCAGAAGCTGCTGCCCATTGGCCTTGCCGAGAGCTGCGTATTGACTAAAGATATCAAGAAAGACAGCACCCTGACTTTTCACGATATTGATGTCCCCGATGGACGATTGGTTGATCAGTTAAGGACTGAACAAAACCAGTATTTTTTCACGGAGAAACCCGAATAATGAAAGCGGTGATTCTGGCAGGAGGACTGGGTACACGTATTAGCGAAGAGACGTCAATCCGTCCAAAGCCGATGGTTGAGATCGGGGATATGCCTATCATATGGCACATCATGAAAATCTACGAACGTTTCGACATCACAGACTTCGTCGTACTCTGTGGCTACAAAGGACACATACTAAAAGACTTTTTCGCAAGCTATGCCATGCGTCGCTCTTCCATCGAAGTTGACATGCAACAAGGCACGGTAAATCTACTATCGCCCAATCGGGAAAATTGGAAAGTTAAGCTCATTGACACCGGTGAGTCCACCATGACAGGTGGAAGAATTAAACGTGCGGCTGACTACATTGGCGATGAAACCTTCCTTCTAACTTATGGGGATGGCGTCTGCAATGTCGACATGACTAGCTTAATAACAACTCATAAAAACGATAATGCATTAGTAACGTTGACCGCCGTTCAACCACCAGGGCGCTTTGGTGCTCTGGTTCTTGGTGATTCTCAAACGAGGGTTTCAGAGTTTCAGGAAAAACCTGAAGGAGACGGCGCATGGATAAATGGCGGGTACTTTGTGGTTGAACCCAAGGCCTTGGAATACATCGATGGTGACAGCACCTCATGGGAGAAAGAGCCTCTCGTGAATATTGCCAAGGCAGGAAAACTTAGCGCTTATAAACACAGAGGTTTTTGGCAACCGATGGATACATTAAGAGACAAAAACTATTTAGAGTCTCTCTGGGTGCAAGATAAAGCCCCATGGAAAACCTGGTGATAGATGGACTTTCAATCAACAAATATTTTAGGCGCCTACCTTGTTCATTTAAACAAACTGGAAGATGAGAGAGGGTTTTTCGCACGCGTTTTTTGTGTTGATGAATTCAAGCAGGCAGGCATTAATAGTGATGTAGTCCAAGCGAATCTTTCGCAAAATATTCACAAAGGAACCGTTCGGGGAATGCACTACCAGATAGCCCCAGCACTTGAAACGAAGCTGGTACGCTGTATTAAAGGCTCTATTCAAGATACGATCGTCGACATGCGCCCGGACTCAGCGACATACAGGCAACACGTCTCTGTGACTCTTTCGGCAGATAACGGCCATGCGTTGTTTGTACCGACCATGTGCGCCCACGGATTCCAAACCCTTGAAGACAACACAGACGTGTTGTACATGGTATCCGGCGCATATACACCTGCATGTGAGCGTGGGCTAAGACACGATGATCCGGCGCTAAATATCAACTGGCCTTTGCCGGCAAATCATATTTCCGAAAAAGATGCTTCTTGGTCTTTACTTGAAAACGTCAACACCTAATATGATTAACTCTGAATTTTGGCGAGGCAAAAAAGTTCTACTGACCGGCCATACAGGCTTTAAAGGCAGCTGGATGTCACTCTGGCTGAACGAGTTGGGATGCACAGTCTGGGGGTATGCACTGGAACCGGATTCCCCAACCCATTTGTACGGGGAAGCCAACGTTGATTCAATAGTTAACTCGTTGATAGCAGATGTCCGTGATGCCGATGCTTTGAACAACTATGTTGAGCAGGTGCAGCCAGACATCATCTTTCACCTAGCTGCACAACCCATTGTAAGAGAGTCATTTAAAGATCCAGTTGCTACCATTGACACCAACGTCATGGGAACGGCAAACCTTTTAGAAGCCGCCCGTAAAATAGATTCTGTAAAAGCAATTATCGTTGTCACCAGCGACAAATGTTACGACAACAAAGAATGGCAATGGGGCTATCGTGAAAACGAAGCTCTCGGTGGACATGACCCGTACAGTGCTAGCAAGGCTTGCGCTGAGCTCATAACCCAATGCTATCGATTGTCTTTCATGGGCAACACAGGCACAGACACTCATCAATGCGCGGTTGCAAGCGCCAGAGCCGGAAATGTTATTGGTGGTGGCGATTGGTCCACTGACCGATTGATCCCGAATATTGTCGATAGCGTCAACAATGACATTGACGTCGTATTAAGAAACCCGGCAGCCATTCGCCCCTGGCAACATGTGCTTGAACCGTTGGCTGGCTACATTATGCTAGCTGAAAAACTCGCCACTGAAGGACACGCCTATGCCGAAGCCTGGAACTTCGGCCCACAAGACAGTGATGCACGTTCCGTATCATGGATAACTGAGCAACTTATTGAATTGTTCGATTCTGAAAGCCATTGGCGCCTAGATACAGCACAGCATCCGCATGAAGCCCAACATTTAAAATTGGATTGTTCCAAAGCACAAAACATATTGAATTGGAAACCTACATGGTCCCTCTCAGAATGCTTACAGGAAATCGTTGTATGGCATCAAGCGCACGCAGCTAATAAAGACATGCGTAAAGTATCGCTTGAAACAATTCAGCGATATTCTAAAAAGCTCGAACGTTAGCCCGCTACCGATTTTTTGCTAGACCAAAGCCTACCGTCAATGATCGACAGCCCCAATCCAATTAAGGCCATTCCGATAAAATGCTGACTGGACAGCCTTTCATCTAAAAAGTAATAGCCTAAGACAATGGCAGAGACGGGAATTAAGAAAGTCACTAGAGATAAATTGACTGCACCGGCGGAAGAGAGAATTTTAAAGTAGAGGATGTAAGCCAAAGAAGTAGAAAAAACAGCAAGCGCGACCACCGAAAGCCATACACCAAGACTTGGCATCGACAAAGACAAGGGTTGGTCTACCAATAGGGAAATGGGAAGCAACAGCAGCGCCGAGGCCATCACCTGCCCTGCTGCTGTTGTTATAGGGTGCAAGCCCATCGTTTTAAATCGCCTGCCATACACACTGGCAAATCCATAGGAGACTGCTGCGGCAATGATGGCAAGCTGCGGCAGCAGGGCATTTCCATCGAACGTAAGCTCAGCAAAGCCAATCATATAGGCGGTTCCTATAAAGCCGCAGATGACCCCAAGCAGTTTCGAATAGCTTAGCTTCTCATCGGCCAGCAACAAGCCAGCTATAAGCACACCGAATAAGGGTGTGGTTGCATTAAAAATAGAAGCCAATCCTGAGTCTATATAACTCTGGCCCCACACAATAAGGGTGAACGGTATGACATTGTTCAAAATCCCCATAAACAAAAACGCTAACCAGGCCGCCAAACTATTAGGTATAGGTTTGCCGGTAGCAAACACTATCAACCAAAGCACAACCGCCGCGATGGAGACACGGCAAAAAACCAAGGTCAGCATGGGAAGCTCTTTGACGGCCACACCAACGAAGAAAAACGATCCACCCCACAACAGTGAAAGCGTGATCAGCAATGCCCAAGTGCGAGCATTCATGGTTTTTTCTATGGCAGAGGACAAAGGGAATTTTGCAAAAAGGCTAAAACCTGATCGTAACAGACCACTCGAAATAGAAGATGGCTATTTACGACTTCACCGTGAACTGGAACGAAAACCCATGAGGTGACCTATTTTCAAAGCTAAGCTCACCGCCAAGCGCCACTGCCACCTCATGGCAGATAGCCAGGCCCAAACCTGCGCCAATTCCAGTGGCTCTATCATCCGGTCGGTAAAAAGGTTCATGCAGGTTTTCCAAATGTGTTGCATCAACCCCGGGGCCGTCATCTAACACACGGAACACAACTCTCCCATCTTCCCGATACAAATCTACAATAACCTCGCCCCCATCCGGCGTAAACTTAATTGCGTTAGACAACGCGTTTCTTATTAAATGCTGTAGTTGGTTGTTAACATCTATAACATCCACAGACTCAATTCTATTTACCTCAAGTTCAATATTTTTATCTTCCGCCAGTATGTACAGATCAGCTATTTGCAGCTTTAGCTGATCATCAAAACTTACAGTCACCTTTGCTTGTTGATCAACAGCTTGGGCCCTGGCTAAATCCAGTAACTGGTTTAATAGTCTTTGCAATCGTTGAACACTTTCTGTTAGCGACGCCTGACGGGCCAACTGTGTCTGTTGGTCAGGTGCCTTCTGTACATTTTCAAGTTCAAGCGATAAAGCAGTTATGGGTGTGCGAAGCTCATGCGCGGCGTCGGCAATGAATCGGCGTTGACGTTGGTTATAGGCTTCATTCTTCTCTAGCAGTGAATCAATCGCTGACACGAACGGCACAACTTCAACCGGTATATCTCCTTTACTGCCAGAGTCGAGTGTTAGTGCGTTATCGTCACCTATTCGGTCGGTTAGCCGATTGAGCGGCTTGAAACTATGCCGCACAATCAAAGTGACCAACAAAGGTATTAAAAGCAGTAATAACAATAGTGGTAACGCAGTATTAATGGCACTTTTTTTAGCGATTTCAGTACTGACACTGAGCTTTTGTACAATCGCCAGACGGCTGTCATTGGAATCGCGCACGACAATAAGCACGCGCCAAAGCGTTCGCTTTGCCGCGATGGTATGAAATCCATTTTTAATGTCAGGCTTTATATTGAAGCCGTGGCGGTTGTTTCCGCCAACTTCCCAGACACGCACGCCATCATCGTAGTCAGAGTCTCTGAATAACGCGGGGTCGTATTGAAC
>JBGCGD010000043.1:0-102947 GCA_045110515.1 Granulosicoccus sp. | reverse complement strand
TCTGGATTTCACCTAGTTCGGGCTCTATAAACTTAATACTAAACATAATAGATATTTCTCGAATAAGGAACACATATCTAGTCAAAATGGCGCTGCGATAGAACATCGGCACGATAGCAAGGAATGCCCGCTGACAGCCGATTGCTGACGTTCATACTACTTAAAAAATGACCTAGGTATAAAGGAATGTATCCTATCAAACCTAACATTTGTATATAAAGCACGCTCGATTAGCCCCCCAATTAGACGCAAACCGATCACGCGCGTATATCCACATAATACTCTGAAAATCGCGCACGCAAGATACGACTAAAGTTATAGGATCAATCGGAACTGGCAACCATCAGGTCAAAGTCAAAACCTGTGAGCCTTAAAAGACGATCCAAAATGTACAAACAGCCGCACCTTAAATCACAGCCTCAACCAAAAAGGGCCCATCAACCGCCAACGCCTCAGCCAAAGCATCCCTAAACTCATCCACAGTAGTCGCACGCTTTGCACGCACCCCCATACCTTCCGCCATAGACACCCAGTTTAGTGTCGGTCTATCCAACTCCATCATGTCTAATGCCACGCGGCCGCTGGTCGCCTGAACGTTTTCAAGTTCGTGTTTAAGAATGGCGTAGCTACTGTTGGCAAATACAATGGTGGTGACGTTTAGCTTTTCCCTTGCCTGAGTCCAAAGTGATTGCAATGAATACATACCGCTTCCATCTGCTTGCAGGTTCACTACTTTTCTATCTGGACAAGCAACGGCTGCTCCCGTAGCTAAGGGCATACCTCCACCGATAGATCCACCACACACCTCTAACCAGTCGTGTGCAGCTGCACTTGCTGTGGTATTGGTAACAGGTACGCCGGAAGTCACTGCTTCATCAATCACAATAGCATCGTGAGGTAACTGATTAGCTACAATAAAACCGATAGCTTCGCTGGTTAATGGCCCGTTTGATGGTTCTGCATGTGCAACCTTCTCTTGCAAGCGTGGCTTAAAATTTTGTGCACCTAATTCTTCTACCAACGAACGTAACGCCTCTATGCCGTTGTCGTACATTCCGGCAAGCTCGAGTACATCTGCATCTTCTCTGCACAACTTACTCGGCTTATCGGGGTACGCAAAGAAACCAACGGGGGTTTTTGCACAAGCAAGTACCACGGTTTTAAAAGGTGCTAGTACCTCTATGGCCAGATTCACCGGGTACGGAATTTCCTTAACCGTCACGCGCCCTGCCCCGCGTTGAAACCGTGCCTTAAAGGTCTCTGCAAATAAAGTGACGTTGCCGTGTTGTGAAACCTTGTCCGCTAGCTCCAGTGCCTCTGCGGTTAAGCAATGCCCTCCGAGCACCATGCAAACCTCGTTATCGGCCTTTAATGCAGAGGCAATGGTATTTATACGTGAAGTCGAAACAAGATTTCCTGTATCAACTGATGAACGAGTCTCTAACATGACAGGCTCATCGGAATTCGCAGCCTTGGGAGACACAGCAATAGGCGTTGTTTTATCCCATGCGGTATTCGCAGGCAGTATCAGTGTGGCAATGTGTCCCGGGTGTTCTTGAGCTTTAGCAACCGCCTCTGCACCCGCACCGGCTAGTTCATCGGCGGTTTGCGAAGTTTTAACCCAATGCGACACGGGTCGTGCAATGCCATCTATATCTGCAGTTAAGGGTGCGTTGTGTTCTATATGACTCAACGCATGCTCACCCACGACATTAACTACTGGCGTCCGGGCTTTCTTCGCGTTATGTAAATTGGAAACACCATTGGCTAAACCCGGCCCTGTATGCAAAAGCGTCACAGCAGGCTTACCCGCCATACGCGCGTAACCGTCGGCAGCACCCGTGACGACAGTTTCGTGCAAACCTAAAATACACCGCATGCCGGGGACTTTATCCAGCGCGGCTACAAAGTGCATCTCAGAGGTGCCAGGATTAGAGAAACACACCTCTATCTCACTAGCAATTAAGGACCGTACCAGACTTTCCGCTCCGTTCATGTTTGTGCACTCTCTTAACAGTTGGGGCTATCTATAGCCTCGATAATTCATCAGGACTGTCACGCTACTCTACAACGGTCTCCAATACATCTGCTGTCCAACTTAAGTCCGCACCAGACGCAGCTTTAAAGTAGATGGCAATAGCGCCTGTACTCGTATCAATTCGTACGTCAGATGAAAAGCCTATGTCACCACCGGAATGGCCGAAAACCGTATCGCCAACCTCAATACCCAGTCCGTAGCCTGCACCGGTTTCATCGTACGTAAAGTCTTCCATAAGTTCGGATGATAACAATGTGTCTTCTACAAACAACGCGCGGTAAAAAGCTGCAAGATCGTTTGCCGTTGAAATAACACCACCATCGCCAAAGCCCTGATATTCGTAGTAAGTGCGTTCGTGTACTCCCCCTTCATGCCCGTTTGGGAAATCACTAGGTAAAGGCTGTGAACCAAACACAAAGGACAGCTTCATGCCCGCAGGTGCAAACACCTCTTGCTGCATGAGGGCGGCATAACTCAAGCCACTGGCGGCCTCTGCGATAAGACCAGCCAGCACATAATTGGTATTGGAGTAGTCGAACTCAACGCCCGGTTCAAACAGTACATCTTCATCGTAGGCATAGCGCAATGCGGCCAACGGGGTTTGGACGCTGTCCGGGTCATCCATTGCATCGACAATATAGTCGTCGACATAGTAGTCCGGCAGCCCACTGGTCATAGCGAGCAAGTGTCGAACGGTAACACCGTTCAAACCACTGAAACCTGACACCACGCTTACCGGAAGCCAATTAGTCGCGTCATCATCCAGCGTAAGCTTACCCCGCTCCACAAGACGCAACAGCGCTACCGAGGTCATGGTTTTACCAACGGATGCAATAGCAAAAGGCGTGTCGGCGTTTACGCCCTCTCCTATAGCGCTAGATTCAGTGAAGCCTTTGTGCTCAAAATACTGAACAGAGGCGATTTCATTCGCACAGACGCAGAATGAAAACCCTAACAGCGTAAATCCAATTAGGGCCTTATACATAGCAAGTGAAACCGTCTACAAACTGGTTTAGAAAGGAATGTCGTCGTCGAAGTCAGAGCTTGCAGCAACGGGTGCAGGCTTAGGCGCACTGCTAGAGGCTTGAGAATCTCCAGAGCTTGCTTGTTGCCCGCCGCCTTCACCCGCACGGCCAATGCGCCAAGCCTGCAGGTTAGTAAAATACTTACCATTCCACTCTCGTCCGCGTAGGTCGAAGTCGACTTCCACCATGTCGCCTTCAGAGTAGTCATCAATAAGCGAGCATTTATCTTGTACTAATTGAAAAGCCACCATTTGAGGGTATTGCCCCTCACTCACTTCAATAACAAACTGGCGAACCTGAAACGATGCGCCTTTAGTTTCGCTATCGAAAATCTTTTCAATTTTGCCTTCGGCTTTGTAGCCCATGAACTTATCCGCTTCCGTTTGTCTTTAAAAATGTCGTCGACTGATCAGGCTTAATCTAAACCTTAGCTATCAGCCGGTATGATGGGTGTTGACCGTTGTACATCGGCGTTCTGACCGCGATGGCGCAAGGCATGATCGGCCAAAACCAATGCCAGCATTGCCTCAGCAATGGGTGTTGCGCGTATGCCAACGCACGGGTCGTGACGACCGGTGGTAATGACTTCGATATCGTCACCATGAATGTCTACGCTTCGACCGGGCAATCTGACGCTGGAGGTTGGCTTTAACGCTAGTGCCGCCGTAACGCTCTGACCCGATGAGATGCCGCCCAACACGCCACCTGCTTGGTTAGACAAGAAACCTTGACTTGTCATTTCATCCCGATGCTCTGTACCACGCTGCGTGATGCAACCAAAGCCTGCGCCAATCTCGACACCCTTAACCGCATTGATGCTCATAAGGCCATGGGCAATTTCAGCATCCAATCGATCGAACACAGGTTCACCCCAACCTACAGGCACGTTGTCAGCTTGAACATTCACCTTAGCGCCAATGGAGTCGCCGTCTTTACTGAGTTGCTTCATATAAGCTTCAAGCTCTGGCACCTGCGCCGCATTGGGCCAGAAGAACGCGTTGTTTTCTATCTGATTCCAGTCGAAACCGGATCGGTCGAGCTCGATAGGGCCAAGCTGTGAGAGATAACCGCGAATATGCACGCCACCGAATGAGGGCTGCGCCAAGGCAATTTTTGCGATTGAACCTGCCGCGACTCGCATGGCTGTCTCGCGGGCAGAGGATCGACCACCACCTTTGTAGTCTCTAAAGCCATATTTTTGCTGGTACGTGTAGTCAGCGTGGGCCGGTCGAAACTGCTCTTTAATTTTGTCGTAGTCGCGGGAGCGCTGATCGGTGTTGCGAATGACCAAACCGATTGGCGTGCCGGTAGTCTTACCTTCGAACACGCCAGAGAGAATTTCCACTTCGTCTGCTTCGCGACGCTGCGTGGTATAGCGGCTCTGACCGGGCTTACGCCGGTCTAGATCACGCTGTAGATCGCTGGTGCTCAAAGGCAGTCCCGGAGGACAGCCGTCTACGATACAACCTAATGCCGGACCATGACTCTCACCAAAGGTTGTGACGGTGAAGAGCTTGCCGAATGTATTACCTGCCATGTGGCTAAGTATACAGGGCTAACTGACCCGCTCGACACCCTGCACGTTGCGCAATTGCCGAATTTTGTCCATGACCGCAGCCAACTCACCGGTATTGGAGACGTGCATACCAATTTTCATATCGGCTGTCTGCATGGTTTGGTCGCTCAGGGTATTGACGGATACCACATCGACGTTGAGAGTTGATAAGGCGGTGGACACATCTCTGAGCAATCCATGCCGGTCGAAAGCCCGGATTTGAATCTCTACGTGGTAACGACTGGTGTCGTTGTCACCCCAGTCTACATCTACAAGCCGCCCTCTCTCAGCTTCTCGCAGGTTGAGAATGTTGCTGCAATCGGCCCGGTGGATAGTCACGCCCTTGCCCCTAGTGATGAACCCCACAATACTGTCAGGCGGGACGGGCTGACAACATGGCGCAATTTGGGTCAACAAATTGCCGACACCACGCACGTGGATAGCCCCCGACGAACGATCTCGCCTGGTCGTTTTTATGGGCTCAAGTGGGCGTTTGACCGGCTCCGCCAGATGATCGATAGCACCCACAATTTGCGGTACGGTCACTTCATTTCTGCCGATGGCAGCAAACAGCTCATTGGGCTTTTCAAACTTAAGCCGCTTTACCAAGGTTTCGATGGCAATAGTCGTTGCTTTGAATCGCTTTAACTCTCTATCGAGAATTACTCGACCATCCGCCACATGCTGATCATGGTCTTGCTGATTGAACCACGCCCGAACTTTTCCTCGTGCACGACTACTATTGAGATAGCCTAGAGAGTGGTTTAACCAATCGCGGCTGGGTGCAGGCTCACGGGTGGTGAGAACTTCAACCTGATCACCGTTATTCAATATGTAGGTTAACGGCACGATGCGTCCGTTTACTTTGGCCCCTCGACACCGGTGCCCGATCTCTGAATGAATATGGTAAGCAAAGTCCAGTGGCGTGGCGCCCTTTGTCATATCAATGACCTCACCCTTTGGCGTGAAAACATACGCGCGTTGCGAGTCGAGCTGTTGAGAAAAGCCTTCAAACAGATTCTCGTCATCGTTGTCTTCCAACAACTGTCGCAAGCCGTTAATACCTTTTTGCAGATTGATATCAACCGGGCTGCCCTCTTTATACGCCCAATGAGCGGCTACTCCATTTTCCGCGTCATCATCCATTTCACGGGTACGTATTTGTATTTCAACCGGCTTACCACTGGGACCGATAACCGCAGTATGTAAAGAGCGATAACCATTATCTTTTGGGTTGGCGATATAGTCGTCAAACTCGCGACTAATGGGCTGCCAGCAACTGTGCGCAATACCCAACACGCTATAGCACTGCTGCAGGTCATCAACTAATACCCTGACCGCTCGAACATCAAACAAATCTGAAAACTCAATACGCTTGTCGCGCATTTTTTTCCAGATACTGTAGATGTGCTTTGGCCTGCCGAATACATGCGCATTGGCAATGCCGTGTTTATCAACACGTTGGTTAAGGTCGGCGACAAAGTCAGTAATGTACGTTTCGCGTGCGGCTCTGTTCTCTTCCAAAGCCTTGGCTATGCGTTTGTAGGCCTGCGGCTCGACAATGCGAAAGGCGATGTCTTCCAACTCCCATTTGAGTTGACCCAGCCCTAAACGATTCGCCAGCGGCGCATAAATATTTAGAGTCTCCTCAGCGATCGATACAGACCGATCGGACCCGGTTTTGACGTAGTTGTACAAACGCTGAGTTCGATAGGCGAGTTTAACGAGCACAACGCGCACATCTTCAACCATCGACAACACCATGCGCCTAAGCGTTTCCGCGTGGTCGCCGGAGCCAAACGCATCACTGATTTCCAACTCATTTAACCAACGCACACCGTTGGTGAGTTGGGCAATCTCCTGCCCGTAATTTTCGTGAATAAAGTCTGTGGAATAAGCTTTGGCTGATACATCCGTACCAAACAAGGCTGACACAATGATGGGCATATCAGCCCGCATGTGCTTTAACTGAGCTGCCACATAAAGCGCATTGGGATAGCCCGTTTCATGATCTCGGATTTCCCAGCAGTGCTCTACCGCCCTGCGAATAACCAGCGACTGATTGCGTGTGCATTTTTCGCACAAGTACGCCTGCGCTGATTCCAGCGTTTCAAAGGCTGACTCGTCTGCACTAAAAGTATGTTTCACAGCAGTGTCGCGGTTACATCGCTATCGGTTAGTTGGCGTGTCGAAGCGCAACGATGGGCGGTGTGAATAAAACCCGTCTTGTTGCCAAGTAGCCTGCAACCGCGATACCCAAGGCTCCTCCAAAAATACCGATTACCCATAACCACACATTCAACCTAAACGGGAGTTCGAACACATATTGACTTAACGACCATGCAATACCAGTGGCAAACACCGCAGCCAGCAATCCGGCTATCGCACCCAGTATGGCGAACTCTAAAACAACAGCCTCACGCAATTGCTTGTGTGACGCACCTAAGGCTCTTAGCAGCGCAGACTCTCTTATGCGCTCACCTTGACTGCTCTGCACCGCGGCCAGTAACACACAAAAACCTGCCAGCAACGTAAACAGAAACACGTATTCTACAGCTAAAGAGGCTCTATCCATCAGTGACTTTACGCGAGTAATGATTGCACCGATATCGAGCGTGGCAATGCCCGGAAACTGACGCACCCAACCTGTGGTGGCCGCGGCGAAATTCTCTTCAATATGAAAGCTTGTCACATACGTCGATGGCAGCCCCTCCAGCATGGCAGGTGATGACACGGCAAAGAAATTCACCTGAAAAGACTCCCAATCAACTTCACGCCAGTTAGCCACTGTCGCTGTTGTTTCCACGCCGGCGGCTTTAAACGTTAGCGTGTCACCAATGGCATAACCGCGCTCTTCTGCCCACTCTTGTTCGATGGATAACAATGGAGGCGCTGAGCCATCTTCAGCCCACCATTCACCAGCAACTATCTCGTTGTTCAGCGGCAGTGTGTTTGAAAAAGACAGGTTGTATTCCCTACGCGCCCGGCGAAGTTGCTGCTCACTCGCTTCATCATTAACGATAGATTTTCCGTTGTGAGCGATAAGACGTGCTCGCACCATGGGATAAATACCCGTGCTCTGGATGCCTTGGGACTCAAGTTGTTTCGCGAAACCTTCTACCTGATCGGGTTGAATGTTTACAACAAAGACGTTGGGGGCATCGGCCGGCAAGTCTTGCTCCCAGGCAGCCAATAAATCGACACGCACAATAGAGATCAAGAGCAGAGCCATAATACCCATAGCAAATGCCGCAAGTTGCACAACACTACTGGCCGCACGACGCTTTAAGCCCGCCGTACTTAACCTGTATCGCTGACCTGCCATAGCTCTCACGGCACTGATCAGCAAACGCCCGAACACGCCGAAAACGCTTAGCATGGCAACCACGCCCACCACCACGATGGCACTTAGGAGTGCATCTTTTGACAATAAAAATACGACAAGAAAAGTGGCAAGCAAACCCAATGCACTAGCGACCAGCGAACTGCTATCCAAGCCGGAGTAATCGCGTTGCAACACACTCATAACGTTGACGCGGCCGGCTTTGATAATAGGCAGAAGCCCAAAACCTGCGAGCGCAATGAACGCTGTCATCATGCCAATGAGGGGCGATAACACACCAGGGGCTGGCAGTGTCAGGCCGAACCATCCAGCGAGCAGTTCGGCCAAAATTAACTGGGCAAACCAGCCGATAACGATACCGGCCATTGACGCTACAATAGCAATGAGCGCAAGGCGTGCAGACAACCAGACGATAACTTCATTGCGAGTCGCACCCAAAGTTCGCATGACTGCGCTGGCATCCGCTTGACGATAGGCAAAATGCCGAACCGCAAGGGCAATTGCGGCCCCGGCTAACAACACAGTAACCACAGATGCTAACCCAAGAAATCGTTGCGCTCTATCTAATGCGCGCTTCATTTGCGGGCTTCCATCTCTGACGCCCTGTACCCGAACTTGATCGGAATACTGTGCGTTGATGAAATCCCGGGCCGCTTCCAGCTCAGCCGTTGGGCCGGACATGAGTAACGTATAGCGAGCGCGACTGCCCTCACCGATCAATTCTGCAGCAGCCAAATCCTGCATATTTATCATGACGCGCGGCGCGAATTCGAACGCATTTTGCCCGCGATCAGGCTCGAACAAAATGACTCTACTGACCGAGAACGTACTGGCTCCAAGCTCTAGCGTGTCCCCGGCACTTAGTGCTAATGCGGCAAGTAATTGTCCGTCTACCCACACATTTCCGACCTTAGGTGCAGAGGTGTTCGAAGGTAATGCGACAGCAGGTTCCCCGATATCGGCAAGCTTTAAAGTGCCGCGCAGTGGATAACCGTCTGTTACCGCTTTGACCGCAACCAACTGCGACTCATCCCGCGGATTGACAACAACACTGGGGAATCGAATATGTTGTGCTGAATCTAGCGGGCGGTCCGCTATCGATTCAAACAGCGCCTCGGGCAATGGAAACCCGGATGTGGCAATTAAGTCCGCTGCCAGAACATCACCAGCCTGACGTTCCACTGCACGACCTATTCGGTCGGTGAAAAAACCTACGGCTGTAACTGAGGCAACGGCCACCAAGAGGGCCAAAGCCAGTACTCTCAGCTCACCGGCTTTGAGATCCCGGGCAAGCGATCGCCAGGCAAACTTCAATTGTTTAGTAAGGTTCATACCAACTCT
Source organism: Granulosicoccus sp. (assembly GCA_045110515.1). Classification (GTDB taxonomy): domain Bacteria; phylum Pseudomonadota; class Gammaproteobacteria; order Granulosicoccales; family Granulosicoccaceae; genus Granulosicoccus. The sequence goes on along the minus strand of JBGCGD010000043.1, from coordinate 93,645 downwards.
AACCTACCGTTCCCCATACGAAGCGTTCTATCGCAGCGACTCGCCAATACATCGTCATGGGTCACGAGCACCACTGAGGTGCCTTGCTGTTCTCGCAAGGAAAACATCAGTTCGACCACTTTGTCACCGGTTTCGCTGTCCAGATTGCCGGTAGGCTCATCGGCGAAAAGCACACTGGGCTGAGTGACAAAGGCTCGGGCGAGTGCAACCCGCTGCTGTTCACCCCCAGAAAGTTGCAACGGCAAATGCCCCGAACGTTCCGACAAACCGACCTTTTCCAGCATAGCGCTCGCCCTGACGGCTGCCTCTCTTTCACCGGTGATTTCCAGAGGCAGCATGACGTTCTCCAAGGCAGATAGTCCGGGCAGCAATTGGAAATTTTGAAATACAAACCCCACTTTTCCGGCACGCAGCCGTGCACGTGAATCCTCGTCCAGCTCAGACAGAGGCTCCCCAAGTAGCTCAACGCGCCCTTCAGTAGGCGTATCCAATCCGGCTAGAATTCCCAACACGGTGGACTTTCCGGAACCGGATGGCCCCACAATGGCAACGGTCTCCCCGCTTTGGACGTCGATGTCCAGCGCATGGAGTATTGTCAAATTTCCGTCAGGCCCACTGACGCGCTTTGCGATGGACTGCCCGCTAAGGACCAATCCCGGAATGTCGTCTCGGGTGCTGTTTTCAGTGGCTTGAGGCTGACTCATCATGCTGGCTCGGTATCGTGTAAGGCTCTAGATGCAATTTCCGACATCTGACAGCCGGCAAAATTCGATTAACGCGCATTTAAGCGCGAATGATAGGGATTTATTCGCAATGAACAAGCGAAGAGATTCATTGTAACTGTTCGATTTCTTCGCATATCCAACAAAACTGCCAACCCTTTCGAGCCTGCGGATTGCTCGGGGGTAATTTCCACTGTCTCTACAAATCGGAAAAATGTCGCAGGGTGGCGACTGACGACTAGCGGCCAGTCATAGGTTTGCCAAACACAGACGACCGGAATTTTCGGTTTGATTGGACACATTAACCTTGGGTAAAACCTTAAACCAAAGGCAATGTGCTGAACCAAATTTTCAAGCTTCTGATACAAACATTTGAGCAGCAACAAACGAATTGATCGAGCAGGCTTATTGACTAAATAAAGATGGCCGACAAACCATCCGTGACCGAGCGCTGACTCACACGCGCATCAGCACTGATCGATAGACTGCATAAGTGGAGGCCACGAATGTAACGCTAAGCTTGTATAAACGAGAACTCCTCTACGATAAAATCGCCACTCAACGTATAAGACTTATGTTTTGGACATGTTGATAGTAGAGCATCGGCCAGGTTTAAGCATTTGGAAGCATGAAGAAACCTTCGATTCACTAACTCCATAAATATCGATACTTTAGAATAGTTTTCTCACAGAGCTAGCTGTACTTAAAATCGGTCTTTCTATACTACAACTCTGGATATATTGAATAAAAAGTTGATCTCCTGTTTCGCAATGCTGAAATACTTGCTCGTGAATTCAGCTTAGGATAATAAATTCCTGCAACTTGTTTTTGATTGACGAACCGGCAGTCTGAGTGACCCTCTAAAACGTTTTATAAATTTTGGAATACCAACCGTTGAATCTCAATCAAAAACACAAGGCAGTTGGCTCTGAAATAAACATCCTAATAGTCGATGATCACCCACTTTTTAGAGAAGGCTTGCAACTCTTATTATCTGAGCTGAGCGAGAACCTGTCATTTAGTAATGCTGTGGGGTTGAGGACCATCACCCACCAAATGCTGGATGATGCAGACTTAATCCTCCTCGACCTTTGCATTAGCGATAGCACAGGTTACGACTCACTCGCAAAGCTGCGGGCAATGGCGCCGTCAAGCACCGTTGTTGTTATTTCTAGTGACGACAATCCGGAAACCATCCTGGCGTGCATTGACGGCGGTGCCGCTGGCTTTGTCCCCAAGACATCAAAACCGCAAGAGTTAGTATCAGCGTTGCGCCTTGTTCTCGAAGGCGGCATTTATCTACCGCCCAATGACATGAAAGACGTCATGTTGTCGGATGCGCAAGACAACTCTCTGGAAAGGCTAACACCTAGGCAAAGAAAGGCAGTTTTGCTCGCAGGACGCGGCCTTCCTAATAAATCAATAGCAATTGAAATGGGCATCACCGAAGGCACAGTAAAACTGCATCTCTCTGCAGCTTACAAATTGCTAGGTGTTAAAAACCGCACCGAGGCCATGTTCATAATTTCTCACTCAGGACTTACTTTTCAGCAAGCAGACATGATGTCCAGTGTTTATAAAGAGGCATAAAGTACAAAGAATCGAGGCATTTTTTCTCCCAATGAGTAACGTGTTCAATTGGATATGAACACCAGAGCGCTAGAGAACCCATCAACGCAAGAAAAATGCAACCAAGCGCTACTTGAGGCGCTGAAGAAGCAGGCTCTGCACGTGCCTCTTATCATGACAGTAGTTGTAGTGCTCATGGTGGGGTTTACCGTGGATGATGCACCGATTTGGCAGATTGCTTTATGGGCATCAGCGGCACTTTTTATACAGATCCTCCGCTCAACCGTCTTGTACAAGCTGCCCACACATATCCACAAGAGCACGCAGGAAAGACTGCACATTGCAGCGTTCTTGTCATTGGCCAATGGAATAATATTAGCTTCCTCCGCTTTTTTGTTTGGTGATCTTGACACCACTACTCTCTCCGTATTTTCCATGATTATGATCGGACTCGTCGTGGGCACGGTTGCCACCTCGCACGGGTACAGACCTATCTTCCTGGGGTTCGTTGTACCGGTTCTTGGCTCCATTGTTTTCGTATGGGCATTTGCCAGTGAAGAATCTGTAGTCACTGAAAAAATTGGCGCGGTTTTGTTTCTGGTTCTTACACTGGGCGGAGTACTGTTCGCCTCAGCAAAAGATACCTACAACTCGTTTCTAGAATCCTTTGCGCTCACCGAAAAAATGGAAGCGGCATTAAAAGCAGAGCAACGCGCCAATGCTGCCAAAACGCGTTTTCTGGCAGCAGCCAGTCACGATTTGAGACAACCCTTGCACACGCTCTCAATGCTCAGCGCAGCTTTGACACAAAGTGAGCTAGATGAGAGAAGCTCGAAAATTGCGCAACGAATGAGCATTACGATGGAAGATCTTTCATCCGAACTAGATTCCCTACTGGATATATCCAAACTCGATGCTAGCGCCGTAACTGTAAATCCAACCGAATTCAACATCAAAACCTCCGTCACTCGTCTCATTAGTGAGTACGAAGAATCTGCCAAGAACAAAGGCATAAGTCTCAGCTACGAAACGACAGGAGACAACACTCTTATTACCGATAAGTTTTTGTTTGAACGCATCGTGAGGAATTTACTCGATAACGCCATTAAGTACACCGAGTCAGGATCTGTCTCCATAAAAGCTACCCATACTTCTAACTCCTTGACTGTCTCTGTAAAAGACACAGGAATTGGTATTCCATTTAACGAGCAGGACAATATATGGGAAGAGTTTTATCAGCTCAGGAATGTCGAACGCGACAGACAAAAAGGTCTGGGCTTAGGCTTATCGATTGTCAGCCACTTGACAGAACTCTTAGACGGTACGATCTCAATAAATTCCGCGATAAGCAAAGGCTCGGAGTTCATTGTTTCTGTACCTGCGCTGAGTCTGTTGCCGGTGATAACAGGTACTCAGTCGGTGACTACTTATAGTGATGTGCCCATCGCCGATTTGGATAACGTACAAGGGGCTAACGTACTCGTCATAGACGACGATAAAGACGTAAGATCTGGCACGCGATTATTGCTGGAAAATTGCGGTTTAACGGTTAAAGAAGCGGGAGGTGCGATAGAAGCGGTGAATGCTCTGAATAGGCAGCCTCCCGATATTGTTCTTTGTGACTTGCGTCTTCCAGATACTGACGATGGATTTAAAACAATAGCCGCCTTAAGAGAAAAAAATCCTGACCTCCCTATTATTCTTGTCAGCGGCGAGTCCTCGCCGAAAGAGCGTCACTACGCTGATATGCAAGGATTAGAATTCATCGCAAAACCGGCGCATGTCAAACACCTTCTCAACCGAATTTCGTGTCAGCTAGACGCTGCTCAACATGAAAACATACTTGGGAAGACAGGTGAAACGTAACCCTAGTCGGCTTTTACAGCATATCTGAAACGGAGAATGGCAACGGGTTTTGACCTCTACCCCATGTTAGAGATCGGGCCACGGGACAAAAAATATTGCCACTGTGTTCAAAAATCTGACCCGAGCAGCGAAGCGGTTCCGTGCGCAGAACGGTTGAGGCGCTGAGAACCCGTACGCAGGGGATGCAATAGCTTTAAGATCTCGTATAGTTAATAATTTGAACCGCTTCAGCCTGCTACTGTCAGTAGGCTGTTGGAAAAGGCGCTTAATCGAGATACTCAAACGATGATATTCAAAAATACAGTTCGATTTCTGGCTGTCTGCTGGATGGGGTTTTGCTCACCCGTGTTTGCACAAACCTACAACGTGCTTGTCATGGGCGACAGTATCAGTGCCGCCTACGGTATCAACGAATCTGACGGTTGGGTGGCACTGGCAGAGACCCAACTACAGAAAGACGGATTTGACGTCTCATTCACCAATGCCAGCATCAGTGGTGATACCACCGGTGGCGGCCTAAGGCGTCTACCTGCTGCCCTCGAACGATTTGATCCTGACCTACTCATAATTGAACTGGGCGGCAATGATGGATTGCGGGGCTATCCCACCAACACACTGCAACAGAACCTTGAAAACATGGCGAAGCTGGCACAAGAGCACGGCGCTGAGGTGTTGATTCAGGGCATGTTAATTCCCTCAAACTACGGAGCAGCTTACTTACGTTTGTTCGCACGTGCGTTTTCTAATGCTGCGGAAAATTCTGGCAGCCTTTTCCTACCGTTTTTTCTTGAGCCCATTGCCGAAGACCGCGCTTACTTCCAAGCAGACGGTATTCACCCAACTGCTGATGCACAACCACTACTCATGTTGCATACGCTTCCTCTCATAAAACAAGCCATTGAAAAGGCCGCTACCCATGCCGAATAGAAAGAAATTTCAGTTCGAGGGATCGAACGGTGCGCAACTCGCCGCATTGCTAGAAACACCTGATCAAACACCCCTAGCCACAGCTCTATTTGCTCATTGCTTTACCTGCGGTAAAGACATCGCAGCCGCAAGCCGCATTGCACGAGCCTTGGTAAAGCGAGGTTATGCGGTCATGCGTTTTGACTTTACCGGTCTTGGCAACAGTGATGGAGACTTTGCTAATACTAATTTTTCATCAAACGTTGACGATTTGGTAGCAGCAGCCGATCACTTGCGAAAAGAGAACATGCCAGCCTCCATACTCATCGGACATAGTTTAGGGGGAACGGCTGTACTAAACGCTGCGCACCGGATCCCTGAATGCAAAGGCGTCGTGACCATCGGTTCCCCTGCCGATGCACAACATGTATCTGCTCAGTTTGCCTGCGATATAGATATTATTGAAAAAAATGGCGAGGCGGAAGTAGATTTGGCTGGACGAAAATTTGTTATAAAAAAACAATTTTTAGATGACATTAATCAAAGCTCAGTTGAACACATCTCTCGCTTGAAAACCGCATTTTTAGTACTGCACTCACCGGTAGACGCCACAGTGAATATTTCTGAAGCAGAGCGGATCTATAAAGCAGCGCACCATCCTAAGAGTTTCGTAAGCCTGGACGATGCCAATCATTTATTGACTCGTGCGGCAGACGCTGAATACGTCGCAGATGTTATTGCTGCCTGGGCGCTGAGGCAACTAGACACACCCGAACCTGAGTATCGACCCGATGTCGCGGCAGGTGAGCTGACTGTTAGTGAGCGCAACCAGAAGTTTATGTTGGATGTATTTAGTGACAGCCATCATTGGATTGCCGACGAACCAACACGTGTTGGCGGAAACAACGCAGGTCCTGATCCTTATGAACATCTACTGGCTGCTGTGGGAACCTGCACTGCTATGACACTTCGAATGTATGCCGGTCGAAAAAAATGGCCTTTGGATAATGCGGAAGTTCTACTTAGACACGGCAGAGAGCATCTTAAAGATTGCAGTGATTGCGATGAGAACCCAACTAAACTTGATTTCATTGATCGGGAAATACTATTACACGGGGACTTAACGGCTGACCAGCGTAGTCGACTAGTGGAGATTGCCGACAAGTGTCCAGTGCACCGTACATTGACGGGGAAATTAGAAATACGAACGCGTGAAAAAAACCTATAAAGCACCCAGACAGGCCTAATTTCAGCGTGATACCGAGTGCTAAAACTCGTCAGGGTATACCGTTGAAAACGATTTTCGAATTTATGCGAGTAGCAGCAAAACTCGATACACTTACTGATTCTTTGGATACTTTGTAAGACACCACTTACGCACTGTTTAAATGATGTCAGAAGACCCGAATGCCGAATTTTGGAACGCAGTTAAGGATATCTCTCCGTTAGCGATCGGCGTTGCAATTTATGGCCTCGCCTTCGGCTTGCTGGCCGCTCAGGCCGCAATGAGCGAACTGCAAATAGGATTGATGGGCACATTTGTTTTTGCAGGCGCTTCGCAAATCTTAGCGGTGGAGAGGCTCGTAGCAGGTGCCGGTGCAATCACTGCTGTGGTTGCAGCGGTTGCGATAAACTTGCGCATGCTATTAGTCACGGCATCTATTCGCGAAGTCTATCAGGGTCGCCCATGGTGGCAGCTAGTCATTGGCGCGCACATGACCACCGATGAAAATTGGGCGTTGATGTTGGCCACTCGGGCTAAGGGCAGAAATGTTGGATACTGGTACTTGGTTGGTGGCGGCGCCTGCCTTTTTTTCACTTGGGTGATTTCCACGGTGTGTGGTGTGGTCTTCGCCAACAACATTCCCGAGCCTAGAGCACTTGGAATGGACTTCGCGTTCACAGCGGCTTTTATCGCGATAGCAAGGTCCCTATGGCGTGGCAATATCGACCTACTCCCTTGGTTCGTGTCCGTCAGTGTTGTTGCAGCAACTCTTCTTTCAGGTCTGCTTGATTCATCTTGGGCACTCATCGTTGGTGGCTGTGCAGGAGCTTTAACAGCAGGATTAACACCTGGTGAGTGACCCGTGGTTCGTCATCGTTATCCTCGCCATCGCAACATTCAGCATTCGAATTGGTGGTGTTTTACTGGGGCAAAAGCTACCCAATACCGGTCCATGGGCTCGCGCACTGAATTCACTACCTGGCTGTCTGATAATTTCACTGGTATCAGTCCTGCTTTTGTCCGGCGGACCAAACGAGTGGATAGCAGGCAGCATTGCATTAGCCGTGGCTTGGTTTACGAAAAACCTGCCACTTACGATGGTGGCGGGAATAGCAGCAATTTATTTATTGCGGTTATAACTAACCATCACTATCACGTGTCCCCATACAAACGCTCCTCCAATGATTTCCCACGAGACAATTGTCGGTAACGCCAATTTTTTTCCATAAGAAGTTGCATTAACGCTGCGCTTGTAGCCATGTCATCGTGCGTTTTAATGAGGAAGTCTCCACCAGTGGTTTTACTCACATCGCTCACACCTGGCAACAACTTGGCCGAATTGATGAACTCAGATTCAATCACGGTTCCCATTCTCAACGTGATGTACTCGTCGTCCGTCTCATCAGTTAATGGCCCCACACTGACAAGTCGGCCCTTTTCCAAATAGACTACGGACCCACACAGCCTTTCCAGCTCGTCCAGATTGTGTGAACTCACGATAAACGTGGTTTGGCTCGATTGTTCTCTTACAAGATCCCGAATCATTTTCGCATTAGGAGGATCAATACCAGCAGTTGGTTCATCTAATAGCACAAGCTCTGGGGAGCCTAGCAAGGCTTGAGCAATAGCAATTCTCTTACGCATGCCGTGAGATAAGTCCGCTGGCTTAGTATGCATAGAGTCTAATAAATCTACCAACTGTAGAACCCGCTCTACCTCTTTCTTGGCACTCGCTCCGCCCATACCTTGTAAACGGGCGAAAAACCGCAACTGCCGACCAACGCTTAACCGTGGGTCTAACAACGCGTCTTGTGGCAACGCCGATAGACGCCCATTCAACCCAGCACTACCTGGCCTCTCTCCCAGTATGGATACCTCTCCATTGCTAGGCCTGATGAATCCGCACAGCACACTCAACAAAGTCGTCTTGCCCGCACCATTAGGACCTATTAACGCAATAGGTTCGCCTGCTGGTAAGGATAGGGTTAAATTATCCAGCGCAAGCGTCGATCCATAGCGTTTGGTTAACCCGTGGCATTCAATTGGATTCATAGGTCTTTCTGCCTCATTAGAATGGCACCTATACCCAGGAATATCAGCGTATGCACAATGGGAATAGCTGCAAAATTCAGTGTTTCCCAATTGGTCAAACGTAAGAGCTGGCTAATTTGAGATCCAGGCAATGCCCAATCGAGCAAAGCCATCGGACCAAACTTGGCCTGCAAGTAGCCTACGAGCAATGACACAGTGATCCAAAGGATAAACGCATACAACGTCGCCTGTCGGGCAGACTTGGCCATGACAGATACCAAAGCCATCAAAGCGACATAAGGCGCAAGAACCAATTCCAGGTTGAGTATGATCAGCGGGACCTTTGCAAAGGTCGCTGCAAGCTTATCTGGGTTATAAAGGGCCACAACAACTAGCACCGTGGCTAGCGTCACTGCAACGACAAGGAACATGATGATGCACTGGCCTAAAAACCTACCTAGAAAAATCTCAACCTTGGAGCAGCGCAGTACCAAATAACGCAGCGTGCCTCGACTTCTATCCGATGCAGTTTGATCAGCAGACGCAACCAACGCAAAGAATGGCAGTAAATAGAGGGTCACAACCCAGTAAACAGCCAGCTCAGCTGCAGGCCAATTCTCCCAAGCCTGCAAACCTAAGCGGGGAAACAGAAATTCGAGTATGCCTGAGTGCGCAGCATCCTGTAAAAGCGCCGCAGCCGGTAGTATGCCGTAGTAAAGAACCGCCACCCAAATTAGCAGGAATCCAAAAAGTGCGACCAGCCCCCGCCGCGTGCTGAACAGGCGCATAACCTCGTCTTGAGCCAATACTAGAATTCTCATAGAGCCCACCGATATTTTTCAGTTAAGCAGACATGTTGATTCTGCTGTATGTTCGCCTGCAACGGCAATCTACGCACAGCAGTATAAAGGCAGAACTCCCCATGCAGGACCAAAGTTATCGTCGAGGCGTTTTATATATTGTGCTCGCGGGAGTTTTTCTGAGCACTGGCGGTCTGTTCGTAAGGTTTATCGAAGAGGCCAGCCCCTGGACAGTGCTCTTTTATCGCTCTTTAACGTTCTCCGCGACAGTGTTCGTATTCATGGTTTTACGTCATCCTGGAACATTTACGAACAAGCTAAAAGCCGTACGTTTGAGCGACTTGGTGATCAGTGCAAGCCTTGCTTTCGGGTTTATAACCTACGTGCTCAGCCTTTTTAGTACAAGCGTTGCGAATACTGTGCTTATTCTTAGTACAGGGCCTGTTTTCGCAGCCATATTAGGATGGCTGGTTCTTAGAGAGCGCGTAAGTGTCATCACCTGGTTTGCTATGGTCATGGCTTTTGCCGGAGTCGCTGTGATGGTATCCGGCGGCATAGCCGCCGATGACATGCGAGGAATTCTCTACGCATTCTTAGCCGTCTTATCTTTCGCCATCATGATCGTTATGCTCAGGCGAGTACCTGCTACGCATGACTCAATGGCAGCGACAGCTTTGGCAGGAATAATAGCCGCTTTTATCTGTGCATTTGTAATGCCCACATTTTCTATTTCGTTACACGACTTAATGGTTTCTATGGCCTTGGGCTGTCTGCAAGTGGGACTGGGATTTATTCTTATAACTCTTGGCTCTCGCAGTGTTCCCTCTGCGCAGGTGCCCTTGCTTGCGTTAGCTGAGACCGGCCTCTCCCCCCTCTGGGTATGGCTACTGGTTAACGAGACTCCGGCGCGCAATACGCTTCTTGGAGGCTCTGTCGTTTTATGTGCAGTTGCTTTTCAAGGGCTGGCAGGTTTGCGCAATCGAAAAACATAAACCTGATAGTGTTTAGCACTGAGCTCTGTCTTTTTTAGTGACTGCCCCCTGTACGGGTTGTTAGCACTTAACATAACCGGGCCTGCATGCCACTTAAACGATACAGTCCCTTTCTTTTACTAGTACGTTGAGAATGAAATGATTGCTCAACCAAAGACGTTATAGACGCAGCTGTTACCTGAGAGTCTTTCACGGATGGGGCTGCTAACTGAAAGATCTGTCAAGGATCGAGTCAGAAACTCAGGAAGTAGCATGCAGCTGCGTACTACGCAGCGAAAAGACCGTCTAGCCTCAACGTATGAATTTGCTGACTAACCGCGACTACCACTTCTCAGCAGTGGCATAGTTCCAATCGTCGCGCCAGCTTTCTGGAATAGCGGACTCATCCAATAAACAGTTAGCGGCTATGCCGGGGTACATCTGCGCATAGTTCTTAATGGTCGTACCTTGCACACGATGATTGATATGTCGTGGTTCAAGCTCATCGAGAGCTTTCAACCCAGCCGCGGCGAGCAACTCGGCCAAGTTCTCAACGGTTGCTCGGTGGAAATTGGCCACACGTTGGGCCTTATCGCTGACGACGAGTCCGTTAGCACGGGCAGCATTCTGCGTAGCTATTCCAGTGGGGCAATGGTCAGTATTACAACTCCTCGCCTGGATACAGCCTAACGCCATCATCATGCCACGCGCAGAATTCACAGTGTCTGCACCCAATGCAATGACTCGGAGCATATGAAAGGCAGAAAATATTTTTCCAGATGCGATGATACGCAGTTGATCACGCAAACCAATTCCAATGAGCGCTTGATTAACGAATATGAGGGCATCACGCAGTGGCGTTCCGACAGAATTTGTCATTTCAGTAGGTGCTGCCCCTGTCCCCCCTTCACCACCATCAACCGTTATGAAATCAGGAACCTTGCCTGTTTGAAGCATTGCCTTGCAAATGGCCAAAAATTCGTCTCGTCGGCCTATACACAGTTTGATACCTACAGGCTTACCACCAGACAGCTCTCTCAAAGTTTCAATGAAGTCGAGCAGCTCAAGCGGTGTTGAAAAGGCGGAATGAGAAGGTGGCGAAATGACATCCTTACCCATAGGTACCTTTCGAATCTCCGCAATTTCTTCGGTTAGTTTCGCTGCCGGCAAAATTCCACCGTGACCGGGTTTTGCACCTTGTGAGAGCTTTATCTCGATCATCTTGACGATGTCCAGTTGTGCTGACTCTTTGAATTGCTCGGGGTTGAATTCTCCTGACTCGGTACGGCAACCGAAATAACCGGTACCAATTTGCCAGACAATATCACCGCCTTGTTTATGATAAGGGCTCAAGCTGCCCTCTCCCGTGTTATGAGAAAAGCCACCCATCTTGGCACCACGGTTTAAAGCTTTGATGGCATTGCCACTTAGAGAACCGTAGCTCATAGCAGATATATTGAGCGGAGATGCCATGTAGGGTTTGGCACACCTTTCACCTCCAAACTTTACACGTGGGTCTGTGTCGTGCGCATGTAAAGGCACCAGTGAATGATTAATCCACTCATAGCCCGGTCGATTTACATCAAAAATGGTTCCGAAAGGGCGCGTATCTCTAGCGCCTTTTGCTCTTTGATACGCCAGTGAGCGGAACTCTCTGGGAATCGGCACGCCGCTGGTGTCAGACTCTACAAAGTATTGCTGGATTTCCGGCCGCACCGATTCGAGCAGGTAACGAAACCTGCCAAAAACCGGATACAACCTGCGTATGGTTTGCTTGGTTTGAAACATATCGTACAAACCAAGCGCAACAATGGGCACTACGACAATCAGCAACCAGATTGCAGGCTTCCATAGCACTGAAAGCCCGAGAACGAGTAGCGGTCCGCTGATTGCGAATATCGAAAAATAGTGACGCATTAACATAGTCTCTAACCCTCAATAAGCCAAACGCAGTCCAGATACTAATACTGCGACATGATACGCACGCACTCGTTCACTTTATTACGCGGCATATCAAAAGAACTAAGCTTCGGGGCGCATATGCGGAAACAAAATGACGTCACGTATACTCGGCGACGCGGTCAGTAGCATGACCAATCTGTCGATACCGATACCCTCGCCTGCCGTCGGCGGCATTCCATATTCCAATGCCCTGACGTAATCAGCGTCATAGTGCATTGCCTCTTCATCACCAGCGTCTTTATCAGCCACCTGCGCCTTGAAGCGTTCTGCTTGGTCTTCCGCATCGTTTAATTCAGAAAACCCATTCGCGATTTCACGGCCACCTACAAAAAGTTCAAAACGATCAGTCACAAAAGGGTCTGCATCATTTCGACGCGATAGAGGCGACACCTCCGTCGGGTATAAGGTAATGAAGGTCGGATCCATTAAGTTTTCTTCGACCGTTGCTTCAAAAATCTCCGTTTGAATTTTGCCCAAACCCCAGTTGGGTTTGACATCGATGTGCAACGACTTGGCAATTGCTGTCGCTCCATCCAAATCATTCAATTCTTCAGATTTAACATTCGGGTTATGCGACAAAATGGAGTCGAACAGACTTAATCGTGTAAACGGCTTTTCAAAATCAAATTCGCTATCGCCATTTTCAGATTTGATTTGTAAGGTGCCAACGACTTCTTTAGCCAAACCTCTAAACAGCTCCTCAGTTAAGTCCATTAACTCGCGATAATCCGCGTATGCCCAATAAAATTCGAGCATAGTGAATTCAGGGTTGTGACGAGTACTGAGCCCTTCGTTGCGAAAATTGCGGTTAATTTCAAAAACCCTATCAAAGCCACCCACCACTAAGCGCTTTAAATACAACTCAGGCGCTATTCGCAGGTAAAGATCGATATCCAAAGCATTATGGTGAGTAACGAAAGGCTTGGCTGCCGCCCCACCTGGGATGACCTGCATCATCGGTGTTTCAACTTCTAGAAACTCTCTTTGCATAAAGAAGTTCCGGATATACGCAATTACCATAGAACGCAATCGAAACGTTGTGCGAGTCTCTTCGCTGGTCATTAGATCGACGTAGCGCTGGCGATAACGTGTTTCCTGATCACTTAAGCCATGAAATTTTTCAGGCAATGGGCGCAGGGACTTTGTAAGCAGCTCCACCGACAATACTTTGATAGACAGCTCACCGGTTTTGGTAATGAATAAAACACCACTTACACCGAGAATGTCACCGACATCGAGGTGTTTGAAGTGCTCATAGGTTTCTTCGCCCAAGGTCCCTTGATGGAAGAAAAGCTGGATGGATCCACTCACATCTTGTAAATCGGCAAAACTTGCCTTACCCATGATGCGCTGAAACATCATACGACCCGCGACACTGACCGATACGGCCTCTTCAGCGAGTTCTGCTTTGTCACGCCCGTCGTATTTTGAATGTAAATTCGCCGCTAGATGAGTGGGGCGAAATGTATTCGGGAAGGCATTGCCTGCTTCACGCAGTTCGCTAAGCTTTGCACGGCGCTGCTGGATAAGTTGATTGTCGTCGTCTGTCATGATGGTATTTGGTTGTTAAGCTTAAGCGCCTAGCCGAAAAATTTTAAAGTCCGGCTTTCAAACTTTCGGTAAGGAAGGCTGTGATGTCGCCATCGAGTACAGCCTGCGTATTACTGGTTTCAAGACTGGTCCGTAAGTCTTTTATACGTGATTGATCGAGAACATAGGAACGTATCTGACTTCCCCAGCCTATGTCGGACTTGCCTTCCTCAACAACCTGTTGATCGCCTTGTCGTCTCTGCAACTCAGCTTCATGCAACTTCGATTTCAACTGCTTCATTGCCGTTGCTTTGTTCTTATGCTGCGAGCGATCATTCTGACACTGCACAACTATACCGCTGGGTGCATGGGTAATACGTACAGCAGACTCGGTTCGGTTTACGTGCTGACCACCTGCCCCGCTGGCGCGATAAACATCGATTCGCAAATCTGCTGGATTGATATCAATATCGATATCGTCGTCAACTTCCGGTGAAACAAAAACCGCTGCAAACGACGTATGCCTTCTACTGCCAGAATCAAATGGACTCTTTCTAACAAGTCGGTGGACACCGGTTTCAGTTCTTAACCAACCGAACGCATGGTCGCCTTCAAACCGAATGGTCGCAGACTTGATACCGGCTACATCGCCGGGGGATACTTCAATGAGCTCTGTTTTGTAGTTTTGCTGCTCGCCCCAACGCAAGTACATTCGAAGCAGCATCTCGGCCCAATCCTGAGCCTCAGTTCCACCACTGCCTGACTGAATATCCAAAAATGCGGGGGCTGGATCAGATTCTCCTGCGAACATACGACGAAATTCCAGACCTGCGACTCGTTCTTCGAGACTGGCTAAATCCGAGGCAACGGCATCAACCGTTTCCTCGTCGTCTTCCTCTCGTGCCATATCGAGCAAATCAGACGCATCGACCAAGCCTGCTTCCAGGGCATCCAACACATCTATGGTGTCTTGCAGGGTGGCACGACGCTGTCCGAGCTTCTGGGCTTTTTCTGGTTCGTTCCAAACAGCGGGGTCTTCAAGTTCGCGAAGAACTTCTTCTAGCTCTTCCTTTTTAGCGTCGTAGTCAAAGATACCCCCGGAGGGAATCGGCCCGTTGCCGAAGATCCTCAATGTGAGTCAGGTAGGGATTGATTTCAATCATGAAAAAACGCGCTGTTAGTGAATAGTTACCAGGAAGGCAAGTTTACCGCAAAGCAGACTGTTCAAGATGATGAACCCGAAGTTGTACGGACTGAACATCGCGCCACGTATTAACCTCTAACGAATATATAGCGAACAGCGGCTGATCCTTCAATGGCTCGATCGAACAATTAAACGCAATAGCATCGATTGCCGCCGAATCCGGCTCATTCCAAACTCGCACCCTCAATTTCAAATGGCCCTTCCCAACCTGCCGGTGATCGGCTGCAGCGAAGAAACCGGCGAAGAGCGGTGCTTCAAAGCCCTGCCCCCAGGGCATAATGTGAGCAAGCGCTGCCGCATTTTCCAGCGTTATTTGGCTTGTTTGCAATGTGCCGTCAGTCAGATACTCTCTGATTTTGAGCGTGTTGTTACAGGCGATTTTCACCTCCTGTTCAAAAGCTGCTTTAAATTCTTGGAATTTGGAGCGAGCCAACGTCAGGCCAGCAGCCATAGCGTGGCCACCGAATTTTTCGATCATGCCACTGTGCTTAGTCGCTATGGCTTGCAACACATCGCGTATGTGCACACCCGGAATACTGCGCGCCGAGCCTTTTATATGATCATCATCGTCGTGAGTGAAAACTACGACCGGTCGATGCACACTCTCCTTTATACGTCCGGCCAGAATGCCAATGACACCCTGGTGCCACTCGTCATCATGCAAACACACGGAAAAGTTGTCTGCTCGGTGCAAAGAATCCAACCCCAGAGCGTCAAGCTGCTCATTGGCCGCTGTTCGCATATCGTTTTCGATACTTCGACGCTGCTCATTAAACGAGTTTAGTCTGGCCGCAATGATGACCGCTTCATCGGGGTCAGGGCATAAAAGACACTCAACCCCCAGCCGCATATCAGCTAAACGACCCGCAGCGTTTAATCGCGGGCCAATTCCAAAGCCAATATCCTGCGTACTCATCTTCTCAGCCTGGCGACCTGCGGCCTGAAGAAGCGCGAGCACCCCTGGGCGCGTTTGACTCGCGCGAATTCTGCGTAAACCCTGCTCAACTAAAATACGGTTTGTCGCATCTAGCGGTACGACATCAGCAACGGTTCCAATTGCCACTAGATCTAATAAGTCTGCCAACGGAGCGCTTGCATAAGGATCACATTGCCTCGAAAGCTCTGCGCGTAGCGCTATTAGTGTGTAAAAGAGCACACCGACTCCTGCCAAATGCATTGCAGCAAATCTTGACCCAGACAAATTGGGGTTAACGACTGCTGCCGCGTCAGGCAGGATTGTTGGGGGTAGATGATGATCAGTAACAACAACCTCGATACCCAGTTCCCTTGCGCGCTCAACACCTTCGACAGACGCTACACCATTGTCGACTGTTAAGATGACGTGCGGTTTATGTTGATTGTTAGCGATATCAACAATGGCCGGCGACAGCCCGTAACCATGTTCAAAACGATTGGGAATCAGATAATCAACCTGCGTAAACCCTAGCTGCGACAGCCCTGTCATCGCAACAGCTGTGCTTGTGGCACCGTCGCAGTCGTAATCACCGACAATTAAAATACGTTCTTCATCAATTCTTGCTTTGAGCAAGCGCTGAACGGCTAAATCGATATTGGGCAGTAAATCTGGCCGCGGTAAACCACTTAACGCTAATTCAACTTGTTCCGCATCCACAATACCGCGTGATGCCAGCACCTGAGCAACGAGACGATTGCGGTGCAATACGTCTGTGGTGGGCAGTATCTCTCTGTTGCCTACTTTGACTGATAAGGGCTGGAATTCATCGAACAAACTATTCACGATAAAACCACCTACGCATCTGTGCCCACCGCCTACCCCAAACACTTTGCGTCCGGTCATATGCCCGCTGAGTAGCTAGCGTCAAAGCGCCAGAATCTCCGTCCTCATTTATGGTGGTCACAGAGCCTATTTGCCGGCGTCTTATTCGGTTACTTAAAACAGCCAGCCATTCGACATCGACACGCTGTGTCGCCGCTGTCAGTGCAGATTCACTTCTGGCGAAATGAGCAGAGGCAATGCGGGTATCAACGATGACCGCATCGCCTGATGACACAGGGTCAAACTCAGCCAGATCGTGACAGGGAACACCCAGATACGAACACAGTGATTTCGAAAAGTCATCGTCGGCGTAAACGTTCAACCCAACCGCCTGAGACGGGTACGTCGTTAAGTTTGCACCACCCCAGAACCAAAGACTATTAACGGGAAGTTTGCCATGCTGCGTTCTTTGTTCGTTGACAGGATGCGTGTGCAGCAGCATCTGAATCTCCGTCATAAGTCGACGCCAAGATTCAGAATTGTTACCGCTCGGCAGAAACGCCGATGCATTTCTATCGGCTAAAAACGAAGGTGGGTAACTCTCCAATGTGGACGCGTCCATCCCTGTCATGTACCAACCTTGATCAGGGCCTGGAAAAACACTGAAACCGTCAGCGGCTAAAAATTCGTTGAGTGAAGCAATCAGTGCTTCAGATTCACCCTCATCGAGTGCGAGCATTTGAGCTGGAAGTAGTTTGGCCGTGTCCCGATCCGCTTGCAAATGCACAGGATCCGCCCTGACGATGCCTCTATTGCCAACCAAATTAGGTTGCAGAAGTTCGGCCACTGGCAATTGGGCAGCCGTGATATCCGATTGAGTGATACGCCCAAAAAGTGAGGCCTGCCACGGAATTTGCTTGCCCTCCTTTGCCCACTGCATCGCAACCGGACTGGAGGTGTCACCCTTGCTAAAAGTATGGCCTTCACGCCGAACAGGACACAAATATCCTGGAATTAGTAACGATATTTCAACATCGGTCATGAGTTATACAAAGGTCCGGGAACTCTTACGCGACTGGGTAATCACAAAACGTCAGGGACGCGCTCTTTACGACGTACGCCCTGCTTGATTTTACAGGCTTGTGGGTAAGGAAATTGGACAGAAAAACCAATATCCAATAGCGTAACTACAATAATAAGACGGAATCGCAATTTATCGCGCTCCATAGCTATCAGAGAATACGAAGTATGCAGAACAGAAAGCTGGTTATTTCCGTCATTGTGTTATCGGTGGCCGCCTTCTTCTTTTTTGATTTGGGACGTTTTTTTAGCCTTGAGTACATCAAAAGCGAACAAGCCGCTTTAGCGGATCTGTATGCAAACAAACCAGCGATGGTGATAGCCGGCTTTTTCCTCATCTATGTACTGGTGACGGCTCTTTCTTTGCCAGGTGCCGCTATTCTTACACTGGCAGGCGGTGCTCAATTCGGGCTGGTGCTGGGCGTGATTATCGTCTCCTTCGCCTCGACCATTGGCGCGACACTGGCATTTCTGGTCTCCCGCTATCTACTCAGAGACACCATCGAAAGCCGGTTTGGGGACAAACTGCGCACCTTCAACGACAACATTGATAAAGACGGAGCCTTCTACTTATTCACCGTCCGACTAGTGCCCATTTTTCCGTTCTTTTTAGTCAATTTGGTGATGGGTTTGACTCGATTGAAAACCGGCATTTTTTATCTGGTTAGTCAAATCGGCATGCTGGCCGGGACGATTGTTTACGTCAATGCGGGCACACAACTAGCCAAAATTGACTCCTTGAGCGGCATCTTGTCTCCAGGACTGATTTTCTCTTTCGCTTTACTCGGCATCTTTCCTTTAATTGCTAAAAAAATTGTAGACATGATCAAGGCCAAAAAAGTGTACCAGGGGCACACCAAACCTGAAAAATTCGATCACGACATCGTCGTTCTCGGAGCGGGCTCTGGTGGCTTAGTGACGTCTTACATCGGTGCGGTGGTCAAGGCGAAAGTCACCCTCATTGAGAAGTTTCAAATGGGTGGCGACTGCTTAAACACGGGATGCGTTCCTTCCAAAGCACTTATTCGCAGCGGCAAACTGATGCACACGATTCAGAACAGCCAGAAATACGGTGTACAGGAAGCTCAAGGTTCGATCGATTTCGAAAAAACCATGCAGCGAGTGCATGAAGTTATTGCGAAGATAGAACCCCACGACTCCATTGAGCGATACACAAATTTAGGCGTCAACGTTATCGAGGGTGAAGGCCGTATCACTTCACCGTGGACCGTCGAGGTTAATGGCGAAACTCTCGTGACTCGTAATATCGTCGTCGCAACCGGCGGCTCGCCTTTTGTTCCACCCATTCCGGGATTGGACAAAGTGAACTACCTGACGTCCCACAATCTTTGGGATCTTAAATCACAACCTAAACGCCTCGTTGTGCTGGGCGGCGGTCCAATCGGTTGTGAGCTTACGCAGGCGTTCCATCGTTTGGGCAGTGAAGTCACGCAGGTTGAGCGTGTTGGCAAAATCATGGGACGCGAGGATCCAGACGTCGCCGATATCGTCTTGCAGCGATTCAAAGCCGAGGGCATCAATGTCTTGGTGAACACCAATGCCGTTGCCGTTGAAGTGAACGGTGACGAAAAGGTGCTTGTCTGTGAACAGGACGGAAAAGAACTAAAAATTCCATTCGACGAAATCATCGTGGCGGTGGGACGAAAAGCGAACGTCTCAGGATTCGGTCTTGAAGAGCTCGGTGTCCAACTCTCCGATCGAGGCACAGTCGCAGTAAACGAATACCTACAAACTAATTATCCAAATATATACGCAGTTGGAGACGTTGCCGGTCCTTACCAGTTCACGCACGTAGCTGCCCATCAGGCGTGGTACGCGGCAGTTAATTCTCTGTTTGGAATGTTCAAGAAATTTCGCGTCGACTATCGGGTCATTCCATGGGCAACTTTCACCGATCCGGAAGTAGCTCGTGTGGGTTTGAATGAGACAGACGCCAAAGAGCAAAATATTGCGTACGAGCTGACTACCTACGGCATTGATGATCTGGATCGCGCCATCGCAGACAGCAGCGACTACGGGGTTGTTAAAGTGCTGACAGTGCCCGGAAAGGACAAAATCCTCGGTGTGACGATTGTAGGCGAGCATGCTGGCGACCTAATCGCGGAGTATGTTCTTGCGATGAAACACGGATTGGGTTTAAACAAAATTCTGGGCACCATTCATATCTACCCCACTCTTTCAGAGTCCAACAAGTACGCCGCCGGTGAATGGAAGCGCGCTCACCAACCTGAAAAGCTACTGGGATGGATCAAGAAGTTTCATGCATGGCGACGTGGCTGAAACAACCCGATTGGTGTTATCAATGAGCAACAGCAAGCACGTTAAGGGGAGCTGCCTTTGTGGCAATATCACACTATTCGTAGAGACATTCGACAGAGGTGTAGTTGCCTGTCATTGCAAGCAATGCCGAAAACAAACGGGGCATTTCGTCGCTGCAACTCGTGTTGATAACGATAAATTAGTCATCGAAGGAGAAGAAAGCCTCACTTGGTTCCGCGCATCTGAAGATGCAGAAAGAGGTTTTTGCAGCTGCTGTGGCTCAGTATTGTTTTGGCGCCGCGACGATTCCGACAAGACATCTATTATGGCGGGATGTTTCGATGGAGACACTGGCCTGACGATAGACCGACATATCTTTGTGGCAGATAAGGGCGACTACTACGAAATTAACGACGGTGCTAAGGAATTTCCACAAGCCGATTAAGTAGCAATCACCCTTTGCCCACTGCCATTTGCCGAATTGCATAACTGAAAAAGCCCCTGAGAATTACATTCTCTGGGGCTTTTTTTCTAACTGCAGCCCGAGCCTATTTTAAGCAGAGGCAGATATCAGACCTTAACGCGGGGAATAAACCCTGACGTAATCAATTTCCAACGCGGGATTATTGAAGTTGTTCAGATCGTCCTGATTAGGAAAATGTTGATCTGAAGAACGGCCAAGCCCCCCTGAATTTGCTGGGAAGTTAGTCCAGTTACCACCAATGGCCAAGTTGAGTTTGACGTACAGATCTTCAAAATCGACTTCGCTATGCTCTAACTCACTGACTTTGTTACCGTCGATCATCCATGTGACCTTACCCGGCTCCCATTTGACGGCATAAACATGATAATTCTGGCTGTAGTCCGTGCCGGTATAAATTTGCCCGTTGGGATAAGGCTTTACGAAGTTAGCATCGCCACTGTAGTTTGTGCTGACATTCTTGAAGTAATGGAACGAATTATAGATGTACCAGGGGGCATGCCCCAGGTTCTCCATAATATCGATCTCGGTCCGCTGAGTGCCTTCCCAAGCTCGGTTCTCGTGGAATAACCAGAAAGCTGGAAACGACCCGACATGGTTAGGAATTTTAATCCGTGCTTCAAAAATTCCGTACTTTCTACTGAACTTATCATGGGTCGTGATGGCTCCTGACAAGAAGTTCTGCTGAGACGCAATTTGACTCAAAGACCCATAGGCGAGCCCGCCATTGTTAGTTTTCAGAGGATTTTTGATCGCTCTAATGGCAAGACGGTTGCCATTGAATTCAAAAGGATTGTGCAATGGCGCAATATCACGAAGATGCTCTTGATCGTCACTGAAAATATTCACGTACAGCTGGTCTTCACCGTTCACAACGCGATACTCATAGCGCTCGCCGTTGTATTCACCATCCCAACGCAAACCTGTGTTCCAACGAAATGGGTTGAGTGAGGTTCCATCGAACTCGTCACTGAACACCAATTCGTAGCCGTCTTTTTGATAGACCTCTTGGTAGTTATATGATGCGGGGTCAATCATGCTTTGAATACTGGCAGCATCCGGATCGCCCGCTGGTGGTGGTGCAGCAACTTCAGGCGCTGCCGAAACTTGCGGGACATCGTTTTGTCCAGCTTGAACGGTGTTTTCAACACTAACCCACAGTTTCGCTGTCTCGGACCGCTGAGAAACATCACCTTGGTTGCCCACTGCGACAACGGTCATCGAATGATCACCTTCCCACATGCCATTGCTTGTGAACGAGGTATCGCTAGTTGTGCCAGCATAGTTCCCGTCGATAGTGACATCGTAGGTATTTGCACCCGAAACTGAATCCCACTCCCATTTGACAGAACCAGAGCCGATGATGGTGCCTCGAACACCACCAGGCACTTGAAGACCAGCAGAGGAGGACGCTACCTGCGCAACCGGAGCAGGAGCTGTTACGGACGGACTAGATGGCTGCTGCCCGACCAGAAAGCTACGATTCAAGCTCGATGCGCTAAACCAATCACGCACAATAATTTTCACCGTTGGAGTTCTAGCCGACATGCTGCCGTCTGCGGCTTTCGCCCTGACAGTCATTGAATGCTCACCCGCCCACAGGTTAAAACTAAAGTATTGGGGATCGCGTGTCACATCAACTTGACTTCCATCGATGACGACCTCATACATTTGCGCACCGGGTACCCGTTCCCATTCCCACTTAACCAACGACTGGCCTACCTCGGTACCGCGTGGATCAGCAGGAGTATCGATCGCGAGAGCGGAAGTAGCAGACCAACACAATAGAGTGAGAAATAGGTAGGTACTAAAAGATATCGCCTTACGTATCATCGTTTATTTATTCAAGTTCCTAATTAGTCATGCTTTATAAAACCGGGTGGCGCTTACCTGGCTTCCCGATCAAATCAGTTGACCTAGTTTCAACCCAAACAACATCTATCAGTCAACTACCCCTTTGACCATCTACAGATGTTGTAACGAAATAAGTAATTTTTAAGTGGCTGTGACCAGCCTTATAACCAACCGGTACTGATACCGCTGGAGATATTCCGAGAGTTTAAAGTAAATCAACGCACCAACACGAGCTTTTACCTTACAAGTTCGTGAAGAATTGGATATTAGCCGTATAGAAAGCGTCGAAACACTCGCTATAGTTACCCTTCGTTGATTGAATGCTCGAGAGTGGTACGCGAGCTAGATGAGTTCCGGTTCACCAAGATGATAGCCCTGACCGAAATCAATTCCGATTTCTTTCACCGCCTCGAGGAGCGTCGGCGATTCTACAGATTCAGCGACGGTGCGCTTCCCCATCGATTTACTGATATCAGTTATCGCTTTAACTAACGTGAAATCCATAGGGTCGTCGAGAATATCCTTAACCAGCAGACCATCAATCTTTAAAAAGTCGACGGGCAGTTTTCTTAGGTAGGCGAACGAGGACAAACCAGAACCAAACGCATCGATACCGAATCGACAACCCACCTCTGATAGCTCATCCATAAAGGTGCTCACCTTCGATAAATTGGCAATAACCGCCGTTTCACTGATCTCAAAACACAGCTTCTCTGCTGGAATACCACTGTTTGCAATGGACTTTTTCAATCTGGCGCGAAATTCAGGATCGATTGCCGAGCCGGCTGACAGATTGATTGAGACATGCCGGAGGCTCGCTAACAGCGAAGGATTTGCAAGCAACCACTCCAATGTAAGTTGGATGGCACGCTCATCCAGAGCTGGCATTAGCCCATAACGCTCGGCGGATGGAAGAAATGATTGAGGTGAAACCATCTCGCCATCGGGCATTTCCAAACGCAACAGCATTTCAAACCGGAGTCCTTCAGGTTGATTGTGCAAAGGAAGAATTTTCTGGCAGGCAACCTTTAATCGTCCCGCTTCAAGAGCTGTGTTTATTTCCTCTACCCAATGTGTGGCAACTTTTCTATTACTCGCATTACCTTCACCTTCGCGATATACAACCACTCGGTTGCGACCTTCGTTTTTGGCGATGTAGCATGCAGAATCTGCCGCACTGAACAAAGATTCAATGTTCTCCCAGCGATCATCAACGACAACCAGCCCCACACTGACACCGACCGTAAATCGATTTTCCTGCCATAAGAATTGGAAATTCTCGACTTCGTGACGAATTTGATTAGCCAGTTTCAACGCTTCAGCAACGCTGCATTTGTACAACAGCACGCCAAACTCATCGCCGCCCAGTCTTGCCAGTACGTCGCTTTTTCTGACCAGAGAGTCAAACAATTGCGCCAGCTGTCTTAGTAATTCGTCGCCGGCCTGGTGGCCACAGGTGTCATTAACGATCTTGAACGAGTCGAGATCCATAAAACACAGTGCATGCGCCTGCCGATTTTGCCGGGAAGTTTCCAGCGCCGTATTGACGGTACTTTCGAACGACCGGCGATTCACCAGCCCCGTCAGAGCATCGTGATTCGCATGATAGGCCGTCGTTTCAGCCAAACGAACAGACGCAGTAACATCGCAACCTGCCCCTCGGTAACCCACAAACTCTTTAGCACGATTAAATACCGGGATACCGCTGTAGCGAATTACCCGAGTCTCGCCTTCGTGCAACCATCGGAATTCAAAATCACGAAACGGTACTCTCGCCTGAAGGTGGTTGAGATGTTCATCCCAATAGTGTTCTTCATTGATGTTGGCTGGGTGATCCAACAGTTGTTGGAGGCTTCTGCCCAGGATGTGATCTCTCGGGATACCCAGAATATCGGCCAGAACATCGGATACAACACGAAAAACCATCTGCGAATCCATCTCCCAGAAAAAATCTGCGGTAGCGCTGGCGTAGTGCCTGTAGCGCATTTCGTTGATACGAAGACGCTTTAGCTCTTCAAGTTGAGCTGCAGGCAAGGCCATGGCTTGCTGATTCGACTGCGATGGATGCGCATCTGAAACGGCAACATCAACAAACGAAAGCAATGTTGCTCTGGATGCGCCCCACTGTACGTGATTCACACGAGCTATCAGTCTGATAAGGCTACCTGTACGCGATGTGGCCTGAAGATTTACACGCTGCAGTGAGCTAGGCACGGAAGCATCAGTCACGATCATGTCCAATGCTCTCTGATGCTCCGCGGCACTGAATATGTCCGACACTCTGCTGCTATCAATTAGGGACTGCGCACTGGGATAGCCAAGAACGCGGGCTGCGTTGTCATTTGCAAATAAAATGGCTTCGCGGGAAATGATCAGACTGCCTTGTATGCCATCATTAACAAGGGTTTGGTAATCGATAGAGACAGCCGATTTAGGGGCATTAATTGCAGGCCCACCCAGCAATCTTATATCAACACCTCTGACTTTATTGTCTTCACCAACAACAGGTGTCCGCACTATCATGGCGTGTCGTGGATCAGGGCTATCGGCCGACGGACCTAGATTGATGGTGCTAATGTCCGCTTCAGCCGCATAGATAGTTCGGCTATCAAGCGCCATTTGCTCACGGGCGACATCGCTTGGAAAAAGGTCAAAGTCAGTCTTTCCTATAACATCTTTAGCGCTGAGGCAGCCTATGCTTTGAGCAAATGCTGTTGAACACGCGCGGTAAACCAGACGCTCGTCTTTCAGGGCAACGCGGTCGGAAGACTGACCCAGCTTGGCACCACGACTCAACATAAGATTTGCACAACTCGATGATCCGACCGGCACCTAGAGAGACTCGCAAATGCCTCTCGGTGCACGCAGTAGTGTGCGGGCAGGCGCAACATTTGTTGGCTGGCAAGCATCACTGCGTCTGTCTTTACTCGTAAGAAAGAAGCCTCGATTATAGTTCACGAAACAGCAACCATCAGTCGATAAGCGCACTTTTTACTTAGGTTTTAGCTGTACAAAGCGTGATTTATGGTCTACGGCCCTAAAACACTACCCTTTTTTAGCACTCATCTACAGATTACGACGATACTGCCCCCAACTTCAAAAAGTAAGTCCGTCAACTGTCCCAGCGAAAAAACCGCCACAAGTAGACTCCGTTACTGGAAACCCTATTGAGGGTGTCCGCTCTTGACGTTGACGTTAACGTCAACTTACTCTGTTGACTTTGAGCGCTAAAGCTGACGACGCCGAACCTGTCTTCTCTATCACTGATTTAGCACAGGAACTTGACCTCACAACCCGAACTATTCATTTTTACGAAGACGGAGGCCTGCTGCGTCCGGCCAGACGAGGCCAACAACGCGTCTTTTCAAGAGCAGATCGTACGCGTTTGAGATTAGCGCTTCCAGGAAATCGACTTGGCTGGCCCTTAGATAATATACGCGAAATGATTGAGCTCTATGACACCCCGAATGATGAGCGGAAACAGCTGACAGTCATATCGACCTTTCTGGCAAAGGCTGTGAAACAAATGGGTCAACTGAAATTTTTAGGCATGCCAGTACCAGAGGAAATCGAATTGCCTTATCGAATTTAGAAGGCGGGGGAATTGGCATTGCCGCACCGTCTTTAGGTATGGCGCGCATTTATCACTCGCGAAGTGTGACAACACGTATTATTAACACAGCAAGCAGTAAGGATTAGGAAAGAGACATGTCAAACACCATAGATTTTTACTTCGATTATTCATCGCCCTACGGCTTTCTGGCTAGCGAAAGAATAGAGTCTATTGCAGCGGTAAACGACCATACGATTGTATGGCGCCCTATCCTGTTGGGAGCGGTGTTTAAAGTCACGGGACAAACCCCTTTAACAGAAGCACCTCTTAAAGGTGAATATTCAATAATGGATTTCACCCGTTCAGCAAGAGAGCAGAAGCTCAATTACAGCCACCCTGAGAAATTCCCCATTGGTGCAGTAGCTGCTTGCAGAGCAACACTTTGGCTAAGAGAAAACACGGACGCATCTCTTCAAGGGCTGACGGGAAACTTCATCCATGAGGTATACCGCGCATACTTTGTGGAGAATAAAGATATTACTAATCCCGAGATCATTGCAGAGGTTGCAGGTTCGATGGGTATAGACGTCCCCACGATGGCCTCGGCACTAACAGAACAAGCTGTAAAAGACTTACTGCGCTCGGAAGTAGAATCTGCAATCGCTAACGGCGTTTTCGGTTCCCCCATGATGATTGTGAACGGGGAAAAATTCTGGGGCAACGACAGACTCGACCAAATGGAACGCTGGCTGCAGAGCGGCGGCTGGTAAGCGTGACACCCGTAGAAAGTAGTGAGGAGACAGCCAGAAAAAAATCACTGCTTGGAATCATTCTGCTTGCCCTACATCCTTTGTTTGGGGTTACTGCCATAATGGGCATGTTGATTTCTACGATGTCGCTGAAATCTACTGAAGGCACCCAGTATCACTCACATTTGAAATGGCAAATTGTAACCTTCTGGATAGGTTTCGTAGCTTATGCCCTCGGGTTTTGGTATTGGTCGGCGTTTGGCCAGATGTGGGCTATTGTCATTGCCTTTGGCGTCATAGCTTACAGGCTCTCCGTTAACATTAACCATTGGGTGAACAGGCTAGCGTTGCATCGAATAATTTGAAAATGAATTATATTAATACAACTACTGATACTCGCGGTGTTACAACGCTTACACTGAATCGTCCCGACACATACAACGCGCTAAATCGAGTTTTCATTGACGAGCTAACTGACTCTGTCAATGAGTTAGATAAAAACACGCGTGTTTTAG
The DNA here is from genome assembly GCA_045110515.1 of Granulosicoccus sp. GTDB lineage: Bacteria > Pseudomonadota > Gammaproteobacteria > Granulosicoccales > Granulosicoccaceae > Granulosicoccus. The sequence goes on along the minus strand of JBGCGD010000043.1, from coordinate 66,609 downwards.
TACTAGCTGCAACCGGCAAACACTTCTGCGCTGGTGCTGACATTCATTGGATGAAGGCCTCTGAAAAATTAAGTGACTTGCAGAATCGTAAAGATGCAATGGCATTTTCAAATATGCTTGAGGCAGTTAACAGCTTTGAAAGACCCACTATTGCAAGGATACAGGGTGCTGCTCTAGGTGGTGGAACCGGATTAGCGTGTTGCTGCGATATCGTCGTTGCGAGCGACTCCGCGCGATTTGCTTTCTCAGAAGTTAAGCTAGGCATTATTCCAGCCACCATTAGTCCATACTCTCTGGGAGCTATCGGTTCGCGTGCTGCACGTCGGTATTTTTTAACCGGTGAAACAATAGAGGCCAGCGAAGCATACCGAATTGGTCTGATACATGATCTGTGCACAAGTGAATCGCTTGACGAGCACCTTGAAGCGCACATTAGCCGTTTACTCAGTGCCAGTTCGCAAGCGCAAGCGGCAGCAAAAAAGCTAATTTACGATGTCACTGGTCAGCCTGCTAATGCGACGTTGAGAGAGAATCTTGCGAATCGTCTCGCAAGCATTCGAGCGGGTGCTGATGCGCAAGAGGGGCTCGGGGCTTTCCTAGAAAAGCGTGCTCCAAACTGGAAATTTTGAATGCCACGCACAATTTAAACTACAGGTAGCAACGACGTTTTTATAAAATGTTAGGCAACTTTGCTGAGTAGGTTGCTCACCGATGGCCCAATCTGTCGAAGCGAAATAACTCCATCAGCTGCATCTAACTCGTGGGCCCTTCCGGGCATGCCCCACACAGCGCTGCTTTTCTTATCTTGGATAATGGTTAAACCGCCCGCTTTTCTCATAGCTTTGAGCCCCAAAGCGCCATCGCCCCCCATACCTGTTAATAAAATGCCAACGGCGCCAGTGGGCGCTACACCTGCAACGCTGTTAAAAAGCACATCTACGGAGGGCCTGTGACCATTAACACTATCGGTTTTACGAGCAATCGTGCAAAGCTTATTTCCTGAATTAATCAATTCCAAGTGATGATCGCCAGGTGCAACATACCCTCGGCCAGGCAAGATAGGTTCGTTGGAATTCGCCAATGAAATATCAAAACTAGACCAACTGTCGAGGCGTGCAGCAAAGGATTCCATAAACGTCTCAGGCATGTGCTGAGCGAACAGTAACGTGTAGTCCGGGGCATGAAGCCCCCTCAACAGTTGCTTTAACGCGTCAGGCCCACCCGTTGATGATCCAATAGCTATGATCCGATGGTTTGATTGTGAATCAGGAACAGTAGCAACTACCTTTGCCAGATGCGCACTGAGGTTTACCAAATCACCCGACGAATCTAATGCCATAGACTTGTGAAAATTTATTTTTCCGGCTTGCTTAACTCGCCTAACAATTTCTTCGCAATATTCCTTCAAAGCTTCTTCAGATTGCGGGTGCCGTTTTACTACAAAGTCTACAGCACCAATATCCAAAGCATCTAGCGTGACTTCCGCGCCTGCAGATGTCAGTGAGGAAATCATGACAACCGGCATAGGCCGAAGCCGCATTAGATTTTTAAGGAAAGTGATGCCATCCATCCGCGGCATCTCAATATCAAGAGTCAATATATCTGGTTGCAACGACTTAATTTTATCTCTTGCCTCGTATGCGTCTAACGCATAGCCAACAACCTCCAAATCGGGGTCACTGGAAATAACTTTTCTCAAAAAAAAGCATAACGCCTCTGAATCATCTACGATTAAAACTTTCAGACGTTGTTTTTTAGTTTCCATACTCATAAGCGTTCAAAAACCGTATTGGCTATGCGCTTATAGTGCGCACCCATGCCATCAGGAGTCTCAGAGTGACCTATAATCAGGTAACTCCCCTTTTGCTGAAAATCAGAATATTTTTTCAATATTTTTTTTTGATTTTCGGCGTCAAAGTAGATGAGAACATTACGACACATGATCACATCTACATTTTTCTTAAATGGCCAATCATCAAACAGGTTTAATTGTTTGCATACTAAGAGCTTTTTTAGCGAGTCATCGGCTTCCCAAGTATTTAAGCCGGTTTTTTTAAACCATCTATCGATTTGATGACTTTCAAGACCGCGTAACTCTTCACTGTTATACCGACCATCTCGAGTACGGGCTACCATCTCCGAATCTATATCGGTACACAATATTTTTACAGGATTTATTATTTCTTCCCTACTTTCCATGGCTGCAATTGCCAACGAGTAGGGCTCCTGCCCCGAGCTACATCCCGCCGACCAAACACGTATAGGATCAGTCGGGCTTTTGTTTTTAGCAAATGATGGAAACAACTTCTCTTTGATTAGATCAAAGTGGTGAGGCTCACGGAAAAAATAGGTAAGGTTGGTGGTAATCGCATTGATAAAATGAGCTCGCTCGACACTATTGCTATCTAAGACTACTTCTAAGTAGTCCTCAAAAGAGTCTATTTGGAGCTCACTTAGTCGCTTGACTACCCGATTCACAAACATGAATCGCTTTGCATCAGACAACTTGATGCCAGTAAGTCTCGAAATTAACTGCTGAAAAGATGCAAACGTCTCATCCGACAAAAGAGGTTGTGAGACAGACGTTGCGGCTAAGCTCATGCCGCTTTTTCCGAACCATCTTCTACACTTACAAAGTGCTTTTTCAGAACTTCATTTGGAACACCAATATCTGCCAATGCTTCAAGCATAGCGCTTGATGCGTTGACAACACTGGGAATAGCAGCAAAGCTGCTATTTGCGAAGACAATTAGAAACTGCAATGCCGCACTATCAAAGTTACCGACAGCTGTACAGTCAAGCTGCAATGACGGTTTTTCTGCTAGTTGCTTGTCGACATCCGCTTTTATTTCATCAAGCTCTGGTTGGGTAAACGTCTCTGGCAGCGTAATCACGCTTATTTGTTGATCACTCATTAGTCAGTTTCCTTAGTGGCCTCAAGGGTCGAGGTAATGATCGGCTCTAAGTTAATGAGTATCAGTAGCTTGTTTTCAATGTGGCCATAAGCGGTAATACAGCTTGGTCGATCCGATACAGGTTGTCCCTCATCTGCAGCCTGAATGTTTTCAGGCATCAGTTGATAAACATCGGAAACGCAGTCTACGACGAGACCTACTGTTCTGGCATTCTGCTCGAATTCGACACTGACGATAATTACCGCCGTCGTCGATGTCATCTCGGCTGCGGGTAAGTTCATTTTTGCGCGTAAATCCACGATTGGCACAATCGCTCCACGAAGATTGATAACACCCAAAACATATTCTGGAGATCGCGGTAAAGGCGTACAGGGCACCCAACTTTTTATCTCTTGCACATTAAGAATTTCGATACCGTATTCTTCGCCATTAAGCAGAAAACTTAAGTATTGGTTTTCTGATCCATGGATAATTTCAGTCTGAGCTGATTCAATAGACATTGTTTTTTATCTCTTTTTAAGCGGCTTTAGCAGATTTTGTAGCCGTATGAAAATTCGCCGGATCAAGAATCAAGGCCACCGATCCATCGTTCATGATTGTGGCTCCCGAAATTCCTTTTATATCGTGATAGTTTTTATCTAACGGCTTTATTACAACTTGCTGCTGCCCGAGCACCTCATCAATGACTAGGCCAATTGTTTTTCCGTGCGTATCAACTACAACAATCAAGTTTCCGGTGCCAGCGTTAGATAATCTGAAGTACGATGAAGTCCTCACCAGATCAAGATACGCTCCTCGGAACTTGAATATCTCGCCCTTACCTGGGACATCTGCACATTCTGTTTTGGCAACTTCTAGCGTCTCGATAATACTTAAAACCGGAATGACATAAGTTTCACCACCGATGCCCACGAGTTGCCCGTCCAAAATTGCCAGAGACAAAGGCAGGTTGATCTCAATTCGAGTACCAGAGCCGAACTCTGAATAAACATGGACCCGCCCTCCTAAGTCAAGAATATTTCGGCGAACAACATCCATGCCCACTCCTCGACCCGAAACATCGCTCACAACCTCTGCTGTCGAAAAGCCCGGAGCGAAAATTAGTTGATTAATTTGATCGTTAGTCAGTTCTTCATCACCTACGATGCCGTTTTCACGTGCTTTTCGCAGAATGATTTCCGGATTGATCCCTTTACCGTCGTCGGTAATTTCAATAACAACACTGCCACTTTCTTGCCGGGCATTTAAGGTTAACGTTCCCGTAGGAGACTTGCCACTTGCCACCCTTTCATCAGGTGTCTCAAGACCATGATCCAGGCCGTTACGAACCAAATGTACCAATGGGTCGATCATCCGTTCCAAAACGGTCTTATCAAGCTCTGTTGTCTCTCCCTCAAGCACAAGATTGATGTCTTTTCCAAGTTTTTTGGACAAATCACGTACAAGCCGCGGAAGACGACTGAAAGCAGACGATATTGGAAGCATTCGAACTTGCATAACGCTTTCTTGAAGATCTCGCGTGTGATGCTCTAAATCCGCCATCCGCTCTCGCAGTTCGATCACATCAATCTTTTCGTTGGATTGACAGACGCGACTCAGCATAGACTGCGTGATCACCAGCTCACCGACATAGTTGATAAGTTGATCTATCTTGTCAGTGGCAATTCTGATGGAACTGGATTCAGAACCACCCGATGGCTTGTTGTCTTGACCTGAAGTTGGTTTTGCCGCTTTTTTCTTAGCCTCTGGCTTCAGCACACTGACGTCAGCGGACTTGGGTTCCGGCCGATCAGGAGTTTCAGTTGCGGGGGTAACCGTCTCATCTGATACCGCAGACGCCGGCTCTTCCTCGCGCTTTACAATGGACAGTTCACAATCGGTATCCACCCACTCAAATATTTCTTTTAGCTCTTCTTCCGAGCTTGAGCTTGTTAGGCTGATCTGCCAAGACAAATAACTTGTATTGCCATCAAAATCAGACCACGCCGGTATTGACTCAGGTTTATAGGATACCTGACACTCCCCTAATCGAATGACCTCTCTAATTAAAAGTAGCGTATTGTTCCCACGCAGAAAAAACGGTTGCTTAGGGGTAAATTCGATATCCCACACTGTTTCTGCATTCGTGCTGGTTTCAGCGCTCTGAGGATCACTACCAGTATCTTCAGGCGTTTCGCCTTCATCAACCGATGCTTGTAATCGTTTTTGGAGATCCATGCGGCCGTCATGGTCCGCACTCTCACTGGTTTCTCTACTCTCCACCAGAATGGCCTGAACCAGGTCTAGCCCCTCTAGTAGCAAGTCGACGTCAGGCGCTACAACTTCACGACGCCCTGACCTCATCTCATCAAGGAGAGTCTCCATATAATGGGTTAGTTCAGCCATCGGCTGATAGCCGAATGTCGCACCACCGCCTTTTATTGAATGAGCAGCTCTGAATACCTCATTAAGGATGTCCGCATCTGATTCGCCTTCGTCCATGCGCATCAAACCACGTTCTAACAACTCAACATTCTCAGAGCACTCATCAAGGAATATGTGCCGAAATTCTTCTAGATCATCATCCATAGTGCAATTCGCTATTTACCCATATATGTCCCATAAAAACCGCTCCGAACTGTATCCAGCCCGTTCACCGCGGTTGTCTTCTAATCCACGCATATCGGGCGCAGATTGTCCGACTACGGTTAGCAGCAATCTTCATGCAATAACGGCTCATGAGAGAACTTATTGAGGTTTCAACACGTGTCACATGTTTCAAGACCCTGCTGGCGTCACTATTTCGAGTAGTAACCATTTTCAATTGAACTATCAGGCCGAGCTGCCGAAAACCCTGATTGAACCTGGAATTAGACAACTCACGCCATGATGAAAATGAAGCCTCTTCTTATTATCTGCATGTTAACTGCAGGCATCCTTCCGCTTGCAATTGCATTTGGAATAATTGAAAGACAGGCAAGCCAGTCTATTGAGCAGGCAACTTTCCAAGGGTTAGAAACCGATGTACAACAGCGGAAGACTCAGTTAACAGATTATCTTGGCAATACGCGCCAGCTAAACCTAGCTATGAGTAAATTTCCCACGGTTAAGCATGCCATGAGAGATTTTTCAGATTCGTTTAGGTTACTTGATCAGAGAGGCAGCCGATCTATTGCAAACAGTAACGAGGATTTGTCCGAAGTCAGGGCAGACGTTGCGACATTCTATAGAACAGAATTTATTCCCCGACTGAAAGATGCCAGCGATAGCTCGTCGGCAATTGGAAGCCCGGAGAAATATATGCCGACCAATACGGCCGGTCTTATGGCTCAGTACCATTATATTTCAGCTAATCAAAATCCCGTAGGCTCTAAACATGATCTGCATACACATGATGCAAGTACGCCGTACGGGAAATTTCACGATTCCTACCATGACGAATTTACAGCCGTTCTGGAAGAATTTGGTTTCTATGATATTTTTCTTATCGACGCGAAAACAGGTGATATTGTTTATTCGGTATACAAAGAAGTCGATTTCGGCACGAGCTTGTTCAACGGCCCCTATAGGGACTCCAATTTAGCGGAAGTCACACGTGAAGCGCTGAACGTTTCCGAAGGTACGACCACAATGGTCGATTTCAAGAATTACACACCATCGTTTTCAGCACCAGCAGCATTTGTAGCCGCACCGGTTTATGAAAATGGCAATGCAATCGGCGTGCTAGCGTTCCAATTACCGGTGAGTAAAATCAACAAAATTATGACCAGCGAAACTGCATTCCCCGAATCTGGTGAAGCGCTCATTGTTGGTTTAGACAACCTGATGCGATCGCAGTCACGATTCGAAGAAGAAAATTCGATCTTGAGAACCACTTTTTCGTCAGAAGCTACAAAGCTAGCGAAATCTGGTGAGCACGGGATCATCACGGAAGTGGTCGATGGTGAAGAATACTTAACGGCCTATACACCGTTGGATATCGACGGTGTTGTATGGTCAGCGATTACACGAGTGAGCACCACTGAAGCGCTAGCGCCTGTGTCAGCATTGTTGAAAACTGCCATCATAGTCGTGGGAATGAGTTGCTTATTCGTCACGATTTTCGCCATATACTTGGGTCGTCACCTGTTCAATCTACTGGGTGGAGATCCACAAGACATGTCTCAAATTGCGGAGGCGGTTGCCAGTGGAGACCTTTCGAACAAGCCAGGTGACGAACAAGCAAAAGGCGCCTACGCACAGCTCGTCAAAATGCGGACAAAACTTCGAGGTATTCTTCAAGAGACCGCGGAGATCGCACAAAACGTTCGTGTGGGTGCTCAAGAGTTGACTAAAGGGAGCCAAGGGCTTAGCGAACGAACGGAGCTCCAAGCCAGTAACCTTGAACAAACTGGAGCCAGTACTGAAGAACTGACGAGTACGGTTAAGCAGAACGCTGAAAACGCTAAATCAGCCAATGAGCTTGCTATTAAAACCCGTGATATCGCAGTCAACAGCGGTGGAGTATCTTCGAAAGCCGTTGTCGCAATGCAGGATATCAATGCCTCAAGCGAACGTATAGCGGACATCATTGGTGTTATCAATGAAATCGCGTTTCAGACTAACTTACTTGCACTGAATGCTGCTGTCGAAGCTGCGCGTGCTGGCGAGCAAGGAAGAGGATTTGCGGTTGTTGCAAGTGAAGTTAGGCAGCTTGCTGGACGAAGTGCATCAGCTGCGAAAGAAATTAAAGAGCTGATCGAAGACAGTGTTTCTAAAGTTCGGGATGGTACGGGTTTAGTTACAAAAGCGGGTGATGAGCTCAAAGAGATTGTTGCCTCCGTAACCGAGCTTACAGATATCGTTGGTCAAATTTCTGTAGCAACTAATGAGCAGGCGATTGGTCTAGACCAGATTAATCAGTCTTTGGTTCACATGGATTCCATGACACAGCAGAACGCATCTTTGGTTCAAGAAGCGACTAAAACGAGTAGTTCCATGAGTGCTCAAGCCAACGTGATGAGCACGAGAATCGCTTACTTCTCTGGCGGAACAACAGGGGGCAACACAGAAATGACATCTCAGCCTGAACCTGGCGAACTACCACCTGCGAAGGTTATCCCCCAGGGATCTTGGCAATCTAGCAAAGCCAATACCCCACCCGCTCAAATAGCCGCAAATCAACCGTCTTCAAACAACACGGTTAAGCGTGCTAGCGGTCAGGATGAGTTTTGGGATGAGTTTTAAGCGATTGCATTAACAAAACCTGGTAACCCGCAAGGCACTCTCATTTAGAGAGTGCCTTCCTCGTTTTAGCCTACCTAAAACAATTACCCTCCAGGTACGGATTCCATCGCTTTATCGAAGCAGATACCGGCCTTCTTTTCAGTAAATCCTGCATCTGCGTATACTGTTTTCGGACACGATTCCAGCGCGCTATTCTCGAGTTCTTCAAGCGGAATTTCTTCCGGCAAGGGCAATAAACACTGTTTAATGGCGGAATCTGAAAGTTCCATGCAGGACTGTGTGGTGAACCCCATGCAACTTGCAAACACTTCAGATTCGCACAGAACTGTATACTGGCTGCGCGCCATATCAACAAGCATGGCTTTGGGTATTGTCTCAGAGGACTGAGCAATGGACCCACCCATAATCGTTGTGGACAGCAAGCCCATTCCAACCAAGTTGCGCAAGTTACTGATTCTAGTGTTCATCGCTTATTTACCGCCTTGAAAGATGAGTCAATTATACGGTGAATCTCTAGAGCCCGAATTCTCTTTGCCAACATTCCCGTCACCACGTGCACTAGATTAGAAAAACAATGATCCATTTCACACATAACCGGCACGCAAGCAAGCGTTTTATAACCTTACACTAAGATTCAGGCTGGCAAAAAAAAGCTGCAGCAACAGGCCTACATATTCGATAACCAGAATGGCGTAGACAAATCTGCGAACAAATATTACGCGTATGATTTGTACAACGCAGCAAGGCCTGCCTCCCTTCCGGGCTTGACGTTACCCGCTCACTAAAGACACCCATGGAACTGAAAAACAAACGCTACTGGATTTTTGATATGGACGGAACGCTCACGGAAGCCATGCACGATTTTGACGCTATGCGAGCCGAGTTGTCGCTTCCAGCCGGAGTTCCCATTCTGGAAGCACTCGCCGCTTTAGATCCTGAGAGCGCTTTGCAAAAGCATCGTGAATTAGATGCGATGGAACTCAGAATGGCAGATGATGCGACACCACAGCCAGGTTGTGTCGCGCTCTTAGATCACCTGGTATCTACAGGGTCACAAGTGGGTATCCTCACACGCAACGGTAAAAAAATCGCCGAGGCAACGCTCAAAGCCTGCGGGATAGATGATTATTTCGAGCCTGTCACCATAGTCAGTCGTGACTGTTGCGAACCTAAACCACACCCAGCAGGTGTCATTCAATTAATGCAACACTGGAAGGCAGACGAGAACGAAACAGTGATGGTGGGAGACTACCTATTCGATTTGGAAGCCGGTCGCCGAGCTGGAGTGACTAGTGTGCACTTAGACGTGACCGCGCAGTATGCATGGCCTGAAATGACGGACGTCCGCGTGTCATCCTTACCTGATCTGCAAAGTTATATAAGCTAAGCTATTTGCGTTCTAACCTTTAAGCAATGCAAACTAAACAAGGCAAACGCCACATGCAGCAGTCACCAAGACAACGAATAACCAGTTTCTCAGGTGACTGCTGCAGTAAGTTCAATTTGAAAAGCCAGCGCAGTAAAGGAAAGCAGCAGCGCACATAGTGATCGATGTGCAGCATACACTTGCATTCCTGCCGGTCCCTACCCTGCTATTTCAGCTTTGAGAATCACTACCGTAATTTGATCGGCGACGCTTCGAGTCATATTTTGCCCTGTGTCGAATATGTACCTCTTCCCCGCCGGTATGGTGTTGCGCAGTGTTTGTACGCGCTGCGGTGCAGTCTTGTTCATTCGTAGCCCCAGCTGCACATTCGAAACAGGACGAGAGGTTTGATTAATGAGTTCGATAACGAAATTTCCGTTTCGGTTGAGTCCTTGGCGAACCAATAGTCTGGAATCATTTTTTTGCGGAGGCTCTAGTCTCAAGAGAGCTGCTTTGGCCTTTTGCGCATCCTCCCCGCTTGCCTGGGATGCCATGGCGTAATATCGTTTTGCAACCTGCAATTTCCCCTGTCGCTCAGCAAACTGGCCGAGCGCCAATTGCGCAGCTGTTGTGGGCAATAGTTTCATACTCGTGGCATAGTCTGCTTGCGCAGCCTTAGTGTTATTTAATTGTTCAAATATCTTTCCACGCTGCAGGTAGTAATGATAAAACTTCTGATTCAAACCAATTGCTTTATCAAAATGTCGTTTAGCGGTACTTAATCTATTTTGAGTTAACGCAATATCTCCTCGTAATGAATGAAAATGCGCTTCTCTAGGCTCTAGCTTGATAGCCGTGTTCAATAGCGAGGACGCCTCCGAAATTTTCTCATTCTTAAACGCTACCTGTGCTCTCTCATAAGCCTCATAAGCCTTTTGAGAACTAATGAGGCGTGCCATCGCTTTCTTGTAGCTTGCTTCACCGACAATTCCACCCGGCGCTAATGACTTTGCCGTTTTTATATTTTCTTGCACTCGAAGGGGCGATGGCGGATGACTAGCAAACAAACGCGATAGCGTGTTGGACTTCTGCCCTTTGGACAATTCAACGAAGGTTCTCTGCAAACCCACAGCACCCTGAGGATCAAATCCAGCTCGAGACATGTACGTCATGCCAAAGTGATCGGCCTCCAATTCAGCGCCCTGCCCATATTGGCTGTTAATAATTTGAGCACCTACGCTCGATAGTAATTGCGCCTGTTGTCCATATCCCTCTCGGGCGCCCACGACGGAGGCCGTAAGCACCCCAAGCTGGAGACCGATGCCGCGTGTTTGACCTTGCGCACCGTGTTTGGCAGCCGCATGAACGATCTCATGCCCCAATACAGCAGCTAATTCAGATTCATTCTTAAGCGTCACAAGCAAGCCGCGATTAATACTTATTTTTCCACCAGGCAGTGCCCACGCATTGGGGGTTGAGTTATTGATGACATGAAATTCGTAAGGTAACTTACGATCACTCTGAGCTGCCAATCGCTGTCCGATTGAACGGACATAAGCCTGTACACCGGGATCAACGACATAGTCTCCGCCTTGATACTGTCGCAACGGTAAATACTGTTGAGCGCCGACCTGGAGTTCCCAGTCTTCGGACACCAACAGAAAATCTTTTTTGCCTGTAACCGGGTTCTGAACACAGCTTGCTAAAAGCAGAACAGCGAAGAAACCTGTTAGGAAACAAGAAACTCTTTTCAATAGACGCATGATGCGTTCTCCTGTTGCGATGTTTCAATGTTGAATTGTTCGTTGAATGAGAGGCGAGACAACTATTAGCGTTTTAACAACTAATGCTGGTGACCGCCCACACCGTGAGCATGTCCGTGGGCGATCTCATCTTCTGAGGCGTCTCGAACCGATTCTATCTTTACATCGAAGGTGAGATCGACCCCTGCAAGCGGGTGATTGATATCCACATCAAGGTTGAATTTACCGACTTTAATGACAGTGGCTGGACTAGGCCCATGCTCCCCACGGATCGTGATTATTTGCCCGGTACGGAACATTTGCTGCTTTCCACCGTCTATTTTTTTACGTGACAAGCGCTGAACCCTGTCCGGATAATGACGTCCGTAGGCTTTCTCATGAGGTATGGTTATGGAAAAATCATCTCCAGCCACTTTACCGACAAATGCATCTTGCAAGGCCAGCAACACGCCACGTTCACCGTGAAGGAACAATACTGGGTCTCCTGATTTAGAAGACTCTATTTTTTTAGCCGACGCATCGTATAAATCGTAATGAAAAGCTACCACCTTTCCCGGACCCGCTTTGCCGTCGCTCAACTCATCCTTGAGACTCTCAGGCAGGGAAGAATCTGACATGGTAAAAACTCCTGATCCAGTTATTTTTAGTTTTGGAAAGTCTTTCCATGATACCTATTGATGCTCGCTCGTGGGAGACGCAGAAACACCCACAAACGGTACTTAGAATCCATTCGATCGTTGAAAAGCGGGTAAGTCGACGCAGAACTTTGCGCTCCGTCGCATTTTTGACTGTCGCTCTCTTAGTGACGGGGTGTACCAATAGCAAGTTGATCATCGGCCCTCTGTACAACCGCCTAGATGATCAGATGCGAACCGAATTCCATAAGCTGGGGGATTTTAATAAGTCGCAGGTTCAGGCTTTTGAGCAATCCGTAGGAACCTTCCACGTATGGCATCGACAAAGTGAAATGCCGAAATATGCGGCGTTTTTAGGCGAAATCGCTCAGTCGGTAGGAGAGAAAGGAGCTACCCGCCAAGCCGACGTCGATCGGTGGGCAGATAATTTAGAGCAATTTTTTACCAATTTCAGGCAGTGTCATCCCATCAACTATTCCACCGAATTGATTCGATCGTTGTCGGACAAACAAATCGATTTTATTGAGCAACGATTTAACAGCGAACGAAAAAAAAACCAAGAACGCTACGCAGGACAAACACAAGATGAACGCGTTGAACGACGATTGAAAAACATAGTTAAATGGTCCGATAGGCTCGGCCTGAACCTCTCCAGTGCACAGCAAGACATACTAAAAGACAGCTTGGCTCAGCAAGTGAGCTTACGCAAAGAGTATTACGCCCTGTCATCTGAGTGGAATAAACACTTTTTCTTACTTGCTCGTAATCAGGAAAACCCTGAGTACCATGAGGCTCTCTTAAAGCACATCAGCACGCTATGGACACTACTGGAAATAGCGCACCCTGAGGAGTGGCAATCGATTCGTGATTTGTGGCGAAGCACCACGCTCACACTCGTTAGCACATTTTCACAACAGCAACGCAATTTCACGAGGAAATGGTTAAGCAAAATGGCTAAAACCATTGATGCAATCTCGAGGGACCACCCCTCCTTTAATGTCAGCAACGATCCATCAATCGGATGCCTTGTTAAGCAAAACGATCTATCTAGTGGTTAGACGTTAACCACGCCCTATGTTCGCCGAAGGCGCGTTGAATCTCTGACACTTCGTGCAATGTTCTAATTCGGCTAAATAGCTCCTGAGCGTGATCATAGCTTCGCTTTAAATAAGCCAACCATTGCTTTGTTCTGTTACCCACATGACGTGGGCTTTGGCTGTCAGAGCGCAAGAACTGCGCCTCCACTAAATACGACACATGTACCCAGTCAAGGGGCTCAATGGCCACACCCCGAGATGCTGCGTGAATCCTCAACGCCAGATCCGGAGCTGCCAATGCACCTCTTCCCAGCATTACGTGGGTACATCCACTGGCGTTTATGGCCGCCTCACAATCATTTACCGTCCAAATTTCGCCGTTTATATAAGTGTATCTATCACCTTCCGAGACCACAGAGCGCACGGTTGACCACCAAGCCGGTGGTTTGTACCCGTCGAGTTTTGTTCTCGCATGTATCGCAAGCTCGGTAGCTCCGGCGTCCTTAATACCTTCTACAATCTCTTCTAGCGAGTCGCTGTTTTCATATCCCAAACGTATTTTTGCCGTCACGGGAATGTGGGCTGGAACGCTGTCTCTAACAGCTTTCACGATGTCTGCTACGTGGGACGGCGTCCGGAGTAAAATCGATCCACCCATACTGTTGTTGACCGTTTTCGCAGGGCAACCGAAATTGAGATCAACCCCGGGCGCACCTAACTGTACCGCGCGCAGAGCATTTTTCGCCAAGGCCGCAGGCTCACTACCCAGTAGCTGTGTGTATACAGGAACCCCGTGCTCAGTACATCCCCCTTCCAGCAGTTCAGGGCAAAGTCTAAAAAACACTTTCTCAGGTAACAGCACATCAGTGACCCGGATAAATTCTGTCACGCAACGAGCGTACCCGCCAATCCCCGTCAGCAACCGACGCATCGGGGCGTCTATAACCCCCTCCATCGGCGCTAGTACGATGTTGCGCTGTTCTGAACTGTGAGGGTAGGAAGTGGGCAGCAAGGGTGACAACATCGGTAGCAGAGACTTTGACCGTATTAATAATGTTAGATGTCACATGATAACGCTACACGCGTATCATCACTGGCATATCGTCGGTCACCCGCCTACACTGCGCGCATGTTAGAAATTGGCTACACATCTGAACTCCTCGTCAAAGAGATCAATCGCGAGCACATAACTCTGGACGGGCAGCAGCTCGGCCCCGTATTGATGGATTCCAGTGAGGCCCCTTATGCCCAAACGGGCGAGTTGCTGACGGTATTTCTGTTCAACGATAGCCGTGGTAACCCTATGGCTTCCTTAAAAAAACCCCTAGTACAACGCGGGCAATGTGCATCTCTCAAAGTGGTGGATATTACAAACGCGGGTGCATTTCTTGATTGGGGTTTGTCAAAGAACCTGCTGCTGCCATTTGCTGAGCAGCGCCGCCCATTGGAAATCGGACGCTACGAAAGTGTTTGGGTGTATCAGGACAACTCTGGCCGCCTTGCCGCTAGCAGTCGATTGGATCATCACCTTCCCGAAACCACGGATGACTTCAAACCCTGGCAGGCTGTTTCCTTGCTAATTTATCAAAGAACAGATCTGGGCCTTAAGGCTGTGGTCGACAACCGGGCCATCGGGCTACTTTATAAGGATGAGATTTTTCAATCCATTCGAGTGGGTGAAATACATGACGGATATGTAAAGCGAGTTCGTCACGACGGCCGTATCGATTTGACCTTACAACCGCGTGCCAAGGAATTAAAACCCGAGTTATCTGCTCGAATAATGGCCTATTTGGAAGTAAACAACGGCATTTGCAAGTTAAGTGATAAGAGCTCACCCGACGCTATTCAGGCCGTATTCCAAGTGAGTAAAAAGAATTTCAAAAAAGCGATAAGCGGCCTTTACCGTGAACGGAAAATTGTCATCTACGCTGATTACATCGCGCTCAACAAAACTCCCTCAAACTAATACCGCTATCAATGTCAATTCAGTGGTTTCCCGGGCACATGCACAAGGCCCGCAAAGAGATGGCCAAAGTGCTTCCGGAAATCGACGTCATTTTGGAGGTTTTGGATGCGCGAATACCTTGGAGCAGTGAAAACCCGATGTTGGCTGACATCGCCCGTGAGAAACCCGTACTTCGCGTTCTCACTAAATCCGATTTAGCCGATCCACGGGCAACTGACGAATGGCTAGATTTTTTTACTTCCGATGATCAACGGGACGCTTTGGCGATCTCGATCAAAGATGCCAATAGGTACAAGGAAATTCCGGCGCGTCTGAAAGCACTCGCCCCGCCCAGCCAATCCGCTCGATTAAAGTCTCGCGTTGCAATGGTCGTGGGTATTCCGAATGTTGGAAAATCTACTTTAATCAACAAACTCACCGGTAAGGTCGTTGCAAAAACCGGCAATGAACCGGCAATCACAAAAAGACAGCAACTGATTGTGTTGACGGACTCGTGGAACTTGCGAGACACCCCAGGGGTACTTTGGCCCAAGGTTGAAAATGAGGCAAGCGGATTTAGGCTGGCTGCCACCGGCGCTATAAGGGATACAGCCATGGACAGCTCAGAGGTAGCAAGCCATCTACTCGATCACTTATGCGTTGAATACGGCGATGCATTGAAAGCACGATACGGCGAGGACTTGCCGATAGATGAGAGCGTGGAAACCCTTGAGGCAATAGGCCGTAAACGCGGTTGTCTCGGTGCGGGTGCGTTAGTGGATTTCGATCGTGCTGGCAGACTACTGTTACAAGAATTTCGTGACGGCCTGCTGGGCAGAATCACTCTTGAATCTCCAACCATGCGGGCAAAAGAAATACAAGAAACCCAAGAACGCATTGCCAAGGCGCTGGCAAAAAAAGAAGCGCGCAAAGAACGCAAAGCACAGGAGCGTGCGGCAGAGCGCGCACGGAAAAAACGCTAAAAACGTGAGTTAACACCTACAATTTTTTTACAGCGCGCAGCGACCCGTGACGCCTCCTAAACGCTAGCTAAATCACAAAAAAACAATAACAAACCTGACTTCCGCCGCCTCACCGTAGTTGACCTCTCGAAAATCGGATCATCCCGCCGATAGCAACGCATCACTTTGAAATTCGATGGTTGTTGCGTCCTCATTACCGGATGCCCGTTTGAGGGAAACCGATGTCAGCCAGTCTCTTTGTACGAACGCTCTCTGTAATCGCCCTTACGGTACTTTGCAGTGCCTGCTCTATAACGCAAACCCACAAACACAGCGAGCAGCAGGCCACGTTGAGCCGCTGGTATCAATGCGTGGAACGTCACACAGCTGCATTCTCAGGGTCTATCCTAGATATGCAGCAAACAGTATTAATCAGATGTGAGGGCCATCAAAGGGATGTTTTAGCGACTTATCCAGAGCATTTAGAAGACAGAGTGAACACGCTCCTGTCGGAGCATACTGAATACATAGCTGCGCAACACTTCTTGCGATCAAGTAACGTCGCTCCTTGGAGTGCCCTTAATGAGGCTGATAATGATAGCTTAGGCGTCCATTTGACCGGCGCATTGCCAGACGATTTATGACATAGTGCGCGCAATCAATAACCAAACAACACATTGATAGGATTTCTCAACCAGATGAAAAAAACTTTACTTGCCAGCGCTACCACGCTGATTCTATCCAGCCTGCTAACAACACCTTCATTCGCACAAGAGACAAACTTGGAAAGCGAACAAGCAAAAGTCAGCTATGGCCTAGGGCTTATGATCGGTGACCGCGTCTTAAAACAGTATGGTGAACTCGATCTCGATCTCCTTATTCAAGCCATGCAAGCTCAGCACGCAGGTGACGAAACGAAAATGACGTTGGAAGAGGCTCAGGCTGCGCTGGAAGCTCGGCAGCAGCGTATTGCTGCAGATGCGTCTGCGGCGGCTGCTCAGAAAGGCACTGATTATCTTGCTGCAAATAAAGAAAAAGAAGGTGTTATGACCACCGACAGCGGGCTGCAATATGAAGTTTTAACCGAAGCTGAGGGGGCCAAGCCCACCGCTGACGACACCGTAAGCGTGCATTACGTAGGCACCCTTATTGACGGGACTGAATTTGACAGCTCAATTGCTCGCGGCGAACCGGCGCAGTTTCCTTTGAAAGGCGTTATCCCCGGATGGACAGAGGGTCTCCAGCTGATGAACGTAGGCAGCAAGTATCGATTCGTTATTCCTTCCGATCTCGCCTATGGTGATCGCGGTGCCGGCCAGGCCATCGGCCCCGGTGAGACGCTCGTCTTCGAAGTTGAGCTTCTGGAAATAAAATAATAAGCCCTAGTTAAATGAATGTCAGCGCTCGTGTCCGGTTGCAGAGCGCTGACTGTTTTCCCAATCATCAGGCTCCCACACAGGAACATCCTCAGCGGGCAAATGCTTGTTCAGAATGAGATCCGCCGCACGCTCGGCTACCATCATACTGGGGGCATTTAAGTTTCCGTTAGTGATGACAGGGAAAATCGATGAATCCACCACGCGCAGTCCCTCACACCCTCGCACCCGACAGTCACTGTCCAAAACAGCCATGGGATCATCGTCCGCGCCAAGCTTGACGCTGCAAGACGGATGGTAAGCGCTCTCGACGTTGGCCTTAACCCACGCATCGATACTGTCATCCGAGTCAATATGCATACCCGGCTGTATTTCATTGCCGCGGAACTGATTTAACGAGGGCTGCTGCAGAACTTCACGGGTCAGCCGGATACAATCCCGCCAGTCTTGCCTGTCTTGTTCGTGCTGCAGATAATTAAACCGTATACTCGGAGAAGCCATAGGGTCCGCAGACGTCACTGTTACCCGACCTCGACTGCTAGGCTTGTTAGGTCCAACATGCACCTGAAAGCCATCTCCGGCAAACGCGGCACGCCCATCGTATCGCATGGCGCCGGGCAGGAAATGGTATTGGATGTTAGGGGATTTTAAGCCAGCCCTGGAACGAATAAAACCACAAGACTCAAAATGGTTGGTCGAGCCTAAACCTTTCTTAGTCAAAACCCAGCGTGTGCCGATGAGCCCTTTCCGCCACCAAGAGAGCTCTCGATTAAGTGATACAGGCTGTGTACATTCGTATTGAAAATAAACTTCCAGGTGATCCTGCAAATTCTCTCCGACACCGGCAGAGTCGACAACAACATCGATACCAGCACTTTCAAGCGTTGAAGCCGGGCCGATACCGCTACGCTGAAGAATAGTCGGAGAACCAATAGATCCTGCACTAAGAATGACTTCTGCACGACTGAAGAGTTTCAGCGTGCGATTCGCGGTTATGTATTGAACACCCACCGCACGCTTGCCTTCCATAATGAGCTTATCCACATGAACTCGGGATATCACTTTTACGTTAGGTCGGGAGCGAACAGGGTCCAGGTAGCTGCGGGAGGATGAAGCACGCACTCCATCTCGAATCGACATATGCTTCTGGCCAAAGCCTTCCTGCTGGAAGCCATTGTAGTCAGCTGTAAACGGATAACCGGCATCTTGACCAGCATCTATAAACGCCTGATATAGAGGATTTAAGCGCATATCATTTCCAGCGTTAACACCCACCGGCCCATCACCTCCTCTGTATCGATCTTCACCGTGATGCCACGACTCTAGCTTTTTATAGTACGGCAAACAATTGGCGTAATTCCAACCGCTGGCACCTGCAGACTCCCACTCATCAATATCGCAAGCATGCCCCCGCACAAAAGCCATTCCATTTATAGATGATGATCCGCCTAACACTTTGCCTCGTGGGCAGTCCAGCCGACGACCGTCTAGGCCGGGCTCCGCTTCGGATTCAAACCCCCAATTAAAACGCGGCATGTTCATCGGGATGGACAACGCCGTGGGCATTCGCACAAAAATACTGTTGTCAGACCCACCTGCTTCAAGCAACACGACGTTTACCGCAGGATCTTCAGAAAGCCGGTTAGCCAATATGCAGCCAGCTGAGCCTGCTCCAACGATGATGTAATCGATATCATTCATAAAGTCTATTTGTGCTAATTGCTGCCGTGATTCATAGGTGGCGTGAGTGGGTGAACAGGCACTCTACTGCCCGCCTCTACATCATTGAGATCGAGATGATTACGCATAAATCTTTCAGAGGCGTCCTGTACTGGTTGGTGATCCCAAGGCGTGTACCTACCCTGTCTTAGGGCTTGGTAGCAGACGATTCTGCGTTGCTGATTTTCTCTGATATCGTCGTCTAGTACATCAAGATTCCAGCGTTCCTTCATAGCATCGATAAATCGCTTGAGAGTCACTGCATGACTGGCAGTGTCAGCCAGATTATTTAATTCATTGGGATCTTCATCTAGATTAAATAATTGCACGGGATCAGCTTCACAATGAATGAACTTCCAAGGCCCCTGCCTTAACATAATCATGGAAGCGACAGAACCCTCCGCCATATATTCGGTTGCAATCATTCTGTCGGCTTGTTCATGACCCAATGCAGCACTCACCAGCGACTGTCCATCCAGCGGCATAGCAAGTTGCGAGTGATCTATGCCTGCAAGCTCCAGCAACGTTGGCAAGACGTCCATGGCTGTTGAAGGCATAGATACGTTGCGCGGTGAAAACCTCCCCGGTGCCGCAAACGACAAAGGTATGCGTGATGCGCCTTCGAAAAAATTCATTTTGTACCAAAGGCCTCGTTCACCTAGCATGTCGCCATGGTCAGAAACAAACACGATGACGGTATCATCAGCTAAGCCAGAGCTTTCCAGAGTCGCTAGTAGCTCGCCGATTTTATCATCAAGGTAACTGATGTTCGCACAGTAGGCACGACGGGCATTTTTAACATGCTCATCGGTTATTACAAATCGATTGGCATCAACCGCATCATGAATGCGCTGGCTATGAGGGTCACGCGCCCCTGTTTCCAAGGCGGGTACAACCGGATCAGGAATATCAACGCCCTCATATCTATCCCAGTATTCGGGACGCGCTGTATACGGATCATGTGGATGAGTAAAACTGGCGGTCAAACAAAAGGGTCTGTCGTCGCGCTTGCGCGCAATGTTAAGTAAACAACGCTTAGCATGGTAGACCACTTCATCGTCGTACTCTAGCTGATTAGACGTTAATGCAACTCCGGCCTCAGTGACAGACGATAAATTGTGATACCACCAATCAACCCGCTCAAAGGGTACTCGCCAATCAGGTGTCCAGCCAAAATCCGCAGGGTAAATATCGGTAGTAAGGCGATCTTCAAAACCATGCAGTTGGTCCGCACCGACGAAATGCATCTTTCCGCTAAGAGCGGTGTAATAGCCAGCAGCGCGAAGGTAATGTGCAAAGGTGGGGAGATTAGAGGGAAACTCCGCCGCGTTGTCATATACGGTAGTCGAGGAAGGCAACATACCGGCCATGAAAGAAGCACGCGCCGGTGTACACAACGGGCTTGGCGAATAGGTGTTCGAAAAATTTACACTGCGATCAGCCAGTTTACGCAGATTGGGTACATCAAGAAAATCAGCCGGTCCATTCTCCCAGAACATGCCTGTGAGTTGATCGACCATAAGAATCAGGAAATTGGGTTTTCTGCTCATTGGTCTCGGTACTCAGGCAACAGCTGCCTTTGGTAATATGGGTAGTTGATAATTTCACAAAGAATAAGAAGCTTTTTCCGTCCCACAAAGACATCGGACTCTCACGCTTAGTGATCTTAAAAATCGGTAGCTACGCCACCGGTCTCTTTACGCTTTTGCACAAATGCTTCCAGCTCTTCTTTAACTGCAATATCAAAGGCCGGTTCTTCGTAAGTAGCAAGCCGTTCTTTCCAAATTCTGTTGGCCTTTCGCATGGCATTGGGTTGGCCTGCTTCACACCAGCTTTCAAAGTTGCGCCAATCGCTGAGCACCGGAGAGTAAAAAGCATCTTTATAGCGTTGTTGTGTATGGTCTGTTCCAAAGAAGTGGCCACCAGGTCCTACCTCCGTGATGGTATCGACTGCTAAGGAGGCTTCACTGAAATCCAGTGGAGTCAAAAACTCTGTAACCATTTGCAATAAATCGATATCTAGAATAGTTTTCTCGAACGAGCAACACAGCCCTCCCTCCATCCAGCCAGCACCGTGTTTAAGCATATTCATTCCACCGTTTATAGCGCCCCACAGAGAGAAAACGCTTTCATAGGCAGCCTGGGCATCGACCGTGTTAGCTGCACATACATTCGAGGTTCTGTAGGGGAAATTATATCGCCGCGCTAATTGACCGCCGATGATTTGCGCTTTCATATACTCAGGCGTGCCAAACGCGGGGGAACCTGATTTCATATCAACGTTTGACGTAAATCCACCATAGACCGCCGGTGCGCCTGCTCTGACGATTTGACTAAAGGCTATTCCTGCTAAGGCTTCAGCATTCTGCTGGACCAATGCACCAGCTATCGTCACAGGCGCCATAGCGCCGGACAAGGTGAAAGGTGTTATGACGACGGGTTGCCCCATCGAGGACATCTCAATAATACCCTGCATCATTGGTATATCGAGTTGAAGTGGTGAGTTGGTATTGATGACGGTCCAAACAGAAGGCTGCGTTTTGAATTCATCGACACTCACGCCGCGGCCGATTCGGGTCATTTCAATCGCGTCCCGATTGCGCTCAGCCCCTAGGGAATAAATGCAAAAGGATTTATCCGTGAGCGTAAGCAAATCATAAACACAATCAAGATGTCGCACCGAAGCGTGCACATCTACAGGTTCGCACGGATACCCCCCGTTACCGTGCAACACATTGTGTTGTTGCGATAGACGAAGGAAGTTTTGAAAGTCTTCACGGTTGCCCGTGCGTCGACCTTTATCCATGCACGAGGCATTCGGTGCACTCGCCATCATGAAGAAACTTAAGTAATCACCACCAATAACAATGTCGTGTGCAGGATTTCTCGCGTGCAATGTAAACTGCGAGGGCACTGTGCTGATTAATTTATTGATTAGCTCAGGCGAAAAATGAACCCTGATGCCATCCGTTCCAATTTCTGCACCGGCATTCGCCATCATCTCACGGGCTTCATCATGAAGGACGGCAATACCAGTATCACGTAGCAAACGTAGCGAAGCTTCATGAAGAGCTTCAAGCTCATCTGCTGAAGCAACGTCCATCGGCCGGTTTCGCCCACGTACCGGTTGCGCAAAAGGCTTTTGTTCAAAACTACCAGGCGCAAGAGCAGCTCTTCGACCTCGCCGGGTACGTCGTTCCCTACGTCCCTCAGATGCTGAATGTACCGGTGACATCGTTAAACCTCTACTTGGTTCCGAAGATACGATCACCAGCGTCGCCAAGCCCCGGGACAATATAGCCGTGTTCATTTAAACGAGTGTCAACAGCTGCTGTCACAACCGGCACATCCGGATGTGCTTCATTGAAGGCTTTAATCCCTTCAGCGGAGGATATCAGGCAAACAAAACGCATGTCTTTAGCGCCTCCATCCTTCAAACGCTGTACTGCGGCTATCGCTGAATTTGCGGTGGCAAGCATCGGGTCGACAACAACGATAAGTCGACTTTCCATATGGCTAGGCACTTTGTAATAGTACTCTACGGCTTGCAATGTCTCTGGGTCGCGATATAAACCGACATGGCCTACTCGCGCTGAAGGGATGACATCGAGCATGCCGTCTAACATGCCGTTGCCTGCCCTTAAAATAGAAATAAACGCCAGTTTCCTTCCCTTTAACACCGGTGCTTGCATCGCCTCCACAGGCGTTTCAATAGGTAGATTCTCCAGAGGCAAATCACGCGTCACTTCGTAGCATAACAACCAGGATATTTCGCGCAGCAGTGAGCGAAACGCTGAAGATGACTGTTCACGCCGTCGCATCAATGTCAACTTGTGCTGCACCAATGGATGGTGAGCAATGGTTGCTTTGATACCTTTGTCATTTAAATCCTGTTCAGTCAACATAATTTTTACTTCTCGAAGCCTTTAAAAAACTGTTGTAAATCTGAATCAACCATCTACTACTGAGAACCTTTTAGTTCGCCAGTTTTTTATACCTTACGCGTTTAGGCTGAGTGGCTGTCTCACCTAAGCGTTCACGTCGGTCTGCCTCGTATTCGGTATAGTTTCCGTCGAAGAAATTTATTTCACTTGGATCCTCGTAAGCCAGAATATGTGTCGCAACCCGATCTAAAAACCAGCGATCGTGTGAGATGACAATGGCGCATCCGGCGAAATCCAATAGGGCTTCTTCCAAGGCGCGAAGCGTTTCAACGTCTAGATCGTTTGAAGGTTCATCGAGCAGCAATACGTTGGCGCCCTGCTTGAGCGTTAAGGCCAAATGCAACCTTCCACGTTCCCCACCAGAGAGATCCTTTACAAACTTCTGTTGATCGCTGCCTTTAAAATTAAATCGACCAACATACTGACGAGCTGGCATTTCATAATTGTTGATAGAAATAACATCACTGCCTTCTGCGAGCACATCAAAAACCGTTTTGTCACCATCCAAATCATCACGGCTTTGATCGACGTAAGCAAGCTGGACTGTTTCGCCAAGCGTGATCGTGCCCGAATCGGGCTGCTCCCGCCCCATTAGCATTCGAAATAAAGTTGATTTACCGGCGCCGTTGCCGCCAATAACACCGACTATGGCTCCCTTGGGCATACTAAACGAGAGATCTTCAATAAGAACTCTATCGCCATATGACTTAGTCACGTTTTCAAAGTCTATGACTTTATCGCCCAAACGCTGGCCCGGTGGTATGTAAATTTCATTCGTCTCTGAGCGCTTCTGAAATTCCTGTGACTGCATCTCCTCAAATCGCTGCAATCGCGCTTTAGACTTAGACTGACGGCCTTTGGCCCCTTGCCTTACCCACTCTAATTCAGCCTTCATTGCCTTCGCATGTGAGGACTCCTGCTTGGACTCCATTTCAAGACGATTCGATTTTTGATCAAGCCAACCGGAATAGTTTCCTTCATAAGGAATTCCATGCCCTCGGTCTAGTTCAAGGATCCAGCCCGCCACGTTGTCTAGAAAATAACGATCGTGGGTAATCGCAACCACCGTACCGTTGAAGTCATGAAGGAAATGTTCTAGCCAGGCGACCGAATCGGCATCCAGATGGTTGGTGGGTTCATCGAGTAGCAACATATCCGGGCCGGAAAGTAGCAACCGACATAACGCTACACGGCGCTTCTCGCCTCCTGAAAGGTGCGCGACATTTTCATCCCACGGTGGAAGCCGGAGCGCATCAGCCGCAATATCCATTTGATGCTGCAAATTGTGTGCATCTGAGGCTTCTATGATGGCCTCAAGTTTGGCCTGCTTGGCAGCTAAGGCGTCAAAATCTGCGTCAGGCTCTGCGTAAGCGGCATAGACTTTGTCCAATTCAGCTTGCGCGTTTTTCAATTCACTCACGGCCTCCTCGACAACTTCTTTCACTGTTTTCGAGGGGTCGAGTTGAGGCTCTTGCTCAAGGTAACCAACATTGATGCCGGGCATAGGCCTAGCTTCGCCCTCTATGTCGGTATCCAGCCCTGCCATGATTTTTAGCAAGGTCGATTTACCTGCCCCGTTTAGTCCCAAAACACCGATTTTTGCCCCCGGAAAAAACGACAAGGAGATGTTTTTCAGAATCTGACGTTTCGGGGGCACGATTTTGCCGACCCGATTCATGGTGTAGACGTACTGAGCCATTGAGAATCCGACGTTGTTTAAAGGCCTTAGTGTATCTAAAAAGCACCTCCCAACCCCAGAGGAATATTCTCAGATACGCCACAAACTGCAATTGAGCGAACTTGCCCGTTCCGCACTAGACTAAGTACCAACGCCGGCTCTGACGTTTCGGCAATTTTCCAATCATTCCAACTATTGGGCTTGAAAACATGTTCCGATCTTTCTTCCCCAGACCCAAGCTGTTTTTTCTCTCTGCTGTCGCTTGGTTTCTGATCTGTTTAGGTATTTGGCACGGCTTTGCTGATGGTATGGCATCCAGCTTTAGCCTCATGCGAGAAGCGCTGCCCGGCGTCGAGGGACAACGCCCACCCTTTCTAAACCCAGACAAAGTGTGGGTTTATCAGTTTATCGTCTTGGCAACCGTACTGTTCTGCGCCGCCTGGTTCTTTATTGATCGAAACAAGTGGTATTGGTGGGCCGTATGTGGCAGTGCTCTGATTTTGTTAGTGACGTATTTTCAAGTCCAATTGAGCGTGTGGCTGAACAACTGGTATGGCGATTTTTATGATTTGCTACAGCTGGCACTGTCCGAGCAAGGAACGAGCAACGTCAGTAGCGAGCAATATTACGGAAAGCTGCTGACCGCCCTTTTTGTATTCATACCCAACATTTTATTGCTGGTGGTCTTCGCATTTTTCACATCCCATTACGTCTTCCGATGGAGAAGCGCCATGAACGAATATTACATGGCCCATTGGAGTAAGCTGCGCAAGATCGAAGGTGCGGCTCAGCGTGTACAGGAAGACACCATGAGATTTGCAGGCATCATGGAAGGGCTGGGATCAGCCTTTATTAGTTCGATCATGACGTTAATCGCATTCCTACCTCTGTTGTGGACACTATCAAAGGAGGTCACAGAGCTACCCATTTTGGGAGCGATAGACGGTTCTTTGGTATTTTTAGCATTAATGTCAGCCGCGTTTGGCACGGTATTACTGGCGGCTGTGGGCTATCGATTGCCCGGCTTAGAATTCAACAACCAAAAAGTAGAAGCAGCGTATCGAAAGGAGCTTGTTTACGGTGAAGACAGTGACGAGCGAGCCGAACCCCTTAAAGTTAAAGAACTGTTTGGCGGGGTGCGAAAAAATTACTTCAAGTTATATTTTAACTACTTGTACTTCAATGTGTTCCGATACGCGTATCTGCAGGGCGCTAATTTTATACCACTGATTGCCCTGGGCCCCACATTTGTAGCCGGTGCCATCACATTCGGTACCTACCAACAAATAAGCAACGCGTTCAACCGAGTTGAGAATTCATTTCAATTTCTAGTGAATTCCTGGACCACGATAGTCGAGCTAATGTCGATATACAAACGACTCATTGCGTTTGAATCTCGCATTAATGAAGATCCAATTGAATCAGCGCAGTAGGGGTGGTTTTCAGGCTTATAAGTCGATTGATAACATTAACAATACGAATTCTGAGGGTGTCTCATCGATAAAGCGATCACATGTTACGTGCGAGAATAACCCTATCCACTAGCGTGTAATTCACGGTGAGCACCCCTTTATTTGAACTAATTTTAGTATTAGCCACACAGCAACTTCAGTAAGTCACGTTTATTGCATGAGTATATTTGAGCTGGGCAATGTCGTCACACTCGAGCACTAAAGTAACGTGCCAAGTATGCCGATATTCCCATCGAGGGCACTAAGGAATGGGCCTAGGGATATGTCAATTAACTAGGGTAGGAATTGCTTCGTGGTAGATTTTAAATCCATTGATGAACGTACGAATCTAGCCGGTACTAACAGGCTAGAACTCTTAATGTTTCGGCTACAGGATAAAAGAGACCCGAGCAATACCGCACTTTACGGAATCAATGTCTTTAAGGTCAGGGAGATTATTGAGGTTCCTGAACTCATCAAAGTGCCGCAATACAGTGAATTTGTTGCGGGAATAGCAACTATCCGTGGCCGCGCTATCCCAGCAATAGATTTGGGTCGCTATTGCGAATGCGAATGCGACGATGAAGATAATAAATCGGGTGTTTTAATCATCACAGAGTTCAACCGAAGCACCCAAGGTTTTTTCATCCACAAGGTCGAAAACATCATACAACTGGAGTGGAGCAAAATTCAGGAACCACCTGATGTGGTGCGCAAGCATCATAAAAATACTCTAACAGCCATATCCCAGATTGATGACGATCAAATGCTGTTGATACTTGACGTTGAAAGAGTCATCGCAGACGTCCTCGGCTCAGGCAATGAAGCAATAGAGTCAGCACCCATACCTTCACGAAATAAAGGTCGGCACGTATTCTTTGCCGATGATTCACTCGTAGCACGAAAACAGGTGGGTCGAATTCTGGAGAGGATGGGAATCATTCACGACAGTGCCAAAAGTGGATTGGACGCATTTACCAAGCTCACAGCCATGGCAGAGGAAGCTGAGCGCAAAGGGCAGCACCTTTCAGAAATTTTATCGGCAATCATCACCGATGTAGAGATGCCTGAGATGGACGGTTACGTGCTCACAGCCAAAATTAAAGAAGACCCTCGGTTCAATGGGATTCCGGTGATGATGCATACATCACTATCGGCCAGTGAAAATCTGCGCCTCGGTATGAAAGTAGGCGCCGATGCTTATATTCCAAAATTACAACCGACCGAATTCTCTCATACTCTTGATGGTTTGCTTAACAACGAAATCGACGGCTTTGCAAAGTGTGCTTAAAGACAATTGATTCTGAATTTTTAGCAGCCAGTTAGAAGGTGGCTATACGTTTCACTCAACTAACACGAGTGAGTCATTGTAAGTACCAATTTTTCGGATATAGCCCTGTGCACCTGCCCTCATCGAGTCAAGTGCAGCGGGGCTGACAGGTTTAATAATTTTTGCCGGGGAGCCTAAAACTAAAGACCCATCCGGCACGTGCATTCCCTCTGTTACCAGTGCATTAGCACCAATAAGGCAGTTCTTTCCAATGACGGCGTTGTTGAGTACAACAGCGTTCATGCCGATCAAGCTGTCGTCGTCGACTTGGCAACCATGTAGTATGGCTTTATGGCCTATGGTTACTCGTTTGCCCACCGTGATAGGCACACCCTCATCGACATGAAGAATACAGCCATCTTGTACATTGCTGCCCTCTCCAATAATGATGGTGTCATTGTCGCCTCTTAAAACGGCATTAAACCAAATAGACACGTACTCGCCGATCACCACATCGCCAATGAGCACTGCAGATGGAGCCACATAGGTGTTTTTTTCGATAATTGGTTTTTTATTGTTCAGCGCATATAGCATGAGCAAAGCCTTTCATTTTAGGTGCAAGTAATTCTATCCCAGAGAGAACAGAAAGCGTACAGATTGAGAGCCAGCGCACAGGCAAATTAGAATCTGTTAACGGTCTTGTGAATACGCCTAATGTGCCACTATAGGTTATGCAGGTTATTCCGATAGATAACCTATATCATCAGCAATAGAATTCAGCTCTTTATGCGCCAGCCTGACGTATTGGCAAGCAGCGATTCGAAGGTCCCGTCGCCAACCGTGCATCAAAAACGAAAGATGGGCAGCGTGCTTTGGCAGCCGTTCTTACAATACAAGCCCCTGGCAATCATGCTGGGCTTGACAGTTTTTATTGCAATGGCTCTAGGGGTTTTCCTATACGTCGCCTTCAGCGACATGATCGGAATAATTGATCATGACGGAAACTCACACAATTATTACGGTGAGATGATCGGCAAGCAGCTAATTAATATTTTTCGCTATAGCGCAGCGCTGTTTATGTTGTATGTCATCTTACTGGCATCCATTTGTGTCACATATACACATCGCGTTGCCGGCCTGCTGCAACCGTTTAACAAACATATTGATGCTTTGCGTAGTGGTGACTATGCGCATCGAGTAACGCTGCGCCACCAAGACTTGCCTATATTCGTTGAGCATGCTGAAAAATTGAATGCATTGGCAAGCGAACTGGAAAGCAAGGAGCCAATTAAGTCATAGTCTCGTAACAGAATCCGATGACTTTTCGCTAAACACTTTTCAAAATTGACTCAATGGCGGCTGCAATCGATAACAAACGGCTGTCCTGATGCGCTGGCATCATAATTTGCAATCCTGTGGGCAATCCGTCCTGATGCATAGGTATGCTGATGCTGCAGAAATCCAGTAAATTGCCCGGTTGAGTATTCTGGGAGGCCAGCAATGCACGCTGATGAACTGCTTCGTCTTTAAATTCATCCACAGGTAATGGCAACACTGGGCTAGTTGCCGAAAGCCATAGGTCGACATCGTTAAACGTGCTGCTAGCTCGCTTTACGAGATAGTTGCGACGTTTTAGCGACGCCAGGTAATGATGCGCGGAGGTGGAGAGTCCAACAGCGGCTCGAGACTCAGTCACTGTATCCACACCAGCTCGAATGGATAGAAATCGTTCAGGTGTTAACGAATTAATAAGTTCACTTGGCACAATGGCACTAAACAAGTCGGTGCGCTCGTGTACCTGCGGAAACTTTACCCTAACACGGTGTGCACCCTGCACCTCCAATAGCCGGCAGACTCGCTCTAGATCTTCAGATACTTTTAAATCCATATTGTCAAAAAATAAATCCTCGACAATACCAATCCGTAAACCATTGACCCCCTCTCGAGCGGCCACACTTTCACCACTGAACAACTGATGTAACAAAGCGGCATCTTGTACTGAACGACATAACGGACCAACAGAATCAAGAGTTGTTGATAAGGAAAATATGCCATCTAAGGGCCAGAGACTGGTCGTTGTTTTATGCCCCACAATACCGGTCATGCATGCAGGATTACGTACTGAGCCACCTGTATCTGTACCTAATGCAATACCGACGATTCCGGCAGAAGTCGCTACGGCTGAACCACTGGAGGATCCTCCGGGCATACGATGAACCTGCCTATCTACCGGATTCCAAGGCGTACCCCTGGATTCGTTTACCCCGGTTGCGCCCAAGGCAAACTCTACGGTTTTGGTCTTCCCCAGAATAACAGCGCCGCAAGCTCTCAACGCTTTGACAACAGGACCCTCTTGCAAATTCAAGTCACTCATATCGGCATTGGTACCAAAGCCTGTGGGCATTCCCTGCACCGCCATAATGTCTTTAATTCCAATTGGCAGACCCATGAAAGGCCCTAGGTCCTTGCCCTGCGCCAAGCAATCATCCAAATACTGTGCTGTTAACAAAGACTGTTGCCGATCAACGTGTTCAAATGCATTCAGTACTTTGTTGTTGCCAAGCCTCTCTATACAAAGCTCGGTAGTCTGCCGAAAGCTAAGCTCACCCTCACGGACTCTCTTCGCCCAAGCGTTTATACCTTTTGCAAAAATATCACTTTCAGTATTCACGGTCATATCGCTCATAAAATACGCTTTATTGATGGATACAGTCGAAGTACTCAGCCGTCGTGGCAGAGAATTTTCCTGTTTGCAGATATAGGATTGTCTGCCCTATAACTGCTTGGTTCTTCATAATGTAAGGGTGGGAAACCGGCATTGTCAACAGAGCACACATTCCCTCCAGGCGCGCGCTGGAAACAGACACCTTCCCATCGTCAGGGTTTTCCAAAAACGTCGATAAAAATAAATTTATAGAGACCGTTCCGGCAATAACCGCAGTACTGACATCGATGGCACCTAATTGAAGCGGAACACTGTTTTCATCGGTTCCCAACTGTAAAAACGCAGGGCCGTTCAACCAAAGAGCGCCTGGGACCTCTTTCAAGTTATCGACGACGGCACTGCCGTGGTTAGGTGGAGCCAGCATCACCACCCTGGCAAGTTCGGGAATGTTGTGTCGACTTAAATAATCTCGGACTAGTATGCCCCCCATTGAATGGGTGACCATATAAAGTTGCTCGCTTTTCAACTCTCGGCAGGCATCAACACCTGCACGGACGACTTGTTCACTTAGTACTTCAATGCGGTGTTTTCGGGATGGGTAGTCGACAGCCACGACAGTAAATCCGGCACGATTCAACCCCTCCCCCATAAGACTCATGGACGATGCTGTTCGAGCTAAACCGTGCAACAAAATGACGCACTTTGCAGACTCCGCTGGCGTCACGTTACTGTGAATGTCGGTAAGCTTTGCACCCAGTAAATTGACTGGGAGAACGCTAACCGTGAGTCCGACAATGAAGATGATTAATCTACACATGTTGCACTATGCCGCTTACTGACACTAAGGATTACTAAAATCACGACCATTAGGTGCACTCGCAATATGTTGTTTGCGCTTGGTTTCTCTGTGCACCGTATAAATGGATGCAAGAATGATGATGCCTGCCCCAACCCAGGTGCTCACGGCCGGAAGCTCACTGAACAACAGCCAACCGAAGAGCGTAGCGTAGACCAATCTGACGTAATCCAATGACGCAAGCATTGACGCTTCGCCATAGGAGAAGGCATAAATATTAGCCTTTTGCGCAAAGTAAGATACGAATCCGATTGCAGCAAGCAAGGCCCACTCTGAGGGCGTGGGAGGTATCCACTGAACAATGGCAGGCACAGACATAATGATACCCACTCCGATAGCCTGATAAGCCAGTATGGTGCTGGGTGGATCAGTGCGTGATAGCAGACGAATGATAACCATCACGAGCCCCGCGCTTGCAGCTGCGCCAACCGCCATAAGGCCATACACGGAGAATCCGGCAGTGCCCGGTCGCACCATTACCAATACTCCGATGAATCCAATAACGACGGCTGACCAGCGATAGATGCCCACTGTTTCTTTTAAAAATAAAACAGCAAAAATGGTGACAAAAAAACTCTTTGCAAAAGCAATGGCGGTCGCGTCTGCTAATGGCATATTGATGATCGCTGAAAATCCAAAATACATCGCGATCAGTGCGAAAAATATTCGTCCGAACTGGAGATGGAGCTGACCAGATTTTAAAGAACTGGGAAAAGTTTTGAACAATACTGGCGCTACCATGAGCGTCATCCCTAACTGCCGAATGAATAGGATTTGGGTAACGGGCAGTCTCTCTCCGGCCACTTTAATCATGGCGACCATAAGAGAAAAACCAAAGGCCGCCATCATGAGAATCAGAGCACCTTTTACGTTGTTGGACTGCCTGTCGAAACGCTCCAAACGGACCTCTGAATTTAGGGATTGGAAAAATTGACAAAAACGGCAACCTATCTTTCCGTTTTTCTAATAGTACGCCCGTTAGTATTTATTGCGGTGCCGTTTTATTCCTGGAAGGATCGCCGACAATAATTAGAACATCTCGAAAACTTCTCAATTCTGGCTCACGCGGGTTAACAGCAGTGAAACGAAAAACATGCTCACCCTGATCACGATCGCCTGTTTGCCAGAAGAAAGTCCGGCTCCCATCCTCGTTTCCATCAAAACTTGCGTCTCGTGGAATTCTATCAACTAGAAGCACAGGCACCGTGCCGTCTTCTGCCTTTGGATGCACTTTAAATGAAACCACCCTTCCTGCACTAACCACTTGATTAGCCAACGGTGGAATAGTTGGAGTATCAGGATCAATGAACGTGTCCACTTCAGGCTTTGGAGTGACTTCCAACAACATGTTGGCTACGCCAGTTCGAGTTCGCTCTCGACGGTCGACTGCCATCAAACTAATCTCGTAGCGCCCTTGCTGCACAGTCTCAGGAGTCCACTTCAAGACGTAGCCGTTGTCGTGGTCATGAAGGAACATTGCACCCGGCGGTAGCCCGCCTGCGGAGAGCTGTATTTCGGTGGGGTCAATGTTAAAGATCCACTCCCATACATCACCGGCTAATAATGATTGTTCATCGAAAGGCCCAAGCGTGACGCGCGATGATACCTCGGTGATGGCTGGGCCTGCTGCCCGAACAATTAAAACACGCGACTCAAGTTTGGTACCGGTATCTATATTTCTGGCCACGAGATTGATATGAACTTCGCTGGGCAGAACAGACGGTGATTGCCAAAGAATCAAAAGGCGCCCTTCACGATCTACCGATAAGCGTGCGTCTTCAGGCGAGTTCTCTAACTTGAGTTCTACCCGTTGACCCGTCGCCGGTTTAAATTCGATCGGGTAGCTCAGCAAATCACCTGGCTCCAGTACTTGCGGCTCCATAGGTGACAGTATTCCGGCGCGCGCAACTCCCAGACAGAGGCACATCGCCTGGAACGCACACAGGATGCGAATTGGCACTTTAATCCAAACAGATTGACCGATTCGAGCTGGCATACAGACAATGATACCCGCGGGATGACCCCAACTACGTTAACAACGCTATTTTAGTCTAGGTACGCAAAAGAATGCGTCTTGACGACTTCACTCATCAAGATATTTACTGAGATTTTCGGAACGTCAAATTACAACGACTCTCACCCCATAGCGGGTGCGACCCCGGTTTGAGCTTGCGCACGCCGTGATAAAACTTTCGCGACGCTCCCCCAAACACAATGACGTCTCCATCTGATAGATCTACTGCAGTTGAAGCGCCGCGCCTTTCAGGTCCGATAACGAAAAAACGCGCATCGATACCTAACGACACAGACACTATAGGCTGATTAAAGTCACGCTCGTCTTTGTCTTGGTGAGCACCCATCTGCGTGCCCGGAACATAAAAATTAATCAGACAAGCATCTGGCTCGAACCCATCATAACCCGCTTCGGCGGCTGCCCGAGTTGACAGCGCATGAAATTCCTCAGGCATGGTGGGCCACGGCCGCTCCGTCAGCGGATCTAAGGGTGCGTACCGATAGCCTTTCCTATCTGAGATCCACCCTACCTCACCACAATTGCTGGTGCGTACCGACATAGGGAACCCTCGGCTTGTCTGCATCTGTCGAAGAGGAGAAATGGCTAATACCTGCTGCAGCTTTTCATACAGCACAGCAGAGTCGGCAAACGATGGCAAATGCACCATTCCGGGGCAAACGGTGCGCGCTTCTTTGAAAAGTGCTTGAGATTTCATCATTACTCGAGATATGTACCCGCATTCGGGCAATTTTATTGCCTAATTTAGCTGTTAGACCCAAAATACTACCCATGTCGTCTGACCCCACCCCAATCGAGCTTCTCAACCACCTTTGCCAACATAGTCGTCTCAGCACCGAAGAAGCTGCGCGATTGGTAAGGGAGGTGCTTGCGTTTTATAACGAATCGGTCAGCGAATTCATTCGACGGCGACATCACGAATTGCAGAAATCGGGCTTGAGCAATGCTCAGATTTATATACGAATCGGAGAAGAACTTAGTAGTAACAGATTCGCTGCAACCCCAATGACCGAGCGACAAATTCGCAGAGCGATTTATGGATAACTCCCTGGTAAATCTGCTTCATTGGCATCAAGAATCAGCGTTAACCCATTTCGCGTAAATGATGGCACACAAAGCCCCAATACGCCTGCCAGGAAAGGAATAATTATGTGTGGAATATTTGCTTATACAGGCACCAAAACAGCCCGCGAAATTCTTATTAATGGACTTCGCAAGCTGGAGTATCGAGGTTACGACTCAGCAGGTATTGCTGTTGTCCATCGAAAGCGTATTCGTTGCTTTAAATCAGCGGGTAAATTGTCCGTACTTGAGGATCAGCTGCCAGCTTCGATCGAGGGTGTTTGTGGTATCGGACACACTCGATGGGCAACGCATGGTGCACCGACAGATGTAAACGCGCACCCACACAGTGACAACGCTGAAAGAATCGCGGTTGTACACAATGGCATTATCGAAAATGCGCCTGCGCTAAAACGCAAACTGGAACAGTTGGGAATACCCTGTAAATCCGATACGGATAGCGAAGTCTTGGCACACTTGCTCGCACATCATGGCGGTAGACTGATCGATGCCATGCGCCACGTCTTGGGTAATGTACAAGGAACTTATGGACTGGCTGCCATCGACAAGGAGGAACCGGGCACCATTGTCGTTGCCAGAAACGGAAGCCCCGTCATTCTAGGGGTCGGCAAAGATGAAATGCTCGCAGCCTCTGACTTATCGGCTTTAGCCAGGCATACACGCGAAATCATTCACCTGGATGATGGTGAGGTTGCCGAACTTAGACCTGATGGTTTTACAGTCACTACGCTAGATGCTCACCCATCCCAGAAGACCAGTTCGGAGATGAGCTTCTCTGCTGACGATTACGACAAAGGTGGCTACCAATATTTTCTACAACGCGAAATTCATGAACAGGCCGAAGTCGTACATAGAACCCTAAGCGGCCGACTAGATGAGCGTTTTTCTACCGCACGCCTAGGCGGATTGAACTTGCAGGCTCGCGAACTACTCAATATAAAACGCATAAAAATTCTTGGTTGCGGCTCTGCCTACTATGCAGGCATTGCCGGTGCACACACGATTGAGCAGCTCGCCAGATTACCGGCAAGCGCTGAAGCCGCCGCAGAATTTCGCTATCGAAATCCGATTATCGAAGCGCAGACTCTGTACATCGTGGTGAGTCAGTCTGGAGAAACTTTTGACACTCTAGCTGCACTGCGAGAAATTCAACGCAAGGGGGGCTTCGTATTAGGCATCGTCAACAGTGTGGGCAGCACAATTGCGAGAGAGGTGGACGGCGGTGTCTATATGCATGCCGGTCCAGAAGTCTCAGTCGCTTCAACCAAAGCCTATACCAGCATGTTGACAGTGTTTTCTCTCTTGGCCTTGATGCTGGGAAGACTCCGAGACGTATCACCTCAACGCGGTGCCGCGTTGATCAAAGCGTTGTCGGCACTGCCGGAGCACATCAATCAATGCTTATTGTTGGAGCCTCAAATTCAAGAACTATCCGGTTTCATTGCAAAAGCTCAAAGCACTTTTTTTCTCGGCCGAACTGATGCCTATCCAGTCGCACTAGAAGGCGCGCAAAAGCTTAAAGAAATTACCTATATTCATGCAGAAGCCTACCCTGCATCAGAACTAAAACACGGCCCATTAGCACTGATAACAAAACACACACCTTGTATTGTTGTGCTACCCGACAACGAACTGTTAGTGAAGTCGATCTCCTCATTAGAAGAAATCAAAGCACGCGGTGCTCCGATAATATCGATTACGGATACAGATAACGAGCAAATTTCAACACTCAGTGACCACGTTATAAAAACCCCTTGCGTTGAAACCATACTCAAACCAATCGTTTCGGGAATTGCGCTGCAACTACTGGCCTATCATGTTGCCCTAGTACTGGAACGCGATGTCGATCAACCGCGCAATCTGGCAAAAAGTGTAACGGTCGAGTAGTAACTTACTAACTTTGATTGCCTGCAGGCAAATCTCGCACCGCTATGTATGCATCGACTGCGGAGCAGCTATTTTCACCACAGAGCAAAGGGTTTATTTCCAGTTCAACTAGTCTCTCTCCCAATTGCAATGCAGCTTTTTCAACAGACAACAACGCATTAACGAGCACGTCACGATTAACGGCGGCTTGGCCTCTGAATCCATTTAATAAAGGTGCACAACGCAGGCGCCCGAGCATATCATTCAACTCTGATGATGATGTGGGAAGTAGGCAATGGGCTGAATCGTTTAGCACCTCTGTGGTTATACCGCCCGCACTAATCGTCATCAGCAAACCGTGAACCGGGTCGTGTATGACGCTCACCAATAACTCTGCAACGGTATTCTCAACATACTCTTCTATGAGGCATCCACCAGCACAGTCAATTCGATTAATGGCTTTTTCCAACTCACGCCGATTTCGAACTCCCAACTCAATGGCATTGGATTCACTTTTATGAACAACGCCCAGCCCCTTTACAACAACCGGGTACTTGAAAGCAGACGATGCCTTATCCAATGCTCGACTCAGCCTTCTGGAGGAACGAACATCAGCGAAAGAAAGCCTCACATTTACAGGCACAGAGACGCCATAGCGGTTAATCCACCGCTTTGCAGTACTCTCATCGAGTTGTCTGGGTAGCTGTGTATCTGGCAAGGAGTCTCTAACAAGTCCCCATGCCTCCTGACTAGCTCTACGAGCACTCGGACGCCCATTCGATTGGCCAGCTCCATCAACAACCGATAAAGCGGCGGCTTTCAAGGGCGTGTTATTCACCCTCTCATTCAACCAGATAGGAGGAAGCCGCTTGATACGGGCCGAGTTCTCCAGCCATGCCGCATTGCGCAAAGCTTTTAGCCCATCACCCATTCCGCATAAGGCGACAACCCCCTTCTCAGAGAGTGCCTTAATAATGGGTTCAGGCATGTTTTCAGGAAGGCTAGCCACGACAGCCCCCACCCCGGACCAATGTTTTAGGGCATCAACGTAGGCATCGAGCGCTCTTTGCCAGGAAGGCGCCTCACACCGATCCAAACGCGGGAAGTCTAAGACCAACAATGCAATATCAGCCAATTCCGGTATGACATCATCAGTGGATGCGACATCCTGAGTGACGGGTTCATGTGCTTGCAACATCGCGCGCACCATACTCTGCATGGCCGCGACGTTGTCCCATATGACCGTGTGATAATCCAGCGGATTAGCCAACGCGATATCCTCACCCAGGACCGCTCTTAGCTCTTTAATTTGTTGGGGTATCAGCGCTGGAAACGTCAGACTGGCGTCAGACCCCATGTCGGACACCAGAGCGGCTTCCCCGCCAGAACAACTCATTGAGAACGTTCGTGTACCCGTAACTTTCCTTTTAAGATTCAGTACTTTCAACGTTTCAACAAACTCCCCAATGCCACGAACACGGCACATACCTAGGCGCTCAATAAACGCACTTGCAGCAGCATCGTTACCGGACAAGGAGCGTGTGTGAGACATGAGCGCAGCGCGCGCAAGTGGGGTGACACCCGTTTTCAGAATAACGATACGTTTGCCCATTTGACGCGCGTGCAAAGCTAATTTTTCAAAGGCTCGTATGTCAGAAAAACCCTCTATATGTAGACCTAAGGCGCTGACCCGCTCGTCACTGACGACAGCAGTGGCTAATTCTGCAAGACTGGTTTGTGCTTGATTTCCAGCTGTTAACAGATACGCAACAGGTAAGCCTCTTTGTTGCATAGACAGGTTTATGGCGATATTCGAGGACTGCGTAATAATTGCCACACCGCGATTAACTCGTTCTCCACCATGCTGATCCGGCCACAATGCAACGTTATCCAGATAATTGATTATGCCGTAACAGTTGGGCCCAACTATTGGCATCTGGTCTGCTGCTGCAACGAGTCTAGATTGACGAATCTCAGCATCCGCATCTTGCGCTGCCGTTTCACTAAAACCAGAAGCAAAACAGATAGCACCGCCAGCTCCCATAGCACTGAGCGATTCGACAAGCGTGATAGTCCCCTCTTTGTTTACCCCGATAAAGCAGGCATCAGGTACGCCTGGCAAATCATCAATTGATCGGTAACACCGCTCCCCTGCAACAACGCTGCGTGTCGGGTGAACCGGCCAGATATCACCGGCAAAACCTCCTCTACGACACTGTTGCACAACAGCCTCTGCCCAATGGCCTCCGAATACCGCAATTGAAGTGGGCTTCAAGAGCCGCTCTAGTCGATGCTTGGACAATGAAGTGCACTCATTAAATGGGAAGAGAGAAGGAATAAAAACCGCGTAATCAGCAGCAGGAATAGTCGGACTGCCAGCGCGAACCAGACTGTACACATTTTGTGCGCCGCTCAACAAGCGCTAACGCGCAAAAAACAGTGATTTTAAATACAAACAAACCAGTAAGCACTTTGTCTAATTAGAATAACGTCTTTTGCCATCTATCCAAACTTCTTCTACGTTTATGGTGCGTGCGTCGGGCTCAGTAAGAGGGTCTCCCGACAAGATAATAAAATCGGCAAACTTCCCTGTTTCCAAAGATCCCACCTCATATTCGAGATGATTCTGCCAAGCAGCATCAATGGTCAGTGAGCGAAGCGCCTGCTCACGACTAATTCGATACTGCGGCCCCAACTGAACACCGGAAAGCGTCGTTCGAGTTGTTGAACTCCAGACGATATCGAGCGGAGAAATTGGCGTCACCGGTGCATCCGAGTGCAATGAGTATCGGACGCCCATTGACTCAGCCGCCGCTAGCGGACTGATGTGCTGAGCTCGTTCACTTCCCAGCACAGACGTTCTATACCAATCTCCCCAAAAATACGTGTGCGATGGAAAGAACGTCACACTGACTCCCATCTCCGCTAATGCGCTCAGCTGGTCTGCCCTAATGATTTGGCCATGAACAAGAATGTGGCGGACATCCTCTGTTGGGTATTTGGCTTGAGCAGCTTCCAATGTGGAAATTATAAGGTCTATAGCCGCATCTCCGTTGCCGTGAATCGCAAGCTGGAAACCAGCTTTTTGATAACGATTAACCCACTCTTTGAATTCCTGCGCTGGCATAGATGGATGCCCATGATAATGCTCGTCAGCTGCAGCAACCCCATTCGTAGCTTTGGGAAGATATGGCTGTGTTAACCAAGCGGTGCGTCCCTGCGGGCTGCCGTCTACAATTAGCTTGAGCGCTGATATCGAAAATCTATCGGAATTTTCAGGCCAGCCAAGCGCTTGTGGCAGCCTATCTGACACATTAGAACTTTCAGCGACATCCGACGGCGGATCCATGACGCCGGCTAATTTATCGTGTGCTGGCCAGACAACAACTCTCTGAGGTAAAACACCTAGTCGCTGCGACCATTTCAACAAACGCATACTCGGTAAATCAGCAAAGCCGTTTTGGACCGTCGTCACCCCTGCTGCCAAGTATTCATCCCTAGCCGCGAGCAATGATCCTATCAGGCGACTCCACTGCATTTTTCTGAGCAGAAAACTCAATCGAGGCGCAGCTCCTTCCTGCAGTAAACCCGTTAGCCTGCCTGCCGCATCTCTATCGGGTCCATCAATTTCCGGTTTTTCGGAAAATGTAAGAGCCTCATGTCCTAATGCTTTCAACGCCAATGAGTTGGCTACACCCATATGCCCGGAACGATGCCACAAATAGACCGGATTTTCGGGAGATACCGAATCAAGCTCATCGCGAGTGGGATGTCTTGCAATATCCAGCGACGCATCATCATAATTGAAGCCCACCACCCAATCTCCTCTGGACACCGAATTTACCTCCTCCTTGACAGTGTCGAGCAGAAGTCGCAGCGTTGAGACCTTTCCAACTGGGGGCGGTGTCAAATTCAAACCGGCATGGGTCAGTCCAGAACTGGGAAAGTGACTATGAGCATCAATAAAACCGGGAAGTACAGTTTTTCCCCTCAAATCTACAATTTTCGTAAAGGGCGATAAGTTGTTGTTAATGAGCGCTTCAGGGCCCACCGCTGTGATCTTCCGACCTGAAATCAACAACGCATCGAATTGCTCAAATTTGGCATTCATGGTGAGTATTCGGCCGTTAACAAACAAGACGGATCTTGCGTTCGTCGCCATTGCTACCAAGATGATAATTGCAGCCAAACTCAAGAAAAGTGCGGTTCGCATCATGTTTTTTGATCAACCCCAGTCCGACAATTGTCGGGAAGCACCTTACCGATCACGGCTTATACTCTGTGATTACGTATACTAGCAATTATTCTTCTTCGGAGTTCTTTGATGAACAGTGTCAGAAAAGCACTCTCATCGTGCACGGTACTGCGTCGCGTCGCGCTAACGAGCCTTGTCGCCTTGATCCTTTCATTGGTCTCATTTACGACCGCATCAGCGCAGGCTCTCGATACTACCGGCCCAGTTATTGAACTTGAAGAACTCGCCGAGGGTGAAGCAAATTTCACCCAAGTATTCACGGTTCAGATTGTTGACGATGTCAACTTAAAAGACGCCACACTGTACTATCGTCGCGAGGGTCAGCTGCCATTCACCCCAGCTCGAATGCAAGCTTTGGGCGACACAGGATACTTCAGCGTATCTATTCCAACCGACAACACAGATTTACGCACCATCGAGTACTACGTACAAGCAAGGGATGAAGCCGGTAACAGAACCGTCAGCGGCTTTGCTTTTGATCCCTATCAGAGACGTTTAACAGCCTCTTCAAAAATCTCTACATCGTTGGCCACTGAACAATCGGTTGTTTTAACGCCAGCACAGCAACAGCCAGAACAAGCACCCTCTATTTTCCAGAATCGTTGGGTGCAGGTAACGCTTGGAGTCTTAGCGGTCGGTGTGCTTGCTTCAATGGCAAGTAGCGGCGGCAGTGATTCGCAAGTTGTACCACTAACGTTCAACCTGCAGTAAAGGCGCTTAAAATGACATTATTCACTAAGTCATCTTTGACAAAAACAGCGAGTGCGCTTAGCGCTTTGATTCTGTCTGCGTGCTCCAGTGGAGGGACGGTCACCGTTCTGGATGCAAATCCACAAGTCCCCATCAGCCTGCCTCAATTTTTGTTAACTAATGATGGATTGAATCCGGACAACTTAAGCCCGACTATCCTGCTCTCCACAGGCGCTACGGTTAGTATGCAAAAAGGCAATGGCAATGAATGGAGTGGCACCATCAATGTAACACCCGGCACCAGCTTTACGGCTACAGTGACTTGGAATGAGGCATTTCAGGGCCAACAACTTCCGCTAGCACGACGCGAAGAATCATTGGAAGTTGCCTCAGACGGGGCGGTAGTAACGACCAACAGCACTGACTACACAACCGACATCGATAATGACAGCGATGGTGTATCCAATTTTGACGAGCGCATAAACGGTAGCGATCCGTTTAGCGCCCCTCAAAACGGGGACCCAGTCCCTACTACAAACGATGACGACTCCTCAAACAATGACGCCAATACAGACGCGTCACCCGCTCTATCACCTGCCCCGGTTGAGACAGAAACCCCGTCGTCTGACAGCGAAGCAACAGGTGACGATAGCTCAGGTGATTCGACATCATCGTCAGGGAGCGATGAGGACTCGGACACAAGCTCAGCTGAAGATGGAACCTCAGATCAGTCAGCTGACAACGTCTCGTCTAACGCTAATGCTAACAACGATTCCCAAACCGAACAGATTTCCGAGCGCGATTCAGAATCTGACGCTCCCATTGTCGTTGACGTCATAGTCCCACGTATTGCGTCCAGTGCTGCACCTCGTATTGATGGTAGCAATGTAACAATGGACAGCACCTACAACTTAACTGGAGAATGGGCAGCGGCGACACAGACAGATAGCAGCGGTGCCAAATTGGTCATCGAGAACTTGATGATAGATCGCCAAACAGGGAGCGAAGAGACCAATGGAATCGCTTTTAGGCGATGGGGTGCAATGCACGATGGAACTTATCTCTATATCGTCGTCGTTGTTGACGACAATGGAGATCGCTGGCGGGACTCCGGTTCAAACTTGGTGAACGACGATAGTCTGGAGCTGTTCCTCGATGGGGATAACAGCAAATCGACAAGCTATAACAGCGATGATTATCATCGAATTTTACCTGGGAAGCAGGCTGGAGCTGACAAGCAATCCGCCTCGTCAGGCGACGTTACAGGCCCCAACTCAACTGATCTGAATATTACATTTGCCACCGGACCAGGAATCGGCCCTCGCGGTATTCGAAGGCCTCGATATGAACAAGATGTTTATGAAATTCGTATTGGCTTGGACGATGCCGGTATCGACCCAGATGCAGCGTTTGGATTTGAACTACAAGTCAATGACGACGACGGTGGTGGCCAGCGCAATGGCAAATGGGGGTGGAAGCACCCTGTGCGGAACAATACTGATGTCGACGGCACGTCAAGCAACCCATCTTTGATGGGTACACTTAAGCTCGAATAGGTCTACGCATGGGTGATTCAACGTGGGCTAGTCGCCTGTGGATGCAATTTGTAGTGTTCGTATTTCTCGATCGGTGCCATGTCTAAACATCTGCATCGCGTCGACACCATTGTTATCCACCGCCAGGGTGTCAGCACCTGCGCCAACTAATATGTCTGCCACTTGGACATGTCCGCTTCCAACTGCAGCCAGGTACGCAGTTCGGCCTAATTTATCGGTTGAGTCTACCCGCGCCCCTTGATCGATAAGTAAAGAGACGAGATTCGCGTGACCTCTCTTACTGGCCTCGATAAGGTATCTTGATTCATTGGATGTGAGTTGATTTACATTTGCACCTTGCTCGACTAAACGTCTAACTTTCTCCAGATCGCGTGAATGTATTGCGAGCTCTAATGGCGATATCTGCCCCGAATCAACGCTAGGGCGATAGGCCCAATGAGCACCATCCTTCGTTTGTCGCCTTTTAAAGGATTCAGCTGGGTGAGCTTTGAATTGCGGATTCAGCGAAGCATCAATCAGGTAAGTAAACACACCACCGGTTTCGGTATTGGCCACAACTGCGTGGTCTCTGGGGGAGCGGCCGCGAAGGTCCAGTGTTTGCGCGGAGGCTTGAGAATTTAGCAGCAATTCAACAATTTCCGGTTTTTGGGATCTAATCGCTGAGATCAACGGCGTATAACCATCATGCGTTCGCGCTCGCAGATTAGGTTTGGCACCTGCATCTAGCAAACGCTGGATTATCGTTGAATTGCCCGTTTCAACAGCCAACATGAGCGAAGTCAGTCCGACCACAAAGGTATCGGGATCAGCGCCCTGTACGAGCAAATGATCAATCTCGGCTAGATCCTGAAAATAAATCGCTCGCTGAAGCTGAGTCTCTTTAGTACTCGGTTTGTGCTCACACGTCGGTCTGAGTTTTTCCAACACCCCTTTATCGACGGTGTCGCTTTGGCAGCGCCAAAAAAGATGGCTACCGGAGGAGCTAACAAAAGGAACAAACGTCATCATTTGTACTTTTGCATCAACACCGAGCTGAACTTGGATCCGCCCCCCTTGCCTGACGACAACACTGCGCACCGATGTGCCTAGCAGATTTTCCGGTTCCGGAAGACCCAGCTCGTTGTTGTTGCCTGGTAGCGCCCCCATTTCGATAAAGTAATCGGCAACTCTAATTTTGACGGGATCGACCAGATTGAAGGCCTCCGAAATCATGGCAGCCTGAAGATACTGATTTTTTGAATACCAGCTGTGCACTGCTCCAACGCAGGTTGCCAGCATGGCAATCACTATGATTTGCAGCTTCAAGGATTCTTCATGATCTGGACACAAAAAATGGGAGGAACTAAAAATTCGAAAACCATGTCCCTATTGCTTGCGTATCGACAAAAAACACCCCACTCTTAACGACCAGGTTGGCAATTCATTTGCCACTAAAGCACTGTAAAGTGTTCGGGATTGAAACCGATCACACAAAGAACGATCCTTTTTCCAGGAGCCTAACCAATTTATGAATATGCCGGTCAGCCACCCAGCTTTTACCCATGTACGTACCGAACATATCCAATCTCTGGATATTGATGTCCATGAGTTTCGTCATGAAGCCACAGGAGTGCCTCATGTGCACCTGGCGACTGACAATCCGGAAAATG
This sequence comes from Granulosicoccus sp., assembly GCA_045110515.1. Taxonomy (GTDB): domain Bacteria; phylum Pseudomonadota; class Gammaproteobacteria; order Granulosicoccales; family Granulosicoccaceae; genus Granulosicoccus. The sequence goes on along the minus strand of JBGCGD010000043.1, from coordinate 22,688 downwards.
TATTCCTAGTTGGCTTAAGAACAGTACCAACCGATTCCACCGGTGTTGCCCATATTCTGGAACACACGGTGTTATGTGGCAGCGAAAAATACCCTGTACGCGACCCGTTTTTCATGATGATCAGGCGTTCATTGAACACCTTTATGAATGCTTTCACATCAAGCGATTGGACCGCCTATCCCTTCGCAAGTCAAAATCGTAAGGACTATTTCAACCTTCTGGACGTTTACCTCGACGCCGTGTTCTTCTCGCGTTTACACGAACTGGATTTCGCTCAGGAAGGTCATCGAGTCGAATTCAAACAAGCGGACGACTCGACAACTGACCTCGTGTTTAAAGGGGTCGTGTTTAATGAAATGAAAGGCGCCATGAGCGCACCGACTAGCATGCTTTGGCAGACTCTCAGCAAGCACCTGTTTCCCAACAACACCTATCACTACAACAGCGGCGGTGATCCCGAACACATACCGGACCTAAGCTACGAACAGCTTAAGTCTTTTTACGACACACATTACCACCCATCCAATGCCGTATTCATGACCTATGGAGACATAGCACCGGAAGAGCTGCAAGGGCGATTTCAGGATCAAGTCCTAGCGCGTTTTGAAAAACTGGACCGCACAATCCAGGTAGAACCTGCCAAACGCTACCACTCGCCTTTACGCGTACAAGAAGCCTATGCCACTCAGGAAGAAGACACAGCCGACAAAACACATATCGTTGTAGGCTGGTTGCTTGGCGAGAGCATCAATCTTGATGACAGGCTTCGCTCTCATCTCCTGTCAAGTGTGTTGCTGGATAACAGCTCATCCCCACTAATGAAAGCGCTTGAGCAAAGCAATCTAGGTAATTCGCCATCACCTCTTTGTGGCCTAGAAGACAGTGCTCGAGAAATGGTTTTCGCCTGCGGCCTGGAAGGGTCTAATTCCGACCAGACTCAAGCCGTAGAGAAGCTCGTATTAGATGTGCTTGAGTCCGTGGCCAGAGACGGAGTTCCTCAAGAGCAAGTGGAAGCTGTGCTACATCAACTTGAGATGAGTCAGCGAGAGATTCGCGGCGATGGTATGCCCTTTGGTTTGCAGCTCGTCCTAAGCGGTTTGTCGTCTGCTATGCAACGAGGTGACACATTAGCAGCTATTGATTTGGACCCGGCGCTCTCAAGACTACGCACCGCTGCGGAGCAGCCCGATTTCATCGCAAACTTGGTAAAAGAGCTTTTATTGGACAACACCCACAGAGTCACCCTGACCATGACCCCGGACACCGCCATCAGCGAACGTAGAAATGTGGCGGAAAATGCACGCTTGGCAAGCATGAAAGCTGCCCTCTCCAGCGATGACGCGCAGCGAATTGTCGATCGTGCTAGAGCTCTAGAGGAAAGGCAATCCCAACAGGATGATCCGGAGATTCTGCCCAAGGTGACTCTGAGCGATGTACCCGCGGATATGCATATCCCCACGTCGAAAAAAGTTGAAATAGAAGGTGCACCTGCAACTTTGTATTCTCAGGGAACCAACGGCCTCGTTTACCAACATGTCGTGGTCGACCTACCTCAACTGGAACCAGAGCTCCAAGCCGTTTTGCCTTTGTATACAGGGTTTGCCAGCGAAGTAGGATCAGGTGGTCGAGACTATTTATCAACACAATCCAAGCTTGCAGCGGTAACCGGTGGCATCGGCACCTACGTCATGCAACGAGGAGCAGTGGATAACGAGCAGGATGTTAAAGGCTATATGGTTGTCCGCGGCAAAGCTCTACTAAGAAACACAGACGCGTTATCTGAATTGATGCTGGACACCCTGACGAACCTTAACTTTACTGAAACCGCAAGAATCAGAGAACTGGTATCGCAGTCTAGGGCGGGCCGGGAGCAGAGTGTCACAGGCAGTGGACACATGTTGGCAATGATGGCCGCCGCGAGCGGCATGAGCCCAACTATCAAGCTCACGCACGAGCTAAATGGCTTGGCGGGCATCAAAGCCATTAAGGCGTTAGATGATTCGCTGGAGCAACAAAGTGCATTGAGCCAATTGTGTGAAAAACTCAGCACCATTCACTCGATCATGAGGACAGCTCCTCGACAATTCATGGTTGTTGCGGAGGAAGAAAATGTTGCCCCTGTTTTACAGAGCATGGCAACGTCATTTGGTAACAGCCTCATCACCGATTCTTTCGAAGGCTTTTCGCCGGCCCCAGTAAGAGAGCAAGTAAAACAACTCTGGACTACCAGCACTGAAGTCAACTTCAGTTCAAAGGCATACGCGACTGTTCCTGCATCGCATGCGGACTCAGCGGCTCTAGCTGTACTGGGACCCTTTCTGCGAAACGGATTTTTGCACCGGGCAATTCGCGAAACAGGGGGGGCCTATGGCGGAGGTGCGTCCCACGACTCCGATACAGCGTCTTTCCGATTTTACAGCTACCGAGATCCGCGCTTGAGCGAGACTTTGTCAGATTTTGACGCCTCCATAGAGTGGTTACAAAATCATCCGCACAAAGAACGCGAACTTGAGGAAGCCATTTTGAATGTCATGAGCGGCATTGATAAACCGGGTTCACCAGCCGGAGAAGCCCGCAGCACCTTTCAAGCCGAGTTATTTGACAGAACTGCTGAGCGTCGCCGTCAATTTAGGCAACGAATATTAAATGTCTCTTTGGAAGATTTAAAGCGAGTTGGACAGACCTATCTTGATCCGGCAAAAGCCAGTACCGGTGTTGTTACTAATGAGGCTAATTCAGCCGGACGCGAAGTGGAGTCCTTAGGTCTGAGCAAATTTGCACTATAAGAGTGCTGGCGATAGCTGAATTGAAAAAGCGCAGCCTTTTGGGCTGCGCTTTACCTTATCGGTATTTGAAACCGAAAAACCGCTAACTGGGGGGTCACAAAGTAGTTAGTCTGTTTTTGAAGAAGCCTCTTCGGAATTTGGCGCTACCTCGTCTTCGGCAGGATCTCCAGCCTGAATTCGTTGATATATTTCTTCTCTGTGTACGCTTACATCCGGCGGCGCAGTAATTCCGATGCGCACCTGCTTTCCTTTAACACTGAGTATGGTGATTGTTACCTCGTCACCGATTACGATTGATTCGTCAGTCCGTCTGCTCAGAATCAACATCTGAGTCACCCCCTAAATACAAAGTAAAATTAACTGCACAACCTTCGGGATTCCATTTTTGTCGGTCGCATTAACTTTTTGCAACGGAATAGTGTTAGGAGATGCTCCTACCAGAGCCACTCGCTAACCGTCTGCATGCATAGTATGACTCATCCGAATCATTTAAGACACACAACTTCGTGGTTATGTTCTTTACAATTCTCGGTATTAATACGAACTAATCGCCTACCGAAATCTCGCGTAATAACGAAAAAAATCAAAAAATGCAGGTTTATCGAAAAAAATTTACAGATTTGTCTTAAGTTTTGCCAAATGTGTACGCTATTTGCTGGGCGACTACACACTTAAGGTAAATTTTTGAGTCACGTTTAATGAAAACCAAAACTGTAAGAAAATCAGTAACACGCAAATCAACTTCAGCCACCACACGAAAAACAGCTGGAAAAAAGTCATCTGCTGGAAAGGCTACCGCAGCACGCAAGTCAACTGCCAAGCCTGCTGCTAAGAAACCAGCGGTAAAAAAAGCTGCCGCCAAGAAGCCTGCTGCCAAGAAGCCAGTTCGCAAAGCAGTGGCCAAGAAGCCTGTTGCTAAAAAGCCAGTTGCTAAGAAGCCAGCAGTAAAAAAAGCTGTTGCTAAGAAAACTGTTGCTAAAAAGCCAGCTGCCAAGAAGCCAGTTCGCAAGGCAGTTGCTAAGAAGCCTGTTGCTAAAAAGCCAGCTGCCAAGAAGCCAGTTCGCAAAGCAGTTGCTAAGAAGCCTGTTGCAAAAAAGCCTGCTGCTAAGAAGCCAGTTCGCAAAGCAGTTGCTAAGAAGCCTGTTGCTAAAAAGCCTGCTGCTAAGAAGCCAGTTCGCAAAGCAGTTGCTAAGAAGCCTGTTGCTAAAAAGCCTGCTGCCAAGAAGCCAGTTCGCAAGGCAGTTGCTAAGAAGCCTGTTGCTAAAAAGCCAGCTGCCAAGAAGCCAGTTCGCAAAGCAGTTGCTAAAAAGCCAGCTGCCAAGAAGCCAGTTCGCAAAGCAGTTGCTAAGAAGCCTGTTGCTAAGAAGCCAGTTCGCAAAGCAGTTGCTAAGAAGCCTGTTGCTAAAAAGCCTGCTGCCAAGAAGCCAGTTCGCAAAGCAGTTGCTAAGAAGCCTGTTGCAAAAAAGCCTGCTGCTAAGAAGCGCGTTGCTCGACGTACCTCTACTAAAAAGGCATAACGTGTTATTGGGATGACTGCCCACGCAAGTTGGGCAGTCGATCCCAGAATTGATCAACCTCCTCTGCTAACGAGGTTAAGTTAGCTGGGTATCGTACCCTCCACGATTCCGGATAGAGCTGTTTATAAAACGCCTGTCGAAACCTGTCGTCTACCAAAACAACAACTCCGCTATCTGTCTCGCTTCTGATCAAGCGACCTGCAGTTTGCAATACTCGAGTAAATCCTGGATATCGGTAGGCGAAATCATATCCGTCGTGGCCTTTCTCACGATAGTGATCTGAGACTAACTGTGTTTTAGCATCCAAACCGGGTAAGCCCGTGCTTACAACCACAACACCGATAAGTTTATCCCCAAGATAATCAATACCTTCACCAAACACTCCCCCAACGATCGCAAAGCCCACTCGATGTCCCGGCTGCTCTAGCGTATCAAGTAACTTTTTTTGTTCATCTTTGCTTTGATCGCCCGACTGTTTCCAAACAGCTACTGATGGATATTCCGTTGTAAAAGCCGAGTAAACAAGCTCTAAATAAGCGTACGAAGGAAAAAAAACGAGATAGTTTCCGAATTTTGCATCGGACACTCGCTTTATCAGTTCAGTAAGCAGCCCTATAGACGAGGCACGTTTTCTATACCTCGTATCAACCCAGTCAACGACCGCATGCAGTGTACGTTCGCTATCAAAGGGAGATGATATTTTTAGCTGAGGCGTAGATTCTGGCAAGCCCAAAGTATCGCGGTAAAAAAGAGACGGCCTCAAGGTTGCTGAAAAAACAACTTGAGATTTATATAGCTTATATTGCTTTGCCAAGACGTTTGATGCATCAATACAATAAAGCGTAACGAGCACCTCTTTTCGCTTACCCACTGAGGATACGTGCGTAATAGTGCGATGTTGTTCTGAATACAATTCGTTAATAGCCACATAACGACAGAGCGCTCGGAACATCTCTGAACTGGATTCCGGCAAAGGTGGACTATCACCCACAGTCGATAAAATAGCTTCAATACTTTTCGACGCAGCTCGCGCAATTGACGAATCATTGATATCACTGACCGTCTCGCTAGAAATCAGGTCACTGGCATGTGCCAGTAATGCTTTACTCAAACGTTCCAAAGCACTCGCGACGGTTGGATGGCTAAAGCGACAAGAATGAGCTTCATCTAAGCAAGCAATACGAGACAACTGCCCAGAAAACATCTCTCTAGATCGATCTAGTAAATTGTGAGCCTCATCAATTAGAAGAACACTGTCCAATCGAGATTCCGAATAATGCGGCAACCTGACAAGCGGATCAAATACATAGTTATAGTCCGCAACAACAACGTGCACCCATGGAAGCATTTGCAAGGCCAGTTCAAAAGGACACAGTTGATAATTCCAAGCAATGTCATCGAGTTGTTCATCGCTAATCACTCCCATGGAAATCAATTCATCTCGCGCCGCAGGTAAGCGATCGAAAAAACCGATAGTCATCGGACAACGACCGGTGTCGTCACGTTCACAGCGACCATTCGAGCAAAAACAAGTAGCTTGTTTCGCACGAATTTGAACAGCGCTTACTAACAGCCCAGCCTCGCTTAAATCGTTGAGGGCTTGCATGGCACTCAAACGGCCAGCGACTTTGGCTGTAAGGTAAGTCACCTGCCTGACTTCTCCTTCACCCAGAGCCTTCGCCGCAGGAAATAAGGTACTTATCGTTTTTCCAATTCCTGTAGGAGCCTCACACAGCAGCGCATCTCCATCCCGTGCACTACGATAAACCGCTGCAGCCATGTCACGCTGACCTACCCGAAATCTTAAATGGGGGAAACGAAGCTCTTGCGAAGACTGTGCAAAGCTACTGCGAATTGCCGCTATACGATGCATCCACTTTACATAGACGAGCAAAGCTTGATGCGCAAATTCCGAGGCATCGGAACGGGTCATTACCTCTAGCTCGGATTTAGTATCGTCAGCTCTTATATTTGCGTGCAGCAGCTCAAGTTCAACTTTATCCTGTAACTGTGCGCTAGGTTGATCTGAGTTAAGGTAGAGAAAAGCATAAAGTTTAAGTTGCGCCCATTGCAACGCATGTTGGGTCTCTGGTAGATGCTCTGCAGGCACCAAGGTTGTTTTTATTTCAGTCAACCGAGGGATAGTTAAATCGGCAATATCAACTCGGCCCCTCAAAACGATATCAGTTGACTCTATGCTACTTGTACAACTTAGTGTTAGCTCGGTTTGTACGGGCTCAGAAAGAGGTGCGATACTCGAAGAATTCCCTTCTGTTAGAGAACATTCTTGTAAGCGGTCTTCATCAACACGCTCTAACGCTTTTTTTTGAATAGCCTTGTGCGCACGCATCCCTTCTCGTGCGGTGGGTCCGGCAACCCCCATAGGCATGAGATCACCTGCTTTACACGCAAAATTCGCCAACGCCGTAACGGAGACCCGAAGCTTTTTAGTCGAGCTCATAAGGGCTCGTGATTCGACTGTTCTACAGACCACTTAACGTTTACAACACGGCAAGGAATACGATGCTTCGTGAAATATTGCATCCACCGCAATTGATTTTGCTGGATGGTATCCCCCGGTCCCTTTATCTCGATAAATTCGTAATACGAATCATCTGTTTTAAACAAGACCAAATCAGGAAAGCCAGCCATGTTCTCTCGTGGGTTAGTCAAGATGCGTTCAAACATAACTCGCCAATGCGCAAAGGGTATTCGCTGCAATGCAATCGACAGTAACTCATAAGGTAGACCAACCCAACGAACCAAAGGGTTCGATTTTCCTTCATGCTTAACGTAATTTTCCATGACTCGCGCTGGGAATTTCAGTGGTTTGTCCATCTCTCTGAATCTGTCTTTAAGCAGATCTGAGCGCCTAATCGTAAAATCCGGATCATAAAAATCTGCCGGTGCGTGTTGAAACGGATTGAAGAACGCCCCGTTTATAGGATGAAATACGATATCCCAGATAAACAAACCCAAAACACCGTTGACAAGGCAGTTTTCAGTATAACTACAGGTGCCAAACTGACTATAAAACTTCCTGGCAACCTGCTCTACTCTGGGCTCTGAAGCCATGAGGGTTAACGTAGACGTCTCCGGTCGATACTTGGGCTCGTTCTTAATCACATCGCCACGTGATTTACTGAGCTGTTTTTTTAATCGTATAGCTACCTGCAACTCTGATTCACCCATTGGGGCTGCGAATATTTTCTCTAACAATGCATCGGCAGCATCAAGCTCATTTTTTGCTAGTAAAATACGAATACATCGTTCTCTAGCAGGTGGATGCACGGACAGAGAAAAAAGGCTCAGCGCACCATCCAGATCACCTAAACGCTCTAACTGTCGGGCAATTGAATTGCGTAGTCGATCACAACGACGTAGCAAGGTGAGATCACCGGGTATGACATCAGGTAGTTGTGTTGATAGGTTATGTAGAGCGTTTTTCGACTTTCTATCCACCAAATCCCAAAGAGCGACACACTCAAAATAACGCATGTGCGCATCTACATGCGATCTTGATTTAAAGGCACGAAACCCAGCAGGGATCTCATAGTCTTCATACGCAACAGCCCCTAGATCACGAAGCACAAACTCACTGCTATCTTGGTATAGATTGCCAAAAAAACACAAGTTATAAAGATTCCAAAATGCATGACCGTTTATGCTTATCCAGCCGTCGGCATTTTGTAGTTTACTTATGAACTGCTGTTGATCCTCTTTATTCGCCGCTAAGATAAAGTCAACCAAATCAACCCTAGATTTAGATTTGAGGGTATCTAATGAAAGCATCCGAAGTAATTCAGGTTTAGTGTAGGCTTGAATTAACGTCGACAGAGACTCAGGTGCACTCGTCACTGACAATTGATGTGAGGCCAGTTGCGACGCTGCATCACCCAAAGCGTTTATCTCGGGATACTTAAGGCGGCTTAGCCGAAACACGCTACCTTTCCGGGTGAGCAATCGAACATATAATCGTTGCGCTGAGTCGTCACACCGACGAATGGATTCATACCAGGAGCACTCTTCGGGTGTAAACAAGTCCTGATAGGTGTCAAAGACATACCCTACAAGTGCATGGAAGTTTCTCAGGTAATAGTCGTCCGGCAATGTATCTGGTCGACCCGATTCCATAGATGATTTTTCCACTATCGGTGGCTGGAAGTGACGAATTTCCAGTGTAACGTCAAATATTCACTGAATCCACGTTGCCGTCGTATCAATCCAAGAAACAAATTTAGGGGTAGAAAATAAGTTCATTGCATTATTAGCCTATTCCCTCAAATTCTCCTGTCCTACACTAACTGTGCACCCAACTGCCCAAGATTCATAGCCATGGCCGCAAAATCGCAAGTAATACCACTACCCGCGCTAACTCTGGGGCTGGCAGGCTTAATTCCTTTTTTTATCTGTGCACTCATAGCGTGTGTTCCCAGCTTACTGGGTGCAGCATTACAAGGTAACGCTGCCGAGTTGTACAATCCGGATTTTATCAGGCAGAAGGCCGTCTTGGCCTTAGGCACCTATGGAGCTGTCATTTTGAGCTTCCTGGGAGGGATACGCTGGGGAAATATCGTGAATCATAAAGCGCAAATTCACCGCTGGGGACCTCTTACCCTAAGCGTAGTACCAAGCCTGATCGCCTGGCCTGCTCTGCTGCTACCGGCAGTATGGATGCTATCGCTACTTGCAGCAGGCTTTGTGTTGCAGTATGCCGCTGACATTGAAGCCGTAAGGCAGAAAATACTCCCGGCCTGGTTCGGAAGGCTGAGAACCTTACTCACCTCCGGAGCAACCATCGCTTTGCTAACTGGACTTCTGGCAGCAGCACTCAATTGAGTGCGTATGAGTACTTAAATGGGCTCACCTAGAGGACTTTATATCGACCGCTGGAATTAGCAAATCCAATGACCGCTGCATCGGTGTATCCTTTCGCCTTCAAATCAGCGACAACACTGTCCTGTTGGCGGGCAGGCACAATGGCAAGAAGCCCACCACTTGTTTGCGGATCACAGAGAAGTGCGAGCCTGCTCTCGTCGACATCATCTGCTACTTCCAACACATCAAGCGAGCCACTGTTAGAGGCCCAAAGAGAACTCCGAACTCCGGCTTGCGCTAACTGCAACGCACCCGGCAACAAGGGAACAGCTTCAAGGCTGAGCAGCATACCCACCTGCTCGTGCATAGGCTTTAATAATCGATCAGCATGGCCTAACAGGCCAAAACCAGTCACGTCAGTCACCGCATAAGCACCGTGTTCACGCAGCAACTGAGCGGCTAGCTGATTACTCTGCTGCATTGCCTCAATTGCGGTACGAACATCCCGACCATTGCCTTGTTGCTGCATCAATCCCGCAAACACAGTGCCGATGCCTAAAGGCTTAGTCAGTACTAAAACATCGCCATCAGAGAAGTATTGCGTACGCTTATTAGCTTCTTCTTCGTCGTCTTCGTAGCTAGCATTAATGACAACCCCGATAGAGAGCTCGCGAGCCTGTGTGGTGTGTCCTCCGATTAAGGTGCACCCTTCTTCGTTTAGTGCTTGTACCAAGCCTGTCATCACTTGTAGCAAATCCCTTTCAGCAATAGCATCACTAGCTTCTGGTAACGAGACTATGACTTGTGCAGAGTGAGGCGTTGCATTGACGGTAATCACATCGCTCAGGGCGTGTAGCGCTGCTATTTTTCCCAATAGATAAGGGTCATCAATAATGGCGTTAAGTTGATCAACAGACTGAACTAGCGATGTGACTGGCAGCTTAACGATTGCCGTATCGGCACCGTCTGCATGCCCTGAGATCACTTGAGCCTGACCCTTAACATCGAGCGAAGCAATAACTCTATCAAGTACAGCGCCGGAAACTTTCGCACCACAGCCTTTACACGTCATCGTGTTGTTAATGGCAGGCTGCCCTGCAGGCTCTAACTCGGAAGGCAGGCGCCCATTTTCACTTTGACGCATTTCCGGTAAATCAATAAACTTTTTCATAAAGGTCTGATCAATGTGATCTTTCCATCGCCATACCCAATTTGCCTCAATAGCGAACCGTCCGCGGCTGGCAATCGCTCGCTTATCACCCGTTGCCATTAAGCTTAAGAAGTCTTTTTGTGGCGCGTAACGCTTCAAAGACTGCTTCAACAAATATCGCTTTAAGTTCTGAAACAATACGGGCGCTTGTCGTACAGCAAACACACCCGCTTTGGAACTCGGTGTATCTATCTGAGTACCTATATCCCCGGTAGCAAAAACGAATTCGTGAGATACGCTCTGCAAGTATTCGTTAGTAGCAACAAACCCCCTGTCATCCAGTGTTAACCCTGCGCGATTCGCCCAAGCGGGGCCGATGGCAGATGTACACCACAAAACCTCATCGAGCACAAACTCGCGACCATCTGAGGCGATTAGCTCACCCTCTTTAACGCTAACGATGTCCACACCAGTGTGCACGTCTATACCGTGTTTGCGAGCGGACTCTAAAGCCAATAATCCAACCTTTGCTGTTCGGCCGCGCAGAGGTAAATCACCGCGGATAAACCAACTACACTGGGCAGCATCGTCCGGCAATGCATGTCGCATTGCCGTAATCAATTCAAAACCACCAGCACCAGAACCCACAACACCTATGCTAATTTTTTCGCAGCCGTGACGCTTAACTCTGGATACGATCTCTTCCCAACGATTAGAAAATTCGTATACAGGCTTTACCGGGGTGCTGTATTGATGCGCCCCCTCAACAGACAAATCGGGAGTTGACCCGGTATCTAAAGAGAGAACATCGAAACCCATCGGCGGACGAGCATCAAAATAAACACGACGCGATACTAAGTCGAGATCAAGCATGCTCTCTTCGATGAACCGAACATTAGCCCAAGCGCACAACACTCTTAAGTCTATGTGTATCTCATCAACAGAATAGTGACCGGCAATGAAACCAGGCAGCATGCCTGAATAAGGGGTTTGCGAACTTGTGGATACCAAGGTCAATCGAACACCTGGCAGTGGATTCATTGCCCACTGACGTATCAGCAATACATGGCTGTGACCACCACCGATTAAAAATACGTCCCTGACAATTGACGCAGAGTTCATTGACTACCGGCCCATGAAATGATGTTTTCGGCGCTCCCTTTAAACACTATTCGGTCTTCTTTTTTACTGAGTTGATAGTCATACATAGGGTCATAGTAATCACGCAACAACATCTCGATAAAATCGCTGTAGCAAGTCGAGTCGTTGTGGCTTTCATGTTTGTCCATCGCTATCTCAAGTAGTTCAAGGGCGCGTGCATAATTCTGATCACCAAACCGTTTCTTAATGCGCGACAAACTTCCACGATGATGATCTTTGAAGGCGTTAAAACCTTCTGTATGGCCTAGTTTTGAAATATAACGAGATAGCAAATCAGATACATAATCTTGAAAACAATTCTCAATACGATCTTGCATATCGGTTTCAAGAATTACGATTGGAGAGCACTTGGTTTTATCTATTAGCACTTCAGGGATGCAAACTCGCCCAATCAATCGAGCTTCATCCTCTAGATACAACTGTTTTACCCCGTGCTCTTCGAGTCGCATCATTTCTACGCAAAGCGAATTCTCAAAATCTATATTACTGGGCTGTTGGGCAAGTAGACTTCCAAAACTTGAGCCTCTGTGATTGGCCAATGCTTCTAAGTCTATTGTATTTCCGAGTTGGTGAATCAAAAGAGTTTTGCCGTTTCCGGTTCGACCTCCAATAAGTTTCACGCTCATGCTTTGGCATAAACGCTCTAGCGTTTTTATGATGAAGGTACGAAGCGCTTTGTACCCTCCGTCAAGCACAGGCAGTTCTACACCCGCCTCACGCATCCATTGCTGACTTATTCGAGAACGAAGACCCCCTCTAAAACAATATAAAACTCCGTTGGGGTTCTCCTTTGCAAATTGCTTCCAAAGATGAATTCGTTCTGCTCGAATAGCGGGTGTCACAAGCTCTGCGCCTAATGCTATTGCGCTGTCTTGACCAGACTCTTTGTAACGTATTCCGACAAGATGGCGTTCCTCGTCACTCATCAAGGGAAGGTTAACGGACGTTGGAAAAGCACCTTTAGCAAACTCAACAGGGGCACGCACATCCATTAATGCTGTGCCGGATAACAACAACTCGCGGTAATCGGCTCTTACTGGACCGAGTTTTCCAGGTACATCTGGAGAATCAGACGGACTCGAGTTTTCAGTAGCCACGTCTGATATCTGATTTACCGTTTTCAGTCTTTGTCACTGATGAGCTGTTTCATCGCATCACCCACGGGCAAAACACCTTGGTTCGCATATCCGTGCAATTTAGATCGGGAATCATCAATGTCCAAATTACGCAGGGAGAGCTGACCGATTCGATCCAGCGGGCTGAAGGCTTCATCCTCTACGACTTCCATCGAGAGGTTCTCAGGCGCGTAGGTTAAGGAATCGCTTTCGGTGTTCATAACGGAGTAGTCATCACCACGTCTTAGTTCTAGCGTGACGGTTCCATTTACCGTTTGACCAATCCACTTCTGTAACGTATCGCGAAGCATTAGTGACTGCGGATCAAACCAACGGCCTTGATATAGCAACTTGCCTAAACGCCGTCCCAACATGCGGTAGTTATCCAGCGTATCTTCATTGTGGATGCCGTTTAGCAGTCTTTCGTAAGCAATGTGCAACAGAGCCATACCCGGTGCTTCATAGATGCCGCGGCTCTTGGCTTCAATAATTCTGTTTTCTATTTGGTCGCACATCCCTAGTCCATGACGGCCACCAATGCTATTGGCTTCTTTAAACAACGCCGCAGCCGATTCAAAGCTCTGGCCATTAATAGCGACAGGCATGCCCTCAGCGTACGTTATGCTAATTTCTTCATGGGCAATCTCAACCGCCGGATCCCAGAACTTCACGCCCATAATCGGTTCAACGATATGCATACCCCTATCGAGAAACTCTAAGTCTTTCGCTTCGTGAGTTGCACCCAGAATATTGGCATCGGTGGAATACGCTTTTTCCTTACTCGCTCGATATTCAAATCCGTTGGCATTTAAAAACTCACTCATCTCGGCACGTCCACCAAGTTCTGCTACAAAATCTCGATCTAGCCAAGGCTTGTAGATGCGCAGGTTTGGATTGGTCATTAAACCGTAGCGATAGAAACGTTCGATGTCATTTCCTTTGTAAGTGGATCCATCACCCCAGATATTGACGTCGTCCTGTTGCATTGCTCGCACCAGTATTGTTCCGGTAACCGCTCTGCCAAGTGGCGTGGTGTTGTAGTATTTCTTCCCACCACTCTCGATATGAAAAGCGCCACACATGATGGCGACTAATCCTTCGTTAACCAGGACGTCTACGCAATCAACTGTTCGTGCTTCTTCTGCTCCATAGGCACGCGCACGGGACGCTATATCTTCGAAGTCATCTTCATCCGGCTGACCGAGATCTGCTGTGTAAGCGTAAGGTACCGAGCCCCTTTGCCGCATCCACGCTATCGCGGCTGAGGTATCTAAACCACCTGAAAAAGCAATTCCAACCTTCTGTTCGACTGGCAAAGCCAGCAAAATCTTATTCATCTAGAAACACTACACACAAGCCACACGGCCTCCCAGTCTAACAAACATCCCCACCGGGTCGGACCATGATTAGTCATTGATTCTGTTTAAAGTTCTATGAAAAATGAGGGGCATTTCATTCTTAAATGGCACTTTATGTGGGTAAAAAACTCGTATTAGCGAGGCACTCGAAGATCCCATACACCTACAACTCTCTCAGAAAAACGCAAGTAATGCGGAGAATTAATCGCACCGCTCAGACAGGTAAGTCTCGTTAAAAAACGCTTTCAAGGCTAAAAACAGGCTTTTAGTGGCCTAAAGAGACCATTTATAATGGCTAATACCTGGCAAATCAAATGGTTATCGTGGCCCGACCCCATTAGCGACCCCATTAGCGAAGTCTCGTTAAAAAACGTTTTCAGGGCTAAAAACAGGCTTTTAGTGACCTGAATTGGCCATTTTCAGAAGCTATTGCTTGAAAAATCAGAAGGATAGCGTGGTCCGACCCGTTAGCGTTCTTTTAGGAAGGGGATGCCAACGGCTTTGGGGGCGGTGGCGCGGCCTATGAAGCCAGCCAAGAGGATGACGGTGAGAACGTAGGGCAAGGCTTGAATGGCCTGGACCGGGACTTCTCCAATGACCGGAAGTACAACGCCTTGAAGTCGAATAGCCATAGCATCCAAAAAACCGAACATGAGACAGGCGAGCATGGCTGGCAGAGGCTTCCACTTACCAAAGATTAGCGCTGCGAGAGCTATATAGCCCTGCCCTGCCGTCATTTCACGAACAAAAGCTGCGTTCTGTGCAGTTGATAAGTAAGCGCCAGCTACGCCAGATAGAGCTCCGCATATGGCAACAGCAGAAAATCGTAAGCCGCTAACCGACAAACCTGCAGTATCAACCGCCAACGGATTTTCACCCACCGCCCGAATACGAAGACCAAAACGCGTTCGATAAACAATCCACCAGGTGGCGAAAACAGCGAACCAGGCAACGTACACCAGAAGGTTATGCCCGCTAATCACTTCGTTATAAAACTGCCCTACCACTGGAATGCTTTGCGCTGCCGATTCTGCAAACGGTAATTCGATAGGCATGAAACGGGATTCGGATGTCAGCGCTGGCGTTTGCCCACCTTGTGAAAACCAAGCAATACCCAACACGACAGTCAAACCCGACGCGAGAATATTAATGGCCAGTCCGCTTACCACCTGATTTCCTCTATGGGTAATACACGCAAACCCGTGAACCAACCCTAAGGCCACCCCGACAAGAATACCCGCACCCAGTGCCAACCAGGCGCTACCGGTTATAGCGGCGACCGCACCTGCACCAAAAGCCGCAGCAAGCATCTTTCCTTCAAGACTGATATCTACAATTCCAGATCGCTCTGAAAACAAACCGGCCATGGCGGCCAATATCAGAGGTGTAGAGACACGCAAGGTCGCATCGAGTATCGCAAAGAAGCCACTTAAGATATCCATCAGGCTGACGCCACCTCGTCGACCGAGCGGAACTTAAGATAGAGACGCACCACCCATGGCCGCAGCATGAGAGCCAGCGCACCGGAAAACAAGATAATCAACCCTTGAATGGCAACAACCATTTCACGGGTAATTTTAGGAATTTCAAAGGCAAGCTCAGCGCCACCTTGATACAGAACACCGAATAACAAACTGGCCATTATGATGCCAACCGGATGATTGCGTCCCATCAGGGATACCGCTATGCCCGTAAAACCATAGCCCGCGGTAAAATTAAGCAAGAGTCGATGATGGACGCCCATGATCTCATTGACAGCAACAAAACCTGCCAAGGCACCGGATAAACACATAGCACTGACAATGACTGTCTTGGGACGTATACCGGCGTATTGAGCAGCATCTTCACTAAAGCCCGCGGTACGAAGCTCATAGCCCCAGCGCGTGCGCCAAATATAAATCCAGACCAACAAGCAACAGAGCAGCGCAAAAAACAGAGACATATTGAGCGGGCTGCGCGTAACTTCCATACCAAACCAGCCGAGAAATTCGTGCATAAATGGAAGCCAGGCAGCCTCGTCAAACACTCGTGACTCCGGCGACATTTGTCCAGGCTTAATCAGGACGTTTACCAGCAGGTACACCATGATGGCTGCTGCGATAAAGTTAAACATGATTGTGGTGATAACGATATGGCTACCACGGTAAGCCTGAAGCCAGGCTGGTATAAACGCCCAAAGAGCCCCAAACAGACCGGCTGCAATGATGCCTAAGGGAATAAGAAACAGCGTAGGTAAATAACTATCCAAAGCTAAAAATACAAGCCCGACTCCTAGCCCACCAATATAGGCTTGCCCTTCACCACCGATGTTGAAAAGACTTGCGTGGAAGGCGATAGCGACGGCCAAACCCGTAAAAATAAAGTTAGTGGTGTAGTAAAGGGTGTATCCAATCGCCTCATCGTAACCGAATGCCCCATTGATCATGATGCCCACAGCTTCGACAGGATCGACCCCTATCGTGAGCATAATAAGACCTGCGAAGAACAAGGCCATGATGATATTGAGAACCGGTATGACGCCGATTTCAAGCCATGCTGGTAACGCAATTCCGCTGGTGTTGATTTTCATGCTGCCGAATCCGTATGAGCGTTGGCCATCATCAAGCCCAGCTGAGTTTTGTTCGCTTCGCGACCACGGACTTCAGCCACGATTTGACCTTCGTACATAACGATTATGCGATCAGCTAGCGCCATGATTTCATCGAGCTCCACTGACACTAGTAAAACTGCGCACCCACTGTCACGCATTTTAATAATATTCTCATGAATGAGCTCGATGGCACCGATGTCTACACCACGGGTAGGCTGCCCCACCAAAAGTACTTCAGGCGACTTTTCTAACTCACGGGCCAGAATTAGCTTTTGCTGGTTACCACCGGAAAACGACGCTGATTTTAATTTAGGATCGCTCGGACGCACATCAAACCCGCTCATAAGGCGCTGACATGCCTCACGTATAGTTCGCAATTGAAGCAATCCACGAAGGTTGAACTTACCCGCACGTTGATACCCGAGCACTGAGCTTTCCGCGGCGGTAAATGCTTTAACCAAGCCAAGCTTCAGACGGTCTTCAGGCACATGCTGAACCTTCAACTCGCGCATTTGGGCAGGCCCCACCAAACTATCGGGCGTAACGACTTGACCATTTATCGTAAAGCTTCCAGAAGATGGCGGCGTGATGCCAGACAACACCTCGAGCAACATGGTCTGGCCATTTCCGGCAACACCAGCCACGCCCAGAATTTCTCCGCGTTTAACAGAAAACGATAAGTTCTTTAATCGGTGCTTGCCCGTTCGGTCCACCATTCCAAGATCACTTACTTCGATTCCCGTCTCGGTATCCAAAGGCAAGGGCTCATCGCGATGGTAATTTTTAGTCTCAAGTTTTCTACCGACCATGAGTTCTGCCAGCTCACTCATGCTGGTATCTGCAGTATTCAAGTGAGACACCATCTCGCCCAATCGAAGAACAGACACCGTGTCTGTGATGTCCATGATTTCACGCAACTTATGCGTTATGAGGATGACGGTAACACCCCGCTCCTTAAGCGCTTTTAGCACTCTGAAGAGTTGATCAGCCTCTTGTGGGGTTAGCACACCAGTCGGCTCATCGAGAATAAGAATTTCGGCGTTTCTATATAAGGCCTTTAAAATCTCCGTTCGTTGTTGCTCACCCACCGGCAAATCTGCAACCAGCGCGTCAAGCTGAATCTCCATTTGATATTCGGAAGCAAGCTTGTTTAGAACGGTTCTGGCGTCTGCGGCACTGCGCGACAGCAAAGCGTGCTCCTCAGCGCCCAGCATGACGTTTTCGAGTACGGAGAATGTATCCACAAGCATAAAATGTTGATGGACCATACCAATGCCCGCGTCTATCGCATCACGCGAACTATTGATTGAAACGACTTTGTCGTTGATGAGCACCTCTCCTGTATCTGCTTGATAAAAGCCATAGAGAATGCTCATGAGAGTAGATTTACCCGCACCGTTTTCCCCAACGATACCGTGGATAGTGCCGGGTTTTACTTTTAAATCGATATCTTTATTGGCTCGAACTGCACCAAACCGCTTTGATATACCGCGCAATTCAATCGCATATTTCGCTGATGCGCGCCGAACGGAGAGATCAGATGAGGCTGCTGAGACAGCCTCATCTTGGTTTTGAACAGGTGTGGTCATCGTAATTGAAAACAGTACATGCCAAAGACCTCACCCATTTGAATCAACACGACTAAGGCCTATTAATAAGCGCAGGAGTTGTCGCTCATGTAGTCATGAACGTTGATTTCACCAGCAACAATCGCAGCTGATGCAGCTTCTACGGCAGCTTTCATGTCATCTGTGATAAGGCTTTCGTTGTTCTCATCTAAAGCCCAACCAACACCTTCTTCAGCAAGACCCAATACTTTAAAGCCAGGCTCCCATGTGCCGTTCATAACTTCGTTGAACGCATTGTATGCAGCAACATCAACGCGCTTGAGCATAGATGTCAGCATAGTGCCCGGATGCAAATAGTTTTGGTTGGAATCAACACCTACCGCTAATTTTCCACCGTCTTTTGCCGCCTGGTAAACACCAACACCGGTACCGCCAGCAGCAGCATAGATGACATCAACACCACGATCGAATTGACCTTTGGCAAGCTCGCTACCACGACCTGGGTCATTCCACGCAGAAGGCGTAGTACCTGTCATGTTCTGGACAACACCTACCGTTGCGTTTGCGTGCTTGGCACCCTGCTCATAACCACAGGCGAAACGACGGATAAGAGGAATGTCCATTCCACCAACAAATCCGACCATGTTGCTTTCTGAAGCCATTGCAGCCAACAGACCCACTAAGAAAGAACCTTCATGCTCTTTAAAAACGACTGACTGAACATTTGGCAAATTTACGACACCATCGATAATGGTGAATTTGGTATCAGGAAATTCTTTAGCGACAGTTTCCATTGGGCCCGCTTGTGCAAAACCAACACCCAATATTGGGTTCGCACCACGTTGAGCCATGCGGCGCAGTGCCTGCTCGCGCTGAGTTTCATTAGTGACCTCGAATTCGCGGTATTCAATGCCTGATTCAGCCTTGAAACGCTCTACACCATCGTAGACGCCTTGGTTGAAAGACTTATCGAATTTACCGCCCATATCGAAAACGACGGCAGGAGAAATGTCAGCTGCTGTGGCCGAAGATGCTGCCAGCAGCATTCCAGCGACGACACCCAAGCGTGTGATTGTCATAGTGTTTTTCCTCGATTGTACAATTTAATTCGGACGCAGACGCGCAGCCTCAAAGCATCAGCGGCCGCCTAAGTTGAGTGTATCACGAACCTTTTTTGACTCAGAGGCAGCGACAGCTCCGAACGGAATACAACTGCGCTGAATAAGCGCTTATTCGGCCTTATCGGCCTCCAAGAGGATTTTGGCTAACTCAGGAAAACTATCCTTGTAATAGTATGGCGAGGTCTGGTCAGGGCTTTGCGGATTCTCTTCGTTGACACCGTAGTCAAGACCCTTTTCACTCAGTACCTTATATTTTTTCATCACACCCGGACGAGTAGAGCTCTCGCGAGTGGCTTCTACCAAAAGACCGATTTTCAACATCAGTTTATTGGCCTTAACCGCCGACAAACCAACGTCATGCTCTTTTAGCAGCTTAGTGATCGCCTCTACATCATTACCTTTCATAACTGTCTGCCTTACAAATTTTGTAGAACACAAAATACTTTCTCAAACGGCATTTCCCAGTGTGAAGGCGTTTGCTCAGACACAGGAACCCTGTGGCTAAAAATACCATGAGTAAGATCTTCAATCAGTCTTTCTGAGGCTGAACCGACTCAAATGCGGTATCACGATAGCCTTCAGCAAAAGCCTGTGCATCCAAAGGGCTCATGCCAACCAGCTCGAGGACATCCTCCCCCATCAGCAGGGCCGTCTCAAAGGTTTCACGATATGCCCGATCTGCACCATCACTGAGCAAGCGCTTCTGACCGGCCGTATTTAGTGCCCGAGACAAAATAATTAAGTGGGGATATTCCCGCTTAACACGCTTTAGAAAATCTACGGATGCTTCGGGGTCGTCAATGGCAATGACAACAATGGCAGCCTGCGTTGCGCCAGCCGCCTCCAATAAGTCGGGCCTCAACGCATCACCGTAGAAACCGACGAACCCCTCTGACCGAAGCTCCGCAAAGCGATCCGGGTTGTGGTCGATAACAACGGCACGAAAACCGTTATCTCGCAGCATACGGGCAACCACCCTACCCACTCGACCGAAGCCTGCAACAATCACCTGGGAATCAGCAGTGGCACCTTGCTGTATCCCCGTATCCGTCTGTTGCCGGGCGGGCAACTTGTCTCGACGTGCAGCAAAGAAAAGTAGTATGGGAGTCGTCAGCATGGACAAAGCGACCACTAAGACCAACTGCGCCGCAAGCTTTTCTGGAATCGCCTGATAGGTTATCGCCATTGCGATTACGACAAACGCAAGCTCACCACTTTGCGCAAGTACTGTGGCCAACCAAATGCGCTGTTGCCTGGGAACTGCGGAGTAGCGCAAAATATTGCGTACTATCCAAGCCTTTACAAACACCAACAAACCCACCAGAGCAAATGTCTCTAAAGGCTTTTTAAAGAATGTGGCAAAGTCAATTTGC
Organism: Granulosicoccus sp.; assembly: GCA_045110515.1. Lineage (GTDB taxonomy): Bacteria > Pseudomonadota > Gammaproteobacteria > Granulosicoccales > Granulosicoccaceae > Granulosicoccus. Next base: position 2,131 of record JBGCGD010000043.1, on the reverse strand, counting down.
ATCCCGGTAGAAATGAAAAACATACCTATCAGCAATCCACTGAAAGGATAAATGGCGATTCGGATAGCTGATCCGTACTCAGACCGAACTAATAAAAGCCCACCTAATAAAGCCCCCAACTCCAACGGTAAGTCTAAGGCTTGAACTAGCAATAGCATGCCAACGATTAGTAGCAAAGCAAATGCAGCAAAGACTTCATTCAAGCCGACACTCACGACATATCTAAATACGCTGCGCAGCAGCAAATGACCAAAAATGCCGAAAGCGCAAAGTACCAGCAAACCCATGACAACCGGTGGCCAGGGACTTCCTTGAGTAGCAACCGCATCAAACCCGAGCAAAGGCAAAAATACAATAACTGGCACCAACGCCATCGATTGAGTCAGCAGTAACTGATGACCTGTCTCGGTGAGTGGTGAACCAGTCGGATAACGTTCGTTGAAAGCGTGCCTGGCTACCGCCTCTGATGATATTGACAGCGCCAACCCCGCCACCAATGCATGGTGCCAAGGATGATCAAGCAGTATTCCAACCAGCGTTATAACCAACGTCGTTAAACAAAACTGCAGCACGCCTAAGGATATGAGATCACCCAACAGACGATGAACACGCGCAGGCGTTGCCTGCATTGCCACTAAGAATAGTAATACGACGGTTGCAAAGCGCGAGAATAATTCAATATGTTCAGCGTCACGAATTAGTGCAAGCCCCCAAGGGCCCACGAGGATACCAGCAAATAAATAACCGAACACCGGACCTAAGCCTAGGCGCTTAGCACTAGGGACTGCCAACAAACCTGCAAGCAGGTAGATAAAAATATTTAAAAAGAGACTATTAGAATCATCCACCAGAGCTCTCCGTCAAGCTCTGTCGATCACGATGCCGTCCAACCGGTCAGAAAACCATCCAACCAAGCACTCACCGATGCATCATGCGTGTGCGCATCACGCATCATGTTCGCGCGCTGCTCATCGGTTAGGTAGTTCGGTTGTCTCTGCTTGTTACGCTCGTGCCATATAGCCAGCACTTCTGCGTTCACTTCAGGATGAAACTGCACGCCTAACACCTTCTTACCATAGCTATAGGCCTGATTGGGGAATTCGTCACCCGTTGCGATCAACTGAGTACCGGAAGGAAGATCGAAGCCTTCCGAATGCCACTGCATAACGGTTAACGGACTGGCTAAAAAATCTTCTTGATCAGGTACCGGGTCGACACGGCAAAAACCAACTTCTTTAATTTCATTGTCGTGCGGACGTACGGTCGCGCCCAGCACACGAGCCAGCATTTGCGCTCCTAAGCAGATTCCGAAAAACGGAGTCTCTTGTTTCAAACATTTTTCGACAAACACGAGTTCGCGTCGCACCCAATCGTGGCAACTGCAATCGTTTGCTGAGTTGGCACCGCCAAAAATCAGGACACCATCGTATTCGGAAGGGTCTGGAAATTCGTCGTCACTAACCGGGTAACACCAATCAACGTCAAATTGATTGTCGTTCATCCAACGCGTACATCTGTCGACATTCCAATTTTCAGAATGTTTAACAAACAGATAACGCCTCGGGACATTGACACTCATTAAAAAATTACCTAACTCGGATGAAAAAGGGTTCGGATATCGCTGCGAATCCTAAGGGATCAGTCGCTATCACACGCAAATCGCGCACCCAAGTTCGCGCTAAAGGACGTCCGGTTATCACACCCGTTTTATCATCGATGGTTACTCCAGCCGGTAACGCCACCCCATCTGAAAGGGAATATGTCAGTGTGTCGTCATCTTCATCAGTGAACTCAGGGGTTATTGGCGTAAGTGCGGCCCCTAAAAATAAAGTGCGATCAGCCACTGAACCTTCCACATACTCCGGAATGGAATTTCGAGAACCTGTTGTAACACCGCTGACGATTAGCACAAACAGGGTATCTATCTCCTGGCCACCATCGCTTATCACTAGCTTCAATGAGTAAGTGCCAATATCAGCTGACACTGGAATTCCCGATAAAACACCATTTTTTTGCAAGCTTATGCCGCTGCCTTCAGGTAGATCAAAACCGGGGGCAAGTGAATAAGTCAGATCCCCTTGCTCAGGATCGGAAAAATACAAAGAAAGGTTCTCAGTAAACACAACCCCTA
>JBGCGD010000042.1:0-13022 GCA_045110515.1 Granulosicoccus sp. | reverse complement strand
ACAACAACAGCTTTTACAGGCAACTCCTCTAGCGCCAGACTCAGCGCTGCCAGATTGATACCGTCGGAAGAATCAGTGGGTATTTCAATTAAATTACGGCCGCTTTGTTTTACGGCATTAATTAAACCGTGATAGGTGGGCGATTCCACGGCGATTAAATCACCGGGTTTGGTCACGACATTAATGCTGATAAAAAGCGCTTCCTGCGCCCCGTGCGTGATGATTAAGTCATCAATATTGGCTTCTATTCCGCTTTTTATAGAGCGCGCTACTATTTCCTGGCGTAGCAGAGGGTCGCCTGCGACCGGCCCATAGTCACGCAGTTGTCTTCGTGCGGTTTGCCTGATCATACGAGCAACTTCCTTTGCTCCTGCCGTGCTCGTATCCGGTGTACCGCTAGCAAAGTAGGCCGTAAATTTATGTGCATGCCAGGCACTGCTACACAGCCCTTCAATGAGTTCCTTTTCATTACGGGCTACGGGGATTTCCGCCGAGGCTTTGGGAAGTGCTATACGCCGAACAGCCGTATCGCGAAGATAGTAGCCTGAGCGCTGTCTGGACTCGACCACACCGCTGAGTTCCAGCTCCTCGTAGACACGCAGTGCCGTGCTCATGCTGACGCCCTCGCGGGCAGCGAAATCACGCAGTGAGATTAATCGATCGCCGGCTTGACCCGTAGCCTCCAAATGCCTCTGAGTCTGTTCCGCCAGCTGCTGATACTTTGGCGATTCTGTTCTCATCTGTTCACTATATCAATATGATGAATGCTAATAGCAGTACAGATTTGAGACAAAACACACAGAGCAGAGCAATTAATCCCTGATCTGTCTGCGAGATCTTGGTCTAGGTTGTATCTGGTTTAGCGTAGACGCCCCCTTTAGCATGACCTTTCCACCTTACAAAGGATTCGGATCATGTCTTACGCAAGAGTTTTGGGTAACGCCCTTTCCTCCACGGCCCCCTATTCGTCCACAAACCGCCTGACAACAAAAGAGCTACCGTGGAGACTATGGATCATGCGATATCGCACGCGCAAGCAGCTAAAAGCGCTACTGAGCAATGACCCGCAACGCGTCATTCAAGATTTAGGATTGCACTGCTTCACTGTACAACAGGAATGTAAGAAGTGGTTCTGGCAGCCGTAAATCCATTAACCAGCACTCATGGAATTTTACGCAAAAAAAAGGCTCGCAAACGCGAGCCTTTTTTGTAGCTAAAGATAAACTTTAACCGTAACGCACAACTGCGAATTAATCGTTATTTAGCTCGCATGCCATCACGTATAAGCGCTTTTATCAACGAGATTCCCATGAGAATCATCATAAAAGAAAACGGTATAGCACCGACAATCATCGCCGCCTGAATAGCATTCAAGCCACCGGCAAGAAGCAACGCTGCGATGACTGCAGTGAGGATTAAGCCCCAAATAATGATGTGTGATTTTCCAGCCGCGCCCGCTTCGCCGCCAGCATTGATGGTATTAACAACCAATACAGCCGAGTCCGCTGAGGTGACAAGGTACGTTAACAATAAGACAACTATGAGCACAGACATACCTTTCGCAAGGCCACTCGATAGCATGATATTGATCACTTCATATAATTGAGCCGTTAGACTCTTTGCGTAGATCTGCCCCTCGGCTGCACCATTTAATTCCAAATCAATGGCTGTTCCGCCAAGTAAAGAAAACCAAAGGAAACACATGAGTGAAGGCGCGACAATCGCACCAAAAGCAAACTCGCGAATAGTACGGTTTTTAGAGATTCGCGCCAAGAAAATTCCAACAAACGGCGCAAACGCTATCCACCATGCCCAGTAAAAAATTGACCACCAACCCTGCCATTCACCGGGGCTACCAGCACCATTTGCGGGAAAGACGGTAAACGTTAAAGCAGGAAGGTTGATCAGATAGCTAAAGGTTCCTTTGCCCAGAATTGTTAGGGCAAACATAGTTGAGCCGAAGATCAGGAAGAAAGCCAATAATCCGAAAGACAACACCATATTAAGATTACTCAGCCACTTGATACCTTTGCCGACACCCGACAACGCAGATAACGTTGAACAAACCATGACAACGGCAAGGGCGATTAGCAACGAACCCGTGCTTGGCTCACCATCGACAACTAACCACTCTGCACCGGTAATGTTGTACAAACCGGATGAGAAAGACGCAAGCCCAAGACCGATGGTTTGAGCGATACCCAAGATGGTTGCCACGACAGCTGTAATATCAACAATGTGTCCTATCGGCCCTTCTAAGCTTTTACCGAATAAAGGCGCCAGCGTGGAACGAATGGTTAAGGGTAACCCACGTGAATAGCTGAAAAAAGCCAACGCAATACCGACTAGCGCATAGCAAGACCAAGCACCCAATCCCCAGTGCAAAAAAGAGTATCGATATACAGAATCAATAGTCGACGCTGTCTTGGGTTCGACCAAACCATCGATGGCCGTAATGGTACCTGCAGCAACTTGCGCACGGTATTCAGCCCAAATATCAGCGCCTTCAGCCAACGTTACATTTGCCGCGCCCAAGGCCGCTCCAATGGCTTCAACACTCATACGAATATCAGGGTTGTCACCCATGTGCCACATCGGCTCACCCGTTGCATATCCGAGCATCCCAATGCCAATTCCAGCACCGAACATCATTGAAAACCAGGAAAAATTCGAGAACTCAGGCTTCCCATCTGGATCACCAAGTTTGGTGCGCCCCCAAGAGGGTACGATGGCAATTAGTAAACAGACAAAAATAAAAAACGCGACAGCCCAGGTGTAGTAGTAATTTAAATGGGCAAAGGACCAGTTCTTCATGTCACCAAGAATCTTTCCAGCAGATTCCGGATTGATGACAGCCCAAACAACAATCAACGCAATAATGACCTTAGACGCAACGGCGACCGTATTGTTGAAACCTTTGTAAAACCCAGACGGGGCACGGCTTATATCAAGATCTTTTAGTGGTGGATCTAACGCCATATATTTCTCCAAAGTAAACGATCAAGGACACACAGAGTTCCCGATGGAGCTAAAGGCTTTGCGACAACTACATTTAATCCATTGAAATGTAGACAGGCAAGTCTCGGTTCCGGGACACTGCTACCTTGTTATACTACGGATTATCAGATGATTACCAGCTATGATTTCCGATGCATATACAGTCGAACATCGATTTAGCATTGGCACACTGATTAAGCGCTAGGAGATTGACGCATCTGTATTAGCTATCACTGCATTCAGTACGCGACGTGCACTCTCCATCCCAGCACTAATGGCGGCAGGAAGTTCAGAGGAATCGATGGCTTTGCCGTCGATACCCGCAGCCGCATTGATCACAACCGCTAAGCAGGCATAAGACACCCCGAGCTCTGCTGCTAGCGAAGCCTCCGGCATCCCTGTCATGCCAACTATAGTGCAGCCGTCGTTTGCCATTCGACGGATCTCGGCGGCAGTTTCCAAGCGAGGCCCTTGAGTTGCGCCATAGACCCCCTGCTCAACGACTTGCACATCGTCAGCTGATTTTGCGCCTGCCAGTAAGGCGCTACGCAAGGCCTCACCATAGGGATAGCTAAAATCTATATGTTCAACGGGCTCGTCCCCACCGTCAAAAAACGTGTTGGCCCGTCCGGAGGTATAGTCAATGATTTGGTCGGGTATAACGATCTTACCGACTTGGCAATCCTCGTGAATACCGCCTACGGCCGCAACGGCGATAATGTGTTCTATACCCACACTATGCAAAGCCCATATGTTGGCGCAATAGTTAACTCTATGCGGAGGAATTCGGTGTCTGCTGCCATGTCGCGCTAGAAAAACAACAGGCTTGCCATGTAATTCTCCGTACACAAGAGGACATGAAGGAGCACCAAACGGCGTTTTGACCATTTCACGTCGAGTGACCGTCAATCCTTGCATTTGCGCAAGTCCCGTCCCACCAATAATTGCAAGCTTCGTCATCGTTTTAGTACCGTCGTGTTATTTATCACTAGGTTCGGAGAGTAATACCGAAGCCATTGCCGCAATCCCTTCTTCACGTCCACAAAAACCCAAACGTTCAGTCGTGGTTGCCTTGACATTAATTCTAGACACATCCATACGTAAATCTTCAGCGAGAACCTGGCACATACTGGGTATATGCGGCCCCATCTTGGGTGCCTGTGCAATGACAGTTGCATCAAGGCTCGTGCACTTGAATCCGCGTTCGTGCAATTGAGCAACGACTTGTCTCAATAAATCACGGCTATCAGCACCTTTGTACGCTGCGTCTGTATCCGGAAAATGCCGACCGATATCGCCTAATCCTGCGGCACCCAGTAAAGCATCACTAATGGCGTGCAACAAAACATCGCCGTCTGAGTGAGCTTCAAATGCTCGATTGTGAGGGATTCGTACCCCACCAATCATTAGATGATCGCCTGCTTTGAACGCATGTACGTCATAGCCACTACCGATTCTCATGACGGGTGTACCCCAAGTAAAGCATTGGCAATGGTTAAATCAACCGGGCGCGTAATTTTAAAATTAGGCTGCAATGCCTCGACTAAAAGGGGTTCATGCCCGAGTCTCTCCATTGCTGACGCCTCGTCAGTTAAGAGAGCTGGCTGGTTGTCATTGGATTTTTGATGATCTAGTGCTTCAGCAGTTTCGTTGTCTTCTTCAATAGCTTTTTTCAGAGCGTTGGCAAGTTCACCGACTCTGAACAACTGCGGTGTCTGAGCCTGCCAAAGTTCATCGCGGTTTACAGTCCGCTCAATGCCATAATATTCAGATGCCTGTTTCAACGTGTCTTGAACTGGCGTTGCCAGAATCCCACCCATTGCACCGCTGTTGTACACAGCATCACTCAGTCGTTGAACATCACTCAGCTGTATCAAAGGCCGTGCGGCGTCATGTACAAACACCCAGGTGTCAGGCCTGCATTGTTCTAAAACAAACGTCAAACCTGCGGACACAGATTCTGCCCGTGTCTGCCCCCCAATCGTGGTGTGCACCCGAGGGTCGTTTCCCGCATTAACTGTCGGCCACAATGAATCATCGGCAGATAGCACAACCACTATGCCTTCAACGTTAGGCACTTTTAGCAGTTGAGACAAGGTTGTTTGAAGCACGCTACCACCAGCTAGCATCATGTACTGCTTCGGTCTTTGCGCCCCCATGCGCTCGCCTTTACCGGCAGCTGGCACGACGATCCATCGTTGCTCATTCATTCAACGGCAGTCCTATTAGCGTCTGGCGCTTGATTCGGCCCCGGAGTTGGCTCAAGCGCGTTGGAACGTCGACCCTTGCTACCCTGCTCCCGAATAAACTGGTAGAAGGTTTCACCTTCGTCAATCATTCCCAATTCTCCCCGCGCGCGTTCCTCAATAGCATCAAGCCCACTTTTTAAGTCAGCGACCTCGGCAGCGAGGGCCTGATTTCGCATGGTCAAACGCAAGACTTCACTGCGGCTGTGCACCGCTTCATCACGCAGGCGTGACAACTCTTGCAAGCTGCCGTCACCAAACCACAATCGCAACTGCAGCGCGATGAACAAGGCGAACAAAATAGCCAGCAATACTTTCATGAGAACGAGTCACACATCAGTGCCTTCCCCGACCAGTGTGTAGTCGGGGATAACAAACATAAGCGCACTAGAGCGACTGATTAAATGCACTGGCGCCCGGATATACCGCTCGATCACCAAGATATTCCTCAATGCGTAGCAGTTGATTGTATTTGGCAATACGATCAGAGCGCGACAAAGAACCCGTTTTAATCTGCTTTGAATTGGTTGCAACGGCCAAGTCGGCGATAGTGGTATCTTCGGTCTCACCAGAACGATGCGACGTAACCGTCGTATAGTCGGCCTTATGCGCCATGCGAATAGTTTCTAGGGTTTCGCTTAACGTTCCAATCTGGTTAACTTTAATAAGCACAGAGTTAGCAATTCCCTGCTCTATGCCTTTTGCCAGAATCTTAGGATTGGTAACGAAAAGGTCATCACCCACTAACTGAATTTTATCGTTCAAACGATCGGATAGAATTTTCCAACCGTCCCAGTCACTCTCATCCAACCCGTCTTCGATTGAGACAATGGGATAGCGCTGTGCCCAATCTGCCAGGTAATCAACAAAACCCGCTGCATCAAACTGTCGGCTCTCTGAAGCCAGGTCGTATACGCCATCTTTGTAGAATTCTGAGCTGGCAACATCTAAAGCGAGGTAGACATCTTTACCTGCTTCGTAGCCGGCTTTTTCAATGGCGATGAGGATGGTTTCAATCGCTTCTTCATTAGACGATAAATTGGGCGCAAATCCGCCTTCATCACCCACGTTAGTATTCATTCCACGCCCATTCAGAACACCACGCAGTGCATGGAAAATCTCTGCACCGCAGCGCAATGCTTCTTTGAATGAGGATGCACCCACAGGCATGACCATAAATTCCTGAATATCAACGCTGTTGTCGGCATGCGAGCCACCATTGATGATATTCATCATGGGTACAGGCAAATTGACAGCATCTGCTCCACCTAAGTATTCAAACAACATAGAGCCTGAATCTGCCGCGCCTGCGTGTGCTGCCGCCATCGATACCGCCAACAAAGAGTTTGCACCCAGCTTGTCTTTGTTTTCAGAGCCATCCAGCTCCAGCATAATTTTGTCCAAGCCTGCTTGATCGGTAACGTCATGGCCCATGACCGCATCACGGATAACGGTATTAACGTTATTGACCGCTTGCTGAACGCCTTTGCCGCCATAACGCGACTTGTCACCGTCGCGAAGTTCCAACGCTTCGCGGGTTCCTGTGGAGGCGCCAGAAGGCACCATAGCCCGTCCAGTTGCGCCAGACGATAACGTGATATCAGCTTCAATCGTGGGATTGCCACGAGAGTCCATAATCTCGCGCGCTTTTAGCTCAGAGATTCGTGAAGTCATTTAAAAAGTCCTGTTCGTCGAAATGAGATCGGTTGAAAAGAAGTTGAAACTACATGCTACGGAGTCAGGTAAGCATTCTCGGCGAAGTCTCCCGCCTTGACCGCGGCATCAAGCGTTTTCAAGGTTTCCAGCAATGGCTTCAAATCGCCCAGAGGCCATGCATTCGGACCATCGCTCAGTGCTTTTTCCGGCTCTGGATGAGTCTCCATAAACAATCCGGAAACACCTGCAGCGACAGCTGCTCTGGCAAGCACTGGAATAAACTCACGCTGTCCACCGGAACTCCCGCCTTGGCTTCCGGGCTGCTGAACAGAATGCGTTGCATCAAAAACGACCGGACAGCCAGTGTTTCTCATGATAGCCAATCCACGCATGTCTGACATTAAGGTGTTGTAGCCAAAGGAGACACCGCGTTCGCACACCATAATCTGTTTGTTGCCGGTGGCTTCTGCTTTTTCTACAACATGCACCATATCGTTAGGCGCCAGAAATTGACCTTTTTTGATATTAACCGGCTTGCCGGCACTGGCAACCCGGTTGATAAAGTTTGTTTGCCGGCATAAAAATGCCGGGGTTTGCAGCACATCGACGACATCGGCCACTTCATCCATGGGCGTATCTTCATGCACGTCGGTCAGAACAGGGACACCTATTTCCTGTTTCACCTTCGCCAGAATCCGAAGGCCCTCTTCAATGCCCGGCCCTCTAAAGCTGTGCGTCGACGAGCGATTGGCTTTGTCAAACGATGACTTGTAAATAAAAGGTATGCCCAGATCGTCAGTCATCTCTTTCAAGATGGCTGCGCTCTCCAACGCCAAACCCTCTGACTCAATCGCGCAGGGTCCGGCTATCAGAAAAACGGGACGATCCAAACCCACTTCGAAACCGCACAATTGCATGGCCTTTGCCTTTTTTAAAAACGGATAAGGTATTTAGCTTATTTCTGCCGTGCTTGCTTCTGCCGACTCTGTATCAAGACGTTCAGATTGAAAATTCAGTGCCGCTGTAATGAAGCCGGTAAACAGCGGATGCCCGTCCCGCGGGTTGGACGTATATTCAGGGTGGAACTGGCAGCCAATGAACCAAGGGTGATCAGGCAGCTCAATCATTTCGACAAGCCCTTCTGGATCATAGTGTGCTGTCTGGCCAGCCATAGCTGTCGCTGAAGCCGATTCACTCGAGCGGGCTGATATGACAAGGCCTGCTTCGGTCAGTCGATTGGTGTAGTTGTTATTGAATTCGAAGCGATGGCGATGACGTTCGACAATTTCTTTGGAGCCGTAGACCCGTGCAGACAAAGACCCCGGTTGCATCGAGCAGGTTTGCCCGCCCAAACGCATGGTTCCACCGAGGTCGGAGTCAGCCGTTCTAATGACAGTTTCTCCATCTTCATTCTGCCATTCTGTAATCAGAGCGATGACTGGCTCGGGCGTTTCTAAATCAAATTCGCTGCTGTTCGCAGATTCAATACCGGCGACATGACGAGCGTGCTCGATAACAGCCACTTGCATACCCAAACAAATGCCCAGGTAGGGAATATTGTTCTCCCGAGCATATTGAGCTGCGATAATTTTTCCTTCCACACCACGGGTACCAAAACCACCGGGTACTAAGATGGCATCGATTTCACTGAGGGCGCGAAGATCACCTCGCTCAAGCTTTTCTGAATCCAGGTAACGGATCTTAACCCGGCTATCGGTTTGGATTCCCGCATGAGTGAGGGCCTCATTAAGCGATTTGTAAGATTCGGTCAGTTCAGTGTACTTACCCACCATACCGATGGTGACGGCTTTACCTGGGTGGCGAATACCATCCACCACACGTTGCCACTCACTTAAGTCGGCTGGGGGCAAATCTAATTTGAACTGCTCAACAACCAACTCATCGAGCTCCTGGGCATGAAGCATTCGAGGAATGTCATAAATGGTGTCTGCATCTGTCGCGGCTATAACAGCACGCTCAGACACATTAGTGAACAAAGCAATTTTTCGACGTTCAGTTTCTGGGAGCTGACGATCTGCACGGCACAGTAAAATGTCCGGCTGAATACCGATCGATCGGAGCTCTTTAACTGAGTGTTGTGTTGGCTTAGTTTTTATTTCACCGGCAGATGCGATATAAGGCACCAGGGTGAGGTGCATAAACAAAGTATTCTCGCGACCCAGTTCAACTGCCATTTGTCGAATCGCCTCTAAGAACGGCAGAGATTCAATGTCACCAACGGTGCCACCAATTTCTACCATGGCAATATCTGCGTCTCCTGCACCCACCATGACACGGCGTTTAATTTCTTCGGTGATGTGAGGAATAACTTGCACCGTGGCGCCTAGGTAATCCCCTCGCCGCTCATTGGCAATGACCGTCTCGTAAACGCGCCCTGTCGTAAAGTTATTGCTTTGACTCGTTTGTATGCGAACAAACCGTTCGTAATGTCCTAAGTCTAGATCGGTTTCTGCACCATCGTGCGTAACAAATACCTCACCATGCTGATAGGGACTCATGGTGCCCGGGTCAACATTGATATAGGGGTCGAGCTTGAGCATGGTGACTTTTAAGCCCCGTGCCTCAAGCAGCGCCGCGAGTGAGGCTGCTGAAATTCCCTTTCCCAATGACGAAACAACGCCACCGGTCACGAATATAAAACGCGTCATAGACTGAGTCTGTTGGTGCCGATGGCATCGCAAAGCAAGATGGCCTTGAATACACAAACGGCGAATAAGCGTGACGCGGAACGTTCCGTGGAAGATCCCGCTACGACATGAAACATTTCATATCGAACGGGAGTTGAGATTACCAGAACCGGCAAGGCCTAACAATTGGAAAAGCACCTTTATGATGCTTGAATTACATATTCAATAATCGGAGCGTGACTTACACCAGACTATGATTCGCCCTGTTATCGTCGATGCTGGCAGGTGAGGCCATGAAGCTCCCACCATTCGCCTGATAGTCGACGGAAATGGCGATACCCCAAACTGCAGCAAGCTTTCCATCAATGTAAATTAGCGGAATAGTGTCTCTGATCCAAGGTGGCACCGCTGACTCTTGAAGTATTTTCTTAACAGCTTTGTGGAAAGCTGGCTCGCCCATCTTGAGTAGTTCCCCTCCGGAACGACTCTTAACCGTAACCGATGCGTTAGGGCTAAGCTCAATACCTTTCTCGAGGCATTGTTCGCGCGTGAGGGTCAACCCGGTTTCGGCGATTTCCAAGGGATCGAAAGGCGCTACCCAATCATAATGAAACGGTTGAGTATCAGCCGACGGCAAAAGCAGGTACAGGCGATCCTTGTGGCGCCTGAAGACATAATCCCGCACATTAACCACACCATGGGAGTCATCACTGGCCTCCACCAAATTCGCCATCACCTGAATAAGGTCCTGCAACCGTGGCATTCGAAGTCCACGCTGTCGCACACACAGGCGCAACACGTTGTAGGCACGTTCGCGCGGTAACTCTTTCAACGCCGAGAGGCTCAGCTCCGCACTGCCATCAATAGTGGCGGTGTCCAGATCCTGTTGGGCTAGACCCAATAACGTTTGACTCGCTGCAGCACATCGGTGAGCACTACGGCCCAGGGTTTGCGCCATCGCCGGCCATCGCGACAGTAACAATGGCATGACGTTTAGCCGTAAATAGTTACGGTCGTATTGTTCGCTGGTATTCGACGGATCCTCGATCCAATCCAGCGCATTGTTTTCGGCCACCTCCCGAAGGGACTCCTGCGAACACGCAATCAACGGCCTGCTCATATACCCGGATGCAAATCTGCGTTTTTTAGGAATGCCGGACAATCCGTCTAAACCGCTTCCTCTCAGCGCCTGCAAGAGGAATGTTTCTGCCTGATCTTCAGCATGCTGTGCAAGCAGCAAATGCTCAGATGCACAGAGCGTTTCGGAAAACGTAGCGTATCTTGCTTTTCGCGCTGCGGCTTCGGGGCCGTCGTCGTCAGACTCGACTGAGACACGCCTTACAAGCAGTGGAACTTCCAATTGCTGACACACTTTCTCGGCGTGCTCAGCCCACCGAGAACTTTCATCCTGCAGCCCGTGGTCAATGTGGATTGCCCTTAGCTCGAACGCTGATGACTCCTGCTGCAATTGCGTCATCAGCAGCAAGAGAACATGTGAGTCCATGCCGCCACTGTAAGCCACGCAATATTGTTTGACGTCCGAATGTCGACGGACATAGTCCGCCACCGCATCGAAAGGCGTCATGTTACTTCTTTAAATTCCCCGTAAGCCCGAAGCTTTTGCTGTCGGTTTGACATGAGAGTGTCCAACGGTGCACTGCTCAGCAACGCTAGCTCCTCAATCAGCGCTTCCTGCATGTTGAGCGCCATTTGCTTTGGGTCTCTGTGAGCGCCACCCAAAGGCTCCTTGATGACTCGGTCGACCAGCTTTCGTTCGAGCAACTTGGTGGAGGTGATGCCCATTGCCTCAGCAGCATCAGATGCTTTATCGACACTCTTGTACAAAATGGATGCACACCCCTCGGGACTGATAACAGAATAAACACCGTATTCGAGCATCATAACTCTGTCGCCAACACCGATAGCCAGGGCTCCACCCGAGCCACCCTCTCCTATTACGGTACAAATGATGGGTGTCTTCAATCCGGCCATGACGAATAGATTGCGCGCTATGGCCTCACTCTGCCCGCGCTCTTCAGCGCCAATACCGGGATAAGCACCCGGCGTATCAATAAAGGTGATGACGGGTAGCGAGAATCGCTCTGCCAGCTCCATAAGACGTTTGGCCTTGCGATATCCTTCTGGGCGCGGCATACCAAAATTGCGACGAATTTTCTCTTTTGTATCTCGCCCCTTTTCGTGACCAATGACCACAACCGGCTTACCGTTTAGCCTCGCGGTCCCACCGATGATGGCGTAGTCGTCCGCGTAGAGTCTGTCTCCGTGCAATTCGTCGAAATCGGTAAAAACGTTGTCGATATAGAAGCGCGTGTAAGGGCGCTGCGGATGACGGGCTAGTTGGGCAATCTGCCAGGAGCTTAATTTGGCGAAAATACTGCTCGTCAGGGTGTCGCACTTTTTCTTGAGCGTATCAACTTCTTCGCTGATATTAATATCCGCATCTTCAGTGGCGAATTGTAACTCGCGGATCTTGGCTTCCAACTCAGCAATTGGTTGTTCGAAGTCGAGAAAGTTCGGATTCATTGGGTTGGCAACTGCCCCTGACGTTGATGGCTCATTCTAGCGCGTATTTGGAGAAGAATCCGTAAACAATCGCCACCTGATATAGCAATTTAATGAATCTTTTTTCAGACGATCGATTCAGATACCACGAAGATCAGTACACCAGCTCGACATTTCCCTCTCCGGTCAGCTTTCCCAGATGGTCGATTAATTCCAGTTGCGGATTCACGGCCCATCGATTACCCGCTCGGATTCGCGCCTGGGCATTCCCGTTTCTATAATTGAACCAGACCGGTATAGTGCCGCTCTTGTAGTTGGACAGCGCATTCACAAGCTCATCCATGGCCGAATCGGGCCACTGCTTGCCATCGATATTGATGAGTAGCTGACGGGCGAATCGGGCTCGCGCGTTGGCCATATCGTAGATTTCACGAGCGCGAATTTTGTAGCCACCGTTAAACTCATCCGGACTGACATCACCATCAACGATCAGCACTTCATCTTTCACGATCATATGCGCACATTGATCGATTTGCTCTCCTCTTAAAGAGATCTCTAAACGCGCCGTGCCATCGTCCATGGTGACAAACAGCATCCGACCACCCTGGCCGTCGCGCTGTCGCATGCCCATGACAAGACCCGCCGCCACAACTGGAACCCCGCGAGGTCGATAACCCGGGCCGCTATCGGCACTTCCGGCTTTCGCACAGATTGCCTTGAGCCGACCATGAGTAAAGTTGCTGATTTCCTCCAGATACTCATTGATCGGATGGCCGCTGAGGTACAGACCGAGCGTATCTTTTTCTGCTCTTAAGCGCTCGCGATCTGTCCAATCTTCCTGCAAGACCATCAGCTCGGGTTCGTCAGCCTCAACCGGCTCTCCCAAGCCGAACAAATCATCCTGACCGGCGTCTTTGTTTTTATGAAATTGATCGGCTCCGCGAAGCGCGCT
>JBGCGD010000041.1:0-21044 GCA_045110515.1 Granulosicoccus sp. | reverse complement strand
TTGTTCGATACTCCTGAGAGACACGCTAAACGCCAACGCTCAATCTGTTCCCGATACAGTCCTTTCTTACGGCAATACTCTGATGCCTCAGCTTCGTTCATAGGCTGAGTTTCAAGCACAACCGCTAATTTAGCTTCAGCTGACCATTGTTCTGCATTACTAGCACGGCTGCCGGCCACAACACCACCTCCATCTCGAACCTGATAGAGCCAATTATAAAGCGTACCTTGGCTGATGCCTTCAGATATCGACACTTCAGGCACTGGTAGGCTCTCTGGCGGAAGTAATTTCTTAAGAACGGCTTGTTTTCTTTCGGTTGAATATCGTGGCATAACATTGCTCCAATTTGGCCACCGTGTGGATACGGGTTTAGGAAGCAACTATGTTGACGGTGGGGGTATCGCGGCTGTTGATTTTGTAGAAATAATGCCTGAAGTGGACATAGATGGTATCAGCGGACTTACCGTTTCCAGGCTAGTCGCAGCAACAATGGGACTGATTGTTCGACAGCAGGCTTCACATTGATCGGTGTAACTTTAAACCAACTACCAAAAACTGACTGCATTGTATGTGGGTATTATTTAATGTATTGAATAGCTTTTCTTTGACCATCGCTTAAGCAAAATGAAAACATTTCACGACTTACACTCATATCGATAAAAGGTTGTAGCGTCCTGCTCGTGACTTGCATCACCAACACCCACGAAATCAATAGCGACAATTAAATACTCAAACTCTCCTTCATCGCCGGTACTAAAAGTAGACCTGTGCCTTGAGGGGTATAGGTGACACTCGGTGGCGAACTATCTATATCCACACATCTGTCTAACCAATTATGTGTACCCATTTTTTTAAGTGTTTCAGACAGTGCGCGGTCTGTGACTGGGTGGAGTTTCGAACGAAGTTCACCGTACCGTCTTACCGGACTCATCTCCCTAAGTACGGGTAAAACCCATGTGCGCCGAGCAATCCCCCAATCTACGGGGTTGAGAATTTGATCAAGTTCGGCCGCCCATGCACCTAGAGATTTCCCTTTAGTTGTCAGCGCATAAGCCGGTCGCAGGGGATGCCCGTGTCCGGTATTCTTTCGAACATACCCAAGCCCTACAAGATGCTGTAAAGCTGCAGAAATCGACGTTCTGCTTGCTGAAAAGTGATGTGTAATCGGCGATATGCGCGGATCATTCTGCTGATGCATATAAGACAAAATCTGAATAGACCATGCCTTAGAACAGAGTGATATAAATTCCTTATTGACCACAAAATATAGTTAATATATATTTACCTACACTGATTAGGAGAATAACATGTCCACGATTAATATCAACAAGGAACTGACACTTGCCCTGTCCGTGAAAGACAGAAACAAATCTTCTGCTTGGTTCCAAACCCACTTGGGCTTTCAGGAAATCGCTTCAATTGACGAAGCAGGCTGGACTGAGTTGGATACGCATATTCCAGGGGTTACTGTCGGCCTTGGCGACACAGAAGAAGTGTCACCTGGAAATTGTGTCCCTGTATTCGGGGTCGATGACATTAAGTCGGCAAGAAACGCACTCGAAGCTCAGTCCATAAAATTTGATGGGGAGACTTTAACAATTGAAGGTATGGTGAGCATAGCAACCTTCTATGACCCGGATGGAAACGCCCTTATGATTGCAGAGGACTTAAGTACTCAGACCTAGATCCCTCTAAACAGCAAGGCATATTTAGAAAACTCCTCCAATGTGAGTACACATTCGGCCAGAAGGAGAAATGATGAGAACTAATACTTCCACTCAATGTAATGACTGTAGGATTAGTTCCACACATACCTGAGCCTAAAAAGAAGACCAAATGACATTCATACTAGCGCTGTTCGCAAACTAGCGGCCTATTCAGAAACGGCGTGCAGAATTTCGTTTAAAATGAAGAGCCAAGTTGCAAGCACCTATACAGCTTCAGCCAATCCCACAAATTCAGTCTATTTAAATGTCGAATAATATCAGTCTAGCCAAACGCGTCAGGGAAGCCTCTAAGCTATCCGGAACCTTTAAGCTACGATCCGGTGCGATGTCAGATACCTATTTTGATAAGTATTTGTTCGAATCCGACCCGGTACTTCTCAAAGACATATGCGAGTTAATGGCGCAACAAATACCTAAAGAGACACAGATTCTTGCAGGGCTGGAGATGGGGGGAATTCCCGTGGTCACCATGCTAAGTCACGTGACAGGAATACCCGCTGCTTACATTCGAAAAAGTGCTAAACCGTATGGAACCTGCAAGTTTGCCGAAGGGCCGGTTTTGGAGGGAAAAAACATCACGATCATTGAAGACGTAGTTTCCTCAGGTGGGGCAATCATTGACGCACTTGATAACCTTGCTGCTGATGGGATTCACCCAACTTCAATAATATGCGTAATTGATAGACAAACTGGAGGCGCGGAACATCTGGAGACCAAAGGGTATAAGCTTGGTTCAGTATTCACCATGGAAGAGATTGAGGGTGCTGTGTAATCAGCCCGAATAGTTAAATTTTACGTTGCCACCAAGACACATCGTGCCAACGATCAAATTTGAAACCAGCCTCTGGGAAAACGCCGATTTCGGTAAATCCGCAAGACCTGTGAATTGCCCTACTGGCATCATTGGGTAGTGCTATACCTGCATAAGCACGACGAACCCCTCTAGACTTTAGAGACACCAATAGAGCATTGTATAACTTCGTACCCAACCCCCTCCCCCGTTGACTCTCCTTCACATAAACCGTGGTTTCAGCTGCAAACCGATAAGCTTCTCGCGGGCGGTATTGGGCCCCATAGGCATCGGAACATGTCAACCTGTTTTGGACACTTAGTCCAAAGATAATGTAATTTTCTCTTTCACTCTATTCAACGTAGGGAAGTTGACGTCGCTGCTCACACCGGCCTCAAGCTCTGTAAGTCGAAGGATGCTCCTTCGACTGTAGGCACGTCCCGCACTATAATATTTGCGAAAGAAACGCCTTGGTCCGCTCATGCTTTGGATTGCCAAACAATTCGTTAGGTGGTTCATCTTCTACAATTGTGCCTTCGTCCATGAAGATCACCCGATCTGCTACTTCTCTGGCAAAACCCATTTCATGTGTCACCACTATCATGGTCATGCCGTCGAGCGCGAGCTCTGTCATCGTGTCCAGAACTTCTCGTATCATTTCAGGATCAAGCGCTGAAGTCGGCTCATCGAACAACATGATTTTTGGATTCATGCACAGTGCTCTTGCAATTGCAACACGTTGCTGTTGACCACCAGAGAGTTGGCTCGGATATTTGTCGGCCTGGTCAGGAATTTTGACTTTCTCTAAGAAACTCATTGCAGTTTGCTCTGCAACTTTTCGGGGTAACTTCCGTATCCACCGTGGCGCCAGACAACAGTTTTGCAGAATTGTTAGATGTGGAAAAAGGTTGAACTGCTGAAAGCACATTCCGATCTCAGCCCTGATTTGATCAATGTTTTTAGTATCTGCAGTCAACTCGATTCCATCGACGATGATACGACCTTCTTGATGTTCTTCAAGACGGTTTAGGCATCGGATCAGAGTTGATTTCCCGGAACCCGAGGGACCGCAAACGACGACCTTTTCGCCTAGATCCACATTGAAAGTGATATCTTCCAACACTTGAAAATTCCCATACCACTTATTCAAACGTTGAATGGAAATAGCGGGAATGGAGTCCTTGTCAGGTTTAAATGCACCGTTCGACATATTTACCTGGCTTCCAATCTTGTTCTTATGAACCGTGCAGTTCTGCTCGGTGTATTAGGATTAGCATCCATCAATCACGATTCCAACAAGGGCTTCATAGCATTCTCAAGGTCCACTTTGGCAGATTCAATGTGAGAATATTTAGTCGCCAATGAGTGACTGTCGTTTTCAAGGCTTTGTCGGGCTTCTTTGATTTGTCGTTCGACTTCAGAAGGTGCAACACCGCCTGCCGTTGTTCGAGCGTTGACACCAGATTCAGGATCCATCCAGCGGTGGATGTCTTCTCCACTAATATCAAGATCTCGGCCAATCTCTTTTTGTACCGCTTTGATGAGGATTTCAGCGCTGAGAGCCGTCGCATCACCGCCTGTAGAAATTGTCTCTTGCACTGCATCACCAGCGATGTGGTGGGCCTCGCGGAATGAGATGGAATGCTCTCGAACGAGACCGTCAGCAAGGTCAGTAACTGTTGAGAAATTGTTGCGGCAACGCTCCAACAGCTCGTCAGCATTAAGCTCAGCTGTTGATACCACTAGGGATAATAATGGCAGAGTAGTGGCAAATCTATCCAGAACCGGCCAGGCGTCATAAATCCCTTCACGAGTTGCATCCAGACAGATCGAATAGTTTGATCCCTTGATTGCACTCAACGCTCCAGCAAGTGCACCTATGCCCCTTCCAGCTTCAGATCTAAGGAATTCGAGTACAAACATATTCTTTTTCTGAGGCATAATTGACGAGGTGCCAGCGACCCGGTCCGGAAACCTGATCGAGTTAAATTCGCTGGATGTATAGATATGAAAATCGCCTGCCACTCGACTGATCATTGTTTGACATCCCACAACGATTGAAAGCAACTCGGTGACAAAATCTCTTGATGCTACTGCTTCTATTCCGGGGGAGACTATGCCCTGCAGTCCAAGCAGACTTGCTATTTTATGGCGGTCGATTGGAAAACTGGTTCCAGCAAACGCGGCAGTTCCCAGGGCGCTAAGATTGATCCGTTTGTAGGCTTCAGAGAGCCGTTCATAGTCACGTTGCAATGCGACTGCAACATTTAGAAGAAGAAACCCAAATGTACTCGGTTGGGCGGGCTGTAAATGAGTATATCCAGGCATAATGGTGTGTGCGTGTTTGTTAGCCGCATCCAGCATCACTTCACGTGTGGCATTCATCTGTTCCATAATTGCTAGGCAGCAATCACGTGCTTTCATTCGATCTAGTGTTGCGCCTATATCATTGCGAGAACGGCCAACGTGAATCCAGCCTGTAACAGATGGGCCAAGATCAGCAGACAGCGTGTTTTCAAAAGCGAAGTAGTCGCCCTCGTATTGCGGATTGCGATCAATCGATTCAATTCCTCCTGCTCTGATTCTTTGAATGCCTCCAAGCAATTTCTCTGCAATGTCTGTTGTGATCAGATCCTTCTGATGCAGTACTACGATATAGGCTTCATTGAGTAGGCACATGCGAGCAAGCGAGATATCATCAAATGTATCCATCGCGGGTTGATAGATGGTGTCAATGATTTCGTCAGCGGTCGGTTCAACCAGTCTGGAGCCAATGGAATTATTTTTAGTCATGTCATTTTGTTACCATTTGTAACTGAGCAATTGTTCAAATAAGCGTTAGAGAATTTGTGATAGAAAAGCTTTCGTTCGCTCATGTTTCGGCGAGCTGAAAAACTTAGCAGGCTCATTTTCTTCAACGATAAAACCTTCATCCATGAAGATAACTCGATCGGCAGCTCTCTTGGCGAAGCCCATCTCATGGGTGACCACAATCATCGTCACACCCGTTTGGGCGAGATCTTGTATTACTTGAAGCACTTCGGAGATCATTTCAGGATCAAGAGCTGATGTAGGCTCGTCAAATAGCAATACCTCAGGCTTCATAGCTAGAGCTCTGACAATTGCCACGCGTTGCAACTGGCCGCCAGACAAGGTGTTAGGCCTAACATCAATCTTGTCGCCGAGTTGGACCATCTCCAGCAACTCCGCGGCTGACTTATCGGCTTCTTCTCGTGTGGCGCGGCCGGTGCGTACTGGAGAAAGCGTTATATTCTCTCGGACAGTAAGGTGAGGAAAAAGCGAACAGTCTTGAAATATCATTCCAATACGACGACGATAAGGTCGCCATGCCCGCTCAGAGCGAGCATTGATAATTTCACCATCAAATGAAATATTCCCCTTGTCGATCTTCTCCAAACCATTGAGACAGCGCACAAGTGTGCTTTTCCCCGAACCACTTGGTCCGATAACGACCAGTACTTCTCCCCTGTTTACGCTCAAGGAAATATCAGTAAGGACGACCTTGGACCCGTACGACTTTTGGAGGTCTACGGTTGATATTAGAGGGATTAAATCGCCGTTTGATTGGATTTTCTCTTCGACCATTTTAAAGACCAACTTCTGATTTTTGAAAAACTATGGGCGTATCTGTTGTCGTATCTCGCTCATTTTTTTTCTCAATGCGTGCTTCCAATCGACGCGCGAACTGTTCAAGTGATGCTGATATCACGTAGTAACCCAAAAGTACGATCGCGTAGATTGAGAAGGCTGGACTGTATCCTTCACCAGTCGTAGTTCTCTCCACAATAATTTGCCCCATTCTGAAGAATTCCGGCACACCGATCAGTGCCGCAAGGGACGTTGATTGAATGAGAAGTGAGAACAACCCGGTGAGTGGTGGAAGGATCGGTAAGAATGCTTGAGGTATAATAATGAAGCGATAGATTTCCCATTGCTTCAGCCCCAATGCACGTGCACTGCGTACCTGATGTTCGGGCAAAGATTCAATTCCGGCTCGCACAATTTCAGCACCATTTGCACCACCCCAAAGAGACAATGTGATTACGGTTGCCGTAAAAGGGTCGAGCGACAACCCTATAAACGGCGCTCCGAAGAATATAAAAAAGAGGCTGACTAGTAGTGGAACGTCGCGAAAGAGCTCAACGTAGGCTATGGTGAAATAGCGCAGGAACCGATTGCCAAGCGTTGCCAAAATACCGATCAACACCGAAATAAAAGTGGCGAAAAACAATGTGAGCAGAGCGAGACCGAATGTTCGACTCAGACCAAGTATGAATAGCCAATGGCTGTCTATAATTAATTGCATTAGCTAGTCCTAAATGGACGGTTCATTCTAGACTCAAGTTGTCGCACTGACGCCGACAAAATGAGCACCAACACGAAGTAAATAACCCCGATAGCTGCAAGCATTTCAAGCGTGCGGAAATCCTCCGCAATGCGATCCATTGCGACGAATGTCAACTCTGTTAGTCCAATCACTTGTAAAAATGCGGAGTTCTTAAGAACTGACACTGATGTGTTTAGTGACGCGGGGATAGCAACTCTCATCCCAAGCGGTATAGCGACCAACAGAATGTAGTGAATTTTCTTTAGTCCAAGCGCCATACTGGCTTCTAGTAGACCCTCGGGAATAGATTTGAATCCCCCTCGAATATTTTCGACATTGTACGCACCGCCCCAGACGACAAGACAAACCACGCCAGACCAATAGAGTGACAGTCCTAAACCAATGGATGAAAGTCCATAGAAGATAAAAAAGAGTTGCACCAACAAAGGGGTATTGCGGATGAGACTGACGTATGCAGCTGTCAGCTGCGAAAGAATGGGTACACTAGCCAGTCTAAAGATTGCACCTAGAAGCCCAACGCATATGGCCAAAACTATACTCAGTAGTGACACTTGGAGTGTCAATAGCAAGCCCTCTAACAGGTCTGGCAATTGCTGCCATATATAATCAAATCTAAAGTCGTATTTCATTGGGAACCAGTTTTTCGTGCGAGGGAATTTGCCGTGACCATCTACAAGCCACGGCAATCCTAGTAAAAATTATTGCTTATTTTGGAGCAAGTGACATGTCAAACTCGATAAGAGTGTCAGGTTGTAGCTCTTCGTCAACATGAACTTTAATAGCATCGGCAATTGTGCCATCCTCCCAAGCTTTAGCCATTACCGCATTAACAAATGCCAACCACTCTGGCTCACCCTTTCTTACTCCAGCACCACCAAATCCATGCTGATATCGTTCCGTGATAATCCGTACAGCATCATTCTTCTTGGCAATACCTTTCAGGACCGAGTAGTCATGTCCGTAACCATCCGCTCTACCTTGTATTAAAGCCTGGAGGGCATCAGCTACTGTGTCCAATTTCAGCAAACTAACTTCAGGCAAATTCTCTTCGAACCAAGGAAGCTGCCATGCACCTTTCAATGACACAACAGTTTTGCCCTTGAGAGCGTCTAGAGTGTCGATAGAGCTATCAGCCTTAACCAATAGCGCACTTGCGCCCCAGCTGTAGGGGTTGGAGAAATCGATGACTTCCTTACGCTTTTCGTTGATGCCCATAGTTGCGATAATCAGATCGATTTTCCCCCCTATTAAGCTTGGAATGCGGTTTGCTGAAGTGACACATGTGAACTCCACCTTGTCGCGATCACCAAATGCATAGAAGGCAACTTGACGCCCCATCTCGACTTCAATGCCCACTGAATTACCATCGTTGTCCAAATATCCCATAGGCACATAGTCGCATTTGGTGCCGATGCGGATTTTTCCGGCATCTTTAATGGCCGATGGCAGTTCTGGCATATCAGCAGCAACCGCTGATGTAGCCATGGCTGCTCCCACGATTGAGGCAGCAACCGCTGTAAATAAAGCTCTACGTTTTTTAGTCATCACTTTCTCCTGCTGTGTTTGAGTGACATTTAGATTATTCAAAGTCCTAGATACGGCCTCTATTTCAGCTTCCGTAGTTGACCGCGTATCTCAACCATGACAAAATGTGCGTATCATGTCAAGTATAAACATTATTCAAACATTTAGACCTACACAATTCTGTTGATTAAGTATAAAATGTTTGAAACGAACATCATATTAGTGTGAGGTTGCCAGTGGCAAGCGGTCGGAATTCGAGACAAAAGGAGTTACTGGAGCATCTAGGGGGCACAGGAACTGGCTCAATAGAAGAGCTGTGTCAGAAGTTCGAAGTCTCCGAGATGACGATCAGGCGAGATCTCTCAGAACTTCAAGAAAAGGGCTTACTGATAAGAACGCATGGCGGTGCAAAACTCACAGAGTCCACGTTTTTCGAAATATCATTCTCTGCAAAGAACAGTCAATTTATGCAGGAGAAAATGCAGATCGCGGAGATCGCATCCACCCTGATAAAACCTAATGATCGGATCGTCATCGATTCGGGTACAACAGCAGGCCAACTTACCAGGCACATCGGTGACAAGAAGCTTACGGTCATTACTAACGCACTCAATGTGGCGACTGATCTCATCGATTTCGCCAATATCGATCTCCTTCTTTGTGGAGGGTCTTTGAGACGTGGAATAGTCGCATCCATTGGACCTCTTACGGTCACATCTTTTAATTCATTTCGATGTGATCGCCTGTTCATGGGTGTCGATGGTATTGATGCGAACGGCTCGCTAACAGTTCCCGATATGCAAGAAGCAATGGTCAAACAGGCCATGATGAAAATGGCTGACGAAATCTATGTTCTGGCCGACCACAGCAAGCTTGGGCGTAACTCCCTCGGTGTGATTGGTGAATTGTCTTCAGTGACTGGGCTGATCACCGGCCCTGAAGCAGATAAAAAAATTGTCGAAAAACTCCGTGAACACACAGAGATCATAATTTCGAAATGAGAATTGGGAAGTGAAATGAATGCGAATATGAAAACAGCAGTTGTCACTGGAGCGGGCGATGGAATTGGACGGATTATTTCAACTACGTTGGCATCGGAAGGCATAAGAATTTTAGTCACAGACCGCGAACTCTCGAAGGCAAAGAGACTGTGGATATGATTACGCTGAGTGGTGGTACAGCCGATGTCATGGAACTTGATGTGGTCAATGCGGTTCAGGCCACTGAGGTGGTTCAAACAGTGGCAAGCGTAGCTGGGAAAACTGGCAAAGCTCCATTTCTATCGCACTATATAGCTTCAAAATTTGCCGTCGTCGGTCTAACACAAGCAATGGCAACTGAGTTGGCGTCAGACGACGTTACCGTAAACGCCGTTTGTCCCAACTATGCCCGAACGGAAACACAGCAGCGCGAGGTAGCCCGGGAAGGCAAGTTACGTGGTCCCTCTGGTGAAGAGGTAAGCCAGGTTTATTTGGACGATACGCCTTTAGGCAGACTTGAAGAACCCCAAGACGTCGCCAATGTCGTGAGCTTTTTAGCGTCTGATCAGTCGGACTTTATGACTGGTATCGCTCTGACGGTAAGTGGCGGAGCTTGGATGAAATGAACAAATAATTTGAATGCGTAAGCAGCAAGCAATTCTGGAACAATAACTAAATACTCTATGGATAATTAATATGTTGAACTTCAACGAACAAAGATACCGCACTATTCAATCCGGAGCGGTCTCACTCGCTCAGGGCATCGACGAAACAGTCTCATCGCTACTTGATAACGGCGCCGACAATATCTTCTTTTTGGGGACTGGTGGTGTCGCGTTTCTTATGAAACCCGCGGTCACTCTTCTGGAGCGACAGTCCCGTTTTCCAGCAATTACTGGATTCGGCGCTGAGCTAGTCATAACTGGTTCTCCGCACCTGACAGATAAGTCCATTGTGGTTATTCCATCCCTGTCAGGAACCACGAAAGAGAGCATTGAGCTTTTGGATTACATCAAATCTAAGGGAGCCAAAACGATTTCTCTGGTCGGACATAAAGAGACTCCACTAGGAATTAACTCTGATCACGCTTTTGTTAATTTTGCCGAAGATGACACTTCTAGCGAGTCCTTCTATATTCAATCTTTACTCATTGCGCTTTCGATTATGAAGCATCGCGGAGAAATCGATAATTATGATCGACTTTTGGAAGAGATACGGCTTTTGCCCGGTGCACTCCTTGAAGCAAAGCGTGCGTTTGAGAGTAAGGCGCCAGAAATTGCGGGCATCATCGATTCATATGACTATCATATTTTTACCGGAGCTGGAAACTCGTGGCCAGAAGCTCATTACTATGGAATGTGCATTCTTGAAGAGATGCAATGGATTTTAACGCGACCCGTGCATGCATCGGACTTTTTCCATGGATCTCTTGAGCTGATTGAGAAAGGCGTGAGCATTTTTGTGCTCCAAGGTGAAGACGCTTGTCGACCACTGACGGAGCGAGTCATTTCATTCTCGAAAGAATATACTGACTCACTCACGATCATCGACACCAAGGATGTCAATCTTCCAGGCATTGGTGCCGAATTGCGCGCATTAATTTCACCAGCTGTCCTTGCAGCGATTTTCGAACGTGTAAGTGCACATCTCGAGATAAAACGAGATCATCCTCTAACCACTCGACGGTACTATAAAAAGGTGAACTACTAGCTCATGATTTCCGCAGTTTCGTAGAGTTATAAAAATATGATTCACCGCTTCGACTTTGTAGCAATTGGCGACAATTGCATAGATCGCTTTCAAGACGGCGATAAATCGGAATTGGTAGGTGGCAACGCTGTAAACGTTGCCGCCCAACTTAGCATGCTCGGGCGCAACGTTGCCTATTTTGGAGCAGTTGGAGATGATCGGGACGGTGAACTCACAGTGAAAATATTGAACAAAGTTGGCGTCAACACTGATTACGTCAAGGTAGTTCCAGGTCTAACAGCATATTCGCTTATCAAACATGACGAAGCTGGCGATCGGGATATATATTTCGAGGAATTTGGTGTTACCGCAAACTATCTACCGGATGAGAAGGATCTCGACATAATCGGGCTAACCAAGCATGCGCATATTGGTTGGCTAAACGACGGCGGAAAGATCCCACGACAGCTGGCGAATAACAACGTTACTGTGTCTCGTGATCTCTCGATAAATTTGAATCCTGAATGCTTAGATCCAGACGGCCTGAATATCGCGATACTTTCTGCGTCTAACCTCGATGATGCAAAGGAGAAAGCCGAGGGCCTTCTTCAAGTTGGTGCAAAGATGGCTCTCGTCACGGCTGGAGAGCACGGTAGTCTGGTAGCAGATGGAGCCGACATTGCATTTATCAAAGCAGAGTTGATAGAGCCGGTTGATACTACGGGAGCTGGTGATGCATTCATAGCCGGTTTCCTAAATGCATATTACGATGGTTCCTCGTTAGAAGCATCACTCAAGGCCGGTCGAACAATCGCTACGAAAGCATGCCTACACATGGGAGGCTTTGCACAATAAAAAATTAGAACCCAACGTTATCCACATAAGTACGCTTGGTATTTGTTGTCAGATCACTTCTCTCTTCACAACAGATGCGTACCTTTTTCTGAGTGAATGTTGAGATAATTACCGAAACTCCTCCAAGTGGTAGCAGTACTAAGATGTAGAAGTGACACATCAATTGTATATATCTGACTTGACCTTACAGCTAGTGCCGAACCTCATCAAACCTTGACCGTCTCAGTGGGCACCCTTTCGTGCCCTTCAAGCTCAAATTGGAACTAGCCAATATTCTGCCATGGGGCTAACGACCGAATGGCAATTCATGCGACAGTAATGAAAATCTATTAAGAGTAACTACTATGCAACGATGGGCTGTTGTTTTCAGAGATACTGATGGAATGCTTGAAATTCGTGCAGACAAAGATTTGCGTGACAGGCATGTTGCTTACGCAAAGGAACACCCAGAGCTTCTCATTGGTGGGGGATTGAAGGCTGAACCTGACAGTAATTTCTGTGGTGCTATGTGGATTGTGGAAGCAGAAAATAAAGTAGAGGTTGAGTCCTTGATACTAGCTGATCCCTTCTATGTAGCTGCTCATCGCACCTTTGAGATATTCACTTGGGGTAAAATACTCGAAGACAAATTGGTAACTCTGTAGAGAATTAGAAGCGTCATATTACCCTTATCAGAACAAAGACTTTTACGGTTGCTATTTGGCCGTTAGTTACCGATCACTAGGAGTGTGGCCGACAGCCGGCGCCGTGCCCAAAGCAGATGAAGTACACCTAGATTGTAGACAGGTATTTATGTAGATAGTAATGTCCAGCTAAACCCCAGCCATCGCCCATTTCACCTGAGTCAATTAAAGAACCGACACTAGAAATCTTCACCCTTTCACAGATCAGGCCTTGTTCAGAGTTCTCTAGTTGCTGCTCTCCAACTTCCAACACATCGTTCGAGGCGCAGACATGGATTTTTTGATTAGTGAATCCAGGGTCAGCATAGAAAGAACCAAGGTAATCCATTCCGCCTGCCTTCACACCAGTTTCCTCTAATAGTTCTCTTTTTGCTGATTCAATAGGGTCTTCAGTTCTACTATCAAATCCACCAATTGGAAATTGCCAGATTGATTGCTCAATAGGATGCCTATGCTGATTAACTATATAGGTATATCCATTGGGCGAGTTGCCTTCAATAACAGTTGCCATTACAGCATCCGATTTTTGAGCATGATAATAGGTGCATTCAGCGCCGTTCGGCAAGCTGAATTTGTCTTCTAAGAATGTCACCCATTTATTGTCAACCAACTTGCGTCGCTGCATATCATATCCTTCTATTGGCGATACTACCTCATACTGTGATGTATGCTGTTGGCCGAACTGGAACTACAGGTTTCGATCTCAACGGGTAAGATCAAGCCTGAATTTATACAGAAATCCATTTATACACCTAATCCACTTTATTGGTTGTGTTATCTCTTGAACTTGCGAAACCAAATGCAACTCTTTTACCGCGATCCTTACTCGATGTGACCTAACTTAAAAGTAGCCTGCAATCGTGTGATATAGCTTCAAATTCACCAATTTTTCCTGAGTAATCTGTATTCGTTGTCCTCAAATCTTAGGCCTATCATAGAGTAAATCGCCTTCTCTATTCTTCTGCACTACAGCAAAACCTGAAGGTCCTAAATCAGCAATGTAGTCGTATAGTGAGCGAACAAACGATTTCACGTATTCCGGTTTGCTGTCACCGTACGGGTCTACAACCATCAATGTCGGCTGCCGGAGTTCGTCTGAGATTGGGATCCTGATTACGTTTGGATTATCCGGGCTTGTTTTAGCGGGACGGATATTGAGCATGGATGCACCAATGCCATTTGCAACAGCGGCACGTATGGTGTTGTAGGACCGAGTCTTTAAAACGATATCAGGTCTTTGCCCAGCAAAATCGAATAGAGCTAGTAGATACGAACGAGTCTCCGGCAAATCGAGAAGAATATGAGGCTTTTTCGTTAGCAATTTCATGGGTATAGATTTTCTGCCAGCGTGCGGGTCATCTGCGTGTAAAATTGCATGTGCCGGACATCTGCATATTGGTGTGACACCTGTTCCGAATAATTCGCCGATATCATAGGTCACCACCAAATCAACAGTTCCCGATGTTATCCAATTTCTCAACTCTGTCTGATCACCTTCGAGCAGAATGATCTGACAGTCACCATATTCATCCTTGTACCGCCTGATAATGGGTGGAATCAAAACAGGCCCAAACGGGGCAAAGCAGCCCACCCGTAAAGTTGGTGTCGTAGATCTTGTAAATCCCTCAAGCGAACGATCAAACTCTTCCCCTGCTGCCAGGAATCTCCGGGCAGAGATCAGAAATTCCTGACCCGCTGGTGTGAGTTCCATGCCGTGTCCCTGCCGCCTGTAAAAAAGTCGAACACCAGTTGTTTCCTCAGCCTGATTGATGGCAGCGAGTACTGAAGACTGTGAAATATGAAGGTTTTTGCTTGCAGAGGTCACGCTCTTGCAGGATGCAACCTCTCTTACATATTCAATCTGGCGATACGTTATTTTCATATTCGATAAACTATATTATGTATGGCCTCATGTAAACTATATATTTTATAAATCTTTCCCTGTGTGTTTATATGACGTCCTTGGGTGCTCTGTCGCCCTGCGGAATCACACTGGGAGGTCCTACATGAGAAAGTTTAAAGTTACACAATTATTGGGTTGTATCGCGGCATTTGCAATGACAACCACCCCTGCGCTTGCCGATGAAGGTGAGTTGACAATTAATGTCATAGCCAGCATGTCAGGTGCATTTGCACAGTTCGGTGAAGAAGCTGAGAAAGGTGCTCGGTTGGCTATTGAAACAGCTGGGGAAGCGGCTGGCATGAAGCTCAAAATGGAATTGATCGACACAGAAAGCAATGCAGGTAAGGCAGCTCGTAAAGTCAAAGCGTCGCTCGGAGAGGATGGCGCTGGGCTGTTTATAGGTTCCACTCTGTCATCAACAGCGTTGGCAGTAGGTGCTGAGATCCATAATGCTGGTGGTTTGTATATCAACGGTAGTGGTGCAGATTCGATTACGGGTGAAAAGTGTAACGGTTCGATGTTTCGCTGGAGCGCGCCTACTTTTGGGGCTGTAAACGCTAGCTTGCGACCCGTACTGGATGCGCATCCGGATATTAAGAGCGTATACACCGTCACACCACAGTATGTATTCGGTGAAGCGATGCTTACCAATTCCAAAGCGGTACTTGAGGAGCGAGGATTGAAATTTGCTGGTAACAGCTACCATTCGCTAAAGGATAAAGAATTCTCCGGAATCATCGCACAAGCTCTGGCAGCTAAACCCGATTTACTCTTGCTACTAAACTTCAGTTCTCAGGCTGCTGCGTCCATTCAGCAAGCAATCAACTTTGGTCTCAAAGACCGAATGAAAATCCTGCTCGTGTGGAGTAGTGGCCTCGATACGATGCAGTCACTAGGTAGTGAAGTGTCTGAGGGCATCTATTTCGGTGCACAGTACTGGCATGAAGAAGAGGCTAAGGCCAATCAAGATTTAGTAGCACTGACCAAAGAAAAACTCGGTGAGGCCCCAAACTATCCTATGGCGCACTACTACCAGATGACCAAGATGATCATTGATGCCGCAAACGAACTAGGTACCGGCGATGCGGCTAAAATAAAAGCACATCTTGAAGGTAAGTCCTATGAGGGAATCACCGGAACTGAGACCATTAGTGCCGATAACCACCAGGTGGAAAAGAACTTCTACTTGCTGCTCGGAAAAGCTAAATCCGGGATGACTGATGAAAATGACTTCGCCGATGTCGTTGCAAAGAGCAAGTACTTCCAACCAGCTAGTGAAACTGGTTGCACATTGTAAATTAGTCGATGGCTCGCATTCACCAACATACTTGTTGGTGAATGCGGTTTATACAGTAGCGACCGATCTACAGGCGTTAGACAAATAACCCAGACGGTACTGTTCGAAATGCAGAGAATTAATAGTCGTGGAGATTGATTGAGTGAACCTTTATTATTTTCAGATACTCAACGGAGTTGGTCTTGGCATGATCTACTTCCTCATGGGAGTAGGATTAACCATCATCTTCGGGATGATGAATTTTGTTAATTTTGCACACGGTGTTCTCTATACCGTTGGTGCCTACTTTTGCTATCAATTCATTACGATTACGGATTCTTTCTGGCTGGGTTTGTTAATTACACCTTTTGCCGTGGGATTGTTCGCATATTTGATAGAACGTCTACTAATTCGACGGCTATACAAACTTGACCATGCTGTTCAAATTCTGATTACGATCGGTGTAATGCTAGTCATTCGAGAATCCATCCTGATTATTTGGGGTACGGTACCGAAGCCCGTCTCGACACCAGATCTTCTCTCGGGTGTCATATTTTTGGGTGACTTTGTCTACCCGAAGTATCGCCTATTCATCGTCTTTGCAACTTCTATCATCGCCATTGCATTGTGGTTTCTACTTGAACGAACCAAATTCGGTATCCAGGTTCGAGCAGGCAGTGAAAACCCTAAGATGGTCTCGCTATTGGGTATCGATACCGAACGACTTTTTGCGACAACGTTTGTGCTCGGAGTTGCTTTGGCGGGAATCGCAGGCGCGTTACTAACACCTATACGTGGTGCCGATGCATTTGCCGGTGTAGAGGCACTAGGGATTGCGTTCGTGGTTGTGGTTATTGGCGGCATGGGAAGTTTTACAGGCGCACTCCTTGGCGGATTGATTGTCGGTATTGTTCAGAGCTTTACAGCCATAATTTGGCCCCAAGGAAGCAACGTAATGATTTACTCTGTTATGGCAACTATCATCCTGCTGCGACCTAATGGCTTGTTTGGAAGGGCGTAAAGATGAATATAAATCTACCTTTTTACGTCCACCTGTTGATCACAGCTGTGATCGCAATAGCCTTACCTTTAATACTACCTTCCTACGTTCTGGCGACAGAAATACTGATATTTGCTCTGGCCGCAATTGGCTGTAATTTATTATTGGGGTACACAGGATTACTCTCTTTTGGCCAAGCGTTGTTCTTTGGCGCTGGAGCGTATGCGGCGGGGCTTCTATCTATTCATTTCCAGATGGGGCTAATACCCACCATACTTGTCTCAATTGCTAGCGGGGTTTTTCTAGCCGTACTCGTTGGCTTTTTCGCGATTAGGCGCAAGGGTATTTACTTTGTGATGCTAACACTGGCATTCGCGCAGTTGGGCTATTACATCGCCTTCTTGGCAGAGCCTATTACAGGAGGTGAAGACGGGCTACTGGATGTTGTGCGCCCCGCCCTTAAGATTCCGCTGGTGCCCACATTGACATTTGATAGTGATATCTCATTCTATTGCTTGACCGCTGTTGTTTTCGTGTTGACTTTTGTTGGCATGCAGCGCTTAGTCGATTCACCTTTGGGCTCTGTATTAAAAGCCATAAAACAAAACGAAGAACGTGCTGAGGCCATCGGATACCAGGTCAAACTGTACAAGATATCTGTTTTCGCGTTCTCAGGGGCTGTAACAGCGTTGGCCGGTGCTTTTTATGCCACGATGCTCCGATTTGCGCCATTGTCAAACATTGATATAGAAACCAGTGAAGTAATACTTTTCATGTGTGTGCTTGGCGGTCTAGGCTCGCTGTACGGATCTGTTTTTGGTGCTGCCATTTTCCTGATCGCCACTGACGTCTTGGCCGGTCTTTGGCCACGTTGGATGCTACTTCTGGGTTTACTCCTTATAGTTGTCATGCTGTACCTACCCGGTGGACTTTCAGAAGCAGCCAATAGACTCATCCATAAATTGCGAGACGGCAAAACTAAGCAAAAGAAAGGCGGGCATCATGTCTAATCCACTTTTGGAAACACATGATTTGTCGATGCGCTACGGCGAATTCTGGGCAAACACCGATATAAA
This sequence comes from Granulosicoccus sp., assembly GCA_045110515.1. Taxonomy (GTDB): domain Bacteria; phylum Pseudomonadota; class Gammaproteobacteria; order Granulosicoccales; family Granulosicoccaceae; genus Granulosicoccus. Next base: position 3,172 of record JBGCGD010000041.1, on the reverse strand, counting down.
CATCACCATCAATCCCGATACTATTCATGGTGTAATCGGCCCCAATGGCGCTGGAAAAACCACGCTGTTTAACTGCCTTGCAGGCACCCTTTCACCCAGCTCAGGCAAGATTGTATTTGACGGGAAACAGATCGAACATCTAGCGCAGTATCATCGTCCAAGGCTCGGCATCGGTAGATCCTTCCAGGTTACAAGCTTGTTCCCTGATTTAACAGTATCGGAAAACTTACGCCTTGCTCGCCAAGCTCTTGAGCCTTCAAAGGGGTTCGTATTCTGGCGACCGGTGAAAAAAAGCGCATCACAGATTGCCGATATTGACCATGTACTTGAGAGAATCAGTTTAACGAATGAAAAAACGACCGCGGCGTCGGCTTTATCTCACGGTCAACAACGTTTGCTAGAAGTGGGTATGGCGCTCATGGTTAAGCCAAAACTATTGATGTTGGATGAGCCAACATCAGGAATGGGCATAGACGATGTGCCCGCAATGACGGAGCTTTTAAGTACATTGCGAGCTGAATGCACCATCTTGCTCATTGAGCACAACGTAGGGTTGGTTAGCAAAGTGTGTGATGTTGTTACGGTCATGCACGGAGGTAAAGTACTGGTGTCTGGTACTCCGGATGAAATCTCGGAAAACGAAGAGGTTAAAACGGCCTACCTTGGCGAGGAAATCTAGCCATGCTGACACTAGAAAATGTAAATGCGTTCTACGACAAAAGTCACGTCCTATTTGATCTCAATATCCATATTGATGAAGGTGAGCTTGTAACGCTCCTTGGTAGAAATGGTGCGGGTAAATCTACCACCCTTTCTTCAATTGTAGGTTTGGTGCCTGGGATATCAGGCCGAATTCGTTTTGATGGTACAGATCTAGTTGGACTTCCAACACATCAAATTGCGGGCTTAGGAATCTGCTTAATACCGGAGCAAAGGGATATATTTCAAATTCTTACGGTTGAGGAGAACCTGCACCTCGCTGAGAAACTAAAAGGCAGATGGAGTGTTAAAGATATCTATCGGCTGTTTCCACGTCTCGAAGAAAGAAAAGGCAACGGGGGCGGTCAATTATCTGGTGGTGAGCAACAGATGTTGGCCATCGCTCGGGCGTTACTTAATGATCCTAAGATACTAATGTGCGATGAACCTTCAGAAGGTCTAGCGCCGGTCATCATTCAAGAGATTGTCGGGACGCTTAAAGAAATTAAACAAAGTGGTGTACCCATATTATTGGTGGAACAAAATCTACGGGTGTGCGAGATTTTAGCCGACCGTCACTACATTGTGGAACAAGGCAAATTGTTTCATGAATTTAGCCGAGATGATTTTTTCACTGATGAAGCAAAAGCCATAAAAGAGAAATTTCTCTCAGTATAGTTAAAGATAAATACAATGGAAAATACAGCTTTTATTTGGGACGAGCGTTGCTTTTGGCATACCGGTAGTAACTACGCCATGTTGGCTCCGATCGGTGGTTATGTTCAGCCGTTTATTTCAGGTGGTCTCCCCGAAGCACCAGAGACAAAACGTCGATTGAAAAATTTGGTTGATGTTTCGGGTTTAGGAAAGGAGCTTACAGAATCTTCCGCTGAATCAGCCACGCTAGAGGACTTGTTGCGCGTTCATCCACGGAATTACCTTGATGAATTTAAAAAACTATCAGATGGACGTGGTGGGGAGTTAGGGCTCCGAACACCATTTGGACCCGGCGGGTTTGATCTCGCCTCCCTTTCTGCCGGGCTGGCCATTGAAGCGGTCGAAGGTGTGTTGAGAGGAGCTTATAAAAACTCCTACGCCTTATCGCGTCCACCTGGACACCATTGCCTACCCGATTGGCCGAACGGATTCTGCTTGCTTGCCAACATCGCGATTGCAATCGAATCTGCAAAAGCAAAGGGTTTGGTTAACAACGTCGCCGTTGTGGATTGGGATGTTCACCATGGTAACGGCACGGAAACTATCTATTACAGTCGGCCCGATGTACTAACAATTTCAATTCATCAGGATAGGTGTTACCCGCAGGATAGTGGGTTCGTTGAAAAAACAGGGGAAGGTGATGCGGCGGGTACAAACATGAACATCCCACTACCTCCTGGATGTGGCCACGTTGCGTATTTGGAAGTTATGGAAAGAATCGTAATCCCAAAACTTCAACAGTTTAAGCCCGAGCTGGTCATTGTAGCGTGTGGATTCGATGCAGCAGCGATCGATCCCCTGGCTCGCATGATGTGTTTAGCGGAAACATATCGTCAAATGACTCTTCAATTAATGAACATAGCTGATGGAAAGCTAGTTGCCGTTCACGAGGGAGGATATTCAGAATTGTATGTACCTTTCTGTGGCCATTCTATGTTGGAGCAGATGTCCGGATCCCAGGTGCGAGTGGACGACCCACTTAAAGAGAGATTAATGAATCAGCAACCGGATAGCAAAATACAGAAATTTCATTCTGAGATTATTGGTGAAATGGCGGCATATCATAAACTTAAAGGGCAGTAGGAAAACGTATGCCTTCGGCTCATTGCAATTCACTAGCACGAAGTCTGTCTTCCAATGATCGCAAAAATAATGCAAATAGTTCGGCCTGAGAAGACAGGTTTAATTTTCTATACGCATTCTTTCGATGAATTTTTACGGTGCCAGCGGTGATATCTAAATTTAACCCAATTGACAAAGATGAATGACCTTTCAATACCAATGCTATGATTTCCTTCTCGCGCTGTGTCAATGTTTCTTGCCCAAACCCATCAAATACCTGAGTTATTGTTCTAGAGATCGCAACAGCGTGATCTTGTTTTAAAGTATCGCCCCAGTGCAGCTTACACAGCGTTGAAATAATCGGAGCTGTTGAGCTAAAAATATGCTTCTCCTCTGCAGAAAAGACGCCATTTGGCTTCTGGCGAGTTACGCTTATTACGGCCGTTCGATCCCGTTGCACTGGAAAAAATATCCCTATTTCATCGGCAATTCCTGTTCTTTCATAGTGGTAGCGATAAAATTCACTTTGATAGAAGTGATCGGGTGCGAGATCTGTCATGGAGCTAAAGCCAGATGCTTTTCCCGAGGTTGCAGCTTCAAAAAAAGGATCAAGTAAATACGGCCCATTTAGGTACTCGTCTACAAGAAATAAGGCTTTTTCATTCTCCATATTGTGATGCAGACAGCGGGACCC
>JBGCGD010000040.1:0-95379 GCA_045110515.1 Granulosicoccus sp. | reverse complement strand
GCTGCCATCAGGCACCGAAATGGTTATGCCTGGTGACAACGTAAAGATCTCGGTAGCACTGATTAACCCAATTGCGATGGAAGAAGGGTTACGATTTGCGATTCGAGAAGGTGGACGTACGGTTGGTGCCGGCGTTGTAGCCAAAATTATTGAGTGATATCGGCCTATCTGATGTCCAAAAGGGCTCAGATTGGTTTTAGGTGTGTATGATTAGCCCGGTCCCTTTGGAGCTGGGCTTTTCATGTTTTGCCCCGAAGGGTCTTTGCCTTCAGTAAGTGACCGGATTAGGCCAGTAGCTCAATTGGCAGAGCGGCGGTCTCCAAAACCGCAGGTTGGGGGTTCGATTCCCTCCTGGCCTGCCAATCCGGTTTGTGTTCAACGATGATTTTTCATCTATTTTAACGCCGCGAGCATATAGATGGTCTCCAAGGCCGAAACAAGTACAAACAGTCTAGATACCATGAAGTTGGCAGCTGCTGGCGCATTGGTGCTTCTCGGGTTATTTGCGTTCTACTATTTTGAGGGGCAATCGCTGCTTCTCAGATCTGTAGGGTTGTTGATAATTGCGGGGCTGGCGGCATTTGTTGTCTACCAAACCGATCTGGGCAAGCGAACAGTAGAGTTTTTTGGGGATGCACGCACCGAAGTGCGTAAAGTCGTTTGGCCAAGCCGTGCCGAAACCACACAAACTACCTTGACGGTATTTATCATCGTAGTCATCGTCGGTATTTTTCTGTGGTTATTCGACATGCTGCTTGCGTTTCTTTTCCGTGCCGTGACAGGAATCTAGATAACGATGGCGATGCGTTGGTTTGTGGTTCAGGCTTTTTCCGGGTTTGAAGGAACAGTCAAGCGCTCTCTAGAAGAGCGAATTGAGCGAGCGGGTCTGGCTGAAAAGTTCGGCGATATTCTGGTTCCGACAGAAGAAGTCGTGGAAATCAGAAACGGCCAAAAAAGACGCTCAGAACGAAAATTTTTTCCAGGTTACGTCCTAGTCCGGATGGAGATGGAAGACGAAACCTGGCATTTGGTTAAAGATGTACCCAAGGTATTAGGGTTTATTGGTGGTACGGCTGATCGTCCGGCGCCTATTTCCGATAAAGAGGCAGACGCCATACTTCAGCGTGTTCAAGACGGTGTTGAGAAGCCTAGACCTAAAGTCTTGTTCGATGTGGGCGAGGTTGTTCGGGTTACAGACGGTCCTTTCAACGACTTCAACGGAGTGGTTGAAGAGGTCAATTTCGAAAAGAACCGTTTATTGGTAGCTGTACAGATTTTTGGTAGAAGCACGCCGGTAGAGTTGGAATTCAGTCAAGTCGAAAAGGCTTGAAGCAATTTTGGCAGGCGTTTCGCCTGCTATTCGTTCACTCTGGAGTGGTGCGGCCTTCGAGGCGGTAGTCTAGAGTGGTTTTAACACTCGGGGAGCCGAATAGAGCGTAATGCGGCTATTCAGCGTTCGCACCCGAAAAGGAGCATAGTAGTATGGCCAAGAAAGTACAGGCTTACATCAAGCTGCAGGTGCCTGCAGGTCAAGCCAACCCTAGTCCACCGGTCGGCCCAGCGTTGGGTCAGCACGGTGTAAACATTATGGAATTCTGTAAGGCGTTTAACGCGTCTACTCAGAGCATGGAGGCCGGGCTTCCAATTCCTGTCGTCATTACGGTCTATAACGATCGCAGTTTTACTTACATCCAAAAGACTCCACCTGCATCAGTACTGCTTCGCAAGATTGCGGGCATTGCCAAAGGCAGCGGTCGTCCAAATACTGAGAAAGTGGGCAAAGTTTCGCGCGCTCAGTTAGAAGAGATTGCAACGACTAAAGATCCAGACCTGACAGCTGCTGATATGGATGCTGCTGTTCGTACTATCGCTGGAACAGCGAGAAGTATGGGTCTTGAAGTGGAGGGTGTGTAAATGGCTAAGTTAGGAAAACGCGCTAAGGCGATTCGTGAAAAGGTCGATTCTGAAAAGCAGTATGTTGTTAGCGAAGCTTTCTCACTACTGAAAGAGCTATCCACCGTAAAATTCTCAGAATCTGTTGATGTGGCAGTCAATCTAGGTATCGATCCGCGTAAATCTGACCAGGTTGTTCGTGGTTCAAGCGTATTGCCTAATGGCACGGGCAAAACAGTTCGCGTAGCTGTTTTTGCACAGGGTGCTCAGGCTGAAGCTGCTCGCGAAGCCGGTGCTGATCAAGTCGGTTTTGACGACTTAGCTGAAGCGGTAAAAGCTGGCAACATGGATTTCGACGTTGTCATCGCTGCACCGGACGCAATGCGTGTTGTTGGTGCTTTGGGTACCATCCTAGGTCCTCGTGGTTTGATGCCTAACCCGAAAGTGGGAACGGTTACGCCTAATGTGGCAGAAGCAGTTACCAATGCGAAAGCGGGTCAGGTTCGGTACCGAGCTGACAAAGGTGGAATTGTTCACTGTACGTTGGGAAAAGCCTCTTTTGAGCCTCAGCAACTTGAAGAAAATCTTCGCATGTTGTTAGCGGATCTCATCAAGGCTAAGCCATCTGCGGCAAAAGGCGTTTATATGAAGAAAGTAACCGTCTCTACCACAATGGGCCCTGGTTTAACAATCGATCATTCTCCGCTGATCTAATACCTGCCGGCTATCTTTTGCCAGATTCTCATTTGTGAATCTAATTAGGGTAAAATGCGGCAGCTCGATCGAGAGTAAACATCTCCAGATCATAAAAACAGACTACTCACCGCCATTTCGGCGGTGAGTAAATAAACTTTGAGTGAGCAGAAGTAGGGTAGTGCCAACGGAGATTTCTCCGGACGCCTTGTGAATTGAGTGCTATGCGCGCAACTCGCAACTCAACCTGTCTCATCGAAGACCGTAGGTGCTGATGTACGGGCTAATCAGCTTAATTTCCTACGCAGATGGGGACGCAGCAAGTAGTTATTGTTGTTGAACCGAGGGGTAGGTCGGCTTACACACCCGTACGGGTTTGTTGGTTGGCTTGCAAGGCAAGACTTTCCGAGTGGTTTGGAAAGTCGTTATTTGAAAGGTGCTCTATGGCTCTGAGTTATACAGAGAAGCAAGCCGTTGTAGCAGAAGTCGCAGATGTTGCGGGTTCAGCGCTATCAGCGGTCGCTGCCGAGTATCGGGGACTCTCAGTCTCGCAACTAACAGAATTGCGTTCGAAAGCGCGTGAATCTGGTGTATATGTGCGAGTCGTTAAGAACTCCCTGGCTCGATTGGCAGTAAAGGGGACTGAATTCGAGTGCATGAATGATCGCTTAAGCGGTCCGTTGATGCTGGGCTTCTCACAAGAAGATCCAGGTTCAGCGGCACGTTTATTCCGCGACTTCGCTAAAGAGAACGACAATCTTGTCATTACTCTTGGCGCTGTTGGTGGGGAAACGATCGAAGCCGGCGACATTGGCAAATTGGCTAACCTCCCGACTCGGGACGAGGCTATTTCCTTGTTGATGGCTGTCATGCAGGCGCCAGTTACGAAACTTGCGCGTACCTTGAATGAGGTTCCAGGCAAGCTGGTCAGAACAGTTGAAGCTGTTCGAGTGGCAAAAGAAGCTTAATTCGAATCAGGCTAAATCTGATTCACTCAACTTTGACTTAAAAGGGAGCTCGTAGCAATTCGAGATTTCCCACCGGAGAAATACAATGGCAGTATCAAAAGAAGACATGCTGGAAGCGATTTCCAATATGTCAGTGATGGAGGTTGTAGACCTCATCAGTGCAATGGAAGAGAAGTTCGGCGTATCAGCAGCGGCAGCAGTAGCTGCGGCTCCAGCTGGTGGCGGCGATGCAGGCGGCGCAGCTGCTGAAGAGCAAACTGACTTCGACGTAGTTCTAGCTGGTTTTGGCGAGAACAAAGTTGGCGTCATCAAAGCAGTACGCGGCGCGACTGGTCTTGGCTTGAAAGAAGCGAAAGACCTTGTAGAAAGTGCTCCAGCACCTATAAAGGAAGGTGTGCCTAAAGCTGAAGCTGAAGAAATGAAGAAAACTTTGGAAGAAGCTGGCGCAAGCGTCGAGCTTAAGTAATTCTTGTTGTACCGTTGCAGTCGGGGCGTCAAAGCCCCGGCAGTGACAACAGTGGGCTGACAGTCGTTGTGACTGTCGGCCTGCCGTCGTTTCCGGCGGTGAAAAACCGAATTAGCGTGCTTGCCCGGCGCGCGCCCTTAAGACTTATGAGGAACGTAGATGGCCTTTTCGTTCACTGAAAAAAAACGCATCCGCAAGGATTTTGGAAAGCGAGCACCTATTTTGGAGGTGCCGTATCTGCTGCAGACGCAGCTGGATTCGTACCGCAATTTCCTACAAGAAGACAAGGACACGGACAGCCGAGCTGAAGTCGGTCTGCACGGCGCTTTCAACAGCGTCATGCCCATTGTCAGTTATTCTGGCAACGTAGAGCTGCACTACGTTAGCTATCGCTTAGGCAAACCTGCTTTTGACGAGCGCGAATGTAAAATTCGCGGCTTGACGTACGCAGCACCGCTACGCGTGCTCGCGCGCCTTATTATTTATGATAAGACTGCGCCTGCGAGCAGCAAAGTCGTAAAAGACATCAAGGAACAAGAAGTCTTCATGGGTGAATTGCCACTCATGACCGGAAACGGAACTTTCATTATCAACGGAACAGAGCGCGTTATCGTGTCTCAGTTGCATCGTTCGCCGGGTGTTTTCTTCGATCACGATCGAGGCAAGACTCACTCGTCCGGAAAACTCCTGTTCAGTGCTCGAATCATTCCTTACCGTGGTTCATGGCTCGATTTCGAATTCGATCCTAAGGATTGTGTTTTCGCGCGTATCGACAGACGCCGTAAGTTGCCAGCCACCATCGTGTTGCGCGCTCTCGGTTACGAAACTGCGGATATCCTAGAAAAATTCTTCGAAACGCACAAAATCTCCATCACCAAAACGAAAATGGAGATGGATCTAGTCCCTGAGCGTCTGCGTGGTGAAACTGCTGCATTTGATATCAAGGCTGGCAAAGAAGTTGTTGTCGAGACAGGGCGTCGAATCTCTGCACGTCACGTTCGCAAGCTAGAGCAAGCGAACATCAAGAAACTCGAGATTCCAGCTGAATACCTCGTTGGAAAAATCCTTTTTCACGATATCGTTGATCCGGAAACTGGCGAGCTCATGGCTGAGGCCAATGCCGAGCTGACTGCTGAATTAATCGAGCAGATTCAAGAAGGTGGCATCAAGAAAATTGAAGTTCTGTACGTAAACGATCTCGATCGTGGTCCGTACATATCGAATACCTTGCGTATCGATCCTACTCGTACTCAGCTGGAAGCGCAGGTTGAGATTTATCGAATGATGCGTCCTGGTGAGCCGCCCACTAAAGAAGCTGCACAGAACCTGTTTAACAACCTGTTCTTCGAGCCAGACCGTTACGACCTGTCTCCAGTCGGACGTATGAAGTTCAACCGTCGCCTAATGCGCGAAAATACGGAAGGTCCGGGCACGCTTGATAAAGATGACATCGAAGCTGTAATGCAAGTGCTGATCGACATCAGAAACGGTAATGGCACTGTCGATGATATCGATCACTTGGGTAATCGCCGTATTCGAAGTGTGGGCGAAATGGCTGAAAATGTTTTCCGCGTGGGTCTCGTACGTGTTGAACGCGCGGTGCGTGAGCGTCTGGGTATGGTTGAATCTGAAGGGCTCATGCCTCAAGACATCATCAATGCCAAGCCGGTGGCTGCAGCTGTTAAGGAATTCTTTGGATCCAGTCAGTTGTCGCAGTTCATGGATCAGAACAATCCATTGTCAGAAGTAACGCACAAACGTCGAATCTCTGCTCTCGGGCCGGGCGGTCTTACACGTGAGCGTGCAGGTTTTGAGGTTCGTGATGTACATCCGACTCACTACGGTCGAGTTTGTCCTATCGAGACGCCGGAAGGGCCGAACATCGGTCTAATCAACTCACTGGCGGTTTATGCGCGTACCAATAACTTTGGTTTCCTCGAAACACCTTACCGCAAGGTGACAAATGGAAAAGCTACCGACAAGATCGAGTACTTATCCGCTATCGAAGAAGGCAACTATGTCATCGCACAGGCAAACACTGAAATAGACGATGCTGGCGTACTGGTTAACGATTTGGTTTCTGTTCGAAACAACAACGAATTCACCATGGCGTCACCCGATCAAGTTGAGTACGTTGATGTATCGCCGAAGCAAATCGTATCTGTCGCTGCAGCGTTAATCCCATTCCTTGAGCACGATGATGCGAACCGTGCTTTGATGGGATCAAACATGCAACGTCAAGCTGTACCAACTCTGCGTGCTGAGAAGCCGTTAGTGGGAACAGGTATCGAACGCATTGTGGCAGTCGATTCCGGGTCAGCAGTTGTTGCCAAGCGCGGTGGTATCGTCGATTCAGTCGACGCGGCTCGTATGGTTGTGCGTGTCCATGATGCAGAAGCCAGCGATGGTGCAGGTGGAGTCGATATCTACACATTGACCAAATACACCCGCTCAAACCAGAACACTTGTATTAACCAGCGCCCGTTGGTTCGTGTGGGTGATCAAATTGAGCGAGGCGACGTACTGGCTGATGGTCCTTCAACCGATATGGGTGAGTTGGCACTTGGTCAGAACATGCTAGTCGCGTTCATGCCTTGGAATGGCTACAACTATGAAGATTCCATTCTTATCTCAGAGCGTGTTGTTCAGGAAGATCGTTTTACAACGATTCATATCGAAGAGCTGACATCGGTTGCTCGTGATACGAAGTTAGGGCCTGAAGACATCACTGCTGATATTCCAAACGTGAGCGAAGGCTTACTCTCTAAGCTGGATGAGTCTGGCATCGTCTACGTTGGTGCTGAAGTTCAGCCTAACGATATCCTTGTTGGAAAAGTCACACCTAAAGGTGAGACCCAGCTGACTCCGGAAGAGAAACTCCTAAGAGCTATCTTTGGTGAGAAAGCCTCTGACGTTAAAGATACCTCCTTACGTGTTCCACCTGGAATGGACGGAACGGTTATCGACGTGCGTGTATTCACACGTGACGGTGTTGATAAAGACCTGCGTGCTCAACAAATTGAACGTGAAGAGCTTAAGCAGGTTCGTAAAGATATCGACGATGAAACTCGTATCATTGAAAACGACATTTATCAGCGTATCGAAAAACTGATCGTTAACAAAGAAGCTGACAAGGGCCCAGACGGCTTGGTCAAAGGCGCTAAGGTAACTTCTGAATACCTGTCGTCTCTTGAGCGTGAGAAGTGGTTCCAAATCTCAATGCAAGATGAAGCATTGAATGTTCAGCTTGAGAAAATCGGGCAGAGCATCAGCGATCATCGTGAAGCATTCGAACAACGCTTCTTAGAGCAAAAAGAGAAAATTACCTCAGGTGATGATCTAGCGCCAGGTGTTCTAAAGATGGTCAAGGTATATCTAGCTGTTAAGCGCCGCTTACAGCCGGGTGACAAGATGGCGGGTCGTCATGGAAACAAAGGTGTTATCTCCATGATCGTTCCAACCGAAGACATGCCTTACTCAGAAGACGGTTCTCCGGTCGATATTTGTTTGAACCCGTTGGGTGTACCTTCTCGAATGAACGTTGGACAGGTACTTGAGCTGCACTTAGGTTGGGCAGCGAAGGGTCTTGGCCACAAGATCAATCGTATGATTAAAGCTCAGCAAGCCGTTGCTGATATCCGTGCCTTCCTCAACAAGATTTACAACCATGAAGGTGGTACTCAGTACATCGATATCGATAGTTTGACCGACGACGAGATTAAAGAGCTTGCGCAAAATCTTGTGCGCGGTGTGCCTATGGCAACACCGGTATTCGATGGTGCGGCTGAAAAAGAAATTCGTCAGATGCTTGCGTTGGCTGATCTGCCTGAGTCTGGACAAGCACACTTATATGACGGTCGAACAGGGGACAGCTTTGAACGTCCAGTCTCGGTTGGTTACATGCACATGCTTAAGCTGAATCACCTGGTTGATGACAAGATGCATGCTCGTTCAACGGGTCCATACAGTCTTGTTACTCAGCAACCTCTGGGTGGTAAAGCGCAGTTTGGTGGTCAGCGATTTGGTGAGATGGAAGTATGGGCACTTGAAGCTTACGGTGCTGCGTACACATTGCGCGAAATGCTGACTGTTAAGTCTGATGACGTTAAGGGTCGAAACACCATGTACAAGAACATCGTTGATGGTGATCACCGAATGGATGCGGGCATGCCTGAATCCTTTAACGTACTGCTTAAAGAAATTCGCTCACTCGGTATCAATATCGAACTTGAGCAGGATCAATAGCCGTTTACATGATGCTGTTAATCCAAGCCATTAGTTTTCCGCTGCAAACGATAGGGGAATGAAAATATGAAAGATCTTCTGAATCTGTACAAAATGCAGGGCCAGACTGAAGAGTTTGATGCAATTCGCATCAAACTCGCTTCACCGGAGACCATTCGATCGTGGTCTTACGGTGAAGTGAAAAAGCCTGAAACAATCAACTACCGAACGTTCAAGCCAGAGCGTGACGGTTTGTTTTGTTCAAAAATCTTCGGTCCTGTAAAGGACTACGAGTGCCTGTGCGGTAAGTACAAGCGTCTTAAGCACCGTGGTGTCGTCTGTGAGAAGTGTGGTGTTGAAGTCACACAGACAAAAGTGCGCCGTGAGCGTATGGGTCATATTGACCTCGCAAGCCCGGTTGCGCACATCTGGTTCTTGAAGTCACTGCCAAGCCGAATTGGTTTATTGCTTGACATGACCCTTCGTGAAATCGAACGTGTTCTGTATTTTGAAGCCTATGTGGTTATTGACCCGGGTATGACGACGCTGGAATCTGGTCAGTTGCTCTCTGACGAGCAGTACCTGGAAGCAGTGGAAGAGCACGGCGATGAGTTCGATGCTCGTATGGGCGCTGAAGCGGTTCATGACTTGTTGAAAGACATCGACATGCAAACCGATGCAGAAAACCTTCGTGAAGAAATCGATGCCACTAAATCCGAAACTAAGCTTAAGCGCTTAACAAAGCGTTTGAAGTTAGTGGAGTCTTTCATCGCTTCAGGTAACCGTCCTGAATGGATGGTCATGACCATTCTTCCGGTATTGCCACCTGATTTGCGTCCATTAGTACCGTTGGACGGCGGGCGTTTCGCAACGTCTGATCTTAACGACTTGTATCGCCGGGTTATCAACCGTAACAATCGTCTACGTCGTCTGCTTGAGCTCAACGCTCCGGACATCATTGTCCGAAACGAAAAGCGCATGCTTCAAGAGTCGGTCGATGCTCTGTTAGATAACGGTCGTCGTGGTCGTGCCATCACGGGCTCTAACAAGCGTCCGTTGAAATCACTGGCGGACATGATCAAGGGTAAGCAGGGTCGCTTCCGTCAGAACCTACTGGGTAAGCGAGTTGACTACTCAGGTCGTTCGGTTATCGTGGTTGGCCCGACACTTCGCCTACATCAATGTGGTCTGCCGAAGAAGATGGCTCTTGAGCTTTTTAAGCCATTCATCTTCTCTAAGCTGCAAAACCGCGGTATGGCAACCACCATAAAAGCAGCCAAGAAAATGGTTGAGCGCGAGGGTGCTGAAGTCTGGGATATTCTCGAAGAGGTTATTCGTGAGCATCCGGTTATGCTTAACCGTGCGCCTACGCTTCACCGTTTGGGAATCCAAGCGTTTGAACCCGTATTGATCGAAGGTAAAGCAATTCAGCTGCATCCTCTTGTTTGTGCAGCATTCAACGCTGACTTTGATGGTGACCAGATGGCGGTACACGTACCTCTATCAATCGAAGCACAGCTAGAAGCTCGCGCATTGATGATGTCTACCAACAACGTTCTATCACCTGCGAACGGTGAGCCCATTATCGTACCTTCTCAGGATATCGTTCTGGGTCTGTACTACATGACTCGTACTCGTGTTAATGCTAAAGGCGAAGGTATGGTGTTCAGTGATGTTGCTGAAGCACACCGCGCTTACGAAAGCAAAATTGCAGACTTGCATGCTCGAGTGACCGTCCGAGTAATGGACTCAGTCAAGAACGAAGCTGGTCGCTGGATACAGCAGCAACGTCGTGTCGAAACGACCGTTGGTCGTGCCATCGTCTCTGAGATTCTTCCAGCTGGTTTGGAATTCGCCAACGTTGATTTGAACCTGACCAAGAAGAACATCTCGAAGCTCATCAACCTGTGTTACCGACGTCTAGGTCTTAAAGAATCAGTCATATTTGCTGATCAGCTCATGTACTTGGGCTTCCGATATGCAACGCTTGCGGGTGTTTCAATCGGTATCGAAGACATGATGGTGCCTGAGGACAAGAAGACACTCATTGCATCGGCTGAGAGTGAAGTTCGTGAGATTCAAACTCAATATTCTGAAGGTCTTGTTACGAACGGTGAGAGATACAACAAAGTTGTTGATATCTGGTCATCGGCTAACGATCAAGTCGCCAAGTCTATGATGGCAAGCTTGGGTACTGAGAGCGTTGTCGATAAAGAAGGTAAGACGGTTGAGCAAGAGTCCTTTAACTCTATCTTTATGATGGCTGATTCCGGTGCTCGTGGTTCTGCAGCTCAGATTCGTCAGTTAGCGGGTATGCGTGGCTTGATGGCGAAGCCGGATGGTTCCATCATCGAGACGCCTATCATTGCGAACTTCCGCGAAGGGCTAAACGTAAACCAGTACTTCATCTCGACGCACGGTGCACGTAAGGGTCTGGCTGATACCGCTCTTAAAACGGCTAACTCAGGTTACCTGACTCGTCGTCTAGTTGATGTCGCTCAGGACATGGTGGTTGTTGATCCGGATTGTGGAACAACTGACGGCCTGACCATGAAGCCAATCATCGAAGGTGGTGATGTTGTTGAGCCGCTGCGTGAGCGAGTACTGGGACGTGTTGTAGCTGAAGCTATTGTTAAGCCAGGCGATGACAAGACCGTGCTGCTTGAAGCTGGAACGCTGTTGGATGAGCACATGGTAGACATGCTCGAAGAAGCCGGTGTAGACGAGATACTGGTTCGCTCAGCAATCACCTGTGAAGCTGACTACGGTGTGTGTGCCGCTTGTTACGGTCGTGACTTGGCGCGCGGGCATATCATCAACATTGGTGAGGCTGTCGGTGTAATGGCTGCTCAATCAATCGGTGAGCCGGGTACACAGCTGACCATGCGTACTTTCCACATCGGTGGTGCGGCGAGTCGATCTGCTGCGGCGAGCAGCGTTGAATCCAAATCTAAGGGTTCAGTTCGATTGCACAACATGAAGGAAATCACGAACCGCGAAGGCAAGCTGATGGCGGTATCACGATCAGCTGAATTGTCGGTTGTTGATGAAGCAGGTCGTGAGCGTGAGCGATACAAGATTCCTTATGGTGCGGTTATTCAAGCTAAGGAAGACGAAGCTATCGAAGCAGGCGCGGTGTTGGCCACTTGGGATCCGCACACGCATCCGGTTATCACAGAAGTGGCAGGTATCGCCAAATTCTCTGATTTCGTGGAAGGCGTTACCATCCGGGCTGAGACTGATGACATCACAGGTCTGACAGATATCGTTATTACTGACCACAAGCAACGTGGTGGAACTAACAAAGATCTACGACCGTTAATCAAGCTAGTTGATAAGGAAGGTAATGATCTGAATTACGCAGGTACTGAAATACCCGCTAATTACTTCTTGCCACCGGGTGCGATCATCAACCTACAGGATGGTGATGAAATTCAGGTGGGCGATATCGTTGCTCGTATTCCTCAGGCTTCTTCAAAGACTCGTGATATCACGGGTGGTCTGCCTCGTGTTGCTGACCTTTTCGAAGCTCGTAAGCCGAAAGAACCTGCGATTCTTGCAGAGACTAGCGGTACAGTTAGCTTTGGTAAGGAGACGAAAGGCAAGCAGCGTCTTGTTATAACGGGACCAAACCAAGAGCATTACGAAGAACTGATTCCTAAATGGCGTCACATCAACGTATTTGAAGGTGAAACTGTAGAACGAGGCGAAGTCATTGCTGATGGCGAACCGAATCCTCAGGACATCCTAAGACTGCGTGGTGTTGAAACACTGGCGGCATATCTCGTTCAAGAAATCCAGGACGTCTATCGTTTGCAGGGTGTAAAAATCAATGATAAGCACATTGAAGTTATCATCCGTCAAATGCTGCGTAAGGTTGATATCTCTGCCGCTGGCGATACTCGACTTCTGCGAGGTGAGCAAGTTGACTTCCTACGAGTTAAGGAAATCAACGAAGAACTGTTAGCTGAGAACCCGAATGCTGCTCCGGCTGAATTCGACAATCTGCTACTGGGAATCACTAAAGCATCTCTCGTTACTGAGTCGTTCATCTCAGCAGCATCATTCCAGGAGACAACCCGTGTTCTGACTGATGCAGCCGTTCGCGGTGCACGTGATGATCTTCGCGGATTGAAAGAGAACGTTATCGTGGGTCGTCTGGTGCCGGCAGGTACTGGTTTGGCATTCCACAACGAACGTCGTAAGAGCCGTGCGAAGCTGAATATCGATCAGGCTTTCGAACAGGTCATCGAGCAAGAGTCTGCATTAGCCGCAGGTACCTTGCCTGAAGATGCTGCGGTTCCTGCCAGCTTGTTGGACAGTATCAGTCCAGCAGATGGTGCCGGCGCCGGACCTTCTGAAAGCTAAACTGCAAACCACGTCTCTGGCAGATTGCATGTTAGTCTGTCTGCCAGTCTGACGTTAGTAGTCCGTGAAAAGGCTT
Organism: Granulosicoccus sp.; assembly: GCA_045110515.1. Lineage (GTDB taxonomy): Bacteria > Pseudomonadota > Gammaproteobacteria > Granulosicoccales > Granulosicoccaceae > Granulosicoccus. The sequence goes on along the minus strand of JBGCGD010000040.1, from coordinate 82,691 downwards.
CTGCAAAGGCCTATAAGTAACGGCAATTAATACCGAAACGCCCTCTTAATGAGGGCGTTTCGCGTTTTCGGCCGCGATATTGCACTTGAGCTAGTTATGTTACTTCTACCGTGCAGGGTTCACAGTTAACCCTCGGGTAGGTCTTCGGCGCTAAAGATTCTCATTGCAGGGCACACGCTTTGCTCCGTCAATCTCTGTTCACGGCGGGATACGAGATGAGCAATTCAATAGATACCAATTCGTTACTACAGCAGCTTAGGTCAATGGCCCAGGATGCAGGTATTCCTGAGTCCGGCGCCATCTCACCTGAAGTCACGCCTGCAGCCAATTCGGTTGATTTTTCCAAGGTTCTGGAAAATTCTCTCCAGTCTGTTAATGAGCGAAGTGCCGAGGCTAAGCAGCTTAGAGAGTCCTTTGAAGCCGGAAACCCTAATGTTGAGTTGGCGGATGTGATGATCGCCGCCCAAAAAGCACGAATATCCTTTGAAGCCCTTACTCAGGTACGCAACAAAATGGTGTCTGCGTACAAAGAAATCATGAGCATGCCGTTGTGATGCACTTATCCACAAATTCCCGTTCATTGAGTATTGCGACTACTGACGTCGCCACTGGAACAAACGAATCTTAATGAGTGATGCGACTATAAATAACGGACAGGCTGGTAGTCCTTTGACTGCTGCCCTAGCGCGATTTTTCTCCGGCCCACAACTAGGAGCGTTGGTAGTTGTTGCAACAGCGCTCACGTTGGGTGCAGGGTTAATTTCGTGGACGTTGAAACCAGAATTCGTCCCTGTCGCTGAGCAGGGTGGGCGTGCGGATGCGTTGCAAATCATCGAGAGCCTAAAAGCGTCAGCAATCGAATATAAGTTAGATCCCTCTACCGGTTTGGTGCTGGTACCTAAAGATAAATACGCCGAGATTCAAATGAATTTGGCGGCCAGTGGCTTAACGTCAAGTAAGAGCGCTCAAGGCTTGGAACTGTTGCAGAATGAATCGGCCTTGGGTACGAGTCACTTTACGGAGTCTGCGCGATACCAACATGCGTTGGAAACTGAATTAAGTCGGACGATTACCAGCATGCGTAATGTTGAGTCTGCCCGGGTTCATTTAGCGATGCCCAAGCAATCTGTTTTCATACGCGACCGTGAGATGGCATCAGCCTCCGTGATGGTCAAGGCCATGGCCGGACGTACTCTTGAAGACGAACAAGTGGATGCCATTATTAACTTGGTCGCCTCCAGTATTCCTTATTTGGGCAGTGAACAGGTCACCATTGTTGATCAATGGGGTAGATTACTTTCTTCTGGGGATGATTCCACCAGCGGTGCAACACGCGATCAATTTCAGTACGCGAGAAAACTTGAAAAACTCTACGCTGATCGTATTGAAACTCTCTTGACCCCGATCATTGGAGCGGGACGAGTTCGAGCCATAGTAACCACTGATGTAGACTTTTCGGTCAATGAACAGACGCAAGAAAGCTTCGAACCTGATGCTGCTCAATTGCGCAGCGAGCAGGTTGATACGCAAATAAATCGCAATGGTGGAGCTGCTATTGGAATCCCGGGTGCCCTAACAAATCAGCCTCCTGGCAATGGGACGACAGACGCAGAGATACCCGGTGCAGATGGTACGAGCACTCAAGCTCAGAATGAAAGCTCATCTGCTATTAAGAATTATGAGTTGGATAAAACGATTACTCACACCCGTCGAGTGCCTGGCACGATTCGCCGTGTGTCAGCGGCGGTTCTTATCGACGACAAAATTAGTTTTGACGACGCTGGTGAAACGATTAGGACCCCTCTGACTGAAGAGGAGTTGGCTCAATATAAGCAGTTAGCACAAGAAGCCGTTGGGTTTAGTGAAGAGCGCGGAGATAGTGTTGTCGTCATCAACCGCTCCTTCCAGCCGATGGAAGAAATCGCGCCTATCGAACCACTACCGATTTGGGAGCAGAGCTGGTTGTGGACAATGGTGCGTCAGGTACTCACTGGATTGTCGGTTCTATTGTTGGTCTTATTGGTGTTGAGGCCTGCTATGAAAAAATTGATGTCAGGTGGCACTGAAGCAGAATTAGCCGCGTTGGGCCATGTTCCCACAGCAGATGGAGCTGCAGGTAACGCGAAAGGCTTAAATGATGCATTAGGTAATTCATTGGAACAGGGTGGAGAGGCGCGTGACTGGAGTAGTAATGCTAGCAGTGCGGCCCTCGATGCTCCTCCTGTTGTGTATGGTGATATTTTGAACATGGCTCGAGCAATGGCGGCCGAAGACCCAAAAAGGGTTGCTAAAGTCGTCAAAGATTGGGTAGCGGAGCAATAGTGGCTGATTCAGATAATTCGTCGGGTGCGGGTGCAGCTGAAGAAAATTTATTAAGCGGTTCCAGCCATGCGGCGATTCTACTTATGGCCTTGGGCGAAGAGGAAGCCGCTAGTGTGCTCAAACACATGAAACCTGAAGAGGTGCAAACCCTTGGAGAGGCGATGACTGCGATAGAGGGAGTGTCGCAGCAACAGATTGGTCAAACACTTGATCAGTTTGTTAACAAAGTTCGATACGAATCGTCGTTGGGAATGGAATCTGCCAGCTATTTCAAGTCAACACTAAAACGCGCTTTGGGTGAAGATCGTGCTAGCAATGTCTTATCACAGATGGAACCCAGAGAAGACGATGATGAGCAGGGCCTTACTTCGCTAAAGTGGATGGACGCAAGGGTCATAGCGAAGATAATCCGAAATGAACATCCTCAAATTTCGGCCACCGTGCTGAGTCAGTTGACTCGTGAACGAGCAGGTGAAGTGCTTGATTTGCTTCCCGAGTCAAAACGCGCAGATATAGTCATGCGTGTTGTTAAATTAGAAAAATTGCATCCTGCCGCTTTGGCCGATTTAAATGATGTCATTACAGAACTATTTCAAAAGGACGCATCAATAGAAATCGCTGGAATTGGAGGAGTTCAGGCTGCTGCAGAAATTCTCAATGGCGTCTCGAAAGACTCTGAAGGGAAAATTCTCGATGCAATTGAGGAGCTGGACGGAGAGATTGTAGAAAAGATCAAAGAAGGCATGTTTATCTTTGAGAATCTGCTTAGTGTTAGCGATCGCGACACTCAAACTCTTCTTCGCGAAACCTCTAATGAAGATCTTATCTTGGCACTTAAAGGTGCCTCCGCTGAGCTTCAAGCACAAATATTTAGAAATATGTCTTCCCGGGCGGCAGAGCTGCTTAAAGACGATTTAGATGCTAAAGGACCTGTCAAACTGTCCGAGGTCGAATCCGCACAGCGATCTATCTTGACGGTTGCATTGCAATTGGCAGAAGACAACAAGATATCTCTAGGCGGTAAGGGGGATGACTATGTTTAGAGTCTTGTCTGAGGAGGAAGCCGCAAAGGCTATAAAGTGGAAAGCTCCTGACTTTGGTTCTAGCGCCTCTCATATCGTTCATGCGCGTGAAGTTGTCTCTCCCGTTGCTCTAAATGCTATACCGCCTGAAGAACAAGCACAGTCACCGTCTGTCAATTCTTCAGACATGAGTGCGCCAACATCTGCCCCAGCTTTGCAAGTAGCTCAAGCTAAAGAAAGCAGTACGTCAACGGTATCCGACGCGCTTAACAACCCTTCTGTAGATATGTTGCAAACCAGTTATGACGATGGATTCGCACAAGGGTACGAGAATGGTAGTAAAGCACTGCGCGACACGAAAGTTGTCGAGTTAACGCGACTCCTCGATTCGCTGACGAAAAATTCACCACCGGTGAATGAGGAATCGCTCGAAGAGGAGATTTATGGTCTATCCATTGATATTGCGAGAATTCTTTTACGGCGAGAAATCAGTACCGATGCCGATGCACTTGCCCGGTTGGTTAAAGCCGGGCTTGATCAACTGCCATCCAATTCTCAGGGAGCCAAGCAAGTTTATTTGCATCCTTTAGATGCTCAGTTGATACAGCAAGAACTGACAGAGCTTCCGGAAACAGCTTTTTTGATTGATGAAACCCTGGCAAGGGGAGAAAGTAGAATACAGTCTGAATCAAGTACCGTACATACTGGGCTTGAAAACTGGCTGAGTTCGATGGCTACTCAACTAGGTTTACAGCCCTCAACTGATCAAGTTGTTGCCTCATCAGATTCTGCTCAGGTTTAACGTAGTACGTGAGTACTCTTTCTCTTAAACAGCGGCTGCAAACGCGTAGGCAGCAGTTGAAACACCCGGAGTTACCTGTTGAAGGTACATTAAGTACCTTACGTGGCTTAACGCTGGAGGCGGCTGGGTGTAAAGCATCTATAGGTTCCAGGTGTATTATTCATAGCGATACAGGTTCTGACGTAGAAGCACAGGTTGTAGGTTTCAATCGCGACAGAACCTTACTGATGCCTATGGGCTCAGTAGAGGGTCTTCGCTCTCAAGCTCGCGTTGTTCCAATGCCTGGTCAACTTGATGCTCCCTGTGGTGACGGTTTGCTTGGGCGTGTCATTGATGCCAGGGCGCAACCTATCGACGGTTTAGGCCCTCTACAGTATTCACACACAACACCATTGATCTCTAAATGTCTAAACCCATTGGATCGCTCTGGTGTTTCCGAAGAATTCGATGTCGGGGTTCGCGCTGTCAATGGTTTACTCACTCTTGGCAAGGGGCAGCGTGTGGGTTTGTTTGCCGGAAGTGGTGTGGGCAAGAGCGCGTTACTCGGAATGATGACTCGACATTCCGAAGCTGATGTGACTGTTATCGGATTGATTGGAGAGCGGGGCCGCGAGGTTGCCGACTTTGTTCGAGAAACTCTAGGTGAAGAGGGGTTGAAACGAGCCGTTGTAGTCGCAGTACCAGCCGATCAACCTCCATTGCTTAGATTGCAGGGGGCCATGCTTGCAACAGCCATTGCAGAAGGATTCCGTGACAGGGGTAAACAAGCCCTTCTTTTAATGGATTCGTTGACACGATTCGCACAGGCACAACGGGAAATCGGTTTAGCGACCGGTGAGCCGCCGACAAGTAAGGGCTATCCCCCATCTGTTTTCGCGATGTTACCTCAGCTTGTAGAGCGAGCAGGGAACATAGCGTCTGGTGGCTCGATTACAGCGATATACACGGTTTTGGCAGAAGGGGATGATCAAAACGACCCTATTGTAGATTCTGCCAGAGCTGTCTTAGATGGGCACATCGTGTTGACTAGAGAGCTTGCCGATGCTGGGCATTATCCAGCCATTGATATTGGAGCGTCGGTTAGTCGTACCCGCTCTTCGGTTAATAGCACGCATCAAGAGCAGCTAATTCGACGGTGTCTGCAATTGGCAGCAACCTACCGAGCCCAAGAGGATATGCTGAGAGTGGGGCTGTATAAACCTGGTACAGACCCGCTTCTTGACGAGGCTGTAGCATTCTGGCCGGCCCTGCAAGAGTATCTCAGGCAACCAGCTGAGAACGGCGAGGGCATTGAAACGTCACGTGCTCGCCTTGCCCATATCCTAGGCGTGTAACTCTCTACGAATTCATATTAATGGGTTCGCGTGAGCGGCTAAGAAATAGAAAAATTTACCGCGTGTAACACATGTAGAGCTCACAATACCTGCGCTGAAAGTTTTACAGGCCGACAACAACACTGACCCTAGTGTTTTAAGGACAGTTGTCAATGAGCTCTGCGAAACTAGCCAAACTTGAATCTCTATCTGAGGAACAAGCTGAATATAGCCGTGATCTGGTCGAACGGCAGCGCGCGGAGTTATCACAGTTAGATAGTCACCATTCCGATCTAAAACGAATCAATCAGGAATACCAGAATGCAATTGTGGGTGTTGATGGAGTCTCGCCGCAACAACTTGCGCTCAGACGATCATTCGTATCTCAACTGACCTCAAAGCTAGATGATTTGAATCAAGAGAAAGCTCGAAAAAACGTGATGCTGCAGGAAAGTATCAATGACTTTCATGAGCAGAGTGCCCAAACTGCAGCCATTAGCTCATTGGTAGAAAGAGAGGTTGCCAAAGAGTCACTTAGCCATGCGCGTTTACTGCAGATGCAGGAAAATGAGACCACTCAATCAATGCGCCAGCTAGCCATTGCGCGTCAGGAGGAAGACCATGTCTGATTCTCCATCCGGTGTGTTGATTGGACTGCCAAACACCAATTTGAATGGTGGTGAGCTCTTGGGCAATGGCACCTCCACGACCAGTGACGAACCTACAGAGTCATTTTCAAACTTATTAAATCAAGCTCAAAGCAATCAATCGGGCGTTCAGGCTGATAGCGAAACATCGGTAAAAGTGCCTGGTGAAAGTCTATTAATTGACGCTGGCCCCGAGGCTTCATCGGACGAAGGCAGAGAATTGGCGGCTACATTGGCCAATAGCCGGACGCTGAGTGAGAGAGAAGGGGCTTTACGTCGTTCGACTGCGGCAAGTGTAGAAGATATCCCATCAGTGCCGAGTCAGAAGAGCGTTGAGCTTGAGAACACAGTATCGGTTGAAAAAATTGGCTCAGTAGATCTGGTAGATGAATCTGGGTCTGCAATAGCGAATACTGTTTCGGTACCAGAGAACTATGAATCCTTACTAGCAAGCCCTGAAACCCCAGATGCTGCCACTGTACCCGCACTTCCTCCATCACAGCCGCAAGTAGCTGCTTTGGAGTCAGCGCAGTCCTTAGGAGTGCCGCTTTCAAGTGTTAACACGGGGAGCGCTGGACCCGGTAGAGATGGATCTGTCCTGAATTCCTCTGCTATCGGCAATGATGAGGGTTCGACAAACTTATTCCAGTCGCTAAAAATTGGCCCTCTATCAGTGAGTCAAAGTAGTTCCGGTAGCTCTGAGTCAGCGCTGGTTTCTGCGGCAACAGTTGCGAATCGGCTGAACACGGGTCCAAACACATCCGTTGAACCGAAAATCCTCCAGACAGTTACTGATGACTCTAAAAATCCTATCGAGTTGAACACAAAGCAAGTCACCACGGTTGCAGCAACTCAGAGTATTCAAGCTGGGCTCTCAGGGATGAGGCAAGCACCCCATGAGGTATCACCACTACTCAGGGGGATAACACAACAACACAAAGGTGTGACACCACCGAGCATAGTCACTGCACCTTCGCAAGCGTCAGCTATTTCCAGCTTAGCTGTAAGTGATCCCCAACCTCCCATGCTATTGACAGGCAATGGTGATACATCAGCAACGTTGCTTGCGAATCCGGCAGTGAAACTGGCCAGTTCCCTTCAAACAACGATGGTTTTGAATGAGGCATCAATGACGGCTACGACGAATTCACCGATTGATAACATGTTAAGTGCGACTTCGAGCGGCATTGTTACTGCTCCGATTATTGCCAAGGTAGATGTTACGGGCGCACCTCTTGCTCAAACACCTCTGAACGTTCCGCTGCAAACTTCAGCCGCACCTGATGCATTGGCTGGAAACGTGCGTTGGATGATTGGCGAAGGTGTTCAAAATGCAGTAGTGAATGTGTCGCCCAGTGGTATGGGACCGATCTCAGTGCAAATAGGTTTAGAAAAAGAGCAGATGAGTATTTCCATAATCGCATCACAGAGTAGTACCCGAGAGGCTCTGGAGTCTATGTTGCCGCGCCTTCGAGATCAGTTAGGTACGCAAGGTGCTGAAACTATTCGTGTAGACATATCAGATGGGCGGGGCGATCGACCGGGAAACCATTCGGGAAATGAGCGTCAAAATATGTCTTACGCTTCGGCAGACAGTAACACCGGTGCGCAGCACTCGGATTCTGATGCTAAAAACTCAGAGCAACCTAATGGCCAGAACGCAGAATCCCGGGGTGACAGCCCAGGTGAGAGAACGTTGTCTGCATCTGAACAAGCCTTGGTAGACGAGATGAAGAATAGTTCGTCATATGTGCCGCTCAATAATTTATCGGTCAATCATGGTTACGATTTGTATGTCTGATCATCTCTTCATCCAAACAAACAGAACCTCTGTTTGTAATCAATCTACGCGGTTAGCATCATGAAAAAGATGATTCTCATTGGTGGCGGCGTGATTCTTTTGTCTGCTATTAATATTGGTGGAACGGCTTTTTTAACCCAGGCTTTAGCGCCACCGCCAATGGCGGCTGCGGTTGCTGTGCCAGCAGAGCCGTTACCAGAAGAAGTTTTTTATCATAACGTGCAGCCGGAATTCGTTGTAAATTTTCAGGGCAAAACAAAGCTGAAGTTTTTGATGATTGAGATGGTAATCGCGACACATGATAAAGCGGTTATACCGATACTAGACGATCACGATCCAGAGATTAGAAACTCTCTGCTTCTGCTGCTTGCAGAACAGAATAGTGAGGACTTGACCACTGCTGAAGGAAAACAAGCGCTAAGGGATCAGGCTCTAGCCAAAATAGATGAGATTGTATCGGTTCATTATAAATCCGAACGTATCAAAGACGTTTTTATCACCCGCCTTGTTATGCAGTAATTGATTCTGCTATGACTCGAGACTCGACAACTAAAACCGCGACGATTTATGACTTTACTCAGCCGAGTCATAAGCTTAATGCCCAATGGCCAATATTGGATTTATTGTCGAGCCGTATTGCTGTGGATTTCGCTAAAGCGCTCTCCAGCAAATTACAGATTTCTTTAAACGGAACGGCATCAGGCACCACTCGATCAAAATATTCAGAGTGTGTAGCGAGTATGGGAAATACTTGCATTGTGTACGAATTAACGATGAGCCCGATTCAAGGTACTGTCTGGTTTTGCATGGATACAAGTGTTTTAACCACTATCGTCGATGCCTATTTTGGTGGGAATGCCAATTTAGTTCCCGAAGATGAACCTAGAGAGTTATCCCGAACAGAGATACGAGTCGCGGATCATGTTGTTAACGCTTTAGTGACGGGGGTGAATCAGGGGTGGTCTATAGCGATGCCAGTCAAAGCGGCTTCTTTGGGAGTTATTGATGTGGAGCGTCTAAAAAATGCCCCTATGGATCAACTGATGGTCAACAGTGAGATTAACCTGATCTTGGGTACCTTGTCGCTACCTTTCCAACTCGTTTATCCGTTTGAATCACTCAAGCCGTTTACTTCGAAACTGCGCAAAGAAGCTGTTGGTCCATCTAATCGAGATGCGCAGTTTAGTCATGCGATGCAAGGTGAGTTGATGAATTGTGAGATCGATATCCGTGGTGTTTTATCTGAAATGCCCATAACACTAAGAAAACTATTGGAATTGAAGTCTGGTGACTTCATTCCGTTACGTGATGTACAGACTGTCTCGTTCAAGACACAGGGCATGCCTCTGTTCGATGCGCGTATAGGGAGTACAAATGGTCGAGTTTCTGCCAGCGTTTCGCGCTGGCATCTACCGGTGAAAAACTGAGTTATGTCCGAAGAGAACGCAGCTACTAATTTAGAAAGCACTGACGAGTTTGAGGAGGCGTCTGTGGATTCTGATGCCCCGATAGCCACAACTATGGACGGTGAGGCGGGTACTGATTTAACGCAGAATACGGAAAGCAGCATCGCAGTTTCAGCCGTCGAGCGCCCAGAAATAGACATAAATGCGCCAGTGGATGGTCCAACAGCTGATATTTCAATGATCCTGGACATACCGGTTACTTTGTCCATGGAGATTGGTCAAACGCGGATTTCTATTAGTGAATTACTCAAGTTAGGCAAAGATTCTGTCATTGAATTGCAACGAATGGCCGATGAACCTATGGATGTACTCGTAAATGGCACGTTAGTAGCACGTGGAGAAGCAGTAGTTGTTGGTGAACGCTTCGGAATTCGGCTAACTGATGTTATTAGTCCGCAGGAGCGGTTAAAAAAGTTCACCTGAAGTAAGAGGTTCCCTGGCCGTTGAAACGGCAGGGTGATTTACTTAAGGAGAAGTGTCCATGAATCCAGTGTTTGCGGCTTTTTTGTTGCTTACAGGTGCTTTAGCGCCTTGGGCTTCAGTACAAGCTCAACAGTCCGGTGCGCCGATTGTGTCCCCGTTGGCAACGCTCAGTAAGCTTGCTATCGCATTAATCATCGTTTTGATCGTATTTTGGCTTTTTGCCAAATTCATGAAGCAGATGCAGGGCGGCCAAGGCGTTTCCCATGACAGCTTGAAAGTCGTTGGAACGCTGTCTCTAGGTCAGCGAGAGCGAGTTGTCGTCGTTCAGGCTGGCAAAGAACAGCTAATTCTTGGTGTAACTTCGTCTGCCATTAACACACTTCATGTTCTAGAGACTCCGATAAGCGCTCCTGATTCTGCCGATTTAGGGGATTTTAAGGAAAAGCTCAGTGCCGCACTGAAACGTCAGGTGAAAACCTGATGAAATTTAAGACTGTGAAGTACTGGATACTTCTGCTTCTGAGCGTTGCCCCGATAGAGGTTTTTGCACAATCGGGGCTGCCAGCCATCGTAGTCGATACCGCCGATGGCGGTGGTCAGACTTGGAGCCTCAATTTACAGGCTCTAGTATTAATGACAACGTTGACATTGCTTCCAGCAATGTTGTTGTTAATGACCTCGTTTACACGTATCACTATTGTTCTTGGTATTTTGAGAACTGCGATGGGTACAGCCCAGACGCCATCGAATCAAGTGTTAATTGGCTTAGCGTTGTTTCTTACGCTGTTCATCATGAGACCTGTCTTTCTAGAGATTCATGAAACTGCGGTAAAGCCCTTCATGGCGGAAACGATAGATGCGGAAACCGCGATTCAGGTTGCGGCTGAACCATTTAGAGATTTTATGATGCGTCAGACTCGTGACAACGATCTGCAACTTTTTCTAAATATTTCCAATTCACCTGCGCCACAGGACATCAATGATGTTTCCTATTTTGTACTGCTACCGGCATTTGTCACGAGTGAGTTAAAAACAGCTTTTCAAATTGGTTTTTTATTGTTTATTCCGTTTTTAATCATCGATTTAGTGGTTGCTAGCGTTTTGATGTCCATGGGGATGATGATGCTATCGCCCTTAATCATTTCTCTTCCATTCAAGCTAATGTTGTTTGTGCTAGTAGATGGTTGGAATCTGGTTTTAGGGACGCTGGCCGGGAGTTTCTTCATACGATGAATCCCGATACAGTCATTGATATAGGGCGTGAAGCGCTAACTATTACCGTTTTGTTGAGTTCGCCATTGCTTATGGCGGCGCTTTTAACGGGTTTAATTGTCGGGCTTTTCCAAGCGGCTACACAAATTAATGAGCAAACGCTAAGTTTCATTCCAAAGCTTCTCTCCATGGTAATTGCCCTGGTTGCAACAGGTCCGTGGTTGTTGAAAGTTATACTCGACTATACGTCCAATTTGATTACCGACGTGGTGCCGAGAATTTTAGGGGCATGATGGCTCATGTCTGCGCTGGTACTCACTGCTGAACAAATTAATGCTTGGGTTGGATTAGTACTCTGGCCTATGTTTCGTATTGCGGGTCTTCTATCAATCATGCCTGCCTTAGGTGGTGGTGAAGTTCCTGTGCGGGTTCGAGTCGCCTTGGCTCTATTGTTGACACTTCTCATCGCCCCAACGTTGGGTGCGATGCCCCAAGTTGATCCGCTTTCAGCGGACAGTATTTTAATCTCCCTGCAACAGTTGTTAATAGGGGTTGCCATGGGGTTGCTTGTACTGTTGGCCTTTAATGCTGTGACACTTGCAGGTGAGAGTATCGCTATCACAATGGGCTTAGGCTTTGCACTCATGAATGACCCTCAGAACGGTGCTCAAGTACCCACGGTCAGTCAGTTCTATCTCATATTAGCGACGCTACTGTTCTTAGCTTTTAATGGCCATCATGCTGTTTTATTACTATTAAACGCTAGCTTTGTGATGCTACCTGTAGGACAGCCTCTAGGGGAAGACGCGTTATGGGTATTAGTCAAATGGGGAAAAATAATTTTTTCAGGTGCACTGTCTATAGCGCTACCTGCCTTGGCCGCAATGCTGACGGTTAATATCATCATGGGTGTTATTACCCGAGCGGCTCCGCAGCTAAATCTATTTTCAGTGGGGTTTCCAATCACTATGACTGTTGGCTTTGCTGCCATCATGTTCACGCTGCCAACGTTTCAGGTTTCATTTGAGAACCTGCTACTGATGACGCAAGCCACTATCTCTGAGCTACTAAACAACTAGCGATGGCAGAGGAAACCGGACAGGATCGTACAGAAGAGGCCACCCCCAAACGCTTAGAGGATGCGCGTAAGAAAGGGGATGTTGCCAGATCCCGTGAACTTGACACGGTCTTGATGTTGCTGGCTTCTTTAGTGGGTCTTGCTGTACTTGGTGGTTCCAGTGCTCAGGCATACAAGCGCTTGGCTAGCAATCAATGGAGAATTGATCGAGAGGATATTTTCAATGACGCCTCTCTTTTAAATGGATTACTTCTACCGTTCATCGAAGCTTTGTGGATATCAGCACCATTTCTGTTTCTTATGTTTTTCGCCACGTTCATCGGTCCACTATGCATGGGAGGTTGGGTATTCAGCGCCTCCTCGGTGAAGATAGATTTAAAAAAATTGTCGCCGCTGGCAGGTATTAAAAGAATGCTAGGCGTTAAGAGCCTGGTTGAGCTTATCAAAGCCATACTGAAAGTTATTTTGCTAGGAGGGCTTGCGGTTGTTCTCTTGCAGGTTTTTAAAGAAGATTTTCTCAGACTGGGAGTACTGCCGTTGTCGGAGGCTGTGAACTCAATGTTTGGAATCGTCTTCACGATAGTTTTGGTTCTCGTACTGTCGCTAAGCTTGATCGCCGTGATCGATGTGCCTTTTCAACAGTGGTCCCATGCGAAGAAGCTACGCATGACAGTTCAGGAAGTACGCGAAGAGAACAAGGAACAAAATGGTAATCCAGAAGTAAAGGCCAAAGTTCGTCAAATGCAGCAAGCTATGTCTGGTCAACGTATGTTGGCGGATGTTCCAGATGCTGACGTTATCATTACTAACCCGACTCATTTCGCTGTTGCTCTGAAGTACAACGAGGACGAAGTCGCGCCCATCGTGGTCGCGAAGGGGGCCGATCATATGGCCTTTAAGATTCGTGAAATTGGCAAAAAATCTAACGTGTCAATTTTCAGTGCACCGCCTCTGGCCCGATCCCTGTATCGACACACTGAGGTGGGAAAAAGCATCCCATCTGACCTGTATTTAGCGGTAGCGCAAGTTCTGGCGTATGTAATGCAGGTTAAAGCGTTGAGCTTTCCAGATCGCCGTAAGTTGGTGGAACCCACTGATTTACCGATTCCAGACTCCTTGCTGGTCCCTAAGGAAGAGTAAACCGTGAACACTGAGAGTATAAGAACCTTTTTTAACCAGCTGCATTTGACTGGCCTTGGCGCACCTTTTTTGGTGTTGTTGATGCTTGTCATGATGGTTTTGCCGATCCCAACAATCGGTCTTGATCTGCTGTTTACGTTCAACATTGCACTTTCACTGATCGTATTGCTCGTCACCGTATATACAAGCCGACCCTTGGAATTTTCATCTTTTCCAACGGTACTGCTTGTAGCAACAATGTTGCGTCTTTCGTTGAATATCGCTTCAACTCGAATCGTGTTGCTTGAGGGACATACCGGCACTGCCTCCGCAGGACAAGTTATCGAGTCATTTGGAAACTTTGTTATCGGTGGCAACTACGCAGTGGGTTTCGTGGTGTTTGCGATACTGGTAATAATCAATTTTGTCGTTGTTACAAAAGGTGCTGGGCGTGTTTCTGAAGTGAGCGCCAGATTTGTTCTTGACGCTATGCCCGGTAAGCAAATGGCTATTGATGCTGATCTTAACGCGGGCTTACTTGATCAGGAAGAAGCTCGAAAGCGGCGAGCTGATATTGGTCGAGAGGCGGATTTCTATGGCTCCATGGATGGTGCTAGTAAATTTGTTAAAGGTGATGCCATAGCCGGTCTGTTAGTACTTTTTATCAACATCTTGGGTGGACTCGCCGTGGGTGTAGGCCAGCACGGCTTGAGTTTTTCGGAAGCTGCGACGAATTACACGTTACTTACTATTGGCGATGGTCTAGTTGCACAAATTCCATCTCTACTATTGTCAATGGGTACTGCGGTTATCGTGACTCGCGTATCTTCTGAAGAAGATATGGGGGAGCAAATTTCCCTTCAATTGTTTAAAGACCAACGCGCATTGGTTATTACGGCACTGCTAATAGGTGCATTGGGTTTGGTGCCTGGTATGCCGAATCTCGTTTTTCTGACTCTTGGTGGCGGCTTAGGTTTGTATGCATGGTACACACAACGACCCATTGAAGAAGAACAAGAGTTAACAGAATCGAGTGAAGTTGAGACGGAAAAACGAGCTGATCTCAGTTGGGATGATGTCAAAACAACAGATATCCTAAGCTTGGAAGTTGGTTTTGGCTTAATACCTTTGGTAGACGCAAGACAGGGCGGGAAATTACCCGATCGAATTAAAGCGGTAAGGCGTAAGTTAACGGAAGATTTAGGATTTTTAATTCATGCAGTCCACATGAAAGATAACTTGGACTTGCCACCGACACGTTATCGAATCTCAATTCTTGGAGTCACCGAAGGGGAGGCCGAGATTTATCCTGATCGCGAATTGGCCATAGGAAGTGGCGTTGAAGGCGGCGCGCTTCAAGGGGTGGTCACTAAAGACCCAGCTTACGGTATGGATGCAATGTGGATTAATCTGGATCAGAGAGATAACGCCCAAGCTTTAGGTTACACGGTTGTCGATCCGGGCACGGTTATCGCGACACACATGAGTAAGTTACTTGTTCAACATGCCGGAAGTCTTTTGGGTCATGAGGAAGTTCAATCCCTCTTAGACTCCCTAAGTAAAAGCGCTCCCAGATTGGTTGAAGACCTTGTACCAAAGCTATTACCACTGCCAACCGTGGTGAAAGTTTTACAAAACTTGCTCGACGAAGGAATTCCGGTGAAAGACATGCGATCTATTGCTGAAACACTAGCTGAAAAGGGCACACAAACACAGGATGCTGAAGAGCTGACTGCCGCTGTTCGAGTCGCTTTACGACGCCAGATAACCGGTCAGCTCACCTCTTTTGAAGACACTCTTCCAGTAATCACGCTTGATGCTGAGCTGGAAAAGCTTTGCTTGAGTTCGGTGGAAACAGAAAGTGGAGGGGGTTTGGGTATCGAACCCGGTTTAGCAGAGCGTTTATATCAATCGCTTGCAGATAGTACGCACCGACAGGAAATGAGTGGTGAACCTGCTGTGCTCTTAGTCAGTCCAAAACTACGAAGCTGGCTCGCGGGAATGGTACGACATACGATTCCACTATTAAAAGTACTGGCATATAACGAAATAGCTGAAACGAAGCGATTGAAAGTTATAGCCAACATAGGTGGTAGCGATCCTGCATGATTCACCTAATTCAAAGTATCAGCCAGATGAAAATTGAGGCCAAATATGCAACTTAGACGTTTTACTGCAGAATCAACACCTGCCGCACTGGATGCGGTTCGCATGTCACTAGGCGAAGAAGCCATTATCTTGGCTAACCGAAGGCACGGTGATTTGGTTGAAATAATAGCCACCGGGCAGATGGATGATGCTTCAACGCTAGCTGAAATGAGCATCGATGACATTAACGAGTCATTAGATGCAGTGTCGGAGGCGATGGTTGATGCTCCTGATGAAAATACTGCGAACGAGCTGACTAGTTCGTCTATAGACTCTGAGACGGGTAAGGGCGCGTCAACAAATACTGCGGATGAATTGCTTGATGATGTGGTCGATATCGGCGAGCTGAGTCAATCGATTGCATCCGATGCGATGGATGCGCGGCCATTAGAGCCGCTCTCTAGAGTCAGTGAGGATGACAATACAGCTGACGAATCTGAAATGCTTGTCAGTAACACTGAGGCGATAGTGGAAGAGCCAGCTATTAAGTCCTCAATCGATTCGGATGCGATAGCTCCATCGCATTCAACAGAGCAACTGCAGAGCCTGTTTAGTGCCATGGATGCTCAAAATGCGATGATTGAGGATCAATTCAAAGCACTGAAGGTTAACCTCTGGGGCAGTAGCTCTCCGTGCAGAAGTCAGCATTTGCAGCATTTGCTGTCACTGGGGCTGGGCGCTGAAATCGCTATTCGTTTGGTGGAAAGGGCTGAGCCTGACATGCCTCTTGATGCTGCTATAAGGCAATCTTACGCACTTCTAAAATCTACGCTGCCTGTTGCTTCTGACAAGACGCTTTCGGTCCCCGGCGTAACGATTATGTCGGGTGCACCTGGTTCAGGTAAGACAACAGCGTTAGTTAAACTGGCGACTGAGCATGTCAAAAAGGAGGGGAATCAGTCTATCGTAATTATTTGTGCAGATACCCGCCGGATCGGAGCATTTGAAGAGCTTCAATCTTATGGGCGACTACTGGGGGTTCCCACTGTACACGCTCATGATATGCATGAGATTGATTCACTTGTTGATGCGTTTAAGCATAAAAAATTAGTGTTGGTTGATCATTCACTTCCTGATGATGCAGATGCTATCGAATTGCCTGAGTGTCTTACTCATCCACGCGACAAGGACAGTGTAAGGCACTTATTCGCACTTCCAGCTACCACGCAGTCGTCCATTGTTGAGGAACTAATCGCTAAGCATTGTAAGAACAGAAACATTAACTGCGTACTCACCCATCTTGATAGCAACGCTCGGCTAGGTGAATTGTTCAATTCGATTATTCGTCATGATATACCGATTGCGTATTGGTCTGATTCCTCAAGTGTACAGAAACCTTTGCAGAGAGCTGATGCGTCTGTATTGGTTGCCACTGCAGTTGCCATGAGCCGTCGAATTGATCGCACACCAGATGATGACTGGCTGCAAAGACTCATCCAGCCTTCCAGTTCGTCTTTTTCTGAAAACAATTTACTCAGTGGCTCAACGGCTTTGGAGGAATCATGAACAGCGGTTTAATAATTTTAAGTATTGGTTTAACTGCCTTGGTTGGCTCATTGTGCACAATGCTTTACAGCAAAGTAAATGGGCTGATATCAGCCACAAATGAGCAGAAGAAAAAGTCAGATCAACTGGAAGCTCTGCTAGTGAAGCTGGTTGAGTTCCAGTCTTCAACGCAGAATTGCATTAACGAATTGGGAAACGAGATACAGCTACGCGAGGTCTATCAGTCTGCTGATGATAGGCATCAAATTGCTATACGGGATGCAAAAGAAGGCAAAAGCTATAGGGAGTTGGTCAGATTGCATGGATTGTCATCCGATGAGGCGGAGCTGATAGTTGCATTGCATGGGAACGATGCGGTAGTTGCTCGTTTTGAAGACTCTACTGCGTAAAGCATGAAGGCAAAGACTTAGGAAGTTTATATACAGTGGATATCGCAACGCTTCTCGGACTTTTTGGTGGTTTAGGTGTCATTGTAGCCTCGATTTTTCTAGGCGGCAGTGTAAACACATTTGTCAATATTCCAAGTATTGTTGTGGTGGTGGGTGGAACCTTTATGGTCACATTGTGCCAGATATCTCTAGCGCAATTTCTCGGTTCTTTTAAAGTAACGCTTCGAGCGTTCATGCATAAATCTATCCCGCCCGAAAAATTAATTGAAGAGGCGATTGGTCTTGCTGATGTAGCAAGAAAAGAGGGCATCCTTGCACTGGAAGGAAATGATATCGATGATAAATTTCTAGACGATGGAATCAAATTATGTATCGATGGACATTCCACCGAAACTGTTCAGAAAATGCTTTCCAAGGATATTAATTTGGAGCTTGATCGCCAGAATACCGGAATATTAATGTTCAAATCCATAGCGGAAGCAGCCCCAGCTATGGGAATGATAGGAACGCTTATCGGATTGGTTCAGATGTTGGCGAACATGGACGATCCAAAATCAATCGGACCGGCGATGGCCGTAGCTCTGTTAACAACGCTTTATGGCGCGATTATCGCCAATGCTATTGCCCTACCTATTGCCGCAAAACTAAAAGCCATTAGTGCTCATGAAAGGCTTAACAAATTATTGGTTTTAGAATCTGTCGCGGGAATTCAGGATGGCATGAATCCAAGGGTGCTACAGCAGCAATTAGTCGCATACTTACCTGAAAGTAAGCGTGAACTCAATGCTGGTAAATAATCCGATTATCAATCGGAGTGCTGTAGCATGAGCGAAGATCATGAATGCGAAGAATGTGAAGAAGGAGCGCCAGCGTGGTTGGCAACCTTTGCTGATTTGATGTCGCTGCTAATGTGCTTCTTTGTTCTTCTTCTGTCATTCTCAGAGATGGACTTGAGAAAGTACAAACAAGTAGCTGGATCGATGAACATGGCATTTGGTGTTCAAAGGAAAATAAAGTCCGATACTATTCCTAGAGGCACATCAATTATTAAGCAGGAATTCTCGCCAGGTAAGCCTGAACCAACGGTAATGAGAATTATTGAACAGGACACAGTCGATGACAATCGCGAAGAAATTCGTATCAACACACCGATTTCTGAGGAGATGGAAGATCTAATTTCTAAGATAGAAATGGCTTATTCCGAGGAAATCAATGAAGAAATCATAGACGTCGTACTGTACGAAGACAGTGTGATGATTCGAGTGAGAGAAGCTGATGCGTTTCCGTCAGGTAAGGCTGAATTGGAACCAGAATTTTTTTCTGTACTTGATAAACTCAGTGATGTGCTTAATAAAACGGATGGCCGCGTTATTGTCGCCGGTCACACAGACAATATTCCTATTTCCAATGATATTTATGGATCAAACTGGGTGCTCTCTGCGGCCAGATCAGCCTCTGTGGTACATCATTTGGCCGAGAATGTAAAAATCGAACCATCCCGTCTTGAAATTCGCGCATTCTCTGATACGAAGCCTATTACAAATAACGATACCGCCGAAAATCGCGCTATCAATCGTCGTATTGAGATCAATATAACGCTCGGTTCCGAGGAAGAATAATGAGCAATGAAACTAACCGACGGGAAGCGTTCCGATTAGATGACTCAATGTTGCTATGCGCAGAGAAACTAGAGCAGCCTGATCTCGACACCATCATTGATAACTTCGATGAATTCCGTTTGAGGTATTGTTTTACCTCTCACTTCAAACTTCAAAGGGAGAAACGTAGATCTAACCTTTTAATGATTCGTAAACGTGATCCTGACATCGGAAATTATTTAGACAGCATGGAAGAGCAGATGATGCTTGTTGCAAGCTGCCTTTCAGATACAGAAGCTTTGCATCATAGTTTGCGAATGCGTGACGTGAATATTTCATGTTCAAGCGTAAGCTTTCCAACAGAGCGTGAATTCACCTCAGGTGATCATTTGAAGCTCCAACTGGTGTTGTCTACGAGTGCCGTGCAGGTTTTTTCGATTGCGGAAGTCACAAGGGTCGTGAGAGAAAGTTCGGAACACCCGTATATTGTTGCGGCAAAGTTTAAGCATTTACACGAAGACGATGCCGAAGCGCTGATCAGACACATGGCAAAACTACAACAAATTAAGTTGCAAGCACGCCGGGAAGGCTAACCGTCTAGAGGTAATGAAGGCAATTCGCGTAGACCTATAAACTGAGCATCACGCCAGTATCCCGGTAAGATTTCAGGGTGTAACGCTATCGCCTGGCCGCAATCGTCCCTCTCGGCGATCCATTCATCGGGTAATCCAATAAAAGCATATGCAGAAGAGGGGATACCGGGCGAAGACTGAGCCAAATGGGCTTCTCCGGTTATCTCGTGTTTAAATGCCGGTTGCATACCAGCGAACAGATCATTGCTTGCAGTGTCGCTGTTTGCAGTACTATTTTTTGACTGAGAGTCGATTGTGCCCATTCTCGTAACTCTAGTTATTGTCCGTAGGTAGTCGTTAGTTTAGAAGCTGCGTCTTCATAACTCTTTTTAGCGTTAATCTGAGCGTTCATTCCACGCCCCTCCTTAACTAGATTTTGTTTGGCAACGATAACTGTCCTGTTAATTTCAGCATCAAGCTTTAAGATTTTCTTACACCAGTCATCGTATTCATTAGATGTTCTTTTGCCAACGATAACTGAATTTTGATCGTTTTCCAGTAGAGATCTTCTCTCACTGTCTAGGCGATTAAGCTCCTGCCAATTAGCTTTCTCGGCTTCTTCGAGCATAGACAACATAACGCCATGAACCTTGACGAGTACTGAGAGAGCTAAGAGACTTTTCATGCTGCTTGGGTTTCAGGGGATATTGATTGCCAGGCTTCCAATAATGTATTAATTAGTGCTTCACATTGCTTTAGGCCATCGCTATTCATAGCGTGTTCTGAAGCTAGTAGTGTGGTAGCGATATAGCTGTAGAGATCATATAGATTTGCTGCTAGTTCGTTTTTTTCATAATCCTTCAAGCTGCCCTGAAGTTCCTGAACAATTGCGAGAGCTTTATCAATATGGTGGTGAACTAATTGGCGATCACCAGATTCCATGTGTTTTGATGCAATTGCAATGTTACTTAAAGAACCTTCGTAAAGCATTTCAGTTAAACGGTGTGGAGAAGCTCCTTCAACAAGCGTTGCACGTTTAACCGATTTATATGCGTGTAAAGTCATACGTTGCTATTGCTTAATCTACTGGTGAGAAATGAACTGGTTGATTGTAGGTTAGTGACTGTCAAGTCCATGGCGGTAAATTGTTTTCTTAATCTTTCGCTTGCTTTATCAAGGCGATATTCAAGGCGTTCAATCTGGTCATCAATATTTCCTTTTCTTGTACCCACGCCGTCTTCTCGAGAGTTAATAATGCCGCCTGCCTGAGTATATTCATCGACCAAATTCGTGAATTTTGAAGCGACTCCATCGGTTGAACTGAAAAATTCTACAAACCGGTCTACTCCAGAGTCTAAGGCTGTATTGTATTTTGTTTCATCGATACTTAAAACGCCGTCTCTGTCAAAGCTAAACCCGAGGGCAAGAGCATTTGATTTGTCACCGTTTGGAAGCTCAACTTCGCTAAAAAATATTTCTCGCATTCGCGTGTCAATGCCTCGAGGGAGTTGATCACCCTGAAGTCCGGAATTACTGAGGTCTTGTAGAGTTGAACTCATAGAATTGTATTTAATTACGAATTCATTTAGCGACTCTCTGAGGCTGTTGGTATCTCTCTCTGTTGTTACTTTTGCCTCACCCGTAGATTTAAGGTTCAGTGTTACTCCATCAATAGCATTCGTAACTACATTCGATGAGCTTGTGACCGCGAAACCGTGAATGATTAAACTTGCATCAGTAGCGGGAGTAATCTCGCTAAAATCAGATGGCGATCCACCCGATTGAGACGGATCCGTAACTGAAATTGTACCTTCTGTGCCAGAATTTTTTGAGGTCAATACAAGGCGACTACCACCGTCAACGTTCACTATGCTCGCAGAAACACTACTGTTGTTGATGGAATCGTTGATTGCATCTCTTAAGCCTTGAAGCGTAGCGTCTTCAGAGTTAAGCGAGATATCGAAGCTATTGTCACCTGAGGAAAAGCTGTATGTTCCTTGAGCAACAGCAGCCTCTGAGCTAGCGTAAGCTGAGCTAGCCATACGATGATTTGTGGCTAGGGCTAATACTTCAATATCTAAGTTTTCACTAACACTACCTCCATTGGAGGTCGCCGTGAAGATGTCCTCATCACTACTTGTTGCTACAAAAGCACCAAAATCAGAAGTATTACTCAGAGATTTTGCGGCTGTTTGCAAGCTTGACAGCGCACTTTTAACTGTTCCATAGGCGCTAAGTTCAACATCTAGTTCTGCGCGTTTTGCGTTTAGTGTAGTGACCGGTTGTCTGTTTAGTTGATTCAGCTGAGAGAGTATGCTCTCTACATCAATGCCCGATCCGGCTCCTGCTGCTGTAATCATATTGTTACCCCTTTAATTTATCGCGACTGCCTGGAGGGGGTTTACCTCCAGGCAGTTGCGTTACTACTGAGTGTTTATCCCAGTAGCTGCAATACACTTTGCGGTGCAGAGTTCGCCTGCGAGACCATCGCATTACCAGCTTGCTGCAATATTTGAGAACGGGTCATGTTAGCTGTTTCAACTGCGAAATCAGCATCCATAATTCGGCCTCGGGCCGCGGCTTGGTTTTCCATACCAACCTGTAGGTTGTTAATAGTACTTTCGAAACGACTCTGTACGGCACCGAAATCGGCTCGTGCGGTTGTCACAGTGCCAATCATTGCATCGATTGAAGAAATAGCTGTGTTAGTAGCACTTACTGTTGCGATAGATGCACCGGAGATTGCGTCAATATCTTTCATTGACACGGTAATCGTGTTTCCAGCTGTCGTGTTAGCACCAACCTGAAATGACACGTTTGCCGCAGATCCTGAAGTATTAAGAACCGCTGCACCATTGAAGGTCGTGGTTTCGGCGATTCGAGCAATTTCTGAGTTCAACGCTGTAAATTCAGCATTCAGATTGGCTCTATCGGCTGTCGAGTTGGTGCCGTTTGCTGACTGGACAGCCAGCTCACGCATGCGTTGTAGCATGTTGTTTACTTCCTGCAAACCACCTTCCGCTGTTTGAGCAAGTGAAATTCCGTCATTCGCGTTACGCATAGCGACATTCATGCCGCGAACTTGTGTATTCATGCGTTCTGCGATGGCTAGGCCAGCCGCGTCATCCTTTGCACTGTTTACCCGAAGGCCAGAGCTAAGACGTTGCATGGATGTAGCAAGTGTTGACTGTGAGCTGTTCAGGTTACGCTGAGCAGTCAACGACATTACATTTGTATTGATAGTCTGTGGCATGTCTTTCTAAATCCTCTAAGAGATAATACGGGTCCTTGTTATTATCGAATGGCGCGTCTTATCCTAAAGTGCTCGTTGGTGAGAACATTGCGCTCATGAGGGCTGTATCGGATGTATGCTGCGAGTCTTCAGTCTGAAAAAAGAAAAATATGCAGTAAGCGTACTTTTAAGTGCTTGGTTGTGGACTGTTCGGCTTTTTACATATAATTGAATAGCGAAAGACCTTCTATTCGAGAAAAGGATTTTTGCAGAATCTCCAAAGAGTTTGCTTGAGTTTGCAAATTCGTAACCGCTTCGGCGATGTCTATATCTTCCACGTCTGTTAGTACTCGCTCTATTTGCAATTGAACGTTGCTGTTCTGTTCTCGGCTACTGTCAATACTATTTAGTCTTGCTCCCACACCCGATCGTATATTGTTGATATGGTCGAGACCAGTATCAAGGTTTAGAATGGCATCGTTTACAGCTTGAGTGTATTTTGCAGTATCAGAGCTCGTTGTGGGCGTCTGATCTAGTGCGCTAATGAATTTTGACACTGTGCTGAATAGATCTTGGTTTTTGCTTGGTTCAATTGTAAAACTATCTCCTGGTTCAGGTACGCCAGAGATGACGGTACGGATTCCATTGAATTCGATAGGGCCTGTGTCGGTATGCGTGTTCGAGGTGCTAACTGTCGCTCCGGTGGTATCGTTTATTACATCGTAGGTCGTAGAGCTGGTGAATTGAACCCTGTAAGTATCTCTGTCGTAGGCAGTTGTATCGGTAACCGATCCCTGGGATATGGTTCCGCTGCCTGTATTTGCTGGGTTCAGCGAGGTTACAAACGTACCGTTACCGTTTCGAATTCTCATAAAAACGTCCAGTCCGGAGTCGCCTGTTTTGACTTTTCGACCCAAGCCTATAGGCATCTCGCTAGCATCATCACTTCCTGAGTAAACAACGGGCTCTCCTTTGGAGAAAGGAGTTGATTGATTGTTGTTACCGCCAAATATGAAATTATTAAAACTGTCTCGCGAGTTTGCTAGCGTATATAGTTCATCCAATTGTAGTTTTACTTCAGCATGAATGGCTTGGCGTGTTGTTTCGTTAACGATTCCGTTATTTGCAGTTAATGCCAGCTCACGAATTCTATTGATGTTATTGACTACACCGTCAAGGGCTCCTTCCTCCAGAGATAGTTGCGACTCTGCTGCGGAGGAATTCCGGTCATACTGTTCTAATTTGGATGTTGCTTCACGCATACTTAATATACGCGCAGAATAGGCGGGTTCATCAGATGGACG
This sequence comes from Granulosicoccus sp., assembly GCA_045110515.1. Classification (GTDB taxonomy): domain Bacteria; phylum Pseudomonadota; class Gammaproteobacteria; order Granulosicoccales; family Granulosicoccaceae; genus Granulosicoccus. Next base: position 58,737 of record JBGCGD010000040.1, on the reverse strand, counting down.
ATTAACCTTTTTTCCAGACGAAATTTGCTCTTGAACCTGTGCTAGCTCATACTGTTTGCTGACAATGTCAGACGCTATTTGAGAAACAATATAGTTCGACGGTAGGCGTGAGCTAATCATCTTACTGCACCCAGGATGGACTGAAAGAGCGTATCAGCAGTCGCTATGATTTGCGCTGATGCTTGATAAGCCTGCTGATATCGAGTTAAATCAATGGCCTCTTCGTCCAGACTTACACCTTGGGACGATTGTTGGCGATCAATGGCAGTACTCTTCAAGGATTCAAGTGCCTGAGTTCGTACCTCAGCGGTATTAGTGCGAGTTCCCACACCCGAAACCATTTCACCGTAGGCGTCGTTGAAACTTTGATTGCCATCGACAATGTTGCTGGACTGCATATCAAAAAGTGCTAAGCCGTTTACATTGTTACCTTGTCCGCTGTTGTTATTTGTAATTCGATGCGTATCACCAGCTCGAGCCACACCGCTTATTTCGACTTCCCAACCGTTTAGAGCAATGGTGTCACCCTGGGTATAGACGACGTTGGATGATAACGTTGATCCTGAATTTACATCTACAATGTCGAAAGTACTGTCGGTATTGAAAACAATATCGATAGGATTCGTCAATGATACTGAAAGGGGGTCTGTAACAGTCGCAGGACTTATTTTTGAATCACCAATGTTGTTGATATCAGAGGATGTAGAAAGACGACTAGCCAAAGCTAGTTTTTCTGGATCGTTTAATGTTGTACTAAATGATCCAGCTGCTCGGTTAGTGGCAGAAATCACGAATGTGTCCCCTGCGCTTGGTGTACCTGTTATCGACAAATTTAAGCCGTCTAGAGTCAGAGGCATTGTTCCGGTAGTTTGCACTCCATCGGATGATCTTGTGGCTGTAAAATTTGCACCATCAAAGTGGAGGAGATAGTCGGAAGCTTCGAGGGCGTAAACGTCATCGATTGATGCGCTGACAACTCCTGAGCCTGTATTTTTACTACTTGAATATACTAGCGGATCCGTTGAATTGAACATTGCCAGACCAACATCACCATTCGCATCAATACCTTTACTATGCTGCTCATTAAGAGAACTAGCCATAACGAGAGACAAGCGACCAAGCTCTTGCATTGCTGGATATAGCGTATTTGCGGTAAAGTCGTTTAGGCCACCGATTTCGCCGCCTTGAATCTGCGCATCGAGGTTGATTTGCTGATTGCCTTCACCTAGAAGTATTTGAAGTCTGTCTGGGTATGTATCATCAGGTGCTGTAGTAATCGCCTGAGCTGTTCCAGCCGTTACCAGAGGAACACCTTTCCCTATGTATACATTCATCGCTCCGTTATCCATAGTAACGGTGTTGACTTGTACATGTTTCGAGAGTTCTGCGACAAGCTGATCACGCTGGTCGAGTAGGCTGTTTGCAGAATGAAGTTGGCGAGCTCTACCAGTGCTAACGATTTCAACGTTTATTTGTGCAATTGTTGTCGCAAATTCGTTAACATTGCTGACCGCAGCTTTCATTCTTGAGTTAGTTTCAACCTGTGCGTCGTCGAATTGAGCTTGAAGAGACTGAAAACGTTGAGCCAGCTGATCAGCTTTATCTAAAACAATACCCCTAGAAGTAATAGAGGATGCATTTGCACTGGCATCTTGTAAAGCGTTAAAAAATTCGTTCATTGCAGGAGAGACGCTGATGCCATCAGCGGCGACAAGGTTGTCTAACCGACTTGCCATTTGGAAGCTTGTTTCTTGCTCAGCATGCTCACTGGTTGTGTCGTTTACTCTGATCGTGGCAAATTGATCATGAATTCTTTCGATATCCGCAACATTGACCCCGGTACCAATGTACTCGAAGTCACGGTGCCCTATATTGGTGGACTCAAATGTAACCCGCTGCTTGGAATAGCCTTCAGTATTGACGTTTGCAATGTTATGAGAAGTCGTTGCAAGCGCTCTCTGAAATGCAAATAAAGCCGATTTCCCCGTGTTTAGTATGTCCGTCATAGTTGCGCCGACTGCTTATTAATTTGATGCAGTATGCTTATTGCCTTTTCGGCATAGCGTGGATCTGTTGCGTAGCCTGCTTTGTGAAGCTCTGTAAGAAATCTCTCAGGATCACCTGCATGCTCAATCGCCTTCGAATAGCGCGGATTATCAATGATGAAATCTGCGAATCCAGATACGCTATCGGCAACGCTATCATAGGATTTGAACTTCGCCCGAATCGTTTTTAAATCACCATCTATGAATTCTTTAGTGAGATTCTCAGCGTAGCGTGTATCGTTAGACGAGGCTTTTATGCCAAAGTAGTTGTTGGTGGTAGTGCCCTGCGAATCTGTAGGCAAGCTTCGCCCCCAACCGGTTTCAAGTGCGGCTATGGCCAATATTGCGTTAGGAGAAGTACCAAGGCGCTCGGCGCTTCTGTGAGCATGATACTTTAGTGGTTCAGTAAATTCGTGTCTGAAGTCTTTCCTATCACTTGGAATCTCGCTGGACCATAGGCCTGATGCCATTGCTAGTTTCGATATGTTGGTCGTAGATGGATTGTCAGGAGTGGATACCGATAGAGGTTTTTCACTGCCTGAGACTAACTCTCGCAGTTTCTGTCTGTCCGTAGTATCTAAGGGCTTCGGTTCTCCCTGTGTACGGTTAGGATCCAATTGTGTCAGCAATTGTTCGACCACTCCGAGCCCACCTGCCTCTACCATTGTATCGGCCAGTTGCTTGTCCAGCATGTCGTCGTACATTGCACGCTGATTAGTCGTATTCTCTGCCATAGTGGTTTTACGCATGCTCTTCAACATGCTATGAATCAGTAGGGCTTCAAATTTTTTGGCTGTCTCAACTGTTTTTTTGTCATTCGCTGAGAATTCAGAATTACTTGAGCTCCCATTATTGATCTTGCTTTCAGAAGCATTTTGTAAGCTTCTCATAGCGTTCAGGGTGCCTTTGTTAGAGGCTCCACCCTGAATTTGTATCAGGGCAGAAAGCTCAGGTTGCGCCACTGGAGAGAGCCCTGCCATTAGATAACGATTAACTGTGCGCGAAGAGCGCCAGCCTGTTTCAAGGCTTCTAGGATAGCAACTAAATCTCCGGGGGCAGCGCCAACACCATTGATTGCTTGAACTATCTCCGACAGGGTTGTCCCACGATTAAGTTCGAACATTCGGTTTGCTTCCTCTTCTACCAAAATGTTGGAGTCCTGTTGAGCGGCAGTGACACCGTTAGATAAGGGTGCTGGTTGGCTGATGCTTGTATTTTCTTTTATGGTTACTGTTAGGCTCCCGTGAGTGACAGCAGCGGGTCCCACCGTCACGTGATTTCCAATAACAATGGTGCCAGTTCGAGAATTAACGATAATTTTACCGGCACCTTCACCGGGTTTTACGTCAATTTCTTCTAAGTATCCGACGAAAGCAACTCGTTTTGATGCGTCGGTTGGTGCTTGGACCGAGATGGATACTGCATCAATAGCCTTGGCATCAACAGAGCCTAAAGCTAGATTGATAGCATCGACAACGCGTCTTGCTGTGGTGAAATCAGGCTGATGTAAATTAAACACGATTTCCTGGCCGTTCGCGAAAGGGTTTGGAACCGCTCTTTCAACGGTCGCCCCATTTGGAATCCTGCCCACACTGGGAACGTTGATCGCGAGTGACGAACCGTCCGCACCAGAGATACCTAAGCCGCCGACAGCAAGGTTGCCTTGTGCGATTGCGTATACCTGCCCATCGGCTCCTCGAAGTGGGGACATGAGTAGAGTTCCACCCCTTAGTGACTTCGAATTGCCTAACGAGGAGGCGGTCACGTCTATTTTTTGCCCAGGCTTGGCGAATGGTGGTAATACAGCGTGAATAGATACGGCGGCAACGTTCTTAGGTTGTAGCTTTATAGAAGGCGGCACAGTAACTCCGTACTGTGTAAGCATGCTACGCAAGCTTTGTTCAGTAAACGTTACGCTTGAGGTTGAATCACCGGTCCCGTCTAAGCCTACAACCAGTCCGTAGCCAAGCAGGGGATTGTCACGAACACCTTCAATACTTGCAAGATCTTTTATTCGCTCTGCATGCGCTGCGGATGTTGATCCTAGAGCGAAAAAAATACATATCAGCAAGTATAAAGTTGACGATATCGCACTTTGATAGAGTTTCATGTGAGTCAACTTAGAAAGGCCAGAGATTGCTGGTAAACAGACGAGTCATCCAGCCTGCTCGATTACTGTCGGCAAGTAATCCAGTACCACCATAAGTTATGCTAGCGTCAGCGATTTGGTTAGACTGAATTGTATTCTCCGGTGTTATATCAACCGATCGAATCAACCCGGAGACTCGCACCACTTCGCTTCCTTGGTTGAGGGTTAAGTTCTTTTGGCCTCTAATCCATAGGTTGCCGTTGGGGAGTACTCGGTCTACTACTACGGCAACGCTTCCGTTTAAGCGATTACTTTGACTGCTATCTGCGGTTCCCGCAAAGTCGGTACTGGCCGAAATATCATTAGATAGAAGATCTCTACCTTTTGCAGTTAACGATCCTCCAAAGAGGGTAGGGCTTGGAATTCCAATCGAGGTTCCTCGATTTGCGTTAGTGCTAGCTGATTTTGTGGCATCTGTACGTTCGTCGAGAATGACGTTTATCACATCACCTACGCGCCTTGCTCGGATATCTTCGAAGAAGAATCTGTTATTCGTGACTTTATAGATCGATCCATTTTGACGATCATCTGTGATCACGATACTCGGCTCAGCAGGCGTGAAATCAGGTTCTACTGTAGGCACTGTCGAACAAGCCGTAGCACTGAGCAGAAGGGGAGAAAGTATCAGCAAGGTGCGCATCTTAATCATCTACAGGTTATTGTTGATGTATTGCAGCATTCCATCAGTAGTAGAGATAGCTTTTGAGCTAATCTCGTAGGCACGCTGCGTTTCAATCATGCTTACAAGTTCTTCTACGATGTTGACGTTGGATGTCTCGACTGAGCCCTGGATTAGTGAGCCAAGCCCTCCAATGCCTGCCGTTCCCTGTAGCGGGGCACCACTAGCGGCCGTTTCTTGAAAAAGGTTTCCTCCTTTGGCTTGTAATCCAGAAGGGTTGATGAAGTCACTTAAGCTAATAACTCCAATCACACTTGCAGATGCGCTACCTGGCTGAATTACACTGACAGTGCCATCCTGCCCTATAGTGACACCGCTAGAGTTTTCCGGAATTGTTATGCCTGGTTGGAGGGTGTAGCCGGTCGCTGTTACCATTTGACCCGATGAGTCGACCTGGAATGATCCATCGCGTGTGTAGGCAACATTGCCATCCGGGGTAAGCACTTCAAAGAAACCTCTACCTTGGATCGCTAGATCCATTGGATCGTCTGTTTTAGACAGATTGCCTTGTGAGTGAAGTTTTTCTGTAGACACAACCCTTACACCCGTACCCGTGCTTAAGCCTGAGGGAAGCTGAGTGTTTTGAGAAGACTGTGCGCCAGGCTGACGTACCGTTTGATACAACAGATCCTGAAACACGGCTCTGTCTCTTTTGAAACCGGTTGTATTCGTATTTGCAAGATTGTTCGAAATGACTTGCATGCGCGTCTGCTGTGCGTCAAGCCCCGTCTTTGCAGTCCAAAGTGCTCCGTTCATGTACAGATTTTTCCGTGTTATCGTTCGTTTCAGTCAAGTGGGAAGTCAATTCCCCGCCGTATAGACTTTTTACAAAGTTGACTAACTCATTTTCAGAAGTTGAGCTGCAGCAACATCGTTGTCTTCAGCGGCGCTCATCATTTTCACTTGTGCTTCAAACTGTCTTGATAGGTCAATCATGTTTACAAGTGCAGCCACAGAGTTAACGTTGCTCGTCTCTAGTGATTCAGTTGCTAAAGTGACACTTGCATCGGCCGGTTCATCGTCGTTAGCTGTTGTGAACAATCCGTTTTTTGACCGCTCTACCGTGTCTTTTTCCGGATTGACCAATTTAATACGGTCAATCACTGCAAGTTCACCTCCAGCTTGCCCTAAAGGATGAATTGTTATCGTTCCATCGCTACCTATTAGTAAATCGTCATAGGGTGACAACGTAATAGGTCCACCTTCACCCATTACTGGGTGGCCGGCGGATGTTACAAGCATTCCTTGTGCTGTGACTCGCAAGCTTCCATCTCGGGTATAAGCTTCAGAGCCATCTTCGTTTTGTACAGCAATGAATCCATCACCGTTAACAGCAATGTCAAGTGCTGAGCCAGTGCTGATGAGTTGCCCCTCAGTATGATCAATTCCGGACCGGCTATCTTCACTGTATACCCGGCCCGGGTGACCGGGTCCATACACAGGCATTGACTTAAAACTGTCAATGTCTGCCTTGAACCCAGTCGTATTGATATTGGCTAGGTTGTGATTATTGGTTCCTTGTTTAATCATAACCTGCCGAGCTGCTGACATGGCTACGTACATCATCTTATCCATAAGGTATTACCGGGTTATCGCCTGATGTTAATCACTGTTTGGGTAATTGTGTCACCGGTACTAATGACCTGTGCATTGGCTTGAAAACTCCTTTGTGCTCCGATCATGGCCACTAGTTCAGAAGTTAGGTCTACGTTCGAACCCTCTAGAGCTCCAGATTGCAAGCTACCTAAGCTGGCGCTATTGGGAACCCCTGTTGCTGGTTGACCAGAGTCATAAGACTCTGCCCAACTCGTGTCACCGACTTGATTGAGACCTGGTTGATTTGGGAAACTAGTCAAGGTGACTTGTCCCATTATTTTGGATTGCCCATTAGAAAACCTTCCAAACAACACGCCCGTTGGGTCAATGTCGAAGTCCTCAAGTCTTCCAGCAGAAAAACCGTCCTGGGTGATCTTATTAACGCCAAATGCATTGTCGAATTGTGAAATTTCGCTCACGTCGATGGTGAAACCCATAGGGTTAGCGCCTGAAGCTGGGTTAAAGGTATTGGTTGCGAATGTGGTATCCGTTGTGCCATTAACTCCAATTACCTGGCCGGAGGAGTCGAAACTAATTTCGTCACCGCCCACTTGGCTGATTTCCACGCCGTCAACTGCAGTAAAGGCCGTCCAAGTGTTGGGTGCATCCTTTCTAAAGTAGACGTTTGCTACTTGTGAAGCGCCAAGAGAATCGTAAATTGAAACCGATGTAGAGAAATTAAACGTTCCGCCATCATTAATATTAAACGGGGGGAGTACATCCGCTTTGATGTCAAGATTCATCTGTAGCTCAACGCTAGAAGTAACGTGAGGTTGTATATCCGCGTAATCAATTCTTAAGGTTTGTTGGATCGGTGTGATTTCACCATCTCCATCAACGCCATAGCCTGTCAACTTTTGATCTTTGTTATTAACTATGTAGCCTTCACGATCAAGTCCGAAGTTGCCTGCCCGTGTATATATAGCGCTGCCTCCGTTTTCTAATCGGAACATTCCTTGGCCTTCTACCGCTAAGTCGAGGTTTCGTGTTGTGAAACTTAAATCACCCTGTAAAAACTCTTGGCGAATATTCGAAACCCTTACACCTTGACCGGTAGCTGGATTTGCAGCGCCGAAAGCACTTGTTGCATAGACATCAGCGAATTCAATACTTGATCGCTTGAAACCGGTAGTTGCATTGTTTGCGATATTGTTCGATATGGAATTCAACTCAACCGAAGCTGCGTTTATTCCAGTTAATGCGATTTCGAAAGTCATTTTTCTACCTTTACAGATCTGTTGATCATTAGAATTTTAATTTGAACTCACTGCTTGTCTAATTTGTCTTATTTCTGCCATGGAAATAGACTCACCTTGTGTCGTATTCAACGAAGTCTCGCTTGCGCTTCCAAATTCAACAGAATCGATGACTCTGGGCGTTAGGACAACGGCTGACACGAACCCTTCGCCTTGTCTGGCTGAAATGCTAGCTGTGTAGTTTCCTTGCGGTGCTCTTGTACCCGTAGAGTTGAGTCCATCCCAAGAGAAGTTGTGGCGTCCGGATGCAAACTCACCCATAGAAATTTGCCTGATAACGTTTCCAGCACTATCGCTGATATCCAGATTGACTTCACCTGAGGCAGATGAAATTTCAAAGGAGCCTCCGGCAGAACCTGTTTCACCTAAATTCATTGAGCTGTTCTCAATCAGCACTTCTTGTCCAACGAGTTGTGTGCTTTCAAGTGTTTGACTTGTCACAAATGTATTCGTGAGGTTGTCTATAGAGGTTTGCATTTCCTCTATGCCGGTAACGGTGCTGAACTGTGCCATTTGCCCTAGGAATTCCCCATTGTCCATAGGCTTCATAGGGTCCTGGTGCTCCAGTTGAGCCATCATGAGTTTTAGAAATTCATCTTGTCCAAGATCTTTTTCAAAATTATTCTCTTTAGCCGTGTTCAGCGTATATTGTTCGCTAAGGGCTGAAGGTATCGCTGTGCTCATCTATTACTCTCCCATCTTTAACGTCTGGAGCATGAGCTGTCTAACGGTAGAGAGCATGTCTACGTTGCTTTGATAGCTTCGCGTAGCGGACATCATGTTAGCCATCTCTTCTACGCTATCCACGTTCGAACCGAAAATATAGCCCTCTTCGTTTGCCAAGGGATGTCCTGGTTCGTATCTCATCTCCGGCTGCCTGTTAGATTCGACAACACCTCGTGATTCCACTCCACCGATTTGTCCATTGAGTACAGCAGCGAAAACCGGCTGTCTTGAGCGATAAGCCTCTTCTGCAGAGCCGGTAACGGTATTCACGTTTGCCAGATTACTTGCTGTGGTGTTCAGCCTTAGGTTTTGTGCTCGCATTGCACTGCCTGCGATATCAAAGATACTTAGTGACATTGTTATTCGCTCCTCAATGTACGCATCAAACCGCTAACTCGGGAATTGATAAATTCCAAACTTGCTTGATAGCGAATTGTGTTTTGAGCGAATCTAGCCTGTTCAAGATCCTTATCTACAGTATTGCCATCTAAAGAAGCTTGTTCGGGTTGTCTGTACATGATCTGAGCATCAAATCCGCCAGTTGATCTTGTTCGTATATGCCTGGAGTTTGTAGTGTGTAAACTGTTTGTAAGTTCCAGTTGCGATCCTTTGGATGAATTGGGCAGTTTTGTCTCCTGCAGCACTTCTGCGAACACCAAGTCTTTCGCTTTATAGTTAGGAGTATCTGCGTTAGCAATATTGCTAGCTAACACTTCTGTGCGCCTTGATCGCAGTCTGAGAGAGTCTGCGTGTACGGATAAAAAATCATCAATCATTTGGTCGGAGTCCTTTTTTTCTTTAACCTTTAGAGCGTTTTCGGCTCATACGAAGAATTAGTTAGGGTTTGTGACGCCGTTACTGTTACTAGGCGTGGTTGGTCGACACTATAGGATTGGGACGTTTATGAATTGGGGGTTCCACCTGGGAACAGGATCGTCCTGATAAATCTTTAGTTCCATTAACAATAAATGGGTAGGTGTTGTGCTTGTACGAAAAAAGTGGATAGAGCCGAAATTGGGCGTGTTCGGTATGGAGTTTCTTGTAACTTTTTTGTAGTCAGTCATTGTGCCCAATGAGAGTGTTCGCCCGACAAAATCGGTCCCATCTGCTCCAATGGCGTACGAGCCTTCATCAACTGCGATAGTGACAAGAGCTGATGTTTCCACTGAGAAATCTGTGCTTACACGACCGTTTGTGGAAATTCCTCCCACCGAGTTCAAGGTAATTGCAACGTCATTATCAGGGGCGGTCCATATACAAGGTAGCGTGTAACGACAGTCGGCCTGTGCCGTTGTTATTGGCCCTACTGGAATTCCTGAGAAGGCAGGTATCCTTATGGCTCCCGAGTCAAGCAACGCAATAGACCATTGCGAAATGGAGTCCCCTGTAGCGCTCCCATCAAAATTAACCGTGCCGACAAGCTTATCCGCTGCAAGAATACCTTGTGGAGAGCCTCCGTTACCCTGTCCCAAACTCTGATCTTCAACATGCAGGGCATTGGACATGTTATCGATGGCCTCAGACGTTCTCGACACTGCGATAGTAGAGTCGTGGGCTGTGGTAACAAAATAGTTCAGGGACAAACGTGATCGGGTAGCAGTGTTGTCTGCACTGGTAATCGTTAACGAAAACTGGTTGTCGGCGCTTACCCAGCGGCACGGCAGTGAATCGTTGCAGTCGACGGTATTCCCTGGTGACCCGACGACAGTGTCGTCACTTGGATCCCGCAATTGTAAATTGGAGTTCTCCAGAGGGCTAGCTGTAGTGGTTGTTGAGGTGCCTGCCGCCACCATATTAGCGCCGACACCTAGAGTATCGGTGGTCGAATTTGTTGTGTTTCCAGGGGTTACTTCTCTGATAATTGTCTCTGTGCATGCCCCTAAAGCTAGGCAACTTGCAATGACAATAAGTCCTTTAATGCGTGAACAGTACACGTGGCTTTCCTTGATGAAATAAAGGAAGTTGTCGTCCTTTTTTTTAAAAGGTGAAGTAGCCAACACTCATGTTACGGTTAGCCAACTAACTATTCGCTTAAGTCTTCGGAGATGGTGTAAAGCTTGCGCTGCTCTCCTGTATGAATAAGCTCAAAATACGTAACTATATTGCCTGTGTTTGCTTATTGCTCATCGCGCCGCCCCTATTTGCAACGCAAAAAACCAATATCCAACCTCTAGATGAAATAGAGCTTGTAGTTAAGGATTTTGTTACGCAAGAGCAGAATGGTGCAGAAGGCATAAAAGTACAGGTTAATTCCTTAGACACTCGTTTGAGGCTTAAAGCTTGTGAAGGTGATTTGGAAACCTACTGGTCGCCTGGTAGCAGAAAGCTTGGGCGCGTAACTGTACAGGTTGTGTGTTCCCATCCTAACCCCTGGCGGATCCATGTTCAGGCAACAGCCACTCTTGAGGGTAGCGTTTGGGTTCTTGCAAAAGGGGTTAAGCGTGGCGAGATTCTTGATCGTTCACTGATTGTTCAGGAAATTGTCACGGTAGGTGATAACAGCTCCACCTATCGAAATGTCGTGGATCCTGTTATTGGCTTAGAGCCATGGTTGGGATTTGAGTTTTCCCAAAGAGTTCGATCGGGGTCTGTGCTAACCGAATCAATGTTAGTTCCGGCAACAGTGATCAGTAAAGGTGAGGCGGTTTTAATTACCTATAAAACTGCAGGGCTGCAACTACAGACGAAAGGTGTTGCGTTGTCTGACGGTGCTAAAGGCGGATTTGTCCAAGTTAAAAACACATCCTCGGGTAAGACGATTGATGCTGTGGTCATCGATCGTGGCCTTGTAGCGTTGATGCAGTAGTTCAAACCTTTATTGTAGAGAAATACTATGAACATTGATAATTCAGAACGGCAGCTCATTCAAGAATTAGATGCACTGACTTTAAAATTGATATCAGTGATGCAACGCGAAACCGCTGCCATGAAAAAGCGGGATCTGGAAAATCTATCTCGCCTGAGCAGTGAGAAAAGCGAGTTATTGAATCGTCTTCAAGAGAGTAACGAGTTTATAAGTCAGTTACTCAGGCGTTCCCCGCTAATTCCTGAGGTTGAACGCCTGAAACAACAACTTGCTGAGTGCCACTCTATTAATAGAGTTAATCGAACACTTGCAACTGTTGAATTGAAACATACCCAAAATAGCATTGAGCTGCTGCGTTCGTTGTTAAAGCTGGATGATGTCCCCTTATACGGGGCCTACGGCCAAGTAACTGTCAGTCGAGAGAAGAGAAACCTGGGAGTTGTTTGAGATAGACATCGTGCTGGCTTTGATTGCCAGCTGTTTGTTTTGTTAGCTGATACCCATGTAACACGCACCAGAGTGTGCCGTACCTCACCTTTTTTGAAGTCCGGCCGTTAAATGTCGCAGAACCAAAGAAAAAGTCTACACCTCTATGGACCAAGATAATAAGCAGTCAATTGAGTTCAGTGCTACTGAAACTAAAGAAATTGGCGTTCAACCCGGTGGCGAAATCGTACTTGAGGGTATTGATTTCGACAAAGTATCTGTAGATATTGTTGATACTGATGTCATCATCAGCGATCCCGCGACGGGTGGGAAAGTTATTCTATTGGGGTTGGCCATATTCCTATTCGATGAAGATCAAGCTCCTTTGATTTCATTTAACGGTGAGTTTGTTGCTCCAAATGTTCTGTTATCTAAAGTAGGGGAAATTGGCAATCTTACGCTGCAGGAATTCGTTGCCGTGTCCAGTTTGCTTGAGGAAGACCTAAAAACCTCAGAAGAAGAAAGCGACGAGGCAGAGAAGGAATTCGAAGCAGCTGCAGAAATTCTGGCGATGGTGACCGAGGCTATCGAAGCGATGGCTCAGCAGCAAGAGGCCGTTTCGGAAGAGGTTGAAGTCTCCAAAGACGACGGAAAATTTGATCGCAAATTCATTGATGAAGAGGGTGATAAATACAGCGTAGCTCCCAAACAACCACCGCCGGAGACCCCAGCGTTGGCCGCGGCGGCTGAAGCGCCGCCCGTTCCTCAGGCAGAAGCGTTGTTCGATATGGCGCTATTGCAGCCGAGTAAGGTCGAGTCTATTGTGACAGACGGTGATCTGGAGACCAGAACTATCCTCGGTGGTGGTGGTTCTGAAGAGTCCGCGTTCAATCCGTCTAACGAAGCGCAGTTTTCTGCAGAGGTTCTGAACTACGGAACATCCGAAGATGATTTGGTCATCATGACCGACAATCCTGACTATTTTGACTCAGGAAAAATGACACGTGTCATTGAGATGACTCCAACATTCCCTGCTGGGTTCAATGTGACTGAAGTCACTATGACAGGATTCCCTGACGGTTTTGTCGTTGAAGGTGCAACCAAAGTTGGTGATACCTACACGTTGGATAGTGTAGAGCTGATTGACCGAGAGTCGATTCGTGTCAATTTGATCTATACGGTGCCTTTAGATGAAACGTTTAGTGTTGATTTCAAAGTCACGGCTGAGTTCGATCCCACAGCTGTTGATGAAGATGGTCTACCACTCGTTCAACCACCGGAGTCCACTATGGATTCTGAGGATACGCGCGAGTTTGAGGTGCGCGATGTATCCAGTGCGGGCGACCTTAACTATGTTAATGCTGAAGGCGAAGAGGTTTGGGTTCTAGCTAATGACCCTAACCCTAATCGTGTTTTCTCAGGCTCTGGTGATGATCAAATCACTGGTTCGATCAGCGTGGATTTTATTCAAGGTGGCGATGGCGTCGATACCATCGATGGCGGTGCTGGCAATGACACTCTCAATGGTGAAGGCGGTGATGACATCATCATCCATAATCCGGGTCAGGATCGCTTCATCGGTGGTACCGGTTCCGATACCGCTGACTATTCCGACACCTTTGAAGATGTTGTGGCTGACCTGTCTACGGTTGTTGATGGGTATGCCAACGTTATCGTTGGTGATATTGAAGACGGCGAAATCGATGAGTTGACCACTGTTGAAAATATTCGCACAGGTAGCGGTGTCGACACACTGATTGGTGATGCGGAAGATAACCACTTATCATCGGGTGGGGGATCTGACATCCTTGTTGGTGGTGGTGGTAACGATATTCTGGATGGTGGCGCAGATCGCGATATTGCTGATTACAGCTCTAGCACTGGCCCAATTGTAACCAACCTGACCCTGGACGAAAATAACGTCACCATCGATGAATCCAACATCGATACGTTGATCAACATCGAACATGTAATCGGTAGTGATTTTGATGATGTCATGGAAGGTGGTGCTGCGGATGATACGTTCGAAGCCGGGGCCGGTGATGATGTTCTTATTGGAGGCGAAGGTAGCAATACGCTTGACGGTGGTGAAGGTGACGGCGATATCGTTGACTTCAGCGGCAGCAGCAGCGGTGTCACAGTAAATTTCGGTGGTGGAACAGACAGCGAAGGTTTTGTTATTGCCACGCATGGTTCTGACGCTGATCGGCTAAAAAACATAGAAGATCTCATTGGTTCTAACCATGATGATAACTTGACCGGAGACGAAGCCGATCAGACGATTGTTGGTCGCGAAGGTGACGATTTTATTGATGGTGCCGGTGGGAATGACACCTTGGACGGGGGGCTAGGGACAGATCGGCTGCAAGGTGGGGCGGGTGACGATACGCTGGTTCATAGCGATGGCAATGATCAGCTAGATGGTGGAGATGACTCCGATACGATCGACTTCAGTCTGACCGAAAACATCACTCGAGTTAGCGCTATTCTAGATGGCGGCACCGACTCCGCAATTGTTGTAGAGGGTGGTGACGATCTTACTGTCAGAAACGTTGAGAACATCATAGCGACACCGGGAGACGATATTCTTCAAGGTGATGCGAATGACAATATCTTAGATGGTCGCGATGGCGACGACATTCTTATTGGTGCTGCAGGTGATGATGTTCTCATCGGTGGCGAAGGGCGAGATAGTGCGGACTACTCGGTTGCTACTGTTGGTGTAAACATAGATCTATCCGCAGGTGAAGTTACCAATGATGGGTTTGGTGGAACGGATACTATCGATGGAATTGAGGACTTAACCGGTTCTGATTATGACGACGTGCTCTCCGGTGATGCACAAGACAACGTTCTTCAAGGCGGTACTGGCGACGACGTTCTGCTGGGGCGCGGTGGTGATGATTTGCTGTCGGGTGGGGACGGGCAGGATGCTGCGAGTTATGAGTTTGCCGCAGCTCCTGTTTATATCGACTTGGGAGCTGAGGAACCAACTCAGGATGGCGATGGTGGTCAAGATACGTTTGATAGTATTGAATCTGTTATCGGGTCGGGATTTGGCGATACGTTGATCGGTGATGAGCTACCGAACACGCTCTCCGGTTTGGGTGGTAATGACACCATCGACGGTCTTGGTGGTGATGATGAAATTCTCGGTGGTGCTGGCGACGACAGACTGCTTGCAGGTGAAGGTGCTGATAGTTTCGATGGCGGCGAAGGCCGTGATGTCTTGGACTACTCGCTATTTACAGATGCAACGAGCATCAATGTAGCACTCACGGGCAGCGAATACGCTGAAGTTTCTGTCTCTGGCGCTGATAATGATCAGGTTAGAAATGTAGAAGTGTTCATCGGCACAGTGGGCAACGATGTGCTTGCTGGTGACGAGTTATCCAACACCTTGATGGGGGAAGACGGGGACGACGTCATTCTTGGTGGCAGTGGTTCCGATGTGCTTTCCGGTGGAGACGGAATCGACCAACTACGTTTTGATGATCTTGAAGACGACGGCTTTGTTCTAAGCCTCGAGACGAATACGGCCTCCTATGCCAGTGATGGCAGTGTCGACACTTTTAGTGGGTTTGAGCAGTACGCTACAACGAATCAAGACGATATTGTTTTCGGGTCGGAAAACGCGGACTACGTTGAAGGTTTAGCAGGTGATGACCACTTTAACAGTAGTGCAGGTAATGATGAATTTTTCGGTGGTGACGGCAATGATCTTATTGATTACTCCGCCCAAACGGGTATTGATCATATTGAAGCTACTCTGAATGAAGGCAATACGGTAACTGTTACCGTTGTTGGTGGTGACGATGATCAAATTACCTCTATCGAGAGTATTACCGGTTCTATCGGTAATGACCTTATCACCGGTGATTCATTCGATAACCGCTTTTCAGCCGCTGCTGGCGATGACGTGCTTGACGGTGCTGCTGGTGATGACCACCTGTTCGGCGATCAGGGCGATGACCGTTTTATCAGCGATACAGGCGATGATATTTATGAAGGTGGTGCAGGAACTGATGTTATCGACTACTCGAGTGCACCTGGTGGAATATCGGTCGATTTAGCCGCAAACACGGTATTTAATGATGGGTATGGTGATCAGGATACCATTCGCACCGTTGAAAACATCATTGGTACTGATGATGCTGATATTATTTCTGGTGACGCTGAAATCAATGAAATCATCGGTGGCGACGGCGACGATATCATTAGCGGCGGACTAGGTTCTGATACGCTCGACGGTGGGGCAGGTCTGCGCGATGAAGTGCATTTTAATGATTTGACCGGCGCTGGTGTCACGCTTGATATCGAACAGGGCATAGCCTTCTACCCCATTGATGCAAGCACTGATCACCTCAGTGGATTTGAGCTTTACCAAACGACTGGGCAAGACGACGTTGTTCGTGGCTCTATTGAAATAGACAACATTTCTACTGCTGCTGGCGACGATTCCATAGAGGCAAGTCTAGGTCAGGATATCATCGATGGTGGAGCCGATCTGGATACCTTGGATTACTCCGGACTACCGCAGGCAACGTCGGTTAACGTCACGTTAGACGGTGATACTGCAGTTGACGTCATCGTCGGTGGTGTGGGTACACAAAATATCCGGAGCATTGAAAACATCACGGGCACATCTGGTGATGACGTGATCGGTGGGGATGCCTCTGTCAATGAACTTATTGGCGGTGATGGCGATGATTCCATTTTTGGTGGTGCAGGTAGTGACATACTGCGCGGCGGAGATGGAACTGATGAACTTCGGTTTGATGAACTGGGTGCTGTTGGTATCGACATCGATATCCAGCGCGGCATCGCTATCTATTCTCCGGATGATAGTGTTGACACGTTTTCAGGATTTGAAACTTACCGAACAACTGATCAGGGCGATACGGTTTCCCTGTCATCGAATGCGGATGAAATTTATACGCTTGATGGCGATGATGCCATTGATGCAAGTCTCGGTGCCGATACGATTGACGGCGGTGCAGGCACGGATACACTCAACTACTCCAGTTCTGATCTGGTAGGTGTTACCGATATCCAGGTGTCCTTGGATAACAGCAATCCGGTCACCGTTCAAATCGGTGGTGCGGACGATGACACAATCAGCAATATTGAAAACATCACGGGAACATCGGGTGACGATGTCATTTCAGGTGATGAACAGGCCAACACACTTTTAGGTATGGGCGGCGCTGATTCTCTCTCGGGAGCCGAAGGAGATGATGAGCTTATTGGTGGTGTCGGTGATGATTTTTTACGCGGTGGAGATGGAAGCGATATTCTATCGGGTCAACAGGGGCGCGATACCGCGAGCTATGATGATGCTGCAGGTGGAGTTACGGTCGATTTAGCGGCCGGCACTGCATCAAACGACGGCTTTGGTGGCATGGATGTACTCACTAGCATCGAGAATCTCGAGGGTAGTGATTTTGGCGATGTCTTGCGCGGCAGCGATAGCCTGAATGACATATCTGCAGGAGACGGCGATGATGTTGTCTACGGTGGTAAAGGTTCGGATAACTTGGCAGGTGGTGCCCACAATGCAGGGGATACGCTAAGATTTGATGACTTAACGGAAGCCGGTGTCAGACTCAATTTGAGCGCTGGTGAAGCAGAGTACATTGCTGATGACTCTACAGATACTTTCAGTGGCTTTGAAAACTACGTTATCTCAAATCAAAACGATGAGCTAATTGGAAGTGTTGTAGAAGATTTTGTTAACACCTTAGGCGGTAACGATACGCTTCACGCGTCGAGCGGTAGCGATACCCTTGATGGCGGCTTAGGGTCGGATACGTTAGATTATTCGTCAATGACGGGAGTCGGCGATATTTCCGTGACTCTTGACGAGATAACTCCTGTGACGGTGAGCGTAGCAGGTGGTGACGACGATACCGTTGTCAATATTGAAAACGTCGTTGGTAATGTTGGCGATGATAATTTTGCGGGCGACAATCAAAATAATCGCTTTGAGGGCCGTGCAGGGGATGACATGTTCATCGCCAGTGCGGGTGCAGATGTCCTGTTTGGCGGTGATGATATTGACACCGTGGACTACAGTGGATTTGCGTCTGCCGGATTCGTCGAAGTTACCTTGTTGGGTGCAAGTCAATCGACCGTTAACGTGGCAGGAAGCGATAACGACGTTATTTCCGGTATTGAAAACGTTATTGGAACATCGGGTGACGATTCCATCACTGGAGATGATCAATCCAATGAGCTGCAAGGTGGTGGAGGCGACGACTCCTTAGACGGCGGCTCGGGTGCTGATTTTGTTATCGGTGGTTCGGGGGATGATCTCATCATTGCCAGTGAAGGTGCCGATACTTCCGATGGTGGTCTGGGTACGGATACCATCGATTTCTCTGGTATTCCTGTAGGACAAACTATTGATGTTACGTTAGCGGACTCAGCTGACGCCACAGTCACCATTGGTAATGGTGATAACCAAACCATTCGCGGTATAGAGAACGTTATTGGTTCCGACGGTGATGATGTGGTTGTCGGTGACGCACTTGCGAATATCATTGAAACACGGGGCGGCGATGACTTGATCGGCGCTTCAGCGGGAACCGACATACTGGATGGCGGGGATGGAACTGATACCGCTGATTATTCGGCTTTGGCTGGAATATCTAGAATAAACGTCACTCTAGATGAAGGTAACTTATCCCCTGTGTTGGTAACAGGCGGTGCGAACGATCAAATTGCCAACGTTGAAAACGTGATTGGTACAGCGGGTGATGACATCCTAACCGGTGATGCCCAGGACAACCACCTGCAAGGCTTGCTGGGGGGGGACACGTTTTCAGGTGGTGCCGGTAACGATATTCTAGATGGTGGATCGGATGCGTTCGCTGACTCTGTCAGTTACATAGATGCACCATCTGCTATCGTTTCAGATTTAAGTACTGGCACTACCACTGATGACGGTTTTGGTGATGCTGACACACTTGTTAGTATCGAGGAACTGGTTGGATCAGAACATTCTGATGAGATCACAACAGGGACAGATACTGTAAGAATCGATGCCGAGGGCGGCAACGATGACATCACGATGAGCTTGGGCAATATCGCCGTTAGTGGTGGCTTGGGTTCTGACACTGTAGATTACTCTTCACTTGATGCTGCGAATTCCATTAGCGTTGAGTTGGATGGGCTGAACACTGTCACTTTAGAGGTAGCAGGTTCAACCGACCATTCTGTTACATCTATAGAGAACGTAATTGGAACACCAGGTAACGATGTACTTACTGGTGATAGTAGCAACAACAGTCTAGAGGGCGGTTCAGGCGATGATGTCCTGCAAGGTCGTGATGGGAACGATACGCTTGTTGGTGGTGATGGTAATGATAAAGCCGACTATTCAAAGGCAGGTGGTGCAGTCGTTGTCAACCTTGCCAACAATATTGCTATCAATGATGGTGATGGCGGTAGCGATACGCTTTCTGGAATTGAGGATCTCGCGGGTTCAAACTTCGATGACCTGTTAACCGGAAACGACAGCGATAACATTCTCGAAGGAAATGCTGGTAGTGATGTACTTAAAGGCGGTGCTGGACAGGACACGCTTGACGGTGGGGCAGCTACGGATACTGCAGACTATTCAGAGGCAGCCGGCAGTCTATCTGTTGATCTTATCGCAGGTGAAGCAAGCCAAGATGGCGATGGGTCAAATGATTCACTCATCGACATAGAGAATATAATAGGCTCCGATCAAGACGATAACATTTTCGGCAATGGTGATGACAATCGTTTAGACGGTGGTCAAGGTGATGATCTCATCCGTGGTGGTGGTGGATTCGATGCCATCGTTGGTGGTGCTGGTAGTGGCGATACCGTCGATTATTCTCAAGCAGGCAGCCAAGTGGTTGTTAACCTAACCAGTAGCAGTACATCCAATGACGGTGACGGTAGTTTTGACATGCTGTCAGGTATCGAAAACGTTATCGGTTCATCATCTCACGATAGTATTGTCGGTGATGCAAACAACAACCGATTGGAAGGCGGTGATGGAAACGACACATTAGTCGGTGCGGGTAGTAACGACTATATCGACGGTGGTGCAGGCTTGTCCGATACAGTGGACTACAGCGCTGCCCCCGATGACGTTAACGTTGATTTAGGTGCAGGTGTTGCGAGCGCCGATGGATACAATTCAAACGATACTGTTATCAACGTTGAAAACGTTATAGGGTCGGACAATGAAGATACGATCGCAGGTAGTGCTGCTGAGAATGAATTGGAGGGTGGTGATGGTAATGATCTGTTTATCGCGTCCGCTGGCTCTGATGAATTTGATGGTGGGGCAGATTCAGATACGCTAGATTATTCGTCACTTGCTGGTGCTACAGGTATCAATGCAACGCTCAACGGTGCGACCACTATCACGGTGACAGTTGCAGGTGGCGATGACGATACTGCCTCGAATATCGAAAATCTGATTGGTACAGCTGGCGACGATACGATTGGAGGTGATGCTTCGATCAACAGACTAGAAGGTTTAGATGGCGATGATGCCTTCACGGCTAGTGCCGGTGCGGATAGAATCGAAGGCGGTGCTGGTAACGATTCATTAGACTACAGCTCCTTTGCATCAGCTCAAGATATATCCATCACGCTGCTAGATGTCGTCGACTCCACGGTTGTCGTAACGGGTAGTGAAAACGACACCATTTCCAGTATTGAAAACATCATTGGAACGGCTGGCGCCGATACCATGACGGGTAATAGTCTGGATAACACACTGGAAGGGCGAGCCGGAGATGACACATTGTCGGGCGGCGCAGGAGACGACACGCTATTAGGCGGTACCGGTTCTGATCTTATGATAGCCAGTGAGGGTGCGGACCTGGCAGATGGTGGAAGTGGAGTAGATACTCTCGATTTTTCAGGTTTGGTTCCTGGACAGTCGATTGACGTCACGCTTGATGGTTCGAACAATTCAGTCGTATCCGTTACGAATGGTTCTGATCAGACTGTTAGAAATATCGAAAACATTATTGGTACCGAAGAAGCCGATCAAATTACGGGTGATGCACTCGCTAATTCACTGACTGCATCGGGCGGCGATGATAACTTCGGTGCTTCCGGCGGTAACGATGTGTTGGATGGCGGTGCAGGTAATGACACGCTGGATTACTCCGGATTAGCTGGTGTTCAACGCATTAACGTTACGTTGGGTGGCAGTGGCGTTACCACGGTACAAGTCAGTGGTGGTACCGATGACCAGATTTCTAATATTGAGAATATAGTTGGTACTGCAGGTAATGACACCTTAACAGGTGACTTACAGGACAACCGCTTAGAAGGTCTTGGTGGCAACGATACGTTCGTTGGAGCAGAAGGTAACGACACACTTGATGGTGGTGCAGGTACAGCAGACTTGGTTGACTATAGTGGTTCACCCGCGGCTGTTGATGTTGATCTGGCTGCTGGTCAAGCAACGGAAGATGGTTATGGCTCCGTTGATACGCTCACTGGAATTGAAAATGTAGTTGGTTCAGCAGAAGACGACGTCCTGGCGGGCAATGCCGATGCAAACACGTTGGAATCAGGTGATGGTCATGACACCGTCGTGGCATCTGCAGGCAATGATGATATCGATGGCGGCGATGGTTCTGACACCCTGGATTATTCCAATTTAACGGGTGTTTCAGGCGTAAGTGCCGCTCTGAATGGTGCTAATAACATAACAGTAACTGTTGCTGGTGGTGATAACGATACCGTATCCAATGTTGAAAATTTAATTGGTAGCGTTGGCGATGATAGCTTTGGCGGTGACGCATCAAGTAACCGTCTTGAGGGTAGAGACGGCGACGACACCTTCACTGCAAGTGCTGGCGCAGATGCCTTTGTGGGTGGTACGGGGTCGGATACACTGGACTACAGTACGTTCTCAGTGGCAAGTTCCATTAACGTTGCGCTTCAAGGAAATACGCAATCGACCATCATCGTAGCGGGTAGCGACAATGATACGGTTGAAGGCATTGAAAACGTCATCGGTACTGGAGGCGTTGATACTATAACGGGTGATGATCAAGACAACACGCTAGATGGGCGTGCTGGCGATGATCTACTCGATGGTGGGTTGGGCGATGATCTGTTGTTGGGTGGTGCAGGCCAAGACACGATCATAGCAAGCGATGGAGCTGATACTACCGACGGTGGTAGTGGGCAGGACACGATCGACTTCTCTGGATTGCCCGCGGGCCAATCCATTGATGTGACACTAAACGGCGCGCTTGACGCTCCAGTTATCATAGCCGGTGGCACCAATCAGACTGTCCGAAACGTTGAGAATATTATCGCTACGGGCGAAGATGATCTCATCTCCGGTGATGATGAACAGAACACAATTCAAGCCGGTGCTGGTGACGACTTAATCGGTGCTTCTAACAGTACCGATACGCTCGACGGTGGAGTCGGACAAGACACTGTCGATTATTCGTCATTAGCCGGTGTGCAACGTATAAACGTTACTCTTACTGGCAGTAATGCTGCGACCGTGCAGGTGACCGGTGGTGCAAATGACCAAGTACAAAATATTGAAAACGTTATTGGCACATCAGGAAACGATGTGCTTGTTGGTGATTTTCAAACTAACGTACTCGAGGGGCGTGATGGCAATGATACGCTGATAGGTGACAGTGGCAACGATACCTTAAACGGCGGCGACGGTCTTGAGGATACCGTTGACTACAGTTCTTCGCCCAGCGGAGTAAACGTGAATCTGGCGACAGGTGTTGTTGCTGAAGATGGATTCTCATCAGTCGATTCGCTTATTGACATAGAGAACGTTGTTGGTTCTTCTGACAACGACATTGTTGTTGGAGGTGCTGCCGACAACGTCATTGAAACCGCAGAGGGTGACGATCTTATTACAGCCTCAGAGGGTAGTGATGAAATTGATGGGGGGGATGACTCAGATACCTTAGACTACTCTGGACTAACCGGAGTGGCTGGCGTGTCGGCAACCTTAAATGGTGCGACCAGCAGCACAGTGGTCGTGGACGGTGGCGATAACGACATCATCTCCAATATTGAAAATTTGATCGGTAGTACCGGAGATGACACGTTTGGTGGTGACTCTGCTGCAAATCAATTAGAAGGCCTTGATGGTGAAGATACGTTTAGGGCAAGTGCCGGAGCTGATACCATCATCGGTGGTGATGGTTCTGATACTGTAGACTACAGCAGCTTTTTCTCTGCGGGTAATATCACTGTTAATCTGCAAGGGGCCACACCGACAACCGTGAACCTTGCGGGTAGCGACAACGACACAATTTCAGAAATTGAAAACGTAGTTGGTACGACAGGTCACGATACCATCACAGGTGACGACGAAGACAACCGCTTAGAAGGTCGGGCTGGCAACGATACGTTGGACGGTGGTCTGGGTGATGACGAAATCCTGGGTGGTGAAGGAACCGATACGGTTATAGCCAGTGTTGGTGCTGATGTGACTGATGGTGGTGATGGTAGCGATACTATGGACTTCTCCGGTCTGTCCGGAGGTCAGTCTATCGATGTGGATCTAAACGGTGCGACTCCTACCACAGTCACAATAGCCGGTGGAACCGATCAAACGGTTAGCAACATCGAAAATATCCTGGCTACCGGTGAAGATGATCGCGTTGTGGGGGACGGATCTGCCAACGATATCCAGACACTGGGGGGAGACGATTTACTCGGTGCATCAGCAGGTGCAGATACTCTTGATGGCGGAGCTGGCAACGATACCGTTGATTACTCAACATTAGCGGGTATCCAGCGTATAAACGTCACTCTTAACGGCATCAACCCGACATCTGTTCAGGTTGTCGGCGGAACCAATGATTCGATATTAAATATTGAAAATGTGATTGGCACCAGTGGGAACGATATTCTCATCGGTGACACGCAAGGTAACGTTTTAGAAGGTCGTGGCGGTAATGACACTCTGATTGGTGCAGAAGGTAACGATACGCTTGATGGCGGTGATGGACTCTCTGATACCGTGGATTACAGTGCGGCACCCAATGGCATCAATGTAGATCTTGCTAGCGGTAATGTAGCCGATGATGGCTACCTGGGTACAGACACAGTTATCAACGTTGAAAACGTCATCGGTTCTGACGAGGACGACACACTTGGAGGCAGTGCTGCTAGCAATAGTATCGACGGTGCCGATGGCGACGACTCGATCACGGGCTCTGCAGGTTTTGATGAGATAGACGGTGGAGTAGGTTCAGATACGTTGGATTACTCCGGTCTGACTGGCGTCACAGGTGTCTCTGCATCATTGAATGGTGCGAATGTGGTCACGGTAACAGTTGCCGGTGGTGACAACGATTCAATATCGAACATTGAAAATCTAATAGGTAGTTCTGGCGACGATTCCTTTGGTGGAGACGCGGCACAAAACCGTATGGAAGGCCTTGACGGTGATGATAGTTTCACCGCCAGTGCAGGTGCTGATACGTTTATTGGTGGTGTAGGTTCTGACACACTCGATTACAGTAGTTTTTTCGCTGCAGGCGCAATATCTGTCACTTTGCAAGGTGATACGACGACAACAGTTAACGTGGCTGGCAGTGACAATGACACCATCTCCGGCATTGAAAATATTATTGGAACCGTTGGTATCGATACTATAACTGGAGATGATCAAGCTAACGTAATTGATGGTCAAGCCGGTGACGATACCTTAGATGGCGGTCTGGGTGCTGACACCGTGATCGGTGGTTCGGGTGCTGACATGATCTTCGCTAGTCAAGGTGCTGATAGTACTGATGGTGGAACTGGTATTGATACTGTTGATTTCTCAACATTGCCTGCTGGTCAGTCTGTTAACGTGGCACTTGATGGAACCAACAGTGCCAACGTAGTTGTTACCGGTGGAGACAATCAAACTATCCAAGGTGTTGAGAATATTATCGGCACGGCAGAAGATGATCAGATCTCCGGGGATGGGGAACAGAACAACATCCAGACTCTGGCAGGCAATGATTTAATTGGAGCGTCTCAAGGTAGTGACACATTAGATGGCGGAGCAGGTACCGATACGGTTGATTATTCGTCGCTGACGGGTGTTCAGAGAATTAATGTCACGCTAAGTGGTTCTAACGTCACCTCTGTGCAGGTTATAGGGGGTACTAACGATCAGATATCTAATATCGAGAATGTGATTGGTACTGCGGGTGACGACTCACTTACCGGTGATAGCCAAGGAAACCACCTTGAGGGCCGTGATGGAGACGATACGCTCATCGGTGCAGAAGGCAATGACACGCTAGATGGTGGTGCTGGCCTGAGTGATACGGTTGACTATAGTGCCGCTGGAAATGGCATCGATATTAATTTAACGACGGGCCTTGTCGCGAATGATGGCTACCTCTCAAGCGATACTGTACTCAATGTCGAAAACGTTATTGGCTCGGACAATGATGACGTCATAGTCGGCAACGAAGAAGCTAATATATTAGATGCTGGAGATGGCGATGATGCACTGACAGCGTCCGCAGGCTCAGATGAGTTCGATGGTGGAGACGGTTCAGATACGCTCGACTATTCAGGCTTGACCGGTATTACCGGCGTTGATGTTACGTTAAATGGCCCAAGTAACGCCACGGTTACAGTTGCTGGCGGCGATAACGATATTGTTTCCAATGTTGAAAATGTCATTGGGAGTGCGGGTAATGATAATCTGGGTGGTGATCAGAATGAAAACCGCCTGGAGGGGCTAGCAGGGTCCGATAACTTCTCGGCTTCTGCCGGGTCAGACACCATTGTGGGTGGTGCTGGTTCCGATACACTGGACTACAGCAGCTTTTTCGCAGCCGGTGCCATTAATGTTCAATTGCAAGGTACCAGTGACACTACCGTGTTTGTAGCGGGTAGTGGTGATGACACCATATCCGGTATCGAAAATATTGTCGGTACTACGGGTAACGATACCATTACAGGTGATTCTGAAGCTAACCTTATTGAAGGTCGTGCTGGCGACGACACTCTGGATGGTGGCATCGGTGCGGATACTCTGCTCGGCGGTGACGGCACAGATACTATTGCCGCGAGTGTGGGTGCTGACGTCATTGATGGTGGAACTGGAGTCGATACCGTTGACTTTTCTGGGCTGCCGTCAGGCCAAACAATCGTTGTATCGCTGAATGAGTCTACGCCTGCAACGGTTACAGTCAGCGGAGGCGACGATCAAACAATCAGCAATGTTGAAAACGTTGTCGGTACTGCTGGCAATGATCAAATCTCAGGTGATGCACAAGAAAATACAATTCAATCACTAAGTGGCGACGACATGATCGGTGCCTCTTTAGGAGCGGATACACTTGATGGTGGCACTGGGTCAGATACGCTGGACTATTCATCGGTCGCAGGTATCCAACGCATCGGCGTAGTGCTTGATGACAGTAATGTCACTACAGTCCAAGTTATTGGCGGTGCAAACGATGACATTTCTAATATTGAAAATGTTATCGGTACAACCGGTGATGATAGTCTCACAGGTGATTTTCAAGACAACCATCTCCAAGGCCTGGCAGGTGACGATTACCTGATTGGTTCAGGGGGGGTAGATATCCTTGATGGTGGTGCAGGTCTCGGTGATACGGTTGACTACAGCGCAGCAACCGAGGATGTTGATATCAACTTGGCGACGGGTGATGTTGCCGCTGATGGTTATCTCTCAGTCGACACCGTAATCGGCATTGAAAATGTCGTTGGTTCTGACCAAGACGATACCATTGTTGGTAATGCCGATGCGAATGAGTTGGATAGTGGCGACGGTGATGATTCAATTACGGGATCTTCCGGCTCGGACACCATAGACGGTGGTGCCGGATCGGATACCGTCGATTATTCAACATTGACAGGTGTGACAGGTGTTACAGCCACTCTTAACGGTGCAAACCCAGTAGCCGTCACCGTGGGTGGCGGTGACAACGATGTCATTTCCAATGTTGAGAATCTGGTCGGTAGTTCTGGTGATGATGTTCTGGGCGGCGATTTGTTTAATAATCGCTTTGAAGGCTTAGATGGTGACGACAACTTCACAGCCAGTGCGGGTCAAGATACATTTGAAGGTGGATTGGGTTCAGATACCCTAGATTACAGCAACTTCTTTTCAGCCGGCGCTATTTCCGTTGTGCTACAAGATGCCCTGCAGACGACTGTGAGTGTTGCGGGCAGCGGTAGCGATACTATTGCTGGTATTGAAAACATCATTGGAACAGCAGGTGTTGACTCACTGACTGGCGATGCTAACGACAACACATTGGATGGTCGTGCTGGTGATGACACGATTGACGGTGGTTTGGGCGCAGACACCATCCGAGGTGGTGACGGTTTAGATATGATTATCGCCAGTGCCGGTGCCGATAATACTGACGGTGGTTCCGGTCAAGATACGATTGACTTCTCAGGATTGGCCGGTGGCCAAACTATTGATGTTGAGCTCGATGGTGCGAACGCGGTCAATGTCGCTATTGCTGGTGGCACTGATCAGACCCTCGCCGCGGTTGAAAATATCATTGCAACAGACGGTGCTGATCGAATCATTACAGATACAGCATCGAATAATATTCAAGCGCTTGATGGAAATGATTTTCTGGGAGCGTCCGCAGGAACAGATGTGTTTGACGGCGGTGCCGGACTTGACACAATTGACTATTCAACGCATACGACGGCGTCTCGAATAAACGTCACCTTAGATGGCGCGATACCTACCACAGTACAAGTGACTGGTGGCTCAGACGATGTTATTTCCAACATTGAAAACGTATTTGGCACAGCCGGTGACGACACAATAACGGGCGATTCGCAAGACAACGTGCTTGAAGGTCGTGCGGGTGACGACACATTAGTGGGGGCTGGCGGTAGTGATACGTTAGACGGTGGTGCAGGCTTGGGTGACACAGTCGACTATAGTGCCGCACCTGCTGCCATCGATATCAATTTGACGACGGGTGCTGTGGCAGACGACGGTTACAATGCAATCGATGCAGTATCCAATGTAGAAAATGTCATTGCCACAGCGTTTGATGATGTTGTCATTGGAAATGCTCAAGCGAATGTTATCGAAACCGGTGGAGGTAATGACACGATCACTGCCAGCGCGGGTATTGATCAATATGATGGTGGCGCTGATTCAGATACCTTGGATTACTCCACACTTGTGGGGGTAACCGGTGTTTCGGTAACCTTAAACGGCTCAAATACCGCCAACGCGGTTGTCTCCGGGGGAGACAACGATTCTCTCACCAATATTGAAAACCTGGTTGGGAGCTCTGGAGCTGATAACTTTGGAGGTGATTCGGCGGTTAATCGTCTAGAAGGTAATGCCGGCGATGATACGTTTTTAGCCAGTGCCGGTTCCGATACCATGATCGGTGGCACAGGGTCGGATACGCTTGACTACAGCACCTTCTTTTCAGCATCTGCGGTTTCTGTCACCTTGCAAGGCGCAACACAAACCACTGTTACGGTAGCGGGTAGTGATGCAGACACCATTTCTGAAATAGAAAATATTGTGGGTACATTGGGTGCGGATACACTCACTGGTGATGCAGAAGATAATACGCTTGATGGTCGCGGCGGCGACGATACACTCGATGGTGGGCTAGGAGACGACACCTTACTGGGTGGCTCTGGAACCGATTCTATTATCGCCAGCGTCGGTGCCGACTCTGTCGATGGTGGAACCGGAGTCGATACGATCGATTATTCCGGTTTGCCGGTCGGCCAATCCATTGATGTGGCATTAACAGGTGCGGTTCCGGCGACTGTTACGATCGCGAATGGAGATAACCAAACACTAAGTGGTGTTGAGAACGTCATCGCCACAGAAGAAAATGATAGTGTTGCTGGGGATGTTCAACAGAACACCATTCAAACTTTGGGTGGTGATGACATGATCGTTGCCTCTGCAGGCGCTGACATACTCGAGGGTGGTGCCGGGGTTGATACGGTTGATTACTCAGGCCTTGCGACTGCGCAGGGTATTAACGTCACACTGGCTGGATCCAGTACATCAACGGTCCAGGTTATCGGAGACGCGAACGACTTAATATCCGGTATTGAGAATGTTATTGGTACAGCAGGTAGCGATACGCTTGTTGGCGATGATCAAGGCAATAGCCTGGAAGGCTTGGCTGGCGATGACTACCTCGTAGGTGGTGGTGGCAATGACACACTCGATGGTGGCTTAGGCCTCGATACTGTTGACTATTCCAGTGCACCTAATGCAATCGATATTAACCTTCAAACGGGAGATGTTGCTGACGATGGTAGCCTGTCGTTGGACACGGTTATAGACATTGAAAATGTTGTAGGTACCGTTGAAGATGATGTGATTGTTGGAAGTACGGTAGCGAACGTTATCGATTCAGGTGCAGGTAACGATTCATTAACGGCAACAGATGGAGCCGACACGCTTGACGGTGGAGCCGGTTCCGATACTCTGGACTATTCTGCTCTAACGGGTGTCACAGGTATCGACGTCACACTGAACGGTCCAACCGCCGTGAATGTGGCTGTTGGCGGAGGTGATAACGACAGTATTGTTAACATAGAGAACCTCGTGGGTAGCTCAGGTGATGACACCCTGGGTGGAGACCAGAACGATAATCGTCTTGAAGGACTGGCAGGTGCTGATACCTTCATTGCAAGCGATGGTGCTGATACCTTTATAGGTGGTACCGGACTGGATACGCTGGACTATAGCAGTTTCTTTGCGGCCGGTTCCATTGCTGTCACCTTACAAGGTGATACACAAAGCACGGTGGTTGTCGCAGGCGACGATAACGACACAGTTGCTGGTGTAGAAAATGTCGTCGGTACAACCGGTAACGATTCAATCACCGGTGATGATCAGGACAACGTTCTGGAAGGTGGTGCAGGTGACGACACCTTGGACGGTGGTTTAGGAACCGACAGCCTTATTGGTGGTTCTGGCGACGATACTATTACAGCCAGTGTCGGTGCTGATAATACAGATGGTGGTGCTGGTGTTGACACAGTGGATTTCTCAACGCTGACTGGCGGACAGTCGATTGATGTCACCTTAGACCAGGCGAATGTGACTACCGTTATCGTAGACAACGGTACCAATCAAACTATCACAGCAGTAGAAAACATTGTGGGTACGGTCGAAGCTGACCGTATTGAAGGTGATACTGCGGAAAACAACTTACAGGCCTCCGGTGGCGATGACGTGCTCATCGCTTCTGCAAGCTCGGATACCATGGATGGCGGCTCCGGTATCGATACTGTAGATTATTCAACACTCGCCGGTGTATCACATATCACCGCTACGTTGAATGGCGGAACTCCCACCACAGTACAAGTCACCGGTGGCTCCAACGATACGATTTCAAACGTTGAGAATATCTTTGGAACGGCTGGCAATGACACCCTCATCGGCGATGCACAAAGCAATGTCCTTGAAGGGCGGGGTGGAGACGATTTCCTCATCGGTGGTGATGGGAATGACACTCTGAACGGCGGTGCTGATTCTGATACCGTGGATTACAGTGCGGCTCCAGCAGCTGTTAATATCGATTTGAATACAGGTATTGTTGCGGCCGATGGATACGGGGCAGTCGATACGATTGTCGATATAGAGAACGTGGTGGGTACGAACGAGGCCGATACTATTATCGGTAATGCGTCGGCTAACATCATCGATTTATCTGGCGGTGACGATACGATGACCGCTTCCGAAGGGGCTGACACCATTGACGGTGGCTCGGGTTTAGACACTCTAGATTATTCGAGTTTAACCGGCGTTACCGGAATAGATGTCACGCTCAACGGCGCTAATACTGTCTCTGTCACTGTTGGTGGTGGGGACGACGATGCGATATCGAATATAGAAAACCTGATTGGCAGCACGGGTAGTGATAACCTGGGCGGGGATCTGTTTGTAAATCGCTTAGAAGGTCTTGGTGGCGATGATACTTTCGCGGCAAGTGCCGGTGCCGATACCTTTGTGGGTGGCGCAGGCTCTGACACCTTAGATTACAGCAGCTTCTTTTTGGCTGGCTCTATTGCCGTAAATCTAAACGGTACTACGCAATCTTCAGTCATCGTACAAGGTAGTGACAATGACATCATTGAAGGCGTCGAGAACATAACTGGTACTGCTGGTAATGACACCTTAACGGGTGATGCAGAGAACAATACGCTGGACGGGCGCTCGGGTGATGACACCCTGAGTGGTGGTGACGGTGATGACACCCTCATTGGAGGGGACGGTGCCGATTTGATTATCGCCAGTGACGGTGCTGATAGTAATCAGGGTGGTACGGGGACCGATTCTATCGATTATTCAGGCTTGCCGTTGGGCCAGTCAATTGATGTCGTATTAAACGGTTCAACAACCTCTGCGGTCACCATAACCGGTGGCACCGACCAAACCTTAAGCGGTGTAGAGAATGTTATCGCGACCGAAGGGAACGATTCGGTTACGGGTGATTCCCAAGCGAATACCATTTCTGCAGAAGGTGGTAGTGATGTCATCGGTGCATCAGCGGGGGCTGACACGATTGACGGTGGTGCCGGTTTAGATACGATTGACTACTCTGCACATGGCACAGCTGAACGTATAAATGTCACGTTGACTGACAATATTGTCGCGACTGTGCAGGTAATCGGTAGCGCCGATGACGATATTGTGAATATCGAAAACGTGATCGGTACCGACGGGAATGACACGCTAATTGGTGATACCCAGGATAACATCCTAGAAGGTCGTCTGGGTGACGACCTGCTAGTGGGTGGTTCCGGTAACGACACACTCGATGGGGGCGCGGGCGCTGGCGACACGGTTGACTATAGCGCAGCACCTGATGCTATCAATGTGAACTTAGCTACCGGCGAGGTCACTGATGATGGGTATAACTCGGTCGATACCGTCGTTGATGTCGAAAACATCATAGGCACAGGTTTCGGCGATGTCCTAGTCGGAAATGGGCAAGCCAATGCAATCAATGCTGGCGCTGGCAGCGATAGCATAACTGCATCTGCCGGTAGTGATGACATTGATGGCGGCGCAGATTCTGACACACTGGATTACTCTGGTTTGACGGGTGTCACCGGTGTTTCGGTGACCTTAAACGGTTCTAGCGATGTTAACGTCACCGTCGGTGGCGGAGACGACGATACCATCTCAAATATTGAGAATCTGACGGGTACTGCAGGTGCTGACACCTTCGGTGGTGACGCTGCCGATAACCGTTTAGAAGGTCTCTCGGGTGCAGATACATTCCTGGCCAGTGCAGGTGCCGACGTGATGATCGGTGGCGATGACATCGATACGTTGGACTACAGCAACTTTTTCTCTGCAGGGTCAATAGATGTCACTCTACAAGGTACAACTCAAACCACGGTTGTGGTTACGGGAAGTGCCAGTGATGCGATCGCTGGAATTGAAAATATCATGGGTACGGCGGGCGGCGATTCTATCACCGGTGATGCTGAAAACAATCAACTGGAAGGTCGAGGCGGTGACGACACTCTTGATGGTGGCTTAGGTGATGACGTCATACTAGGTGGTTCTGGTGACGATGTCATTCAAGCCAGCGAAGGTGCAGATTCTATCGATGGCGGAACCGGTATTGACTCGGTAGATTTCTCGGGATTGCCGGTGACTCAGTCCATCGATGTTGTTCTAAACGATGCCATAGCTTCTACGGTCACGGTGAACAATGGAACCGATCAAAGTATCGTAAACGTCGAAAACATTACGGCAACTGTCGGTAACGATTCAGTAACGGGCAATAGTCAAGAGAACACGATTGATACCGGTGCCGGTAACGATACTATTGGCGCTTCTGCGGGAAGCGACAACCTGGATGGTGGCGCTGGTGTCGACACTGTTGATTACTCAACACTCGCTGGTGTCCAGCGTATTACGTTGACTCTCGATGATGGAAATCCTTCCTCAGTACAGGTTACCGGTGGTAGCAACGATACGGTGTCCAACATTGAAAATGTTATTGGAACCGCGGGTGATGATGTTTTAATCGGTGATACGCAAGATAACCATCTTGAGGGCCTCCTAGGCAGCGATACGCTGATTGGTGGTGCGGGTAATGATATTCTGGATGGGGGCACCGGTGCCTTTATTGATGAAGTCAGCTACATCAACGCAGCTCAGGGTGTGACTGCCGATCTTGATGCAGGTATAGCAACAGAAGATGGTTTTGGTGGTGTTGATACGCTTATCGACATCGAAAATGTTACGGGTTCTAACTTTGGTGACACGCTAACAGCCTCCACAGACACGACAGAAATTAATGCTGGCAGTGGTAACGACTCCATCACAGCAGCGTTGGGCGCGATGTCTATCGATGGCGGTACCGATTCGGATACCGTGGATTATTCTAGTTTCTCCGCAGCGAATGCTATCTATGTGGAGCTTGATGGATTGAACACGGTAACGGTAACGGTCACCGGTTCTGACAATCAGTCTCTGACATCCATAGAAAATGTGTTAGGTGGTGCGGGTGATGACAGTATTGTCGGTGACAGTAGCGACAATATCCTGAGCGGTGGCGATGGAAACGATACGCTACAAGGTAAAGACGGGGACGATCAGCTCATTGGAGGAAGTGGCGTTGATTTGGCTGACTACTCGCAAGCGGGCAGTGGCGTAATTGCTAGTCTTGAAGACAACCAAGCAATCGTAGATGGAGATGGTTCGAGTGATACGCTCACTGACATAGAAAGCCTAGCGGGATCTAACTTTGGCGATACGCTCACGGGTGATGGCCAAAACAATCTTATCCGTGGTAACGCAGGTGCGGATACCATTAGCGCTGGAGCGGGCGACGACGTTGTTGAAGGTGGCTCTGGAGATGATTTGATCATCGCCGCTGTAGGTGCCGACTCGACTGATGGTGGAACGGGTACGGATACGGTGGATTTCTCCGGTATGCCGACAGGACAGTCTATTAACGTTTCGCTAAACGGTAGTACAACCTCTACCGTTGTTGTCACGAACGGTACAAATCAGTCCATCGTTAACGTTGAAAACGTTTCGGGTACCAGCGAAGGCGATGTAATAGGCGGCGATGCCGGACAGAATATAATAAACGCTAACGCAGGTGATGACAGCATTGTTGCATCAGGTGCCGCTGATATCCTTGACGGAGGAGTCGGTTCAGATACGGTTGATTACTCCACAGTTGCAGGTGTCTCGAGAATCAGTGTTGCCCTCCAGGGTGCAGCGACAAGCTCGGTACAAGTATTTGGCGGATCAAACGATCAGATATCCAATATTGAGAACGTCGTTGGTACAGACGGTGACGATACCTTAACGGGTGATGCCGAAAACAACCGCTTGGAAGGTGGTGATGGCAACGATACATTGGTGGGTGCTGCCGGTAACGATACACTCGACGGTGGTACAGGTGCATTTGTCGATACCGTAAGTTACTTCGGTGCAGCTGCGGGTGTCACCGTTAACTTAATCACTGGAACTGCCGACGATGGGGAGCTGGGTGTTGATACCCTGATCGATATCGAAGATATTCGGGGTTCAACGCATGCGGATACGCTTACTACGTCTGCAGATACACAAAGTGTTAATGCAGAAGCCGGCGATGATTTAATCAACTTAGGGTTGGGTTCGGTCGACGTTGTAGGTGGTGCCGGATCAGATACAGCTGATTACTCTTTGCTGGGTGCGGCTAACGCAGTTAGTGTAGAGCTTGATGGTTCTAATGCAGTCACTGTGTCAATTTCCGGATCAACTGACCAAACGTTATCTCAGGTTGAAAATGTGACGGGAGGCGCGGGCAATGACAATCTGGTGGGTGATGGCAATGATAATCGCCTGGAAGGTGGAGACGGTAACGATACGCTTCAGGGACAAGGTGGTGATGATGATCTAATAGGCGGTGATGGATTTGACGAAGCCGACTATTCTCAGTCTGGAAGCGGTGTTGTTGTCGATCTTGATGCTAATCAAGCGACTGACGATGGTGAAGGTGGTAGCGATACGCTATCAGGTATCGAGAATTTAGCAGGGTCGAACTTTGATGATATTCTGCGCGGTAACGATAGCGACAACACACTGGAAGGGAACGGAGGTTCGGATACCTTAACGGGTGCAGGTGGTCTGGATACACTGGATGGTGGTGCTGGTCGTGATACAGCGGATTACTCAGTGGTCACCGGAGTGGTCTCAGTCGACCTTTCTGCCAACGCAGCTTCGCAGGACGGTGATGGGTCGAATGACGTACTTTTAAATATTGAAGATGTCATTGGCTCGGCTCAAGACGACACTATTATTGGTAATGATAGTGATAACACGCTAACAGGCGGTCAGGGCGATGACTTGCTAAGGGGGGCCGGTGGCTTTGATACCTTAGATGGTGGCGCAGGCACTGCAGATGTAGCTGACTATTCTCAAGCAGCGGGTTCAGTTGTTGTGAGCCTGGCATCCAATGCTACCTCGAATGATGGTGACGGAAGTTTCGATACGCTTGCGGGCATTGAAAATATCGTTGGCTCGAGCTTTGACGATCAACTGACAGGTGACGGTGGCATAAATCGTCTTGAGGGTGGCGACGGCGCTGATCTACTGATCGGCGGTGGTAGCAACGACGTGCTTGATGGAGGGGCTGGCCTCTCTGACGTAGTTGACTACAGTGCAGCGCCGAATGTGTTGGAGATTGATCTGGAGGTGGGTACGGCGACGTCTGATGGCTACCTTGCGATTGATACAGTTAGCAACGTGGAGAATGTCATCGGGACTGTTAGTAACGATGTCATTGCGGGTAATGATGATAACAACACCATTCAAGCGGGTGATGGTGATGATACGCTGACAGGGCGCGGTGGGGTCGATGCCTTAGAAGGTGGAATCGGTACTGATACTGCGGACTATAGTGATGCTTTAGCATCCGTTACCGCAAACTTGGCTGCCAATGTCACGACAGATGACGGTGACGGTTCTAACGATACACTGAGTAGTATTGAAAACCTTACAGGTTCCGCTTTTAATGATTCGCTAAGTGGAAATTTCCAGAATAACCGTTTAGACGGCGGAGATGGAGATGACGTACTGCGTGGTGCTGCCGGTCAGGATGTACTCATTGGCGGTGCAGGCACTAACACCGCTGACTATAGTGCGGCTAGTGGTAGCATCAGCATCAACTTGACGACTGGCAGTGCAATTGCGGACGGTGATGGTAGTTCGGATACGCTTCAACAAATTCAGAACGTCATGGGGACGGTGTCCGACGATATAATTGTTGGTAATGAGGTTGCCAATGAACTGCTGGGCGGCAATCGAGATGATGTACTCGAAGGTCGGGGCGGAATTGATATTCTAAATGGTGGTGCCGGTTCAGACACCATAGATTATGGCCAGGCTGCTGGGGGCATTACTGTAGATCTTGAGGCAAACGCGACCACGGATGACGGTGACGGTGCATCAGATACACTGGTTCTTATAGAAAATGTTCGAGGTTCTGGCGGTGCAGATACGATCGTTGGTAGTGGTGACGCTAACGTTCTGGAAGGCGATGACGGTAACGATACGCTGGTAGGTGCCGGTGGTAACGATACACTCGACGGCGAAGGCGGTATCGATACAGTTGATTATTCTGATGCTGCTTCGGGTGTAAGAGCCAGTATCAACGATGGTGATGCCACTAATGATGGAGATGGTGGAACAGACATACTTATCGACATAGAGAATCTGATTGGTTCAGATGGTGACGATATTCTGGAAGGCGGGGTAGGATCCAACACGCTTTCGGGTGGTGATGGAGATGACCGATTTATAGGTTTCTCAGGCAACGATATCATTGATGGTGGATTAGGAACCAACACGGTCGATTATACGGATGCGACAACCGGTATCGATGTTGATCTAGCCGGTGAGAGTGCCGACGATGATGGTTATGGCTTTACCGACACTCTACAAAATATACAAAACGTTGTCGGTTCGGCTAGTGATGATGTCATTGGCGGTAGTGCTGCTGCTAATTCCCTAGAAGGGAATGATGGTAATGACCTGTTTGTTGCCACCGCAGGCACCGATATATTAGATGGTGCGGACGGCATTGATACTGTGGATTATTCCGCTTTGACAGGCATAACCGGTGTCACTATCACACTTAATGGTGCTGTAGATGCAACAGCGGTTGTCGCAGGTGGTGACAATGACACACTAAGTGAAATAGAAAATATCATTGGTAGCACAGGAAACGATGTTCTATCGGGTGATAGTCAGGTTAACAACATTCAAGGTAATGACGGTGACGACGTCATTCGTGGCGCTAGTGGAAGCGACATACTGGACGGTGGCGACCATGTCACCGGTGATGAGCTTCGCTTTGATGAGCTTAACGGTGTAGGGATCGGCCTGAATTTGACGGCCGGAACAGCAACCTTTGCAGCTGACGGCAGCACAGACACATTTACCAACTTCGAAACTTTCGTTTTGACGCAACAAGATGATTCCATAGTCGGCTCAGCAGGTGTTGATAGTGTCCAGTCATTAGGGGGAGATGATTTCTTCAATGCCAGCCAGGGCGCTGATGAACTGGACGGTGGCATAGGATCAGATACCGTTGATTACTCAGCGCTTGCAGGTGTAGCCTCTATCAACGTGACACTGACTGGCGCGGTAGCAACAACTGCACAAGTAATTGGTGGAACCGACGATACGTTAACGTCCATTGAAAATATCATTGCAACAGCAGGTAATGACACGTTAACAGGGGATAGCGAAAACAACACGCTTACGGGTTTGGACGGAGACGACACACTCGTCGGTGGCGACGGGCGGGATACCCTGGAAGGTGGTGCTGGTAATGATATGTTCATCGCAAGCGACGGTGAAAATACTTACGATGGTGGCTTAGACAACGACACTGTTGATTACTCCAGCCTGGCAGGAATCACCTCTATAAGAACTCTTTTGGGTGGAGCATCTGTATCGACCATCACGGTCAATGGTGGGTCAAACGACTTCGCACGGGGTATTGAAAATGTTATTGGCAGTGCAGGAAACGATGAACTGGTCGGCGATGGATTCGTTAATCGACTCGAAGGTGGCGATGGTGACGACTTACTTGAAGGTGCAGGTGGCTCAGACATCTTAATTGGGGGTGCTGGTTCAGATACTATCGATTACTCGGGGTTCGGCCCTGGTAGCGGTATTGCCGTCTCACTCGATGGCGCTACTCCTGTCATGGTCACCGGTGCTGACAATGACACAGTAAGCGAAGTGGAAAACGTCATAGGCTCAGGCGGTGACGATCTCATCATTGGTGATAGTTTTGTCAACCAGATTGAAGCTGGCGGTGGCGACGATCTCTTGGTGGGTGGCGACGGAGCTGACGTCCTGGATGGTGAAGACGGAATCGATACAGTCGATTATTCGCAAGAGACAGGTATCAATTCAATCTCTGTCCAGCTGAACAGTCTGAATATTGTGACGGTGACCATTGATGGTGCCGATAACGATACCATCCAGGCCATTGAAAACGTCATTGGTACCGAAGGCGGTGACACCATTTATGGTGGAACAAGTACTAACTATTTAGAGGGGCGTGGCGGTGACGACCTTATGCGCGGTGGATTGTCCAACGATACCTTGGACGGTGGTGCTGGAACCAACACACTCAGCTTTGATGATTCCAGTGTTGGTGTAACGCTCGACATGGCGGCTGTAACTGGCGGGTTCTTTACCGCAACTCACACGAGTGGAGAGATAGACACGGCGGCTAACTTTACCCACATCATCGGCTCCAGCGGAGCTGACAATATCAGTGGTGATGGTCAGGACAATACACTAGAGGGTGGAGTCGGTGCAGATACTCTAAATGGCCTGGCCGGAAACGATCAGTTAACGGGTGGCTCTAACGAGGACACTATCAGTGGTGGCTCAGGTAATGACATCATTGACGGTGGATCAGGTGACGATGTGCTAGCCGGTGATGATGGTGATGACACCATCACAGCAGGCACAGGTGAAGACACCATCTATGCAGGAAACGGAACGGACACGGTCGATGGTGGCGCTGAAGAGGACATTCTGGACTACAGCATTCACCCAGCGGCCACGTCTATTAACGTGACACTAAGCGGATCTACACCGGCACTTGTGACGGTGGGTGGCTCTTTGAGTGACACCGTATCCAATATAGAACAAATTCGAGGCACCGACGGCGGCGACACCATCTTTGGTGATTCTGCTAACAACACTTTCTTCGCCGGAGACGGCAACGATACGCTGTCAGGTGGATTAGGTACCAACGACGTATACGGTGAGGCCGGTGACGATACGTTCATCGGATCAGATGGTCAAAACAACTACTACGGTGGTGCTGACAGCGATACAGTCGACTACTCAACTACTGCCGGTGTAACGTCTATGTCGGTCGCACTCGATGGTGCATCGTTCGCAATGGTCGCCTTGGTTGGAACAACGAACGATTTAATTTATGACATAGAAAACGTCATTGCTACAGCGGGTAACGATGTTATCGATGGCGATGATCGTGACAACCATTTTCAAGGGCTCGATGGAGACGATGTATTCTCAGGTGGTGCCGGTGTTGATTTTATAGAGGGCGGCAATGGTCTCGATCACATAACCTACGAATATGCCGCGGCTGCTGTTGTGGTTGATATGCTGGCCGCAGAAACAACGGATGATGGCGACGGATCAACGGATACATTCACAGGCATTGAGGATTTAACAGGGTCGCCATTCGCAGATACCCTGTCAGGAGATGATAGCCGGAATTCCATTTACGGTTGGTTTGGTGATGACACACTAATCGGGAATGCCGGGTTCGATTTTTTCCACGGCGGCGATGGTTCGGATACTGTGGATTACTCTACTGAAGCCGGACTGACATCTTTGTCTGTGACTCTGGCTGGAAGCGCTGTTGTTACAGCGACTGTTGGTGGTGGTGACAATGACACCATGCGAGACATCGAACACATCATTGGTACAGCCGGCGATGACACGATCACCGGTGATACCTTAAACAACCATCTGCAGGGATTGGGTGGAGATGACGTACTTCAAGGAAATTTGGGCACCGATATTCTTGATGGGGGCACCGGTACGAATACAGCCGCCTTCAATCTGGTTAATCAGGGTGTTGTGTTAGATATGGCTACAGCTGTCGCA
The DNA here is from genome assembly GCA_045110515.1 of Granulosicoccus sp. Classification (GTDB taxonomy): domain Bacteria; phylum Pseudomonadota; class Gammaproteobacteria; order Granulosicoccales; family Granulosicoccaceae; genus Granulosicoccus. The sequence goes on along the minus strand of JBGCGD010000040.1, from coordinate 18,880 downwards.
GGTGAATTTACTGCAACTGTAGGAGGCACTGAGACCAACACACTCATAGACTTTACTAATATTATTGGTAGCACAGCTAACGACAATATAACCGGTGATGCCCAAGACAACATATTGGATGGCTCATTTGGTAATGACGTTATTGCCGGTGGCGATGGCAACGATACAATCATGTCTTACACTGGTTACAATTACCTGTACGGTAATGATGGTGACGACATAATTACTGGCGGTACTGGCAGTGACGATATATATGGGGGTGCCGGTGATGACATTATTGATGCTGCTAGTGGAAACACTGATGACGTTTGGGATGAAGAAGGAGCTGATACTTACGATGGAGGCCTTGGTAACAGAGACGCTATCAGGTACAACATTTCTCCGGGTGTAACCAGTATCGAATTGGTGCTAGCTGGATCCACTTGGACCACTGTCACAGTCAACGGTGGGCAAGACGATCAAATCCGAAATTTTGAACGAGTTTTCGCGACCGATGGTGATGACATCATTACTGGTCAAGCCGGCTTCGATCAACTGAATATGGGCGATGGTAATGACTTAGTCTACGGCTCTTTAGATGGAGGAGACGAAATTCTGGGTGGGGCTGGCGAAGACACCCTAGACTATACCTCTTTCACGATTAGTGTATACGGTGCGATGAATAGCTCAGTCGGAGACTTATTTAACTTAAATAAATTGGGTAATGGAACTGACCAAGTTGAGGGGATTGAAACGTTACTAACCGGTTCTGCAGATGACAACATCGATACGGGTATTGACACCACGTTACTTGAAACTAACGCCGGAAACGATAGGGTAGATATTCGATATCCAGGTGTAGAGGTTAATACCGGAACTGGACAGGACGTCGTCAGAGTTTACGCTGGTCCGGTTACGCTCAACACCGGTGACGATAATGACACGGTGGAAGTTGAATCCAGTGGCGCTGATATCGTACTAGGTTCTGGGAATGATCAGCTCGAGGCAGACGATCAGAACACGTTTACGGTAGACGGCGGCTTGGGTGACGATACTTTCGAAATTCTTGGCGGTGGTGCGGTAATAGATGGCGGTGACGGGGCTGATTCTATCGACTACCAATTAGCTGATCATGCATTGACCGCAACCCTTGCAGACACCGGTACTGGTGCTGGGACCGTTGGTATTTCTGGTTCTACAGCTGACACAATAAGTAATGTAGAAAACATCAGTGCAACAAACCACAATGACACGCTCACGGGCAACAGCTCTGACAACATTCTGGAAGGCCATGGAGGACGCGACCAATTTTTTGTGTCCGGTGGCGCGGACATCTACGACGGAGGCGGTGACTTCGATACGATTCGTTTCGATAGCCTCGCAGCTAGTAATTTTATCGATGTTGCGCTTGTCGTTGGAAGTGATTCAGTGGTTACGATTAATGGATTGCCCAATCAAACCGTCAGAAACATTGAACGACTCTATGGTTCGGCGGGTGATGACACCATAGTGGGCAGCAATGCGCAAAACCAGTTGTACGGTAATGAGGGCAACGATACCATTATTGGTTCTTCCTCTTCTGATTACCTAAATGGTGGGGGTGGTACGGATACACTCGATTACAGTGCGTTTACAGCAGGTTTAGACATAAACTTCCAGCTGGGTACAGCACAGGACATCGACGGTGCCACCGATACCTTTGTTAACTTTGAAGCGTATATTCTGACAAGCTTTGCCGAGACAGTTATAGGCTCTAGTGCGATTGATACAATGTCTGGTGCTGGTGGTAACGACTACTTCTATGCATCCGCTGGTGCGGATGTTTTAGACGGTGGAGACAACTTAGATACTATCGACTACTCAGATTACGATGTATCTAACATTAGCGTCACGCTCAATGGTTCTACACCGGCTACGGTCACGGTCTCTGGTGGAGACAACCAAACCATTTCAAACTTTGAGAACATCGAAGGAACAACCGGTGGCGATACCATTAATGGTGATGATCTAAACAATACACTTGATGGTTATGCAGGCGACGATACTATATTCGGCGGCAATGGAGACGACACCATTCTGGGCGATGCGGGTAACGATACACTATTGGCCAGCAATGGCACCGATAGCTTTGATGGTGGCGACGGATCTGACAGCGTCGATTATTCTGGGCTGGCAGGTGTCACGGGTGTGACCGTAGACTTAAACGGTGGCACAACTGTCACTGCAACTGTGGCCGGTGGCACTAACGATCAGCTTGTTAACATAGAAGGTATCGTCGGCACGAGCGGCAATGATTTCATTACAGGTGATGCCAGCGCGAATGAGTTTATTGGTGGTGCTGGTAACGACTCACTTGACGGTGATGCAGGTAATGACGACCTTATCGGTGATGATGGGCAGGATATTCTAACCGGTGGTGACGGAGACGATACCTTGAATGGAGGTAACGATAACGACACACTAAACGGAGGTGCGGGCACCGATACCCTAATTGGTGGTTCAGGTATTGATGTTCTCAATGGTGGTGACGGAACGGACAATCTCAGTGGTGGCAACGATGACGATACACTTGCTGGTGATGACGGAAACGATACCTTAGACGGTGGTTCCGGTGACGACATCATGCAAGGTGGAGCTGGAGATGACACGATGGTGGCCGGAATCGGCGCTGATCAGTTTGACGGCGGTGCAGACAATGACACTGTTAACTACAGCACGCAAGCAAGTGCCGTATCACTAACTGTCAATCTAAATGGTGCGTCCGTTGTTACCGCTACAGTGGCAGGTGACTTTAATGACACCATGCAAAATATTGAGAACATTATCGCTACTGCAGGTGATGACAACATCACAGGCGATGCAAGTGCCAATACTTTTACCGGTAGTGCTGGTAATGACGTTCTTTCGGGCGAAGCTGGCAATGATGTGCTCTTCGGTGGACTGGATAATGACACGCTATCTGGCGGGGACGACGACGATACGCTGAACGGTGACGTTGGTAACGATACGCTGACGGGCGGTGCGGGTGTCAATACATTAATCGGTGGCGATGGCAACGACACGATGGTCGTCGGCGCCGGTTCCGATACGTTTGATGGAGGTTCAGGAACTGACTCAGTTGACTACAGCGCCTTTGGTCCGGCAACATCCATCAGCGTTTCCTTAAATGGCGGTGTATACACGAATGTCAGTGTGACCGGAGCCAATGATGACGTTATTCGAAACGTTGAAAATATCACGGGTACCAGTGGTAACGACATAATCCACGGCGATAGTGCGAATAACACGATCGATGCTGGCGCAGGGAATGATACGTTGAGTGGAGATGCTGGCACTGACTCTATCGACGGTGGTGCGGGATCTGACACGATCGACTACAGCATACACTCTAGTGCTACTGCCATCAGCGTTACATTGGCTGGTGCTTCAGCAGCGACAGTTAACGTAACTGGTTCTGCTAATGACACCTTGTTCAATATTGAAAATATCGTTGGAACTGCTGGAGCGGATAACATCACGGGTGATTCGTCTGCAAATGTGATTTCAGCGGGCAATGGAAACAACACGATTGACGGTGCGGCTGGTAACGATACGATCATAACGGGTACTGGTAGCGATACGATCAGTGACGGAGCTGGCAACGACAACATTGATGGTGGTTCCGGCAATGACGTATTTAACTCAGGTTCTGGTGATGACACTATTGACGGTGGTGCAGGGAACGATACCGTCGATTACAGTACTCACCCAAGTGGTTTGGGATTGATTGTTAACCTTAATGGCGCCACACCAGTCAACACGAGCATGGTGGGTAGCCCGGAAACCGACAGTATTGTTAACGTTGAAAATGTCGTTGGTACCAACGCTGCGGATACCATCACCGGTGATGGGTTTGCCAATGAGTTAACCGGCGGTTCGGGCAATGACAGCCTCACGGGTGAAGGCGGAAACGACACGCTGGTGGGTGGTATCGGTAATGATGTTCTAACGGGTGATGCCGGAAACGACTCATTGTCGGGTGGTGACAACAACGATACTTTGATTGGCGGTACGGGAAGTGACACGCTGTCAGGTGGTTCTGGTACTGATATTGCCGACTACTCATCATCGGGTACGGCTGTGACAGGTGGCTCGATTACTGGAACCACCGGCACCATTAACCAAGGTGTTGATACCGACACCCTGTCTAGTATCGAAGACTATCGACTAACGAATCAAGACGATTTATTGACGTTTGATGTCGACGCATTGGCGGCTGCCACTTTAGATGCTTTCGGAGGTAGTGACACTATTAGCATCATTGATTCAGCAGGCGGAAATAACCTCACAACAGAGGGTATTGATGGCGTTGATTTGGCAAGTGTTTTTAACAATGTAGAGTTTATCGACTTTACGGGCACTGATTTAACCGGCGCGGATGCGTTTGAAATCGGAAACGATGATGTGGGCGGAGTTTTGAACGCCGGATCAGGAACACTGACCATTGATGTTGACCAAGGAAAGATTGCGTTGGCCGATGTATCTATCCTGACACAGAGCGGAGCAACTGTTACATCAGACAATGTTTCAGGCAGCACGCGAACCGTTGACTGGAGTGATGGAATGCAGCTGATTTTAAATGGTTAGCACGTAATACGGCGGTTTGTTGGTATGAAGTCTGCGCTGTCAAAGGAATTGACAGCTATAGACTTAAACCGCTTGCAATGCTCAAGCTTGTATCTGAAGAATCATCTGGTCAAGACCCCTTAGTCGCCTGCGTTGAAACTGTTCTTGAGTTTCACCGTATGCGCACAGACTTGGCGGGCCTGGCAGCAGAGTTGCCTACACAAGGTGCTAGGTGGGGAATGGCGGACTTGCCCGCTGTCGCGAACCATCTGGATCTCAGTTTAAGGATCATAAAGTCCGAGGCTGCCGAAATTCGAGAAGCGCTGACGCCAATCATATTACCTCTTAAGGATGATCAGTTCGGTGTGGTAATGCCGGGTCAAGACGGACAGCACGATCTCATGCTGCCCGGGCAAATGCCTCAAACCCTCACGGACACGCACCTAGAGCAGTGGACGGGCGGCCGAGTTATTGTGCTCACGCCGAAGCAAGGATTTACAGATGCTTCGACTGACCACATGAGCAAAGAGCGAACCATCGATTGGTTTTGGCAGCCGATTAAAAAATATACGCCCAACTTTGGCGAAGTGGTTGTTTGCACCGTGTTCATTAACCTTCTGGTTATTTCACTGCCGCTGTTTACGTTGAATGTTTATGACGCAGTCGTTCCTAATTTGGCGATGTCAACGCTTACCGTTTTGGCACTGGGGGTGGGTTTGGCTATTGTGTTTGACGTCATACTCAAAACCGCCAGAACGTCCATTCTTGAGCGTATAGCGGCAAGGACGGGCGTACAGTTCGACGGGGCGCTGATGCAACGTATGCTCAGCGTTCAGGAAGAACAAATGCAACTCTCAGTAGGGGAGCGGTGCAATCTATTTAGAGAGCTGCAGGGGCTACGGGATTTTTATGCGACAAAGTTGGTACCAGCCTTAGTTGACTTTCCTTTTTTCCTGCTGTTTTTGCTGGTTATCTATCTAATTTCTCCCGCATTAACTCTCGTGCCTATTGGTATTGCTGCGGCCATCCTGGCGTTGAATGCAGTGGTTCAAATTCCCGTAAAAAGATCGACCAAAGTACTGTTCTCCTCCATGCAGGAAAAGTCCTCCATGATGGTAGAGATGCTTACTGGAAGCGTCGCAATCAAACAATTAAATGCAACGGGCACAAGCCTTAACCGCTGGAATATATCGGCAGAACAGGCTGCAGAAGCGGCGCGAAAAAGTCAGCGTTGGGTCTCTCTTGGTCAGCACGCATCATTGGGTTTGATGCAGCTTAATCATGTACTCATTGTGGTCGTGGGAGTGTATCAAATACAAGCTGGAAACTTGACAGTCGGTGGTTTGGTCGCCGCAACTATATTGGCGAGCAGAACCATCGCGCCTATTATGAATTTGCATACGGTTATCGCGCGCTGGACGCAATCAAGGGATTGTCTGAAAACGATCGACGAATTGTTCACTCGCGATGTTGATCGCACTAACGGAAAAGTGAGCCCGGGCCAGACATTACAAGGCGCGATTGACGTTAAGGACTTCTCCTATAGCTATCCTGAGCAATCAACTGCAGCAGTTAATAACGTCAATTTGTCTATTAACGCTGGCGAGAGTCTGTGTTTAATTGGTCCCTCTGGTGCGGGTAAAAGCACCTTAGCTCGGGCAATTGCGGGAGCCTTGGTGCCAACTGAAGGTCAGATATGCATTGATAATTACGACTATCAAGCGATGACGTCAGCCAGGTTACGTGAAAACATCGCGCTTATTCCGCAGAATCCGTTCTTTGTGGCAGGCACGATCAGAGATAACCTACTGCTAGGTATAAAGCACTGCACTGAAGAAAAGCTTGCTAATGCCACCAGGCTTGCGGGTATTGATCTTGTCATGGCGAATTCTGGAACTGGACTGGATACAGATGTCGGAGAAAACGGCAGAAATTTATCCGGAGGACAGAAACAAGCTATTTCCATTGCCCGAGCGATACTCCGTGATACCCCTGTTCTTGTGTTTGATGAACCAACCAATGGTCTGGATTCTGCACTGGAAAGTCACTTCATGAAAACGATGAAAGCTTTCACTCGCGATCGAACCCTTATTATGGTTACTCACAGAATGTCTTTGGTGTCCCTAGTTGACCGTGTAGTTGTTATGGACAAGGGGTCAGTCAAGGCGGATGGCGATTCAGATGCGATCATGAAAAGGATCTCTGCATGATGAGATCTTTTAAGGCTATGGGCGCAGGGCTCAAGTCCGCAGTTTCACAGAATGCCCCAGAGGAGACGAAGAGCATTTACTCGTCAGGACTCAACGAATCCGTTATTTGCGCGCCTGTGAATTCATTTCGACGGCACGCGACCGTGTTATCGGTAGTGCTGCTAATGCTATCAGCGACCGTGTGGGCAAGTGTGTCGGAAATTGATCAACATGTGCGAGCAACTGGGCGGGTAGTTCCTGCTGGAAATGCGAGAACCGTCCAGCATCTGGAAGGCGGCATTGTGATGAAAATTCTGGTCGCTGAAGGTGATGAAGTCAGCGCCGGTGATCCGTTATTTCAAATTGCCAATACTCGAGTACGCACAACACTTCACGAGGCGAGACTTCAACAGTTGTCTTTGAAGACGAAGCGTGAGCGGTTGCTAGCTGAAGTAGCTGGTGATGATAACGTAACATTCTCGGATAGTCTAACAACCGAGCGCGCTGATTTTGTAGCAGCGGAGAAGGAACTGTTCTCGCTACGTAGAAAAGAATATTTAGAGCGTATTACAGGATTGGAGACCCGCAGGCAACAGAAAGATCTGGAAATCGCAGCACTCGAATCGCGTATAAAAAGCATTGCTGGGGAAATAACAGTACTGTCACGGCAGGCAGAAATAAAAAAAGGTTTATATGATTCTGGCATCGTCTCTGAAGCTGCTTACTTGCAAGTCAAAGGCGAGTTAGTGAAGTTGCAGTCCAGCCAACGCAATGCGCAAATGCAAATTCCCATAGTTGAGGCGGAAAAACAAGAAGCCAGTAGTGAGGTTTTAGAAGCCCAAAGTCAATACGCTTCCAGTGCCAAAGAAGAGCTAAACGAAGTTGAAGTTCTACTTAGTGGGATAAAGGAACGCTTGTCGGCATTGTCCGATCAAGTACAGCGGTCGGAAATTATCTCGCCGATTGATGGGCGGGTTAACCAATTATTTGTGAATACTGAGGGTGGCGTATCCCAGCCCGGCGCACCTTTGGCTGAGATTACACCCGCCCGCGAGACCCTTGTTGTTGAGGGAAACATGTCTACCGAGGATCGCGGTAAAGTTTGGCCTGAATTAAAAACGATGACTCATATAAGTGCTTATGACCATGCATTGTTCGGAGGGCTTGAAGGGACACTGTCGTATATAAGCCCAGATACATTTTCAAACGCGGATGCGAGGGAATTCTACAAAATCCGTGTGGCATTGGACTCTGATCGATTTGACGATGAACGCGTTGTGCGTCCTGGTATGACCGCAGAAATTAATATCCTGACCGGAAGGATATCCGTGTTGGGTGCGCTATTGAAGCCTTTGACACGCTTGCGTGCAACAGCCTTGAGAGAAGGCTAAACACAGTGAAGCATAGACAATGAATAATCCACTAAGTCAAGAAGACCAAGCTGACGAGGAGGTGAAGCCCACCTTAAAGTCAAGAGCTGTAGAGTGGTTGCATCTTAACGATGATCATCCGTTGCTACCGCTGTCCTTCACAAAGTACATTCCAATTTCTATTTTGGCGAATTTGTTCGCCGTATTTTTATTGGTTGTTATTGGTTTTGGAACCCTATCAGCAGCCTTTCAAACCAATGTTCCACTCAATGGTTTAATCATTTCGATAATGGCAATTGGTGTGGGGATGTCTATTGCGGCGAACTTGCGTCTTTGGTCAACCGGGTTATTTTTAAGCCGGTTAGAAGCTCTTTCACTTCAGTTTAGAATTCGAGATTCTGAAATCGAAGCTATTCAAGAGGATTTATTACGTAAAGCACCCATACTGGATTGTAAAAACTTTCAAAACCTTATAGACAATTTACAAAACACGGGTTCACTAAACGTGAATGACACTGACGCGAGGATGATCAAATCCAAAGTCGGTGCAAGGATGGGGCGAGGTCGAGGTAAGGTCACCTTTCTGAGTGGTTTGTTGGTCATGCTGGGTTTGTTGGGAACCTTCCTGGGTCTTCTGGCAACGATTGATGCGGTAGGTCTTGCTATGGCTGGGATGGCGGATATCAGTGCAGACAGCGAAGGTGGTATGTCCGGATTTATCTCCGATCTGGCAGCGCCACTTCAAGGCATGGGTCTAGCATTTAGTTCATCCTTATTCGGCTTGTCCGGATCACTGCTTGTTGGAACTATCCAGTTTTTTTCAACAGGTGCGCAGGATACGTTCATTGAGAATTTCAGTCGCTGGTTAGACGAACAGATTCCTGGATCGAATCAAGCACGTCAAGCTGCTGGACAAAAGCCAAATAGCGCTCCGGTCGACGATGCTGAGCTGAAGGCGTGGATTGTAGGTTTTATTCAAACATCTCAAAATGCCCAGCGTGAGTTAGCTGACGTTGTTGATGCTATTCTGATTTCTGCTGACGCTTCGTGGAGGTCCATAGAAAATACCGAAAATGTTCTCAAACAACAGGGAGAGTTGGTAGGTTCGTTAACCAATCTCAACAATGGTGTTGAATCTATGATTGATCATCAGAAGCGGTTGGACAGTGTACTGACTACTGAATTTGCAACGTCTTTGGTTGAAAACCAGAAAGCTATTGGTGATCATATGAGTGGCATCAATGAACACTTTAGTAGGTTTTCTAGTACTAACTCAGACATAGTCTCAAGCCTCGATGGATTGTCGAACACACTAAAGTCTGAGATCCCAAGACATGTTATCCAAACCTCTGATCGTTTGAGCAAAGCGTTGGGTCGTATGAACGACAAAGTAGCACGTTTGTCCCGTCAGGATGTCGATCACGTCCAAGAGCTCGCCGATCAAATTAAACGACTTGAAAAGTTGGTGTTGAAAACTGAGAGGAGAACTGCTCTGAGAGACCAACAAGTTCAAGCGGATCTTCAGAATCAATTCCGCCGTGAGTCGGACATGCTGAAGAAAACGATCGGTGAAAACATCTCTAGCTCTGTCAATAAGGACATTATTCCTTTTATTGCTAAAGAACAGCGCGAGCTCAAGAAGATTGCAAAGCTGATTGATAATGAGTACGGACGTCGTAAGGATGACAAGCAAGACCCTGATAGAGATGTGGCATGAGGCGAGTAGTTTCTAGCTTCACAGCGTTTGCTGCGCCTACTGGAGGTGGTCAATGAGCGCAGAAGGCGATACAGATATGGCGGCGAATGCCTGGCCGGGCTTCGTTGACATATTATCTGCTGTTGTAATCATGTTCGTATTCTTTGTTCTTATCATTGCTGCGGTTCTGTACTTTTACACGATAACGTATAAGGCGAAAGTAGAAGGAAGAGTGACGTCGGAACTAAGCCGCGTTTTCGTAGAAGCTGAAATTCTTGAGCTCAAGGAGCTCAAGCGGGAGAATAAAGAGTTACGGAATGAACTGAAGTCTAAGGAAACTAAAATTAGCGAAGGGGGAGGAAAATCGACCGTTGCTGTTAAGAACGAGACTGAAGCAGCTCAATCCTTCGGTGAACAATCGACGGAGCAAATCGTTATGGCGTCAGACGATGACAAATCAATGGTGATCCTGCACGATGCTGGTGCCATTACTGTCGATGAAGAAAGTGAGACGAAAATTATGGAATTCATCGAACAGATGTCGCAACAGCATGGATCTGAAAAGCTAGAAGTCGTACTCACGTCTCCCAAAACGGCTAATGCGGCAACGCAAAGTCGCGAGAAAAGGTTGGCTGTCGCTCGTATGCTGAATGTCCGTAACTCATTACTCTCATCTAGCATAGATAGAGAGAATATCAATCTGACAGTTGTTGAGGCTGAAGAGATTGAGGATTCAGAAGGATGGACGCGCTTACAAATAAATGTACTGGAATGAATACACTCACTAAACACGCAGAACGTCGATTCACGCTTACGTACGTGGCGGTTGCGGTTGCGTTGGTTGTCAATTCGTTTGCTAGCTCCATAGTCGCTGCAGAAGAACCCGTGGGTTCCAAAACATCAGAGCCGTTACCTAAGCTCGTCGATCCAGCGGGCATCATCGACCCTGATCTTTTGTCTACGTTAAATGCAATGTGGAATGAATCCGGATTGTCTGAAATTGACGATGTCACTCAAGATGAAGGGTATTCGGCAATAGAGCCTGCTCTGGGTGCGGCGCGAAGCGCTGCTGACATTATGGCCGCTGACGCGGTAGCTGGTGAGGTGGCGTCTGGTAAGGACCAATCGCCGTCCTTGTTCGCCCCGGCTGATGTCACCAAAAATACAGATGACCCTAGTAGTTCTCATTCGAATGAGAGTTTCAAATCAGCAACAGACGTAACGGACGCGGCCGACACTCAAAGGCCCGAAAACTTTGTTGATGCCGAGGATGTATCTCTCGAACAGAGTATTCAAGGAACTCTTCCAGAATCTGAATTGCCTAGCGTTAATCTTGATGATGAAGATCTTGGCAAGTTAGCGTTCGGCGAACTGCTAAGACAAACCTTGGCGGATAATCCCGGTATTGTCATGGCGCGGGAAAGGGTAGAACAAGCGGTTCAACAAGCCAGACAAGTGGGCGCCTATCGATTTCCTACTGTTGCACTGAGTAGTAGTCTCGGACCTGAGTATAACGATCCCGTCGATAGTGAGGATGCGGGGTACGCTGAGACTATTGGTAAGAACCTGAAAGTGACAGCAACGCACCTGTTGTACGACGGTGGTACCGCGGAAGCAAGCTACGATCGCAGTAACCGATTAATAAGCGCTGCAGAAGCCGAATCGCAAATCGAAATAGAAGAGCTTTTTCTTCAGGTTGTCACAAACTACGTAGACTACTGGCGTTATCAGTTGGAGTTATCGCAGGCAAAGCAATTTGTCGAAACCATGAACATGCTGGTTAACGACCTGGATTCAATGTTCAAAGCAGGTGCAACTAGTAAGTTGGAAGTGGATTTTGCTCGTGCTAGGGTGGCATCAGCCAGGGGTGCTCAAAGTGAAGCAACCGCCTCTATGAATAATGCTTTCAGTGAGTTGGGGTTTTTAGTTCCTGACTTAGAAAGATTTATAGCAAGCTCGCCGGATACCTTCAGCGACTTTAATTTGCTACCGCTGCAAAGCTACCTGGATAAAGGAGCTGCCTCAAATAGCGGCTTTGTCGTCAATCAAATGAATACCGAAGCCACACAGCTAAAAGTCAAATCGGCTAACGGTTTATTCAAACCCACATTAAATGTCGAACTTAGTAGTTCGTTTATTGACGACGAAGGGCAGGAAACCCCTCATCGGTTTAAAACTGCTGCTAAGTTTTTAGTTAATTACACGTTTTACAGCGGTGGAGAGAGACGCGGTGGTGTACGACGTGCAGAAGCACAACTCCGCGAGCTCGAAGCTGAAAGAAGACAGCTGGAAAGGGATGTTTTTAGAGATATTGACCAATCCTATAACGGTATTACTGCTTCACGACTGGCATTGGATGCTGTAAACGATGAAATAGCCGCTCATGAGGAACTGCAACGCCTGAACAAGCAAAACCTTGCGCTAGGAACTGTCAATATCATTGAGCTGATTGATGTAGAAGAGCGTTTGTTCAACGCTAACAGCCGAAAGAATGAAGTCATTGCAACTTTATATCAAGAGTACTTCACTCTCATGATTGCAGCTGGATACACTCAGGATATGTTAGGACGCTTTGAATTAGAGTTAGCGTCGCAGCGATAAAACTAGTGCGTGAAAGCGTGGTTGGGGATGAACAAAGTGGTTATCTCTACTTCGCGTAGCAAAGGCCCAGTCTGCAAGCTTACTCGGTGTATCAATAAGTCATATTCCAACCGTGTGCAACGAGAATGCGTCTACAACGACCGACTTAAACATCTTGTGAGTTGAATATGCTCGAAGAGCAAGCCTTGGGCGTAATTATTCGTACAACTGCTTGAACTGTAGCTGTTCGGGAATTAGGCCGTTGTGCTCTTATCTTTCCTTATATAAGAGTAGAGAATGCCCGCTGCACATGTCATAGGAGGGAAAGCTCGCTTAGTCTTAGGCTACTGCCAAGATCAAAGCGGAGTTTGGAAGATAGCCTTTGATGTTAATACCAAAGCGTCATCCTAATAGCGAGGCACAAATAGACGTTCGACTTCTAATACAAAAAATTAAGCAACCGTTAGTGTAATTTCAAACGGTCGCTTAATGAGTTCTAACCATTTTCCAAGGTGCTTATGCGACCTTGGAAGAAGACTTGTATGCTTGCCATAGCTGGTTGATACTTGCGTTTCGATCTTCCTTATCGTCATGAGATCCACTGTTAGCTGCATCTGAATTCGACTGTCCTGTGTGAGCATTTGGCTGTTGCTGTACGCTCAGGTGAGCAGAGCTGTACTGTTCAGCTGCTGAGCCGTTAGTATTTTGTGTTACAGCTTCACGTGCAGGTTCTGAATGCATGGTGTTCTGCACCGGGTTCTGAGCAGGTTGATTGTTCAATGGCTGATGCTGGTGATGTGGCATAGGTGCCATGGTCACAGGCATTTCGCTGCGCAGCAAAAACTTAGGTACATAAGAGCCAGGCTTCATCTCGATAAAGATTTTGGTGTCTGGGTTCTGCAAGTAGTAAGTGTCCAGAGAAGAACGAAGGCGCTTGGCCAGAACTCGTACGGACGGATCTGTCTGTGGGTCAAAGCTTGCCGGCTTGCCGAGTGCTTCGATTCCGACTGTGAACGCCTTAATGCGACGAGTATTGCCGATAAGCGTTTGCTCTACGACATAACGCAAGAACGCGGACATCTGGGGTGATGCAAGGAACTTGTCAGTTGTTAGGATCCCGTCAAGGGCGTTCGTAATATCTGAAGTAGCGATTGTAGTGTCTTGAGACACGGGTACAGAGTTAATCATAATGTTGCTCTCATTCGTTGCCCGCCGCTAATTGGCAGGAGTGATACTGAAAGAGCAAGATCAGGACGCACTTACATCTTTATGTAACGTTTGAGGTTATTTCTGTTTCTTAAAAATGCTTGAAACCCCTTGATATCGGGGTTCTGGGGGAGTTCTGGGTAACGGTTATATCTAATGTTTCTTGAGCCGTGTATTTCTTTTTTTTAGTACTAGGTGCTGGAAGTCCGGCATTTTGTTGATATGTGACATATTGCTGGCGCGCTGCTTGGAATTGGCAAAGCTTTATATTGCAGCATCTGGACTATGCCAGCGCGTCGAATAACTCGGGCTAACCTTAAGCCTGTCATAAAGCCTTCAATCTTCTGTGGACATAGCCGCAAACCAGAGTACGAGAGAGTTACGATTTACAGACAAGGACAAATTCAGATGCTGATACTCACAAGACGAGTCGACGAGCGGATTTTTATTGGCGACGACATCACGTTGTGTGTTCTCGATATTGAAGGCAATCGCGTCAGGTTGGGATTAGAGGCACCCAAAGATGTCGCTATCCTCAGAGAAGAAGTCCATCACCGGCACACCGGGGATGCCTCGAACGACCCGCATCACCCCAAATCAAGTAAGGGTCAACGATCTGCCTAGCAAATGGGTTGTAGGGCCATTCCATCACCTACTGAGCGAGCGTCGCGGGAGAGGATCTTCCACCGTCGATCCGCTTTGAGGGTCTTTTCAGTCGTCAAAGTGGGTCAAGTGGAATACCACCGGAACATTAATCATGATTGATCAGCAAGAACTAGAGCTACTTATTAGTAAACGTTTGGAGGCCGGTGAAGTCGAACTCCCCGTTTTTGATGATATCGCGCTACGAATCAACCGCGAGGTTCGCGAAAACAAGTTAGATGCTGATTTGATTTGCCAGATTATCGAAGAAGATCTGGCCCTAGTTGCAGAGTTGCTAAAAATGGCAAATTCGGCATTCTTTGCCGGTATGTCTCCGGTGGGCAGTCTTAAGGAGGCGGCAGTTCGTCTTGGTGTGCGTCAGATTGCGTCGATAGTCTTTTCTGTCAGTCAGAAACGCCTGTACAGTGCATCCAGCGGATTGTTCAAGTCAAGGCTTACGCGATTATGGGAGCACACATCCGCCGTTTCACTCGGTTCTCGTTGGCTTGCTGCCAACGCAGGATTTCGTCGCCTTGCTGACGAGGCATTCGTCTCGGGGTTGTTGCACGATATCGGCAAGCTTTCGCTATTGTGCATCCTCGAAGAGATAATAGCGAAAGAGGGCTTGGAAATTTCCGATGAGATAGTGGATGCAACGCTGCTGAGCATGAACTGCGAGCACGGTGAGTATCTGCTGGAGAGTTGGAACCTGCCAGAGGAGTACAAAACCATCGTTCGCAACCAAAATGCTGAAGAGCTAGACCCATCAAATACTGTGCTGGCCATAATCCGGTTGGTGGATAAGGTTTGTATAGTGGAAGGTATTGCGGATATGGATTACGAGGAAGATTTCGATATCGTTAACATGAAAGAGGTTCAGGCGCTCTCATTATGCGAGGAAGACCTCAGCGAATTGAGTCTAATTCTTCAGGAGGCTAAAGGCGGTGAGACCAGTAAAGCCGCCTAATAGCTGAATGGTCTTGGCAAAGGTCGTTCTTGATAGTCAGGAGAAAAAGCCCTTCCCACGAAGGGCTTTTTTTATGGGTCACATTAATTTTCCAAGATCAGCATCTATAATTTAAAATAAGTTCTGTTTGAAACAATCACAGATCGGTTCTAACTTCAGGCAGTGAGCCTTGTGTAGGTGATTGTTTATACAGCATTAAACGGTCATATCTTCAGTTTGAAAGCAGCTGCGGGTGCGTTTTATACCATTTAGTGCTCCAGAACCTTCCGTATATGGTTGACAGGGGGCATACCCGCCCTTACAATTCCGGAGCTCGATAGCAGGCCGTTCACTAGCGGCCTGTCTTTCGTTATGAATTCCTGATCTTTTTCCAACCGAGGTTTTACCAAGGTTACCGACCCATGGCGCATAGGCCATGACGGATTAAACGACAGCACTGTATGGCGACGATCAATCAACTCGTCCGCAAGCCGCGAAAGCGCAAAGCGGAGAAATCCAATGTACCTGCACTGCAGGCCTGCCCGCAAAAGCGTGGCGTTTGCACAAGGGTTTACACCACGACACCTAAGAAGCCGAACTCGGCTATGCGTAAGGTGGCTCGTGTACGTCTTACCAATGGGTACGAAGTGACTTCGTACATCGGCGGTGAAGGCCACAACCTTCAAGAACACTCGGTCGTACTGATCCGCGGTGGTCGTGTGAAAGATTTACCAGGTGTCCGATACCACACGGTGCGCGGCAGTCTGGATACCCAGGGCGTCGATTCACGTCGTCAGGGTCGTTCAAAATACGGCGCTAAGCGCCCGAAAGGTTAAGACAGCATGTCAAGAAGAGTACAAGCACCCAAGCGCGATATCCTGCCAGACCCCAAGTACGGTAGTGTTCGGTTGGCTAAGTTCATCAACATCATGATGCTTGATGGCAAGAAGGCTGTTGCAGAGCGAGTCATTTATGGCGCGCTGGATGTAATCAAAGAGAAGGGCGCAGCAGAGCCTGTTGAAGTTCTCGAGCTTGCTTTAGAGAACGTAAGCCCGGCTGTGGAAGTTAAGTCGCGCCGTGTTGGTGGTGCAACCTACCAAGTTCCTGTAGAGGTTCGTCCTGTTCGTCGCAGTGCTCTGGCCATGCGTTGGATCATCGACGCAGCTCGAAAGCGCGGTGAAAAATCCATGATGCTTAAGCTCGCTGGCGAACTGAGTGATGCAGCTGAAAAGCGCGGAACTGCCGTTAAAAAGCGCGATGACGTACATCGCATGGCGGAAGCAAACAAGGCGTTCTCTCACTACCGCTGGTAGGCGGCTCGGGTGTGACGCAGGTCTTAGTCTAGGGTTAGCTAGTGGCACGCATCACGCCTATAACACTGTACCGTAACGTCGGCATCATGGCTCACATTGATGCCGGCAAGACGACCACGACCGAGCGCATCCTCTTTTACACTGGTGTCTCTCACAAAATCGGTGAAGTACACCATGGCTCTGCCACCATGGATTGGATGGCACAAGAGCAAGAGCGTGGCATCACCATAACTTCTGCAGCGACTACATGCTTCTGGAAAGGCATGGATGGCAGTCGCGAGCAGCACCGAATCAACATTATTGATACACCCGGCCACGTCGATTTCACCATCGAGGTGGAGCGTTCGCTTCGCGTGCTGGACGGCGCAGTAGCAGTCTTCGATTCAGTGGGTGGGGTAGAGCCTCAGTCAGAGACTGTCTGGCGACAAGCGAATAAATACGACGTTCCTAGGGTTGCTTTCGTCAACAAGATGGACCGTATCGGCGCCGATTTCAGCCGTGTTGTCGATCAAATAAAAGAGCGCTTGGGTGCGAATCCCATACCTATCCAGATTCCCATTGGTTCGGAAGAAAACTTCGCCGGTGTCGTCGACCTAATTTCTATGAAGTCGGTTCTTTGGGACGAAAAAGATCAAGGCGTCAGCTTTGTTGTCGGAGATATTCCAGCCGAGCTTCAAGATGAGGCAGTCGCAGCCAGAGAGGCTTTGGTGGAGGCAGCAGCGGAAGGTGATGATGAACTGATGGATCAGTATCTAGAGTCGGGCGAGCTGTCAGAATCAGATATTCGCCGCGGTCTGCGAATTCGTACATTGGCAAATGAAGCCGTACCCGTTTTGTGTGGTTCAGCCTTCAAGAATAAGGGCGTGCAGTCTTTGCTGGATGCCATCATCGACTATATGCCAGCCCCAGACGATGTGGCTGCCGTAGAAGGCGTGTTGGCTGACGAAACCATCGGTGAGAGACCGGCAAAAGATGATGCGCCTTTTTCTGCGTTGGTTTTCAAGATAGCTAACGATAGTTACGTCGGTTCCTTAGCCTTCTTGCGAGTCTATTCAGGTGTGGTGAAAACAGGCGATATGGTTTTCAATCCGCTACGAGGTAAGCGGGAACGTATCGGTCGCTTGCTTCAAATGCACGCCAACAATAGAGAAGAAATTAAAGAGGTCCGGGCGGGTGATATCGCTGCTGCCGTGGGTCTAAAGGAAGTCGGTACGGGTGACACTTTATGTGAGCAAAAACAAGCGATTGCGCTTGAGCGAATGGAATTTCCAGAGCCTGTTATTGCTGTTGCTGTCGAGCCGAAAACCCTCGCCGATCAAGAAAAGATGGCATCAGCCTTGGGCCGGCTGGCTAAAGAAGATCCCTCGTTTCGGGTCAGAACCGACGACGACTCAGGGCAGACTATCATCAGTGGTATGGGTGAGTTGCATCTAGACATCATCGTTGACCGTATGAAGCGGGAATTCAACGTTGAGGCAAACGTCGGAAAACCCCAGGTTTCGTACCGCGAAACGATTCGCCAAACTGTTGAGGCAGAAGGCAAATTTGTTCGTCAAACGGGCGGTACAGGCCAATATGGCCACGTTTGGTTGCGAATGGAGCCTCTTGAGCGTGGCGCCGGCTTTGAATTTGTCAGTGAAATTGTGGGCGGTTCTGTACCCAAAGAATATGTGCCGGCTGTTGAGAAAGGCATTCAGGACGCGCTTGGAAATGGCGTGCTAGGAGGCTATCCAATGGTCGATATGAGAGTTACGTTGTATGACGGCTCCTATCATGATGTGGACTCAAACGAAATTGCGTTTAAAATAGCGGGCTCAATGGGGTTCCGTAATGGCGCAAACGATGCCAGTCCCACGTTGTTAGAGCCAGTAATGAAAGTTGAAGTAGTCACCCCTGAGGAGTACATGGGTGATGTCATGGGCGACCTAAACCGTCGTCGTGGCGTAGTTGTGGGTATGGACGAGCAGCCGGGAGGTAAGGTTGTCCGGGCAACTGTCCCGCTTGCAACAATGTTTGGATACTCCACAGATTTACGTTCCGCCACGCAGGGCAGAGCGGTTTATTCAATGGAATTTGAGAGTTATGAAGTACCACCTCAGGCGGTGGTTGATGCAGTACTGCATCGTTGAGCCCTAATACTGTATCATCCGCAGCCCAGACGTGAACCAAAAGGTCGCATGGGCGATCAATCGAAAACGAGGCCAGAACAGAAGTGTCTAAGGAAAAATTCGAACGAACCAAACCCCATGTCAACGTAGGCACAATAGGCCACGTTGATCATGGTAAAACAACGCTTACAGCAGCCCTGACTATCTGCCAAGCAGAAAAGATGGGTGGTGAAGCACGTGCATACG
>JBGCGD010000039.1:0-3211 GCA_045110515.1 Granulosicoccus sp. | reverse complement strand
GATTCTTCCAGGCTGTTCCAGTTCTCGCTATCGTTGTGCAAAGGCTCTGAAGCAATGAACAGCCCCCCATCTGCCTGCTTTTTATAGTACAGCGTTGGGCTGCGGGAGTCTGATGAGTATCTAATGGCAATAAGACGGTTGCCGTCGCTGAGCACAGCAGCAACCCGTGTCGCGTCGTTGTCGATTGCCGGTAAATCTTTGAAAAGGCTTAAAACGCTTGATACTGCATTCTGCGCATTCTCTTCAAGCCCATGATCCAGAAGCAGTAAAAAAAACAGCTCGGAGTCGGTGTTGCCGCAGCGCTGTGAGTAGCGCTTGTCCGATAGTGTTGATTCGAGTGCACGACGGTGGTGGCCAAAACTTGTGATTTTGCCGTTGTGCATGAAACTCCAGCTGCCCGATGTAAAAGGGTGGCAGTTGCTTCGTGATACCTGACCGAAGGTAGAAGCTCTAACATGAGCTAGAAAAAGGCGTGAGCGGATCATTGATGACAGACTGAGCAGGTTGCCGTCCGTCCAGGCGGGAAGTACGTCCCGGTAAAGTCCTAAATCTCCATTGTCGGCATACCATGCGAATCCGAACCCGTCTCCGTTGACCGCAAGCTTTGCTTCTGTCGCAGCCTGACTTTGTTCGATGAGTGAGTGCGCAGGCGTGACGATGACATCTTCCAGCGCGATGTGGGGTCCCATCCAAGCAGCGAGTCGGCACATATCAGTCGTTCTTAGGCGCTGATCTGTTTTGTAATTCTTCGTTTAAAGCCGCGATTTTCCGTCTGGCCGTGGTCTCGCAAAGACACGGAATAAGCGCGTGAAGTGCGGCAGCAGCAGCGATCGCGCTCAGAATACCCGCGTACCTCATGGCATGACGGAAATGCTGGAAATAGCTTTCATTGATCGATGCAGGGTGCTCTGTAAACAGGGCGTTAAGTCGGCCAACACGGGGAAAGCTGCTTTTAACGGGCGATGACATGGAAATCTCAGCGATTGCGATGAAGTGGTAATGTTGTCATACAAATCGTGAGAAGTTTGACTAAAAAATACATACATTTGGCTTATATTTGGGATATTATCCCAGACATGGGGAGTATTTTGGATCGTAAGAACTGCGAACTGCTGAATTTGCTTCAATCTGATGCAAGTCTGGCTGTGGAGAATCTGGCAGATGCTGTTTCTCTGTCGCGGAACGCCTGTTGGCGGCGAATAAAGGCAATGGAGGAGGCTGGGCTTATAAAAGGGCGTGTAGCGCTAGTTGATCCTGAAAAAGCCGGATTGCCATTAGTTGCATTGGTCATTGTCAAAACGAATCAACATGAGGCTGGTTGGTTGGCGCGATTTCGTGCAGCCGTTTTAGAGATGCCGGAAATTGTCGCCGCGTGGCGAATGAGCGGAGATTTAGACTACGTGCTCCGTGTTCGGCTTTCATCGGTGGCAGGCTACGATGCGTTCTACCAACGGCTTATTGAACAAGTGCCCATGAGTGATGTGTCAGCCAGCTTCGTCCTCGAAGAAATTAAAGAGACGACTGTGGTGCCGGTTGGACTCGAGGCTTAGTTCGCCTTACAACTTAACCTTAAGTGACAGAGGTCCTCTGAACGCCCAACCACCCATCTTTACCGGCTCTAGTATCGATAGGTTCGGGAAGCGGTCAAACAGCATGGGTAGAGCAACGTCCGCGATTAATGTTCGCGAGGCTGTGGCTCCAGCGCAGAAGTGTGGACCTGCCCCAAAGCTGATTGCCTTTGATGTGTCTCTACTGATATCAAAATGGTCTGCATGGGCGAAGATAGATTCGTCCCTGTTACCACTGCCAAACATAAGAAACGCGCGGCTTTGGGCATCAAGTTCAAGACCGTTGTATTGAAAATCTTGAGCGATGCGTCTTGGTGACATACCAATAGGGGAATTCCATCTGGCGTATTCTTCGAAGGCATCAAGCCAGCTAGACTGCGCATTTAAAATACGTTCAAGCTGCTCGGGATGGGTAAGTAGCGCCCAGGTCGTACCGGCTATGGCGTCACGGGGTTCGTTTTGACCGCCACTGATGGCCAGTTTTATATTGGCGCGAATGCTGGGCAAAGGCTGTTTGCTTTGGTTAAGTATGCTTAATATCGAATGATTCGGATTTTCTTTCAGCGTCGGAAGCATTGCATCTATCGAGTCATCGATGAGTTGAGTTGCCCGGTTACAGCGGCTTTCGATTTCTGGATCGCCGTTGTAGTTTGCTATGCCATCAATCATCGCTTGCGACACTTCATCCATTGCTTGGGTGGAGAGGTTTACTAAGCCTGTGATATGTCTTAACGCATGCGCTGAGACGGGCATGGCAAAATCATTGACGATATCGATAGAGTCGTGTTTTTCCAGATCTTGTAAAACTTGTTTGGTGTCTTTTTCAAACTGAGATTTCCAAGTATCTCTGACCGTACGAGGGGACACGGATGGCAGTATTTGTCGACGCTCAGTGAGATGTGCAGGTCCATCCTTTCTCATCATGTTCTGACCCATAAGCTGAGTCATTAAACCGTCTGGTTGATCAGAGGAGAATACAGCAACATTTTTTTCGCAAATGAAAATATCATCTCGCTTAGTGAGCAGTGTGGCATTGAGCTGGGGGACAAAGCAGATTGGCGCCTCTCGTCGCATGCGCTTCAGCTCAGGGTAGGGGTCTTTCCAGAACGTAGCCAGGTCAATCCTGAATTCGGGAGGGCGCATCGCAAGATCTCGTTTTCGTACCGTTTTACCACTTACCGTACGATTTTGTCTTGCATCAAGCTAGCGTTTTTCTACTACAAGCTCTTTTGTTCGGGAAAATCGTTCATGAAGCTGTTGTACAAATCATGAATGTCATCGTTACCCGCAGGTTTTGCCTCGAGCTTAAAGGCAAGCTCATAGACATTGCGTTCATCGGTTCTGCAGTACGACACGAAACTGGCGGCGTTATGAATCAAATCAAGGCCCCAGCCGGATTCAGGAATATTCGGAATCCTCGTATCGTATTGTGCGATTGTCCCATCCCGCTCAACTAGCTGACGGATCACTGTATTAGATAATGGCTTGCAGGAATCTTCTAATATGACTTGGATTCAATACCCAAGTGCAACGTTAGGGGAGATGCCGAATAGTAGCTCATTCGGTGTCTTCATATTAAGTACCTTGCGTGGACGATTATTGAGCTTGTCTTGTACCTTTTGAATATCGCTGTCTGTGATCGT
>JBGCGD010000038.1:0-52773 GCA_045110515.1 Granulosicoccus sp. | reverse complement strand
GATGAGCTGGATGAGCTGGATGAGCTGGATGAGCTGGATGAGCTGGATGAGCTGGATGAGCTGGATGAGCTGGATGAGCTGGATGAGCTGGATGAGCTAGACAGCCTAAATTAATTCCAATGTGACAAAGTTCAGTAGATAGCTCTTTACGGGTCTATTATTGATGGATTCGTCACCCAGCTCGTTTAAATATTTGTGCATAGCAAACCCACAGACACGCAGGACACAACAGATTCACTACTGAACCTGGGGCGCTCGGTTATCCAAATCGAAACGGCTGCTATCGCAGCACTCGAAGCGAGAATCGACGATCAATTTGCCCTGGCTTGTCAGCTGCTTCTTGGCTGCGAGGGCCGCATAGTGGTCTGCGGAATCGGTAAGTCTGGGCACATTGGAGCCAAATTGGCGGCAACATTTGCCAGCACCGGTAGTCCGGCGTTTTTCGTTCATGCTGCTGAGGCCAGCCATGGCGACCTCGGCATGTTCAAGTCGAACGACGTCGTCATTGCTATCTCGTATTCCGGAAATTCCGGCGAATTGCTGACATTGGTTCCCGGAATTAAAAGGCTTGGCATCCCTTTAATAAGCTTGTGTGGCGAACCAGCATCGCCGCTGGCAAAGGCCTCAGATGTGCTCTTGAATACATTCGTAGAACGGGAGGCTTGCCCCTTGGGCCTTGCTCCAACCTCAAGCACCACCGCTTCGCTGGTACTGGGTGATGCGCTCGCTGTTGCGTTATTGGGCATACGAGGCTTTACCGAGGAGGACTTCGCGCGCTCGCACCCGGGCGGCCGACTTGGCAGACGATTACTACTTCATGTGCGCGATGTCATGGTGGCGCCAGCCGATTGCCCTCGCTGTCATCATTCTGCAACCCTCACCGAAGCGTTAGTCGAAATTTCGTCAAAGGGACTTGGAATGGTGGCCGTTGTGAACGATAACGAAGAGCTCTGCGGCATATTCACAGACGGTGACTTACGCCGAACTTTCGCTACCGGTATCGACATTCGCGACGTGAAAATTGATTCTGTCATGACCCTCAATCCTGCGACCACAATCCGCGACTCTCTGGCTGTGAATGCGGTGTCCGTCATGCAGGAGCTCAAAATCACCTCGCTACCGGTGATCACGAATAAAAAACTGGACAGCGTTGTGACCATGCACGCTCTATTGGCTGCCGGGGTCGTTTGAGTCCATGTTAGCGCGCTTTCTCTTTCGCTATTGGTTATTGCTACCTATATTAATAATGGTAGTCATAGCCTTGGATCGCATTGAAACACCTGCGACAGTCGAAACAGAGGAAACGATCAACATGAGTGATACTCGTTCCGACTACTACATAGCCGATTTCAAAACACGAAAGTTTCGCTCTGATGGTTCTGTTGAATACACGATAAAGGGCAATACGCTGGCCCACTACCCTAATACTGATCGCTCTGAAATCATCGCACCCCAAATGTATTTGAACCGACCGGGAGCAACTTGGGATATCAGCTCTTCAAGCGGACGTTTCGATACTGATCCCGACCTGTTCACCCTGCATGGCAATGTGGTTATGCATCGCAGTCGAAATGACGGCGAGCCTATCACCATCACCACCGACGAACTCATGGTGCAACCAGATTCCAATAAGGTTTCAACCAACGCCACCATAGAAATTGTGTCGGCGCACTGGGCCCTCAAGGCAGTCGGCATGACCTCGGCCATAGACGACGGTCGACTTACGCTGTTATCCAATGTCAGCGCCAGATACGAGGTGCCCAATGAATAAACTCCATCAAGCTCTGCCCCCTCAAACCCACTGACTTCGAGAAGCAATCCGTGAATAATTTTCGACATTGTGTTGGCACCCTGATTCTCTTCGGCAGCCTCGTCTCGGCCGGTTTCACACAAGCCCGAGAAGGTGATCTCAACCAGCCTATCGATGTTAAAGCTGACAAATCCGAGTTCGATGAAAAAGCGGGCACGCAAACGCTAAGCGGTAACGTTGAAATCAGTCAGGGCAGCATGAAAATCAGTGCCGATGAAATAGCGATTTCTCTAAAAGACAATGCGCTGCACACCATCACCGGCACAGGCAATCCCATAGAGTTTGAGCAAGAGAACGACTCAGGCGATGTCATGAAGGGCGAAGCGGAGTCCATTATCTACGATGCCATCGCGGGAACATTAACGCTCAAAGGAGCAGCCACGTTAAGCCAGCCACGACAAAACCTGGTCAGCGACTTAATTGTGTTTGACGCCAGAACACAAAAAGTTAACGCCGAAGGCGGTGGATCAACGGGTCGCGTGAGCATTCAAATTTTGCCACCAGCGAGCTCTGACGCGCAGTGATTCGAACTTTAGCCGCCTCTGACCTTCATAAGGCTTATAAAAAACGCCGTATTCTTGAAGGTGTATCTCTGACCGTCAGCAGCGGAGATGTTGTTGGTCTGCTGGGCCCCAACGGCGCCGGAAAAACCACTTGCTTCTACATGGTCGTCGGTTTGGTAAAACCGGATCAAGGCAAAATCACCCTGGACGGTGAAGATATCACCAGCCACCCCATGCATATTCGGGCACGACAAGGGGTCGGCTACCTGCCTCAGGAGGCGTCGGTATTTAGACAGCTTTCAGTCAGCCAGAACATCATGGCGATTTTAGAAACTCGCAATGAACTCTCAAAAGTTGATCAACGTGATCGGCTCGAGTCGCTTCTGGAAGAACTACAAATTACACACATCCGGAGCAGTTTGGGCATCAGCCTCTCAGGAGGTGAGCGGCGACGTGTGGAGATAGCCCGGGCCTTGGCAGCAGACCCCGGGTTCATTCTGCTGGACGAACCTTTTGCAGGCGTAGACCCGATTTCAATTCTGGATATCCAACGAATTATCACGCACCTAAAAGAGCGCAATATCGGCGTTCTGATAACCGATCACAACGTCAGAGAAACACTCGGAATTTGTGACAGGGCCTATATTCTCAGTCACGGTAATTTAATCGCACAGGGAACGCCAGATGATGTTCTCGCAAACGAGGAAGTGAAAGCCGTTTACCTGGGCGAGAACTTCAAAATATAAAAATTGTTAGCAGAACCGGTTTCTTAGTTTAGAGACAAATCGTTGAAGAAGAGTCATTCAGTGGCCGCCAAAACTACTTGGCAAGGATCAGTTTGGCGGCACATTGCAAGTTTGTAATATTTATTTTGTGGGCCATACTCGATTACGGCGAAGTAATTGCTAGGTAAGGCAACTAACTGTTACTTCCCAAGCCCGAAAAGCTTTACTGGACACGCAATATGAAACAGTCACTACAGATCAAAATGGGCCAGTCACTGGCCATGACTCCGCAGCTTCAACAAGCTATCAAGCTGCTACAGCTTTCAACGCTGGAGTTGCAAACGGAGATCCAAACTGCGCTGGAAAGTAACCCAATGCTGGAAATGCAGGACGAGGAAAGCGCAGAACCTCGCGAAGCGGATCTGGCAAACGAATCCCGTGAGACCCGAGAAGCCAATCGAGAAGAAGAAAAAGCCGCAGCAGAACAGAAACAAACCGCATCTGAACTGGAACTCGCTGGCGAAAACAGCTCTGCCAACGACGATGTTATGCCAGAGGAGCTGCCCGTCGATAGCGCTTGGGATGACATTTACGATTCCGCCACACCGACCAGCTCAGGAAGCGGCACGGATGGCGAGTCGCGGGACTTCACCGAATTCCACAATGCCGGCATTGCCAGCATTCAAGATCACCTGAACGAGCAAATCCGGTTTGCTCCCCTCTCAGAGCGAGACCAGGAAATTGCCGAAACGATTATTGATGCCATTGACAATAACGGCTATCTGCTTGACGACGTTGACGTGCTGCTTGACGGACTCAATAGGGATATCGTCGATCCTGAGCAAAAATTTGTCGTAGACGAGTTTGAGACCGTCCTGCATCTCGTTCAACATCTCGATCCGCCAGGATGCGGCGCTAGAGATGCCAGCGAATGCATGAATATTCAGCTCAGTCAGATGCCAGAGTCAGAGTTGATCACCGTAGCTATGGGGATCGTTGACAAGCATCTCGACCTCTTAGCTGCTCACGATTTTGCCCGCCTGCGCCGATTGTTCAAAATCAACGACGAGTTTCTTCAAGAAGCTATTGCGCTTATTCGCAGCCTAAACCCACGCCCGGGGCGTCAACTGGTTAACGACCATGACGAGTACATCGTGCCGGACGTTTTCGTTAAAAAAGTCAAAGGTGTATGGCGCGTTGAACTCAATCCTGACATCGCACCAAAATTGGGAATCAATGCACTCTATGCGGGCATGATCAAACGCGCCGACAAAAGCGACGACAATAGCTTCATGCGCAACCATCTGCAGGAGGCCCGTTGGTTCATAAAAAGCCTGCAATCTCGAAACGAGACACTGTTACGCGTGGCAACAGCCATTGTTGAACGCCAGAGAAGTTTTCTGGAGTACGGTGATGAAGCTATGAAGCCGCTCGTACTGCGCGATATTGCCGAACAATTGAGTCTGCACGAATCGACTATTTCGAGGGTAACTACGCACAAATACATACACACACCACGCGGTATCTTCGAATTTAAGTACTTTTTCTCCAGTCACGTGTCTACCGCCAACGGCGGAGAATGTTCCGCAACTGCGATCCGCGCCATGATTCGAAAGTTCATTGCTGCGGAAGACGCCACGAAACCGTTATCCGACAGTAAAATCGCCAGTACGTTAGTCGCTGAAGGAATACAGGTTGCGCGAAGGACAGTTGCCAAGTATCGTGAGTCCATGGCGATTCCGCCATCGAATGAGCGCAAACGATTGAACTAATTGTATTTATGTATAAATCGCACGCCCAATTAAAGCGTCTCCCCGTCCACCGGCCATTCGCGCTGGTGACAACGGAGCCTTGGGTGTGCCACCCCCCTCCTACAGGACGCGCAATGGTCCTGGACAACAGGCGAGGGGTTGAAAAACATCCTCGCATTCCTAGTTAAACCTAAACAGTTAAACAATTCAGGAGATGCCCATGAACCTCACAGTAACCGGTCACCACGTAGACGTAACGACTTCGATGCGAAATTATGTGAATGACAAGATGGAACGCCTCCAAAGACACTCTGAAAACCTGTTCGGCATAGAAGTCACTCTCACGGTCGAAAAAATGCGACAAAAGGCGGAGGCGACTATCCAAGTTGCGGGCAAAAAGCTTCATGCGGCCACCACAGAGCCTGATATGTACGCCGCTATCGACCTCCTCGCCGATAAACTCGATCGTCAATTGATCCGACACAAAGAAAAACAAAAATCTCAACGACGATCATCGCGTGAACCCATCCTTGTCGAATAGATGGTAAAACTTAACAGCGAACACTTTTAATCCTGACAGCGAGAGCGCACAATAGCGTCATCGCACACTCGAAGGCCCTGACAACCTACGCCACAAGCCTAGGGTGCAGGGCCTTTGAGCCGCCAAGAATTGCAAATTGTTGACGACATGGATTTATCCGACCTGCTCGAACCCGAGCGAATACGCTGTCAATACAGCGTTCAAAGTAAAAAACGCACACTACAGACGCTTGCCGAGTTACTCGGTGATTCTCTGCGATCACAGCATTTAGCTAAGTGTGAAAAAGCGGCCGAACAAAACCCCGAAGACGTCGAAAAAGCACCGGCAAAAAGCGGGCTGTCTATCGGCAAGAAGAAATCCAGAAAAGTGCCTGAGAAAAAGGAAGACGATGTCGAAACCCTGACCGACATGGCCATTCTGGACGCACTGATAAGTCGCGAACGCCTTGGCAGTACCGGCTTAGGACATGGTGTAGGGCTACCACACAGCCGTTTAAGCTGCATCCAGGAACCTATTGCCGCTTTTGTTACATTGAACAAAGGTGTCGACTACGAGTCCACAGACGGACAGGCAGTAGACTTAGTGCTGGGGCTACTCGTACCGGAAAAGTGCAACGACGAGCACTTGAAAATACTGGCTCAGCTGGCCCGCCGGTTTAGCGATGAAGCCTTGCGAACACAACTTCGAAATTTCACAGAACCCGACAAGCTTTATACGCATCTACTTTCACTAGAACCGGTTGGCAACAGCTAACCCTCACTAGGAGATATCGTAAGCGATGCCCTCTCGACAACTAACGGTCGGTGAAGCGTTTGAAACTCTGCAAAGTGACCTGAAGCTGTCTTGGGTTGCAGGTCAGGGCTCCGAATCACGTTTGCTTACCCGGGATTTAGCGCCTGAAGACAGGCCTCGCCTGCTCGGACCGCTCAATTTCAACAGCTCCAATCGCATTCAATTGCTAGGTGCTGCCGAAGTCCGCCTGTTCGGTGAAACCGACGATCTCGACGCTGACCGATTTGAATATTCGCTATCAGAGACGTGCGACATGATCGTTGTGTCCGATCAATTGACGCCTCCACCAAGCTTGGTAGCACTTGCCGAAAAAGAACAAATTGCGCTGGTTGTCACACCGCTCGAGTACGCGCAGTTACACAACCGCATGCGCTTTCTTCTCGTACAGCTGCTAGCAGAAAAAGAGATTATTCACGGCGTTATGATGGATGTGCACGGCACAGGCGTACTGATCACTGGCGATGCGAGCGTAGGCAAAAGCGAGCTGGCTTTAGAACTTATTAGCCGCGGGCATATATTAGTGGCAGACGATGCACCCGAGTTTACCCGCATTGCACCGGGCACTATTGAGTGCCGCTGCCCTCCTTTATTACGCGATTTTTTGGAAGTACGCGGCCTCGGTATTTTGAATATCGCTTTGATGTACGGTGATGCACATACCCGGGCACGAAAAATACTGCGTTGTATCGTGCACCTGAAGCCAATAAGCGCAGAAGGTTTCAACGAGGATCTGGCCAGTATTGCCGGTGATCGCATCAGCGAGCCCTCTGATACTCGCCTGGTACTTGGCGTTAATGTACCTAGAAGAACAATACCCGTTGCACCCGGCAGGAATATGGCAGTACTTGTTGAAGCTGCCATCCGCGATCAGATACTGCGGGCAGGCGGTTACAGCGCCTCAAAAGATCTCGTACAAAAACAAGCCGATGCTCTGGCGATGAATGCACAGAATGTGCATGCATCCCAAGACATTAGACCAAAATCAGGGGTTGAAGCCCTTCCAGGGACAGAGCCTGAGTAAATGACACGTTTAACGATCGTAACCGGACTATCAGGTTCAGGCAAAAGCGTTGCCTTGCATACGCTTGAAGACGAGGGATTCTTTTGCATTGACAACATCCCGGCCAACTTACTGCCCGACCTAATTGATAAATTACTGGCCAGCGGCAGTGAGCTTTATGCAAACCTGGCGATCGGTGTTGATATGCGTAGCGAACGCGCCACGGCTGACAACTTACTAACCCTACTCCACGACCTTCGATCTCGAGAGGATGCCACGGTAGAAGTGCTGTTCTTAGATACAGATCGAAATACTTTGGTTAAACGCTTCTCAGAGACCCGACGGAAACACCCGCTAAGCAGTGAAGATCTATCACTGATAAGTGCTATCGATGATGAATCCCGACTCTTGGAACCTGTCAAAGGCGAAGCCGATCTGGTCGTTGATACGGGGTCCATGAACCTACACGACCTTCGCGATATCATCCGTACGTACCTGCTGGGTAAAACACAAGGCGGGCTGGCACTTATTTTCCAATCCTTCGGCTTCAAACACGGAGCCCCGGCCAGCACCGATTTCATGTTTGACGTACGGTGCCTTCCCAATCCACACTGGGAACCTGATTTACGCGAATACACCGGCAAAGAAAAGCCAATTATTGATTTTCTGGAAATACAGCCAGAGGTTGAAAACATGTATAAAGACATAAGAGACTTCGTCAACCGTTGGCTCCCCTACTTCGACTCTGAAAATCGCGCTTATCTGACAGTGTCAATCGGTTGCACAGGCGGTAGACACCGCTCTGTCTACCTAACAGAGCGACTCGCATCGCACTTCAGTAACCATCGAGGCAACGTGTCCAAGCGTCATCGCCAACTCTCCTGAATAAGAGGTATCGATAGACTGTGATTACTCGCGAACTCCAAATCATCAATAAGCTGGGGCTGCACGCCCGAGCCGCCGCCAAACTTGTCAAACTCTCGTCATCTTTCGCCAGTAATATCGACATTGAAAAAGAGGGGCAACGGGTCAACAGCAAAAGCATCATGGGCGTCATGATGTTGGCCGCCGGATGCGGCTCGATGGTGACGCTCACTGTAGAAGGTGAAGATGAAACAGATGCGATGGACGCTGTGACCGATTTAATCAACCGACGTTTCGACGAAGAGGAGTAAGCATTAATGAGCCTGATGTTCAATGGCATCGGAGTCTCTCGGGGTATTGCTATCGGCGATGCCTATCTTCTTAGGCGCAATCAAATTGATGTCACGTCTCGCTCCTTAACCAAAAAATCGGTTCCGACCGAAGTTCGTCGTTTTAAACGCGCCCTAAAAGCTGCACGTGTTCAGCTCCTCACCGCACGGGATAACATCCCAAAAGATGCACCTAGCGATGTCAGCGCCTTCATCGAAACGCATATATTGATGCTCGACGATGGCGTGCTTTCACAACGCCCTATTGAGATCATCAAGGCAGAACTGATCAACGCGGAAGCAGCGCTGCAGCAACAGCGAAAAGAACTGATCAAAGTATTCGGCTCGATGGAAGACGTCTATCTAGCGACACGTATCGACGATGTTAATCACGTCATCGATTCAGTTTTGCGCGCCCTTGATGACGGCGCCGAACCCGCGGAAGGCCCGGAACACTGGAAAGGCCAAATAATTGTTGCAGACGATTTAACGCCGGCTGATACCGTCACTATGCAACATCATGGTGTAGCCGGTTTTATCACTGAAACCGGCGGACAGCTTTCGCACACCGCGATTTTGGCAAGGAGCTTAGGCATTCCGGCTATCGTCGGCATACCCAACATCCGCAAGTACATTAATAGCGGAGAGGTACTCACCCTCGACGGGCGTTTGGGTATGGTGCTGGCCGAACCCACGGATCAGATGCTGGCGAATTTCAAACGCCAACAAAAAGAGACAAAACAAAAACTGCGTGAGCTCAGCAAGCTAATTGATACGGAGGCCATCACGTTGGATGGCGTGAAACTAAAGCTCTCTGCAAACATTGAAATTGAAGAGGACATTAAGGCCTTAAAGCGGGTCAATGCGAATGGCGTTGGTTTGTATCGAACAGAATTTTTATACTTAAACCAGGAAACTATCCCCACAGAGCAAGAGCATTTTAAGGTCTATACCAAAGTACTCAGGTCTCTTAAAGGGGAAACCCTAACTATCCGCACCGCCGACCTAGGTGCCGACAAACAACTCGATAGCCAGCCCAGTATGCGTGAACGACCACTGGCCCATAACCCTGCGATGGGTTTACGCGGCATCCGACTGTGCTTAAGCGATCCGTCGTTATTTTTGCCACAAATTCGAGCCATTCTGCGCGCCTCAGCCCGCGGCCCAATACGCATGCTCATCCCCATGCTGACAAACATTGCTGAAGTCGATCAATGCTTGAAGTTACTCGAGCAAGTGAAACAAAACCTGCGCGATGAAAACATTGAATTTGATGAATCCATACCCGTAGGCGCTATGGTAGAGGTGCCGGCAGCGGCCATTGCAGCGACTCAATTTGCCGAACGCCTGGATTTTCTCTCAATTGGTACCAACGATCTCATCCAATACACACTGGCAATAGATCGTATCGATGATCAGGTGAACTACCTTTACGACCCCATGCACCCAGCTGTACTGCAGTTGATTAAAACCACCATTGATGCTGGTCAGAAAAGTGGCATACCGGTCACCATGTGTGGGGAGATGGCGGGCGATTCACGCTATGTTCGAGTCTTATTGGGACTAGGATTGACGGAATTCAGTATGCCCCCTAACCTTATTCTCGAAACAAAACGCAGCCTGATCTCGGCACGAAGGTCAACATTGAAAAAGCAGGTCAATGCTTTACTCAATGCCAGTACCAGCGATGATCAAAAAACCATACTGGACAAAATAAACGCGTCAGCGCCCGAGAGCTGAACTACTCCCACCCGCGTTATAAGCGCGGCGATGACTATCGCAAGGCCATGGAATCAGATATCGAGCAGCAATCGAGCGCGCTCGCTGAAAATGTCAGCGATGGCTCCATGTCGGCCGCTCGAAAAATAATGCAAGCCATGCATCCGGCAGAAATTGCCGATGCACTCGAGGCCTTGCCGCCGAATCGTCGTCGTGTGCTGTGGGATGCCATCGAGACTGAACTCGAAGGCGAGATTCTTATGGAAGTCGGGGATGAGGTTAGAGAAAGCCTCGTTCGCGATATGGATCTCGATGAGCTGAGGGCCGCCACCGAACAACTCGACTTAGATGATTTAGCCGACTTTGTTCAATCACTACCAGAACACCTGACCGCTGAGGTTTTGGCTGGCATGGACCGGCAAGATCGGATGAGGCTGGATCAGGTACTTGCCTACCCCGAGGAAAGTGCTGGCGGCTTGATGAACTTGGATGTCATCACCGTGCGCGGCGATGTCACGATCGATGTGGTGCTGCGATATTTGCGGCGTCGTGGCCACATGCCCAGACACACCGACAGACTTTGGGTTACCGATCGTTACGGTCGTTATCAGGGTGAATTGTCGCTGCGGCTTATTCTGACGAACTCAGCAGACACCTTGGTGAGCGACGTCGCGCTTCACGATATTGACCCCTTTGATGTGCTTACCAGCCAAACGGACGTGGCCAGAGCGTTTGAGGACTTTAACCTTGTCTCCGCACCCGTTGTTGATGAAGAGAACCGCCTTATCGGCCGCGTGACGATCGATGACGTTGTTGATGTCATCAGAGAAGAAGCCGAGCAGTCAGTCATGAGTATGGCAGGCTTGAATCAAGAAGATGACATATTCGCACCGGTGCTCAGAAGTACGCGCAAGAGAGCGCTTTGGCTGGGTGTCAACCTTCTAACCGCGCTGCTGGCGTCGTGGGTTATTGCCCAATTCGAAGGCACACTCGAGCGCGTCGTGACACTCGCTGTGCTTATGAGCGTTGTACCGAGTATGGGAGGGATTGCTGGCAGTCAGACACTGACCCTGGTCATTCGCGGTCAGGCGCTAAACCAGATAAACCGACGCAACCTAAAAGACTTATTAACTCGGGAAGTTGCCATCGGCCTTCTCAACGGAATGCTATGGGCCATGATCGTCGCGGCGTTGGTGTGGTTGTGGTTTGGCGATGCGCAAATCGGTTTAATCATAGGCACAGCCCTTATCGTTAATTTAGTCACCGCAGCCTATGTCGGCGCCATGCTGCCCATACTCTTCCGAAAAATCGGTGTTGATCCTGCCTTGGCTGGAGGTGTGGCGCTTACGACGATTACTGATGTCGTCGGGTTGGTTGCATTCCTAGGACTCGCGACGCTGATTCTGTAATGCTGTGAAATAACCGTATGGAATCCGTTGTGCTCGGCTTAACTGGCTAGCCGTAACAGGTTAGGCAGTCCTATCCACATGTGTGACTAAAAACATACTTTTTGTGTGTCAATTCGCTCAAATGTTGATGCAGTGCCATATGAGACTCGCCTCACGTTTAGTTGTCCACAGCTTGTTAACTGCTTTCACACCATTTTTATACGTTATTTTGCCGTAACCACTACATGTAGTGCATTGAAAAATATTTAGGTCTAGATGTAGTGCAAGGCATTGACCCAAAAACCTTGCAACGATACAATTTGCGACCGCGGTGGCAGTGGAGGAGCAAAAGTCGCCAGTGTGCGTTGGAACACGTTTCAGCACCTAGCTTTGCTCAACAGCTAAACACCAAACCAAACATTACAAAACACACGAGTTGCCTGGCAAGTGATTACCGGGCGACTACACTACATATAGCGCATGGACAAGCGCAACAACACAACATGTTGTGATTCTCAAGGATAGAGGGCCGCTTAAAATTAGCCATACCCGTGACCGGGTAAGCACGTATGAGGAGAATCACCATTCAATGAGCACTGTTGACGTTCTGGCGCTGAAAGACACACCAGTTAAGCCCGCTTTGGCTCGCCTGCCCTTGCAGGAGACCTCCCTGGATATCTGGGATAAAAAGTACAGGTTGAAAACCAAAGATGGGGACAACGTCGATAACACTATCGGAGACACTTTCGAACGTGTTGCCAGGGCTCTGGCAGATGTAGAGCGCAGCGAAGCGGACCGTCAAACCTGGTACAAAGAATTTCTGTGGGCTTTAGAACAAGGCGCTATCCCCGCAGGTCGCATTACATCTAATGCCGGTGCTTTGGCACACAAGCCTGCGACCTCAACGATCAACTGTACCGTCAGTGGCACGATCACTGACTCGATGGACGACATACTCGGCAAGGTGCACGAGGCCGGATTAACACTCAAGGCAGGCTGCGGTATTGGCTACGATTTCTCCACACTGCGTCCACGGGGCGCTTATGTGTCAGGCGCAGGCGCGTATACCTCAGGCCCACTGTCGTTTATGGATATTTTCGACAAAATGTGCTTCACCGTATCTTCTGCCGGTGGTCGTCGCGGTGCGCAAATGGGTACCTTCGATGTACGCCATCCTGATGTGCTCGAGTTTATTAAAGCTAAGCGCGAAGACGGACGTTTACGACAATTCAACTTGTCGCTACTGATCACCGAAGATTTCATTCAGGCGGTCAAGGCCGATGAGCAATGGCAACTGGCCTTCCCTATTCGCCAGAAAGAATTAGACGACGGCGATATCGAGCTTGAAAACCCCGATCAAATTGTTTGGCGTGATTGGCCGACACACGATAGCGTTGTGGTTAACGATGAAGGTTTAGTGGCTTGCCGCATATACCGTAAAATGCCGGCGCGTCGTTTGTGGGACTTGATCATGGCTTCCACGTACGACTTCGCAGAACCCGGCTTCATTCTCATCGACAAAGTCAACGAGATGAACAACAACTGGTTTGATGAGTCTATCCGGGCAACCAACCCGTGTGGCGAACAACCACTACCGCCTTATGGTGCGTGCCTTTTAGGGTCAGTCAACCTCACACGCTTCGTGCTTGACCCATTCACAGACAAAGCCCGTTTCGACTGGGAGCGTTTTACACGCACGGTTGAAATCTTCACCCGTATGCTCGACAACGTTGTTGAAATAAACGGCTTACCGTTGGAGCAACAGCGACGGGAAATTCGCCGCAAGCGTCGCCATGGCATGGGTTACCTCGGCTTGGGCTCATCGTTAACGCTCATGGGCATGAAGTACGGTAGTGAAGAGTCTTTGAAATTCACAGAAAAAGTCACACGTGAACTCGCTATTGCCGGCTGGCGGACAGGGCTTGCTTTAGCAAAAGAGAAAGGCCCGGCACCCATAATGGACGAAACCTTTGTCGTCACTGGCGAGATGCTGCGTAAGCGTCCTGAAATGAAAGAAGACGGTTACCACGTCGGTGATCAGGTTCCTGGCCGAATTCTGCATGCGCGTTATAGCCGCTATATGCAGCGTATTGCCGAAGTCGATCCGACCCTTGTGGCTGAGATGGCACAACATGGCTCGCGCTTTTCGCACCATAGCTCCATCGCACCCACAGGCACTATCTCTCTGTCACTGGCCAACAATGCCAGTAACGGCATTGAGCCAAGCTTTGCTCATCACTATGCGCGCAACGTCATTCGTGAAGGCAGAAAATCCAAAGAGAAAGTAGACGTATTTTCGTTTGAATTACTTGCGTATCAGGCATTGGTTAATGACAAAGCCATGCCTTACTCCGATGATCCAGATGCTCAGCTGCCCGATTATTTCATGTCAGCCGATGACATCACACCCAAAGATCATGTCTCCGTTCAGGCAGCTGCTCAGCGCTGGATAGATTCGTCTATCTCTAAGACTGCTAACGTACCGACCGAATTCGAATTTGACGATTTCAAAGACATTTACATGTACGCCTACGACCAAGGTCTGAAAGGCTGCACAACTTTCCGATTTAACCCCGAGAACTTCCAAGGTGTCTTGGTCAAGGAAACAGACCTAGAGAATACTGAGTACCAGTTCACATTAGAAGATGGATCTATCGTCAGCGCCAAAGGTAATGAAGAGATCGAATACGACGGTGAGATGCATACCGCCGCCAATCTCTACGATGCCTTGAAAGAAGGCTACTACGGAAAATTCTAGGTAAACACACCCATGAAAATCAGTAAAAAAATAGTCGCCTACACGGTCAACAAACCTCAAGACGAAGCAGCACAGGCAGAATCAGGGAACTCAGCAGTCGATGTTAAATCAACATCGTCAAAGGCAAACGGCCAATTGGCCGATGTCATACAAATGCATGAGACTCTTGAAAGACCTCAAAAGCTGATAGGTTCGACGTACAAGCTTAAGACGCCAGATCACGTTTCTGCGCACGCTATGTACATCACTATCAACGATATCGTGCTCAATGAAGGTACTGAGCACGAGATGCGGCGCCCGTTTGAAGTGTTCATAAACTCCAAAAACCTTGAGCACTATCAGTGGATTGTGGCGCTGACACTCATCATGTCCGCCGTATTCCGCAAAGGTGGCGATATCACATTTCTGGTTGACGAACTGCGCTCAGTATTTGATCCGCGCGGTGGCTACTGGAACAAAGGCAAATACATGCCTTCCATCATTGCTGAAATTGGCGAAGTCATCGAGCATCACCTCATCGATATCGGCATGCTCAAAAGCAACGAGCCCGATGAAGTACAAGCAAAGCTTATTGCAGAGAAAAAAGCTGAACTCAAAGCTGAGCATGAAGCAGCTCACTCCACAGAATCAGCGTCAGTGGCTAGCAACGAAACGTCGAAAGAATCAGCAGATTCCAACGAGGAACCTTGGATGGCCAACGCGACTCACTGTGGCAAATGCAACAATAAGGCTGTTGTGTTGAGAGATGGTTGTCAGACATGCATGAATTGTGGCGACTCTAAGTGCGGTTAGCAAATAACTTCAGGTAAACTTGCACTCATTCCAAATGTTGCTAACGGGCGCTGAATCATCAACACCGTCTGTGGAACTCAAGTCAAAATGCCCAATATGAAATGCAGAAGCTGCCAGTCTCCTATGGTCGTCAGCCGCCGCGAAAGCAGTGGCAACACCACAAGCAGCTGGCATCAGTGCCCACTGTGTAAGCAAGTTCGATTAACCAGCGAGAAAGAAATTCATCACTCGCTGGACTCTGCATCGCATGTTGCCCAATCAGACGACGATATCTCTTACGCCGTCGATAACGAAGTACAGCCCCGAATGGCCTATTTATTCACATGAGTGAACTACAACTTTCAACCAAACTGGTTGGCGAAATACAAGCGGTCTTACAAGAACACGATCCGGCATCAGCCGACCCTGGCGTCACCTCACAATACCTTTGCGCTATTGTGGGATTTCTGCTGGGCCAGCAAGACATGCCTGCCGAACAAAAATCTGAAGTCATGGAGCAACTATCTGCATTCATGAAGCACGTCGCTGATGATGTCGAAAGTCAGAAGCAGACACCTGCGGCCCCTCCACCTCCTCCACAACAAGAATCCTTCGGGATCTGGAAACCCAAAAAATGAGCCAAGCTACTGCCCGCCACATCCTTGTAGATAGTGAAGAGAAGTGCCAGACACTGATCGATGAAATCAAAGGCGGTGCCGATTTTGCCGAAGTGGCAAAAGCACACTCTAGCTGCCCGTCTAGCCGTGATGGCGGCCACCTGGGGACGTTCGGCAAAGGCCAAATGGTTGCTGAGTTCGAAACCGCTTGCTTCGAAGGCGAAGTCGGAGCTGTGCAAGGCCCGATCAAAACTCAGTTCGGCTATCACGTCGTGGAAGTTACTGAGCGCACATAAGCGTTAGCACCACCGAGCAGGCGGCTGATTGTTCTTAACCGCCTGCCTCATTAAGCGCCCTTGATAGCCTGAGGATTAGCTCAGGCATTGAAGCATTTGACGAGAAAAATCCCATAACTCGTTGATCTAAAACCGACACAATTTTTATAAAGTCGATCAGTTCGCAAAATTCTCTGCTACTTTATGTTAGGTGAATCGTTTTTTTGTCTTCGGCAAAAATTCGAGCTGAACCTGTAGCACTGATTTGATCTACTCTAATCGTTGATGCAGGCAACTAGTGAGGCATTTAGTCGCCTTTCGGACTTGTAGAGTTGATTGATCGAATCAGATGAGTTTACAACCTGGCCATTTGACGGATTGGACCCAGTGGACGTACAGCGTCACCGACTCTACTGTTTCGTCAATTACGGTCGAATCGACCACACAATTCCTTAATACAACCCTAGGCAGTATGCCGAGTGTACTGCAATCATCGCCCGTTCCCTTGCTGGCAGGCTCCGTAGCTTCAGTTGCTGTACTTGTGGCTATAGCGTTGCGCTATCGCAAAAAAGTGACTTCCCGCTCCATGGTGCAAAACACCTTAGAGTCCCTACCCGATGCCATCGCCCTATTTAACGAACGCGGCCAACTGACCGCGGTCAATGAAAAGCTTACCCGGTTGATGCCTCTCCAGTTGGAGCCAAAGGCTTACTCGAAAACAGACACAAATAGTCTGTACGCGCAAATATCACCGGATGCATTAGCGATAGACCGGGCAAGAGTCCGGGCACGACAAATAGCCCGAGACCCCAATTCAACCATTAGTTTTGAAGTTCCGAGCTACGGTCAGCGTTCGCTCTTAATCAAGGAACGTGGCACGAGTGACGGGGGAACGAGCGTGTCAGTTTACGGCAGTCTGCACCCGGCGCAAAATCGCATGAGTGATTCGCTGACTGCGCTAGCCAATCGCACCCGCCTGGTCCACGAACTGGCGCAACGGTGCAGCCGAACGAAAAACGAACTGTCTCTCATCATTGTCGACCTGCGCAGTTTTCGGCAAATCAACGATACTTACGGTCGCGCGGCTGGTGACGAGTTACTGCGTCAAACCGCAAAATGCTTATTGCAGGCTATGCCCAGCGATGCACTGATAGCCCGCACGGCAGGCGATGAATTCGCGGTACTACTCGAATCAGATTTAGGACGTCCAGCCATCGAAAATATGCTCAAAGGCATGCTGAAAACACTTCGCAGTGGCTTGAGTGTGAATAAAATGAATGTCCCCATTAGAGCCAGTGTCGGCATTGCTTACGCGCCGGAACACGGCAACACAGTATCCAGCCTTCTCAAAGCCGCAGACAGTGCCTGTGCACAAGCTAAAAACGGCAACGATAACTCGCTAGTGGTGTTTAATTCCGATCAGCAGAAGCAAGCGATGCGGCGGCATCAGCTTGAGATTGGGCTTCAACACGCCATAGAGAAACAAGAACTGGCCTTGCAGTATCAACCACAAGTCGACATCAAAACGAAGATGACTTGCGGTATGGAGGCGCTGCTGCGCTGGAAAAGCGCTGAATTCGGCAAAGTCTCACCCGTTGATTTTATTCCGGTAGCCGAAGAGACTGGCATTATTAATCACCTAGGAAGCTGGGTATTGAACCAGGCAGTTCAGGACTATCAGCGCCTTGCACGTTATGGGATGTCGCCCGCCACGCTGTCAGTGAATCTGTCCAGAAAACAGTTTGAGGACGGCAGAATCGTATCGGATGTGGAACGATTGTTATCAAAAACCGGATTCGACCCGTCGAAGCTCTGTTTGGAAATTACAGAAACCGCACTTGCTAGCGACTCCAACCACCTCAGCCAGCAACTACTAGACCTCACCGCGCTAGGCGTTCAGCTAGCCATTGATGACTTCGGCGTTGGGTACTCCTCGCTGCTCGAATTGAGAGACTATCCCATTGCAGAAGTAAAAATTGATCGCGCCTTTATCACCAATATCACCAGTGACGCTAACAGTCAGGACATTGTTGAAGCTATCGTTAAGATATCGAACAGCATTGGCGCCGAGGTTGTTGCCGAGGGTATCGAGAATCAGGCTCAATTCGATATGGTTGCACAATTGGGATGCGACCGGGCACAGGGATATTTTTTGTGCGAACCGATGGAAGCTACAACATTTCCTGACGTGGTACTTAGCGCTTAGCCCTCCTCTACTGCAGGCCCTTCGTCTGCACCCCAATCAATCTCCAGTTGCGTGGGCGAGTATTCCTCCACCGGACGTAAGCCGCGAAATGACAGACCCAACAGTCGCACGCCTTTCTTCTTGAGCATTACCGCTGGCCGGCCGACGGTGGTTTGGGTCGATTGAGAATTTTCGCGGGTCTCTAGCACCCGGTCTAGCAAGAACGGTAGTACCCGGGAAACCAAGGACTTGTCCAGCACCGCTTTGCTCTCCGAATGCGCACGTGTGTAAGTCGTGAAGTCGGCAAACCTCACTTTAATCGTCACCGTTGTGCTCACCCATTGTTTTGCGCTCAGCTCACGCAATAGTTCCTCTGCCAAGGTATGGAGTACGTCGAGCATTTCCTCACGCTTGAGAATATTTTGCCCAAAGGTGCGCTCTAAACCAAGAGATTTTCGGGTACGACTGACTCTGACAGGGCGATGGTCGATCCCGCGGGCAACCAGATAGTAGTAGCGAGCACTCTTACCGAATTCTAAGCTAAGTTCCTCCTCGCTCCAGCGTCGCAAGTCGGCTCCGGTATGGATGCCTAAGGCATGCATACGTTGTTCAGTTACCTTACCGACGCCATGAATGCGACCCACAGCCAGGGAGGCGACAAACGATTCTCCATCCTCGGGCAATATGCAATAAATGCCATCGGGCTTATCATAGTCAGACGCAATTTTCGCTAGAAATTTGTTGTAACTGACACCCGCCGAAGCCACCAATTGCGTGCGTTCCCAGATCATCGTTTTGATTTCTCTGGCTAATCGGAAGGCAGAGCCTTCGAATAAGGTATTGTTTGAAACATCCAGATAGGCTTCATCCAAGGAAAGCGGCTCTACCAGATCGGTAAATTCGTTAAAGACCGTGTGAATCTGCTTAGAGGCTTCTTTGTAAGCATCAAAGCGAGATTTAACAAACACCGCCTGCGGGCAACGCCGATACGCTTCAGCACTCGGCATTGCTGAGCGCACACCGAATTTTCTCGCTTCATAGCTACAGGCAGCAACGACACCGCGTCCATTCGGCTTACCACCGACGATAACAGGCAGTCCTTGAAGCTTTGGGTTGTCACGCTGTTCCACGGATGCATAAAATGCATCCATATCGACATGGATAATCTTTCGTACAGCGGGTTGAGCGCCGTTGTTTTCCAAAGATTGCGTATCTTTATGTGTCGAAGTGGAAGACATCAGTTATGTCAAACGTGTATTTGCTTTAGAATCAGGGCTAGGAACAAAACTCAGCAACGTTGCCAGGCACAGTTTTTATATTTGTGCTTATTTTTTGTGCAATTTAGAGTGCTAGTGTCTAACAATCTGCTGCTTAACGCAGCACTAAATCGCGGAGCGGCAAACGTGTCGAGCAACCCAGGAGTTGAGCTGAAAGGTGGTATGTACACCTTTATGTCGCTCAAACTCCACACCAGTGACATGGACGTGATTGATGCGAAGCTGGCAGACAAGGTGCAGCAAGCGCCTAGCTTCTTCAAAGACACGCCTGTCGTCATCGATTTAACCGTCTTGGAAAAAGCGGAATCAGAGATTGACGCGACACGTCTACTCGAATGCATCAAACGGCATAAATTAATTCCAATTGTTGCAAGCACAAGCGATAAATCTTCACCGATGGCGCAGTCAATCGCGTTACCATTGATAGATGGCGGAGTTGGTCGATCCATCAAGGAAAAATCATCGTCAAAGCCTGCTGATAATTCGTCGGATAAAGCCGATGAAACAGCAAGCTCAACGATCGATGTCACACCTGATGTCGACTTGTCACTGTCAAGAGAGATCGAATACGTCATCAAGACCCCTCTCGTTATTGATAAACCAATAAGATCGGGTCAACAGGTGTACGCTAGGGATACAGATCTCATTGTCATGGGCCCGATTGGTCCTGGCGCTGAGGTCATTGCAGATAATAATATTCATATCTACGGCCCGCTAAGAGGCCGAGCGTTATGTGGTGTATCGGGTAACACATCGACACGTATATTTTGCCAGTCTTTAGAGGCAGAATTAGTGTCGGTAGCGGGCAACTATCGAATGCTCGAAACCATACCTGAAGAACTACGCGGCAAACCCGCTCAGGTATGGCTTGATAAAGACAGGCTCAACATAGAGCCGCTTTGATTCAGAATTTTTTTTGGGAGTGAGAGCTTGACCAAGACAATCGTCGTAACATCGGGCAAGGGTGGAGTCGGCAAGACCACTACCAGTGCGTCCATCGCAACTGGGCTGGCTAAACGAGGTTTTAAAACCGTCGTCATCGATTTCGATGTCGGTTTACGGAATCTGGACTTAATCATGGGTTGCGAAAGACGGGTCGTATACGATCTCGTCAATTTGGTAAACCAGGAAGCCAGTCTGCACCAAACCCTCATCAAGGATAAGAGAATCGAAAACCTCTACATCCTGCCGGCCTCGCAAACTCGCGATAAAGATGCCCTCACCATAGAAGGCATCGCGCGCGTGATGCATAAGCTCCGAAAAAGCGAATTCGACTACATCATTTGCGATTCGCCGGCCGGTATTGAAAAGGGTGCAAAAATGGCGCTCTATTTTGCCGATGAAGCCATTGTCACAACAAACCCTGAAGTCTCCTCAGTAAGAGACTCTGACAGAATCCTGGGCATTTTACAGAGCGAGTCTAAACGCTCCAAAATGAACGAGGAACCTGTCAAAGAGCATCTGCTCATAACACGCTACAACCCGTCGCGAGTCCAAGACGGGCAAATGCTGAGCGTAGACGATATTGTCGACCTGCTGGCTATTCCGTTACTGGGCATCATTCCGGAATCTCCATCTGTTTTGGACTGCTCAAACGCAGGCAAGCCTGTCATCCTTGACGATGAGAGCGCTGCAGGCCAGGCCTACTCTGATGCCATCGATCGCCTACTGGGCGAATCCAAGCCACATCGCTTTATGGAAGCTCCTAAGAAAGGGTTTCTGTCGCGTTTATTCGGATAAATTCCTATGGGCTTCTTCAGATTTTTTAGATCCAATAAAGAAGACACATCGGCCAAACTTGCGAAAGATCGTCTGCAAGTATTAATTGCGCACGAACGGACTGGCCGGGGTGGGCCTGACTACCTGCCCATGCTGAAACAGGACATCCTTGATGTCATCAAGAAATATGTTTCAGTCGGCGACGACGCTCTGTCTGTGCAGCTCGAATCTCAGGACGACTGCGATGTTCTAGAACTGAACATCACTCTACCTGAGGAGACAGCACAACCTAATCAGCCCTCCGAAGAGGCAAAACGGCGGGCAATGGAAAGACGTCAGGCTGCCAGTAAGGTCACTTAGACCCTAACGACTTTTAGTTTGGCAAGCATGTAAAGCCTCAGCGACAATTATTCTGTCGCTGAGGCTTTTTGCGTTTTAGGGTATGGCTAATTAAGTGAGAAGAATTCTTCTCGTCTGTCACCAATGTCGGTGAGTACCTTTTCATTTCCCAAAAAACAATTTTGAGCACGTTAATTAAAATTTATTCGCCACTCACTTGGCGGACATGTGCGTTTAACTTTATTTGTGGAACAAATAGGCACTCTTTCGCCGTTATTTGCACATCAAAGCCAAGTGAATGACACTCGCGCAACTTTAATTGTTGCAAAAAAACCACTTGGGATAAATTCTCGGTTATTCTTAGGTTTCCAGCTAGCTAACTGTTGTTTCTGTTCTACACTTCAGTTCGTTTGACGCCGCTGGTTCTGTCACTGTCTTGCAAAAACGCAATTGGTTGTTGCATTATTCAGACAAGCTGACTAAAGTTGCTTCGTTAAATCAATTTTTAAGTAGTACTACATAGCTTTTACAGCATATATCTGATTGGAGAAAACTCATATGAAATTCACTAA
This sequence comes from Granulosicoccus sp., assembly GCA_045110515.1. Lineage (GTDB taxonomy): Bacteria > Pseudomonadota > Gammaproteobacteria > Granulosicoccales > Granulosicoccaceae > Granulosicoccus. The sequence continues at coordinate 30,838 of JBGCGD010000038.1, read as the reverse complement.
GACAGCTATCGCGGTTGCAATCGCAGGTCTGGCAGCAACGCCAATGATGGCAGCAGCTGACACAACTTTATCTGGTCTCGTTGAAATCCGTTTGTCAGCAGTTGGTGACGACGATGCAGCGACTACAGACACTGACGAAAGTGCTCCAGAGATTGGAACTGGTGACGTACTTTTCGGTATCACTTCTAGCCACGAGTTGAACAGCGGCCTGACTGGCTACTCCAGCATCCGTCTTGACCTGAACAACCTGTCAAACGAAGGCGCTGCTCAAGCTGACTCAGTTTACGCCGGTATCAAAGGCGGTTTCGGCGATATCCGTGTTGGTGAAGTACCTAACGCTGTTGAGTACGGTCAAAAATCAACTGATATCTTCGACGTTGCTGGTGAAGTAAACGGCGGTATCAGCTACACAGGTTCTTTCGGTCCAGCTACAGTCGGCCTCCAGTTCTCACCTGAAGAAAACCAAGACATGGTTGGTGTTGGTGCAAAATTTTCAGTTGGTGGATTCGGAATCGGTCTTGGTGCTGAAAACCGAAATGAGCTAGCAGCTGCTGCAGCTGGTGTATCTTTCGCATTCTCTGGAGCTTCTATCGGTGCTCACTTCTGGACTAAAGAGCAAGCAGGTACTGCTGGCGACCAGACTTCATTCGCAGTCAACGCTGGCTACGGCGCAGGTGCATTCTCTGGTAACCTGACTTTCACTGCTTTAGAAACAGACGGTGGTGCTGACCAATCAGCTGTTCGTCTAGATCTTAAGTATAACTTGGGTGGAAGCACTACTATCAACTCACGAATTCAGTCTAATTCAGTTGACGGTGGCGATGACACCAGCGCATGGCGCATCCAGTTAAGCAAAGCTTTCTAATTGAAAGTTTAACTTAACTCAAAAAAGCCCTCCTAACGGAGGGCTTTTTTTTGCCTGAAATTCCTAGACGAATCGGCGTTAGCATAAGCCCAGCAACGCAGATCAACGTCAGTGAGGACTGAGTCAATGCTCTTGAAGTTTGACTATTTCGTGGCAAGCTCTGAGGTGCACTTAGCCCATTCGGAGGAACTCTTGCAAATCACCCCTGCGACTATATGCCCTCCCCTTCCCAATATCACTCCATTCAGAGAAATTATTGAATGTATGAAAGCAGGTGACCTAGAAGGGGCAGTGCTCAGGCGTCTAAATAAATTGGAACGGGGCAAATCTTTGGAAAGAGGTTTAAAAAACCGAACGATTAAGCGGCGTTTTTGTCTTCCAGCATCTTGTTGATGTTAACCAGGCGCCTGGCAAGCAGCTGCATCATCTTTTTGGCGATAGCAGGGTTGCCTGTGATTGTTTCTAAAAACAATTCACTATCGATTTCAATCACTTCACTATGAGATTCCGCACGCATAGAGGCTGTTCGTAGTTCACCCGAAATAACGGCCATTTCCCCAACCAAACTTCCACATTTAGGCTGGTCGACGACAATATCTCCGTCGTCAGAGGGCAAAATAACCGAGAATTCCCCCTTTACAACACCGAAGACACTGTCGGTATCATCGCCTTTATGAAAAAGGTATTCACCCGGTTGCAGTTGATAATGCTTACTGAAGAAAATGAGCCTTTTAAGCTGCGCAGGTCCTAAGCTTTCAAACAGTTCGAGCTTGCTCAACAACTCGTAGTTAGATTCTATTGTCATCGCACGCTCCTATTACTTTTGGACGGCAACAGTCGCCCTTAAGCTCCCGTCTAGCGGTCGTTTCCAATTGACAGCAGTGCTAGATAGGGTGCTCACGCAGGACCAAAAGCGCGCTTATCAAAAATCAACACCACAACTCAGCGAATGTACAGAGCATTGGCCACAATTCTTACACCATCGACGCTGTAAGCAACCCGCTCAGCTTCAGCAGATGTTGCGCTATCGGGAACCGTACCAATAAGCTTCACACTACCTTCACTGAGGAGGACAACATCGATATTGTGCAGAAGTGTCTGACCATTTCGCTTTAACGCACGCTTGATTTCAACAGTTAATGCAGTAGGCTCAGAATCGCCTGTGACAGAGGCAAGAAAATCCTCATCAAACACTTGACCACCGGTGCCCTGGCAACCGCTCATGACGAGAACCAAGATCGCGCTAACAATCACCGTGCTCAACTGTCCAAAACTCTTCAACCTACTCTCCTGATTTAATATTCAAGACGGCACCTACCCAACACAGTAGCGTATAAGCCGACACACAACTGTAACTAAATGCTCCCCTTAATTCAATCGAGAGCGTTATTTCCAACCGTTCGGTCATTCGCATATCACCATGACTCGAAAAAAACGGAATTGGCTACCCGGAACTAGCGTTAAAGCGTTGCCTCAAAAAATTTTATAGGACTCACTCGCCCCCGTAATATCTCACTGCCTTTGGGTGAAAAGATAACTTGGCTAGACTCACACAGCTCCTTAGTGCGTTGTGAAATCAAATTATTCACCCGGTGCTGCTTGCTGAGTTCTTGAAGCCTCGCAGCGATGTTCACATCATCCCCATATACGGTATAGCTCAAACGATCGGGGGTACCGACAAAGCCACCGACGACAGTTCCGGTATTAACGCCTGCTCGCGTCATCAACATTTGCCCATTGTGGAAAACATGAGATTCGAGGCGCTGTTGAATTTCGAGCGCTGCGTACACCGCACTGCAGGCGTGATTTTCATCCCTAGTCGGCAAATTAAAACTTGCCAATATCGCGTCCCCTTGAAACTGATTGATAACACCGTGATGACGTTCAATGGGCTCTGAAATGACCTGAAAGTACTCATTAAGCGTGGTAATTAGCTCTTCAGGGCTTAAGTTTTCGGCAAGGCTCGTAAACGACACCAAATCAACAAACAAGATAGTCGCCTCACGTGTCTCCGTTTGCGCATCAATTAGCGGCCCTTCCTCATTGGCTATTCGGGTGGCAACCCCCTCGGGCACAAATAAAGACAGACTCTCCGCCGTATTCGTCTCAACGATGGATCTGATGAGTAAGTGACGCCCCCGTGCTATCGCTAAGCTAAGAATGAACGTGACCACGAGAATGGAGATGATTTTATCTAGTTCGCCTCCGATGAGTACGCTATTGGACGTGAGATATTGAACGTAGTCTCTGGTGACAACACCATGAATAGATTCATGCATTAGGGCCAAACCGACCAAACACGCCCAGCCGACCGACGCAACCAATCCAGACAACAGCACAAAGCCCGGCTCAAACCTTAATGCTCGGAGCGAAATAAAAATGAAAATGTATAAGAGTGTGGGTGCCTTAAGATAGAAAGATGGAGGTTGCATGTATTGCAAATGAAAAGACCAAATCAATGCCAATAACAACCCCATGTCCACCAAAACTGACAGGATCAGGACCCACATCGCCAATTTATCTTTGTACGTCAGGTACAGCCGTACGCAGGTAAACATAAAATAGGCGCTTAAAAATACCGGCACTGGCTCAAACGCTGCGTCTTCAGGAATGGCTTTGGGTGCTGCGGTGTATAAAATCGAAAACAAACTAAGAATAGCTAGTTGGATCCAGCCAATAAGGCGCTCACTAATATTTTGCTGCTTTTGAATTGACTGTCGAACAGACTCCGGCAGATCGTAGTAGTCATCGCCACCAAAAAGCCAAGCCCGTTTAGATTTAAAAAAAGAGCGCATTTTCGTTCGCAGTTCCTCTAGCAGCTGACAGTCGGATGTGAGGATAGATCATATTACGCTAGTCTAACGTTATCCGTTAACGTCTGTTGTCAGCCAACCCAGATCGAATGCAAGCTTTAACTGGAGAGCTATCGTGGCAATGGCTGACGTAGCTGTCATTTCACTCAGCAATTCCACAGCCTTGTTAAGCGTGACTTACACTGGACTTTCATATTCATGAGATGCTAGCTGTTTCTTATAGCTATGCGATGCTGAAGTAAAGCCGCCATTATCCCCGTCAATAAAGTGGACATGCTGACTGGAATTTAAATCGAAAATCAGGCACGTCATCAGCGCTTGCTCTGTCTCAAAGAAACCAAAGTCAATTTGCCCGTCAGCATGCATTTTATCCAGCAGCTTTCTTATCTGTGAGACTTGTTTTGGCGTGCAATCCAATACCATCCGAAGAACATCATCATACTTGCAGTAATCGCTGTTGGTTTCCATCTCATCGCGATAAATTTTCGCATCGTAGCCCCAATGACTGAGTTCGAGACGCTCCATCACCCATTGGATAAAACTTTTAGTATAAATCTCAATGAATTTTTTCCAAAATGGTTTATCTGCTCGAGTGGCTTTGGCTTCTGCAGCCAAACCTTTCGGCGGCCAACTGAATTTCAAAGATTGCCGATTTACGGGACTTGCCTGGCTCAGTTCAGAGCCTAATAATTGAGTTAAGCCTGCTAAAAAATCAGATAGGATCGTTTGCTTTTGTTTAAACGTTTCGGCCTGGGGCTTGATTAACAAACACAAAATGCTTCCCTTTTGTGTAGGCAACGGCTCCCAACGGCAAGAAAGCCCTGTTAAATCGGGCAATCCTGGCAAAGAGTATTCCCGCACACGATACTGTTCGGCATGGTTATCCGTTTTTATAAGCTGATCGGCTAGCTCAATGCCACCACCACCAAACAACGCAAAGCTATTACCCGGTGACGCTTCATATTTAGCAACAAGAACATCCGTACCGCGTTCACGCAAATCACTTACAGGCACAAAGCCAATACGTAGCTCAAGGTTAAAATCGTCTTGCGCCATGGAACGGGTTCTGACCAGTGCGGCTTCAATGCTGGGTAATTCATCGGCAGTCACCAGTAAGGTGGCACCATCACCTCCAAACACAAAAGGCCACTCTTGACCTCCGGTTGCATTCTGAACGGCGCATATCACAGCACCGCCAATCATATTGACATCCTTGTATCGACCTTCCGCTATTGCCTGCGTTGAGCTGCAAACATCTGCGACAACAACAACCCAGTCTTCAGGTGCTGGGTAAAAATTACTCTCGTCTATGACCCCAACAAATTCGGTAATTTTTGGAACGTCATTGAAAAATTCAAGCTGCTCAGAACTATTCAATTCAGACGTCATCAAACTTAGTCCAGTTTCAAGTCAAGAAGCTGCAACTCACTGTACAAGTGATCAATTTCATGCGGCTCAACACGATTGCTGACGTAGTACCGACAAACAGGCAACGATTCGCGTTTGGCATTGTTCGTTGGACCCTCTAGAAACCTACCGTCGGCAGCAAATACTGATGCACTATCCGGTAAAATCCTATTAGCAATAAGCTGTGCACACTGCGCCAACAATGCTCTATCACTGGTGTACATGACATCAAACCATAAAATATCGCTCGCTTTTCTTTTTATTGAAAAGAACAACAGAGCCTGCAACCCTTCATGCTGCACCAGTACAGGTTTCAACGGTAGATTGACCATATCATTGATTATTTTTTGCTGAAAGGGTTTTACTTCAGCGCGAATAACATCGATATCGTCTACTAATTTGAGAGCCGAATCTGCAGTGTCAGTTTTTTTCCAAACATACCGATGATCTTCCAATGCACGAAACCCGAGTGCTTCAACGATACCCAGCGGTTTTCTGGAATTGGTCAATGTCGCGTACGTCAGTGTGGGGTCACTGATGGCCGATTCAAGCATCTCCTTACCCAGACCTTTTCCTCTCATCGATTTATCTAGGTACCACGAACTCATACTCACCACACGTTCGGACCGTTCATCAGCGCCAATGATACGATTTGCGTAAACCATTCCACAGAACCCCAACACCTGACCATCGGACTCAACAATCCGACCAAAATCAGGTTTGTCTTCAAGCCAGTCGTATGTCATTAACTGGCGCCACCGGGCGACAGGAATCTTGCTGTTCATTTTCTCGTGCAGCAAGTGACAAATAGATTCGATGTCGCGAGGTTCGGCCAACCTGACAAACGCACTCATAAGGGACTCCTGAAAACACCTGCCGGAGGCACCCAATGTGCACCGGGATGATCATTGATACACGTCACCAGTCGCTCGCAAAACTGCCAGCCATCATCGTCCAGATCAATATGGTGAGTTAAAAACCCAGTGGGCTCATGAGCATCAACATCCCCTAAACGCCTAGCAGATAAATGCTCGACCAGTTGTTTAATCGTTTTATCATCACCAGCGAACTTAGCACCGGTTTTCCACTTTATTGGGTCGCAATGTGCATTTATCGCTAGAAGTCCATCAACCCAGTACTGCGATTGCCGGGCTCCAAAAGTTGAAACGGCTTGATAACCTCTATCCACCAAAGGCTTGAACAGCGCTGGATCGATGCGGTTCCATGGAGGGACAACCACCGGTAAAAAATAGTCGTCAAAAAACTCAGACAAGCGGCGTCGACCGGCGTCAAGATCCGCAAGTACAACATCCAACCCGCGATGCATTCCCAGTTCCCATGCACCAAGGCCCTGCCCTCTAGGCGCATGATTAATATGGGCGTAACCGTGCTGTGCGATACGAATTAACGACGACTGGTTAAGACTTTTTAGTAATAATTTTTCAGACTTGGCGGGGATCACGGCCAACAACACCCCGGCATGCATAGACACGCTAATCAGTTGATCCAGTTTCGGTCCGGGTATCGCTGCATCATCATCTCGCCACCAAAGACCAGCAGATTGCCCGATCTTATGCCAAGCATCAAACTCTGTATTTAGCAGGGACCATGGATCAGATTGATTCATATTCACGCCGGTTTTTCTTTCTCACTTTCTTTGCATTTTTGAGGCGCCAGACACAACGCACGCATCCGGCGAACCTAAATTCCATCAATGGAACGCAGCTGCTAAAGAGCAAAATAACGTTATTTGATGAATATGTCACGAAGACAAGCGTTAGCAATGCTGGCTATCTGTTCGACCACGTATAGCTTGCCGAGTTCATCCAAAGCTACGCTACAGGCAAGGTGATACTGATATCACCCTGCCCCTTTGGTAGGTATCTGTTTTTTAAGAACTGCCTTCAGGCTTAGGATTGCTCGCTTCAAACGCCGCCGCCCCAACTGCATTGGCTTCTGCCTCCGAGAGCTGCGTAGGCCCATCGGTATCCAATTTCACGCGAACTTCCTTACAGGCAAACTGAATTCCGTTTTTCTCAAATTCTTTTTGAATTCGCTGAAAGATATCTTTTCGAATCATAAACTGTTTACCCGGCTTGACCATGAACTTTCCGCGCACCACGATCCCGACATCATCCACCTGAATAACGCTCTGCGATTTGAACGGCTGAATGAAGTCATCGGCAAATTCAGGTATGGCTAGAAGTTCAGCACCAATGGTTTTGAAAATCTTTTTAACCTTGATGAGATCCGTTTCAAACATAGCATCGCATGGTTGATCTATGAGCTTTAAAAGCAACCTCGCCATCTCCAGCAACTGGTGGCGTCAAGTGCTTTACCAGCGCCCGAATGGCTGTGTCCAGAAAAGGTGCCGATAGTAGTATCAGCATGGTGGAGTACTGAACCCCCTGCTGTAACAAGTGCAGCAAGCGTTGCGCCGCTAACACTTCGACCAACAACCAGCTTCCAAACACCGTTTTCACTTAGCCTGTTGATAAACATTCCAAATATTTTTTGCTGACCCGGGATTACCCCGCCAATGTGACTGAAAGCCAGTTGTACGGACAGCGGAACGTTCGTTGTGATCAGTGTGAACAGGCTTTGCTCATCGTCTTCATCTACTTCCGCCTGCTGTGTCGCTACCGCATCTAACTGCTGAAGCAACAACTCTCGAACGTCGGAGTCTGAAAGTCTTGATACCAGTTAGTTTACGGCTTCAGGGCTACTAAGCACTGTTAAATCGGGAGTATCTACCGTCTCTTCCGATGCCGTTGTGGACAACACCTGAGCCTGTGTAGTGCTGAGTCCCAGTAGCAGTGCAACACACAGTACAACGGCCGACAAGATAGTCTTACTCATATTCAGATCTCTGGCGTAATTCGAGCTGGAGAGAGTATTAAAAAAATGCACAAACAATGTGCAACAGTGTACGGCTGGAAGACTTATGAGGCTTCGGTTAAATTTTCTTCTAACATTTTATGACCTTCGAAATGCACCTTTCTCTTGAAATGCTGTGCGTTCGCCTCTGAGGCTACGGCCCAGACAATACCAGGGGAATGCGATTGGGTTTCAAAAAGCGCCAAGGTGTTCTGAATAATGCTCTCCTGCTGCAATTGATCCAAACCGGAAACGGGTCTATTGAACACGTAGAAGTCTGACTTGCGCATCAAGGCTCTAGCCAGGTTCAGCTTTTGGCGCTGCACGGGGGTCAGCTTGCGCCCCGAGGGACCGACATTGTAGTCCAGCCCAATAGAGTAAATATTATTGTAAAGCTCATGCTCTTTTCGCAACAACGGTAGAACGACATTACGCAGTTTCTGCTCCGCGTTTTTTATTTTTCGATCTAGTTTTCCGAAAACAATATTATCCAGCATGCTGGCGGATGGCAGAAATTTATCTGCCTGATAGATGTCGATACCTTGCTTAAGCTCCTCAGGCATATTCTGGTGAAGACGCTTTCGCGTAACGACAACCTTCTCCATCAAATTGTCATCGAGTAAACCAAACCGGTACTTGGGTTCTGAATATTTAAAACTCAGACTAATCCAAGTGCTGCGTACCGAAGGACTCAGCTCTGCAATCTCTTTACCAGCACTCTGCTGATGCAATTCACGGATAAGCGGTATCTCGGAAGACTCTATCAAATCGAATTCATCGAAGTGTGGATGGTCGTCTGGGAGATCATGGAAGAGTTCATTGAAGGTATGAGCAATTCTGATCCCCATCGCAACGAGTTCATCGCCTAAGCCCGTGGCCTTCAAGGTTTCCGTCATATGTTGCGTCCCACCTTCCTTACGTGTTGTATCAGTGGGGTCAGTCAATATTCCAAATAAAATATTCTCAAGCAACGTGGCCTGTCGGTTAAAGCTATCGATATTAAAAGGGATGATTAAATCACTGAGCCCCTGAGCACTAAGTTCTTCTTGTACTGTGGTCCGTAGATCAACAATTTGATCTGCAAAATCCGAAGCTACGTCAGTGGATATTTTCGAATGCAGTGCGAAATCGAAAACATCTGCAGAGAAATTAACCGTACGTAGAACCTGACGCATCGCATCAATCATGGAAACATCCGGGGCAAGCCCCATAACATGCTCGCTGTCTATCCAATTACTATTAAGATCGAGAACAGGATTGGCCGTACGCTTAGCTTCAGTAAGTTCCCATTTTCTCTGCACTGCATTCGCACCGGAGTACTCAAGATTTTCCAACGGAAGATGCTTTAATCCGTAGAGCAAATTCTCTCGAACCGTACCGTAGAAAAAATAGGCATCGGATGAAACGTAGGAAATCCGCCTGCCCGTAACTGATTCAGGTAGGCTGGCCAGATTACTTTTGTCAGCCAGCACCTTACCGTTGGTCGGTCTGGTTATACCGGCAAATACCTCCGCTAGTATGTTCGCACCGCTACTCGCATCACCGACTAGTGCGACCGACTCACCCGCTGGAACCGTCAAGGACACGTTCTCTAACGTTATGGAACCACCGTTGTCCTCTGTGGTAACGCTGGTAGCTGCCAGTACCTTTATCGGTTGGATGTTTTTACTTTCAGTGACTTCCTGAACCGTCGAATCAATTAGCTCATCGACATCGAACTGCTCTAGCAGCTGCTCATACTTCACTTCAACATCTTGCTTCGCCAAATCCCAGTCAATTAGTGCTTTAAGCGGCCCTGGTAGTTCTTTGTACGCAGCAATAACGGCAACCAACTGACCCACGTCTAATCGGCCCGTAATGGCCAGATAGCCGCCGAGCAAATAGAACAGAAACGGCGTAATTTGCGCAAGGAAATTATTTAAAAACTTTATTTTGTACTTGCGTGAATAGATCTCGAACCGGATTCTGAATAAGTGTGCAAGCCGTGCTGCAATATCAGCGCGTTCGAAGTTCGATGTATCGTAGGCGTGAACTGTCTCAATACCATCGACGATTTCAGTCACCTTGCCCGCGAGTTGCCTCGCCCTTATCTGCCTCTCACGACCCAAAATAAGTAAGCGCTGACGAAGACGCGGAATTAATACCATCTGGATTCCCGCCATAAACAAAGCAAGGAAACCCAGCCAGACGTTCTGCACAAATATGAACCCGAGGGCGGTTAGGGCCTGCCCTCCTAAAAGCAACGGCTGCACATACGCTTCAGCAGTAAACCCACCCAGCGGTTCCACCTCGTCCTTGACCATGCTCGCAATTTCGCCACCTTTTATGCGCTTGAACTGTGAAGGCAGGAATCGCAGAATGCGATCAAGTAGCTCATAACGGATTCTGCGCAGCAAGCGCTCGCCAAGCAACCCCTTGTAGGTGTTGATGTAGTACTTGAAGAGGCCGTTGATGATTACCAAGGCCAGAAACGCAATGCTTAGGCCTATCAGGGTATCCATCCGATCGAGCTGAATATCGGTTTGAAACAGCCCCGGTAGAAAAGCCTGAGTAGCGCCTGCTTCTTCAAAGCCACCGCCTTGGATGGGCCCATTGATCAGCATTTTGGGCAGATCAAAGGCAAAGTAGTACGGAACCATGGACACCAGCACGATGCACATAATCCACAGCTGCTGCCGATTGGTGTGCTTCCAGATATAGCGGTTAAAGGTTGGTTCCATATGAATACAGCTTAGGTCTACTTTATACGTGGTTGAGCTGGCAAGGCATTATCACCTTGCGCAAAACCTGATCATCGAAAATAACTCAATGCTTATCCGCGATCAAATTTAATAATATTTGAGCGCTCTGAGCGGCACCTTCTGTATTTAGCATAAGCTCACCACTGGGACGAGCTTCTCGCAGACTCTCCGATATTGATGCCGCCATTGCAGCCCCTGATAATTCTTCGTTATAGAGCACTCGAGCGATGCCGAGTGTTTCCAGCCGGCGAGCCCTATCGAGCTGTTCCGTCTCCCCAGCTGCACTGTACGGAACCAGCAGACAACGACACTTGGCTTTCAATATATCACTTACCGTGTTGTATCCCGATTGTGAAACGGACATCTGAGCCGATTTCAACACGTTCGGAAAGTCTGACCGAAAAGACTCAAAATGCACATTTGGAAGGGTCGCCGCCATTGAATCGAAATGGCGAATCATTGGGGAGTTTGGCCCTGTGATAACGCACCAAGACAAAGATTTCGGCAATAATTTGGCAGCCTCTACCGCCGCCATCAGTAAATCGGCACCGACTGCACCACCACCGGCCGACACTACGATATCGAAGCTCTCTGTGATTTCATCGACAGGCTTGGCACACACCAGGCCCGTGTAGACTATTTTTTCGTCAAACTCATGAGCTCTTGGGAAGCTATCCGATAGCGTTGAAAATTCTGGGTCGCCGTGCACCATGACCCCATCAAAATGACGGTGTATTAAATCTAATACGTAGTCATCTCGACCCGCCTTGGTGCTCCGCTGCAGCACGTCCCTGATTGAGGAGACGACAACCGGCTTTGATTCACTTTGAGCAATGGACTCAAGCAAAGGCAGCAACTCAAATCGTAACTGGCGCCTGCCAAACGGAAACGCTTCCAGAACCACAAGGTCGGGCTGAATGTTTTGGTAAACACTGAGCAAATGAGAACAGCGCTCAGATTTAAACGTATCGTCGATATCGTTACCCGCTGAATCGACAATAGCGGAAAAATCTCCATTGCGAACGGCGATTGGATTCAATTGAACATGATGCACACCCTCAGGTGGCACTCCCTTGACGGGCATTCCTCCTGTGACCAGCGTGACGTGGGCATCAGCCTCATACAGGGCTTCACAGATGCGCATAGAACGCATGAGGTGCCCTATTCCCAGCAAATGCTGCACATAGAACAGGACTCGTGGCGCAGCATACTCACTCATGATGGCGAAGTCGCAGCGGACTATCGAAAAGCTCGACCAGTTGCCTGACGCTAGAACGGTAGTCTAAGTTTGCTCTAACCTGAGACTCAGCTGCTTCGCCGAGTTTCAAACGCAACGCAGGCGACTCAATAGCGCGTTCAACGGCGATAGCCAATTGCTCCGCATTTTCCGAGTCCACTAGCAGTCCGTTGATATTGTCTTCAAATAATTCCTGAATGCCGGAGACTCGGGTTGATACACAAGTCAGTGCTTGGCTGGCCGCTTCAACGAGAACGTTCGGTAAACCGTCTCGGTCGCCATCATCGGTAACGCGGCATGCCAGGGCGAACATATCAGCGTTTGTGTAATTTTTGAGCACCTCTTTTTGATCGATAGCGCCGGTCCAAATGATGTTCTTATCAATATTGAGCTCCGCCGCCATAGTTTTCATGGCTTGCAACTCAGTTCCAGCTCCGACATAAACAAACCGCCAATGCAAGCTCTCAGGCAACAAGGACAACGCGCGCAGCAATACGTCATACCCTTTCTTTTTCACGGCACGTCCAACACTTAAAATTATGACGGGATCATTTTCCAAGCTACCATCACGCGGGGACAACGCTCGATCAGAGGCCGGAAACCTATCTAGATCAAGGCCGTGATAACTCAGGTGAACCGATGAACTATCACTGGCCAGGCTCTGTAGATATTCATGACCCACTTGCGTACACGTGGCTGTCCACTGAGCACTATTCAACTTCTGCGCAATGTTCCAGGCTGGGGACGTCCATATATCTTTGGCATGCGCTGAAACTGACCAGGGCACACCTAAAATAGTACTCGTATACAAAGCTACGTCGGCAGGCGTGTGGATAAAGTGCGCGTAAATCCATTTACCACCAACAGGCCACTCAGCTGATAAAACCAATGCCTGACCAAACCGGCGAATTCTGTTGCGCGTAGTGTCTTTTTTTAAATCTGATAAAAACAACTTAAGCGCTTTTGTAAAACCGGGTTTTGACAAGCTACTGACGGCACCTTTCAACACTCGCCAAGGTGATAGGTGCAAATACTCCGGTAAATAGCTGACCGGAGCTTGAATTTCATCGTGAACAGCATGACGCTTCGTATCGGTTGGATGTCTTAGCGAGACAAATTCTAAAGACTTACCGGCTTTTTCAAGACCTAATAGCTCTTGCGCTATAAAGGTTTCCGACAGGCGGGGGTAACCTTTGAGAATAACAACAATTTTGTCTGCTGAAGTGTCGGAATTCATTGATCGAGTTTGTGACCTTCCATGATGCTCTCTACTTGCATCGATAAGTTCTTCAGCCCCTCAAGTTTTATATTAATACCTCTTTCAGACGGTTTGTCCCTAGCTAATAGCTTAAGCAATGCGGCCGCCATTTTGTGCGGGTCATCAGCATCCTCAGGCACCAGCATATCGCTCATGTCTAGCTCAGCAGCTCTTTGTGCGCGTAGAAGCTGTTCCTCTCGGGGTATTGTTCTGGGCACAATCAGCGCAGGCTTATCGAAAGAGAGAATCTCACAAAAGGTATTGTAGCCACCCATAGACACCACCGCCTTCGCACCGGAAATCAACTCCTCTAATCGGGAATCGAAATCGATAACTTTCATACTGTCGATTTTTTTCCCTCTCTCTAAGAAAGCTTTACGTTCTTTACTTGGCATATAAGGCCCAAGCACAACTAACGCTTTGTGGTTAATTTCGTCCGACTGTTCGTAAGCCGCCATGACACTTTGGATAAGCTCTATACCGTCACCGCCTCCACCAGTGGTAACCAGTAAATACTCCTCATTGTTTTTACGGGTTCGCACTTGATGCGTAGAGGTCTGACGTTTTAAGAATCCGACAAACTCTATGCGCCGACGCATGCTCATCGGGATGTCGATGCCCGTCATGGGGTCATAGAAATTTTCCGGCCCGTATACCCAAATATGGTCATACGTTTCATCAACTTTCTTAACGAGATCTTTACGTTCCCACTCGCTGGCTAGCAGCCGTGGGGAATCCATCACTTCACGCATACCTAAAATCAAAGTGGTGTCTTCTGATTTTAGATACTCAAGCGTATCGGTTAGTTCACCGTGTAAACCCATCGGCTCCTTATCGACGATAAAAATATCGGGGCGAAAAGTCTCAGCTGTATGGCGAATGATCGATTCGCGCATACGAATAGTATCGCCAATATCAATATGCCCCGCCAACGAGGTGTACTCACCATTACGCAGTTTGATGACGCTGGGGATTTTCACGAAATCGACACGCGCACGAAAATCAAACGCCCCAGCTATTGCGGAGCCTGAAATAATCAGCACGCTCAGTCCCTGGAAATTTTCGACCAGTGAATGAGCTATCGTCCTGCATCGTCGTAAATGCCCCAAGCCAAAGGTGTCATGGCTATACATGAGCACTCTAGCGCCATTTAAATGTTTCACCATAGGACACTCACTGTGACCGCATAACTATCAATACTAGTGCTAATCACAACATCACCACTTATTGAACATTACTTGTACGGATCTGCAGAATCTCGCAGACCGTCACCCAGAAAATTAAAGGCCAGTATGATTAAAATCACCGGCAGCACAGGCAGCAACAGCCACGGATACAGGGCAATGATACTGATGCTCTGAGCCTCCGTAAGCAAAATTCCCCAGCTAGTAATAGGCGGTCGTAAACCAATACCGAGGAAACTTAGGGCCGTTTCGCCCAGAATCATACCGGGCACTGTGAGCGTCGCACTCGCTATCAAATGAGACATGAACCCTGGAATCATGTGCTTACGAATTATTCGACTGCCGCGAGCACCTAATAGTTGCGCAGCAATAACGTAATCTTCTTCGCGAAGCGATAACAATTTAGACCTGACCGCTCTAGCAAGGCCCGTCCAATCGAGCAAACCGAGAATAACCGTGATGCCGATGTACACCAACAAAGGGCTCCACGTTAGCGGGATGATGGTGGCCAAAGCCATCCATAGTGGAATACTCGGGATGGATTGAAGAACCTCAGTGATGCGCTGGACGATCATGTCAAACCAACCACCACGGTAGCCGGCGATACCACCAATAACGATGCCAAGTACAAAGCTCATCAGAACGCCCAGAATTCCAATGGTCAATGAAATTCGTGCGCCATAGATGGTGCGTGACAACACATCTCTTCCGAGGCGATCTGTACCGAAGAGAAACAGTTGTCCTCCCTCAGCCGGACAGATCAAATGCACATCCGATTCAAAGAGATTCCAGAACGTATAGGAGTCTGATCGACAGAAGAACCGAATAGGCTGAATGTCATCGGGGATATCACTGTAGTTGCGTCGCAACGTCGTCATATCCAGTTCCATTTTCTGCCCGTAGGTGTATGGGCGGACTAACTTCCCATCGCGGAAGAAATGAATGTCAGCCGGAGGCGCATAAATGAATTCTGTATTTCGGGTATGCAAGTTGTAAGGCGCTAAGAACTCGCAAATCAGGATTGACGTGTACATCAACAGAATAAAAATACCGGACCACACAGCAACCCGATGCTGCCGGAAGTACCACCACATCAACCTCATTTGTGAAGCGTTGGTGCTCGGCCCTACCTGTTGATTATCAACCTCGACATCGTTGGGGTCGTACGGAGCATCGGAGACGTAGTGCTCAAGCGGAGCACCCGGTGGAGGTAACGGTGAACTCATTGGCCTCTTCCCGCGCCGAAGCGAATCCGAGGGTCGAGTATGGCGAGTGCAATATCAGAAACCAGCACGCCGACTACCGTTAGGAACGCCAAAAACATCAAAAAGGAACCAGCTAAATACATATCCTGGCTTTGCAAAGCTTTGATCAGCATGGGCCCAGTTGTTTCTAACGATAGCACTATCGCAGTCACCTCAGCACCTGATATGACAGCCGGCAATATCGAACCGATGTCCGAGATAAAAAAGTTCAAAGCCATGCGTAAAGGGTATTTCAACAATAGACGCTGAGGCGGCATCCCCTTAGCCCGGGCAGTCACTACATACTGCTTTTTCAGCTCATCAAGTAAGTTAGCTCTGAGGCGCCGAACCATGCCGGCAGTACCCGCAGTACCAATAATAATAACGGGAATCCAAAGGTGTTCTAGTATGGATTTAAACTTCTCCCATGACATCGGTTGATTCAAGTAGGCCTGATCCATCAAATGACCGATAGAGGTTCCGAACCAGATATTGGCAAAGTACATCATGACCAATGCGAGAATAAAATTAGGCACTGCGATACCAATCATGCCTAGGAAGGACAAACCGTAGTCGCCCCAACTGTATTGATGAGTTGCGGAATAGATACCGATTGGGAACGCTATCATCCACGTAAAAATAATCGTGACAACCGATACAAGTATGGTGAGCCAGAGGCGCTCCCCGACCACTTCATTAACGGGTAGGCGATACTCAAACGAGTAACCAAAGTCACCGACCATCATTCCGCCTAACCAATGGAAATAGCGTTTGTAAAGCGGCTGATCAAAACCATAACGTTCTTTGAGTACTTCGATCTCCGCTAGATCTGCGGTTTCCCCCATCGCCTTTAATTCGGCAACGTAACTCTCAAAGTAGTCACCGGGCGGCAATTCGATAATGGTGAAGACCAGTGCTGAGATAATCAGCAGCGTTGGGATCATCGTAACGATCCGCCATAAGATATAGCGCAGCATGGTTATTCGACCTCCTTTATCCAGAAGGTGTCTGGCATATAAACGCCCATATAGCTCATAGGTTCAAAACCGTACAAGCCATCCTCAGGTACATTTTGTAAAGACGTCGACCTAACAACTGGCTGTAGCGTGCTGTTGACCGTTCCGATGGAAAATACCTGATCAGCATGAATTTCCAACATCTTGTGCCAAATTTCTTCTCGCTGTTCTGTTGTGGTTGTCAGCAACCACTTGTCCAGTAACAATCCAAGCTCCTGAACTTTTGCCATGTCAGCTGGTTTTCCCTGACTATGGCCTGACAAATAATACAACCCCCACAAAGGCCATTGAAGCTGATCGTTCGTGGTGGGAGCTAATTCTGTTGGCGGCATGTCAGCCGAAGGCAGACCGTTATCTAGCCCCTGCCACGCAGACATCAAAACCTCTCCTCCGACAACCCGGCTTCTAAATATATCGCGCTGGGAATTTCTAATGAACAACGCTATACCAATTTGTCGGAAGTGATCGGTTATGAGCTCTAGTACATCAGTCTCAAGGGTACTCTCGCCAGCGGACTCGATGGTGATGTTGGCATATCGCCCATCGGGTAGCAGACGTATGCCATTGGACGCCCGTGTTGACATGCCGGCTTCATCTAACAGCCCATTAGCCTGATCCGGGTCGTAGTGACTCCAGTCTGAAGAGTATTCAGGCTTAAACAAAGGACTTTCCGGCAAGACGGTGTTTGCGCTTTCTCTTGCCAAGCCATAGCAAATGACCTGATTGATCTCGCGACGATTAATGCCTAATGACATTGCCCGCCGTACGCGCACATCTTGGAACAAGGCGCGCCAGACTTCGTCTTTACAGGTTAAATTTGGAAACAATGCAACACTGGAGCCTCGTGTAGAGCGCCACAATGATACTTTGATGGGGAATCGCTTCTCTGCTTCTTTAATTAAGGTGTAGTCAGTTAAGCCAACCGCAGTCGCTTGCAAATCACTTTCACCGGTGGCTGTTTTGGCCCCGATTAAACCCGCCGAACTGACGTTGAGTACAAGGCGGTCAAGGTAAGGTAGCTGCACACCGTTTTCATCGACGCGATGAAAATACGGATTGCGTTCAAATACAAATTGCTCGGCTGGAGAAAACGTTCTTGGGCGCCATGCTTCCAGTGTAGGCAAATTCGGATTTTCCGGTCTGTTCTGACGCGACATTTTTCGATGTAGCCGAGTCCAATCGTCTACTCGGTTCTCTTCCATATATTTGTCGAGCATTTCAAGCTCTTGGTACTTAGCATGAAACTGCTTCATGTAGGCAGATGGCAAAGCCAGCGTTTGTGGAATAGGTGCTGCCAACATGCTTAAAAAGCGCGGCATGGGTAAATCCCAGCTGTAGCGTACGGTAAGCTCATCGAGAACTTCAAACTTAGCAACGTCACCATTCACTTTTAAACGTGCTGGCGGACCACTTCTGAGATACTCAGCATTTAAAATGACTTCTTCCCAGTAATAGCGAAAATCTTCGGCAGTTAGCGGGCTACCATCAGACCACTTATGCCCTGCCCGCAAATGAAAAGTGAAAATACGACCTTCTGCGACCTCAAAGCTTTCGAGAATATCGGGAACCAACTCTAATTTTTCGTTGTAACCGATCATCCGCGAGTAGCTATAAATAGGTACATATCGAATATCTTTTTGCCTGCCAATCAGCATGCGGACCGTGCCACCCTGCTCTCCAGGCTTTCGCGCCATAGACTGCAGATTGATCACTCGCGGGTTAGCCGGTAAGCGCTCTGCTTGAGACAGCTTCAGGTCGTCTGCCAATGTTGTGTTGAGAGTACGATCAGCTTTCGAGGCCGCCTTCAAACCAGTTGGAATAGCTGATGAAGCCATAAGCGCAAGCATTGCGCGACGGGTAATCATGAACTTAGCTCCCGGGCATCAACAGATTGACGTGCAAGCACAAAGTGTCCGTTACCCAGATCAACATGACTTAAAGAACCCGGTCCATCTTCTTGAAATACCTCTGGCCAAACCTGTGATGAAGTTGCACTGGTTTGCCCAGCAGTGTCCAAGTCCAACGGACGATCAAGATCAGGAAACGGTACGGCGTTGAGTAATGCTTTCGTGTACGGATGAACCGGGTTGTTCATAATGACATTGCTTGGTGCCAATTCGACAATTTTACCCGCCCACATCACAGCAACCCTGTCAGCAACATAATCAATAACCGCGAGATTGTGAGAGATAAACAGGTAGGTCAACCCCATATCTTTCTGTAAATCTTTTAGTAGGTTCAGTATTTGCGCCTGGACGGAGACGTCCAGAGCCGATACAGGTTCATCGCAAATAATAAGACTGGGTGCTACCGCCAATGACCGGGAGATTCCAATACGTTGTCGTTGCCCTCCTGAGAAACTATGCGGGTATCGTTGCAGCGCATTGCTACCCATTCCCACTGCATGCAGCAATGCCTCTGTTGCGGTATTTCTCTGCGCGCGACTACCCCGATTATGAATTTCAAAAGGTTCTCGTAAAATGTTGCTGATGGTCATGCGCGGAGACAAAGACGATATAGGGTCTTGAAACACCATTTGAATTTTAGTGCGCAATGCCATGAGCTCTTCCTCTTGCGCGGACAGCACGTCGATATCCTGACCACCGTCATTAAATACGATGCTACCGCTGTCAGGAGCAACAGCTCTCATCAGAATTTTACTCAGCGTTGTCTTGCCACAACCACTTTCACCGACTAACCCTAAACACTCACCACGACGAATGTCGAAACTCACACCATCTACGGCTACGGTATGCTGTGCTGTGTCTAAAAATTTCCAATCTTGTTTTTTAGTTGCATAAGTTTTGTGTAAGTCTTTTACCGACAGCAGAACGTCAGAATTTTGCTCATGACTTTTTTCAGGCGCCAACACTTTATCAAGTAAATTTTCAACATTGGTGTCGATGTCACGCAGCGGCTTTAAGCGTGTGCCACGTGGCATACCGAAATGCGGTATGGCATCCATAAGTCCTTTTAAATACGCATGCTTAGGAGATCTGAAAATCGGCTCCACTGGACCTGCCTCCATTATTTGTCCGCGATAAATAACAGACACCTCGTCGGCCATATTGGCGACAACACCCAGGTCGTGTGTAATTAATAAAATGGCCATGTGCAAACGCGATTGAAGCTCCTGAAGGAGCTTGATAATTTGCGCTTGTATAGTGACATCCAGAGCAGTGGTGGGTTCGTCTGCGATTAACAAAGCGGGCTCGCAGATTAGGGCCATAGCAATCATAGCTCTTTGACGCATACCACCGGAGAGTTCAAAAGAGTACATATCAAACACTTTGGCGGGGTCAGGAAAACCAACCATATCCAGCATTTCTTCACAGCGTTCTCGCTGTTCTGTCGGCGTCATTATCGTGTGCTCTTTAAGCACATCACAGATTTGATCTCCAATGGTGTGCAGCGGAGAGAAAGACGTCATGGGTTCTTGAAAGATCATACTGATCCGACGACCGCGAATTGAGCGAATAGCCCGGCCGTCCCTAGGCAATTTGACAGTATCGCTGACGGCCCCTTCGTTAAGTGGGTCAGCAAACAAGACCTTGCCACTAACATCAGCGAATTCGGGCTGAAGACCCAGAATGACTTGACTGATGACCGATTTGCCGGAACCCGATTCCCCCACCAGAGCCGTGACTTTGCCAGGCATTACCCGCAAACTTACGCCCTTGACGGCTTCAAGACGACCTTCGAGCAAGGGGAAAGAGACTCGCAGATCCTCGATCCGCAAGATTTCTCCATTTGTGTCTGACTGTTGTGGCATATTCTAAATACTGTGTGTTGCCAGAACCCATGAATCATGGATTTGAACTCATTATTCATATGTGGAGCACCACTGATAGTGCTTCGCAACCTTAATTCCCTACCGATGTCGTACTGAGTAAATCCACGCGCGGAGACACGATGTGCCAAAATAACACGACTGTATATATGACAGTAACTATTTGAGCGTGAGCTAATGTCAGCAAAAGACAGGGTAAACCAAAAACTGGCAGCTGCCGAGTCTCTACGGCTAAACGGTGAGTTCGATGAAGCCCGAAAAATTCTGGAGACACTGAACTCCGATCCAGATAGAGAGGCCTTGGGTTTGGCAACCGCAGGCGATTTACCCAGACGACTTCAATCTGCTTTTATGAAGTTGGCCAAAGCCGAGAAAGACCCCATTGCTACGGCTGGCTATCGATTCCATCTCACTCCTCCGCCTCAATTGCTCGAACCCTACTGTCAGTTTTCAGGTTCAGAAAAAGCGGCGATCAACCGGGCTAATTTGGAATCGGTACCACGTATCATTCATCAGATATGGATTGGCTCTAACCCTATACCCTCAGGATCGGAAGCCTGGCGAAAACACGCTCAAAATCATGGCTATGAGTATCGACTTTGGTTGGACAGCGACCTACGTGAGCTGGGAATTCAGGAAAATGCCGCCTATCAGGAAATGCATGAGAAAGGCGACTTTCCCGGTGCCGTAGATGTAGCTCGCTACATCATCTTGTCGAAACTGGGTGGGATATACCTTGATTGTGATTGGTATCCTGCCCGGCAAGATCTTACCTTCCATGATGTGCTGCCAATGGTGGGAATGGGCGGCATGGCTGAAGACATTCCACGCAATACTGGCAAAGGTGGACTGCTGCTCGCCAATTCTTTCATTATGGCCCCGCCTGCACATCCTGTTTTCGAAAGGCTTTTAAAAGCCTTGCCTCAAGTCATGACGACCCTACCCGACGCACCAGCCTGGTGGGCAACCGGGCCGCTGCTTTTCACGTTGATGTGTCGGGGCGGCCCAATGACACTAGCCGATGCTGGCATGGTTGCCGGGAGCCTTCCTCAAGAGACGACTGAATCGGAGGTTGCTCGTTGGTGTGAGGAATCTCAGTCTAATGACGGGGGCTTGCTATTGAGTTGGAAATCGTGGGTCTGGCGATAAGACTAAATAGCCTCTTTGACAGAAATCCAGCGACATGCATGGTTATCAGCAGTAGCCTCAAAGAGCCGCTGCATAAACTGCCAAGCGGCTTCATCGTGCACAAGGTGATGAGTTAAAAATCCGATTGGTGTGGATGTCTCTTTAATGGCTTTTACCAAATCAGCAACGAGTACCGGTGTGGGTCGCCCTCCACGGGTGCCCTTCCAATCGATGAGATCAACATGGGTGTTGAGCATGCGAAGTGGTGCCAACTTCTCCACACCGAATGTCGATAAGGCTTCAAACCCAATTTTAGGTAATTCGTTTACAACACTATCTGCAATGCGGTTCCAAGGTGGTACGAGAAGCGGGGTGAATGTGTCCGGGTACCGTTTTATTAGCTGATCAAACCCATCGCTTAACTCAGCAATGATATCGGGAAGACGTCTATGTGCACCGAGCTCCTGTTTTTTTTCATTGTCCGGCGCGTGATTTTCATGGGCCCAACCATGAACAGCAATAGATGTATGAGAATCATTGTTTAAGTATGTCGAAAGCTCTTTTCCAGTATTAGCTGGAATAACTGCAAGACACGCCGGCACCCGAAAATCTCGGGTCAGGGTAATAAATCGTCCTAAGGCATCAGTCGGCACGACAGCGTCGTCATCGCGTAGCCAAAACTGCACAACTCGCCCACCATCGTGTTGTCGCGCAAGCTCGTCCAGTAGTGGTTGCATCTCCGCCTTATCACTCAACGTTCTGTACCTATTGCTTCGCTTAAAATCTGATGGAGCGTATCACTGGCTTTCTTAAATGAATGCTTGTTCAACACGTGTTCTTTCGCATTCTGAGACAGTCGTTGATGCTCCTCGGTATCTGTCAATAAATGCGAGATAGCTGCACCCATTGCACTCGCATCTTGCTTATCAACCAACACGCCACTGTGCTTATGATCGACCACCTCAGGCACGCCTGCGATGTTGTACGCCACTACCGGCATACCAGCAGACTGGGCCTCCAAGTAAGCCAAGCCGTAAGCTTCACCACAACCGGGCCAAACATAGAGGTATCCGTTTTGGTAGAGTCTGGCGACGTTTTTATAAGGCTGCTTGCCGTGCCACACAATTTTGTCTTGTGGAAAATGATTAAACAAGGCATGTACCTCAGACAGCATTTCGCCATCACCAACAACGTGCAGCACCCAGGGAAGTTCAGGAATTAATGAAAGCGCTTTGGCGAGCTCTGAATAGCTTTCGTGCTTGTCGCCTGGCCGCATCATGGCAACTGTTAGCAACTGAAAAGGTTGCCTGAGATTT
This sequence comes from Granulosicoccus sp., assembly GCA_045110515.1. GTDB lineage: Bacteria > Pseudomonadota > Gammaproteobacteria > Granulosicoccales > Granulosicoccaceae > Granulosicoccus. The sequence continues at coordinate 7,962 of JBGCGD010000038.1, read as the reverse complement.
TTCCTAACCGATGATTTCACAGGGGATATAAACGGTGCCAATTTTGTCAGCGAAGCCGTTGGAGCAACCTCGAGTAAGCCTTGCTTATCGCGTTCAGTAAAGTACACGTTCACAGCGGCACTGTTGACGGCATCGAGTACTTTGGATTGAGCAAGGCTCCAGATACCATCGGTTCGCCTTCTGGAATAGCTAGCCTCGGCGGTGACATAAGGCACATTGAAAGTCTTGCAAAGCTCAGGGCCGATGAGGTCTGGCGACTTATAATACGGGTGGTAACAGAACCAACAAGGCGGGGGACCCGACTTCTGCCAGAGTGCTCCTATGCGTTCAATTTCATCTTCTGCGGACTCGAGAAGCTTTGCATTGTTGGTTTCATCAAACGGATCTGCCAATCTGACTCGAAGCTGGGAGACTGTCTCAACGGCGTAACCTGACGCCTTCATACAGCTGATCAGTGAGCGCGCCATGAGACGGTCACCTGAGGGCACATCATGATCGGGAGATTTCAGAGGCGCATAAAAGGCAATAGGATTTGCATTCACTCTACGTTACTCTGTGATCTGCCATGTTGTTTGTGCAGACATCTGTTTTATTCGAATCTTGGCTTACCGTTAAAATACGATGGTAACAGACATATCAACAACCGCTTTGTTCTTGCAAATAGCGAATTATTGCTAATTGAAACCGCTTAATTGCCATCATGCAATCTACTAATCTTCCGTCCATTGCGGTTATCGCAGACGCTCATTTACACGACATATACAGTGACTATGATGGTGCGAATACGATTATCGACGGGGAAGTACTAACGCTACGCTCATGGACGGATACCAAGCGTTCATCGCGGGTTTTTAACGAAAGCCGCGCGGCTCTCTTGGCGTGCCTAAACAGTATACGGGATCAAGGAATTCGCACAGTTGTCCTGCTGGGCGATTATTCCGATGACGGGCAAATTGAGTCTATAGCCCGAGTGGTTCATGTTCTGCGTGACTATGAAAAAAATTATGGTATGTCGTTCTTCGCATTACCAGGCAATCACGACTACTTTGGGCCCTGTGGCAAGCATCAGTCCACGCGATTTGCTATTAACGCCACAGAAACACGATTAGTCAGCAGCGACCCAAAAACTGCAGAGACAGAAAAAGACAGCTCGGTGCTTACCCGAAAAATGTACTGCCCGGGTGCTATAGATGCTTTGGAAACCATGAGCTCTTTCGGTTTTAGCAAGCACCCAGACTATCTGCATTGGGAAACACCTTTCGGATTGGAAGATGAGCTTTCCAAACGAACGTACCTTGCTCAATCGGCCGATGGAAAAAACGCCTACGAGCTAACAGATGGTTCGTACCTGGTGGAACCTGTCACGGGACTTTGGCTACTCATGCTCGATGCAAACGTCTTTGAGCCACGTAGCGGTGATTGGAACATCACGCAAAAGAAAGCGTTTATCGATAGTTCGGACGCAGGATGGAACTCAGTGCTCCGACATAAAGAATTTCTTCTCAACTGGATTCAGCAGGTCAGCCTGCGTGCAAAAAAGGAAAACAAGTGCCTGCTAACTTTTTCTCACTATCCGGCAATGGACCCGTTTAACGATGAATCTGGCAGTTATGAAAAGCTGTTTGGAGTCACTGAAATTAAACGACGCAAACCTAACGCAGGTGTTGCGAAAGCGCTGCTTGAAGCTGGTGTCACGTTGCACTTTGGCGGTCATATGCATGTCAATGCGAGCAATCAGTTACAAGTTAAAGATCGCACATTCACCAATATTGCCGTCCCCTCACCCGTTGCCTTCCCGCCGGCTTACGGCGTTATAGAGCCGGATGCTCAACAACCGGCCTATCACACTGTGCCCATGAATTCCTTGCAGCTAGATGAGCGGTTGATGCAGTTTTATAAAGAAGAAGAACATGCAACAGGTGCTGTTGCTTTTTCTCCAGCACTGAGTACGCAATCTTACGGTGAGTTTTTATACAAGCGAATACTCAGCCGTGTTGAACATCGCTACCTTAAAAAAGGTTGGCCTGAAGATATTGCAGCAGAACTTCGCAAGACGAATACGCTTGATTTACTTTATCTACTGACAGCACCTGTTGATTCAGGAAGCGTTTCGACGCTTAAATCGATAGAGCCTTCCGCTGATGGAGTCAGTCTCAACAACATAGAGGCACTGCTGGCTGAACATTCGCTAACCGTCCAAGCATTCTCCGGCCAATCCATGATGGACTTTGTCGCTGACTGGTACTGCCTGCGCGATGCCGGCGAGATGGCTTTGCCCTACATAAACCCGCCAACACTCGAACGCTATCGCTTCCTATCAACACAATTCGGCGACAACACCCTACCCGCCGCCACCAACCACACATCCTTCTTCCGCATCTTCCTAAGCCTCCTAAACACAGCAGTTGGGGTCTGACCCCAGTAGGTTGTTGAAAAGGCTGGTGTTTATGGGGTATTGGGGGTGTTTGGGGGGCTTAAATGGGGGTTTTAGGGGGCAAACAGGGCGGTTTAAGACTCTTTGGCTTTGCCGCCCATGCACGGTGGTGAGTCCGGGACCTCGCCTCCCCGTGCAGACCATTCTTCTGCGGTGTAGGTGTGCATGCTTAGGGCATGAACGCCATTTTGCAGCTGATTCGCCAGTAATTTATTCACCGTTCGATGACGTGCTACCAATGACAGGCCGTCGAAACTATCGCTTACGATCACAAGCTTAAAATGCGTTTCCGAATTGGCAGGCACATTGTGCATGTGACTTTCATTGACCACATCGAGCCGAATGGGTGCGAGTTCTTGAACAACCAGGTCATTTATTTGAGTAGAAATAGTCACGGCTACATTCTTAAAGGGTTTATGCGAAAGCCACCAGTTTACACGTCGGGTGCTGCGGGTATGGGTCTGAGCTTTGTACTTAATCGGGAAGACTGCCCTGTGAGATGAAACTCGTAGATAGCGGCATAGGCCATAACAGCTCTAACGTACCGTCGGGTTTCAGTAAAAGGAATAGTGTCTATCCAGATATCAGCGTCCTGCGTGCGGTTACCCAGCCACTTATCAATCCGATGAGGACCGGCATTATAACTAGCCGTAGCAAGCACCAGATGGTCCTCAAACTTATCCATCACGTGACGCAAGTAAAAAGCACCAAAGTTAATATTGGTTGAAGCGTTGGTCAGGTCCCCTCGCCAATTCTCGTCACCCTGTAATTTAGCAACGTATTTCGCCGTATTGGGCATCAACTGCATCAACCCCACTGCCCCCGCGCCTGATTTAATGTCACGGATATAAGCGCTCTCACGGCGCATCACGCCAAAAATCCACGCAGGATCAATGCGGTGCTCAGCCGCAGCCTTTGCAACCTCCGGGCGATAAAGCACAGGAAAACGCACTGAGATTGCTCGCTTCTGCTCAGTTTTACCTGCCGTAAAAATAGCTCTGTCATACATGGACCAATGACTAGCTAAGAGCGCTCCGGCCGCTAACTCATCGGCTGATTTACCACGCAGCCAACTATTCCACTCACGTCGACCTTCATGAGGAAGCTCTGCAAAATGAAACTCCCTTGCGCGTATGAGTTCAGGCGCTGCTGCAATCTCATCGAGCAGCCCTCTGTCGACGACGAACGGGTCATCGTAAATCAAGTAATCCCGCTCTAGTCGGTCTGCCGATAGAAACCCATGGTAGGACTGTAACTCTGCCAGTTCCTCATAAATGGCCTTAGCTTCCAAGGGCTGACCCAGTCGCTGTAGTGCTCGCGCCTCCCAATAAGCCCAATGGTCCTCTTGCTGCTCTTCAATGGGAAGCTCTTTAATGCCACGTAAGATCGCCTTCCAGTCTTCTGCAAGCAATGCTGTGCGAATACGCCATTCCTGAAGCTCAAGGTCTTCAGGCTTTGCCTTGAACGTGTACAGCCATTTCTGCGCTTCGGGCATTCGGCGATAAGCTGAGCGCATGGCAATCGCCCTGTGCGTGTCATAGTAGCGATCGGAAAAAAAGACATAGTCATCGCGGATAGATAACCAATGATTCATCGCAGCCGTTGTATCTTCTCTCGACCACTCCACAACAAGGTCTGCAATAATCCGGCGATTGAGAACCGTATCTTTGGCCAGCTCACCACTTAACAATAACGACTGAGGCTTTTTAACCGATTCAATCCAGCGGCGGACCTTCGCACGGTCAGCCGAGGCTAAATAGTTGAGGAGCGGCTCTGCGAACTCGGGCTTGTTTGCCTCCATGGCAGCATAAATCTTCTCCCATATATTAATAACTGAGAGCGTTGAAGCCACTTCTAGCTGGGCGAGTGCATCACGACACATCTCTGGATGTTTCTTAGGCTGAAGCCACAGATCCAGACTAGTTTGATCAAATTTTTTCAGCTGCCCAAGTTCGAATCTGGCCCGAATCTCTGTACAGGGCATAGAAGCTGCCCGCCTGAACTTGGAGACCCTTAAAAACGACTGCCACTGCTCTGTATCGGCAAAGCGGTTTTGCAAGCGCCGCGTCAGCTTCCTAACCAGATGGTTCTGATCATGTTCTTTGGCAAAGGCTTCTAATTCTGCGATTGATTGAGAATCAGGACGATCCTTGCCCCACTGTCGGTATAATTTCTCCTGGGCCAGATATGACTGCAGCGGATATCCATCGAGAGTTGCGTACAGTCTGTCAAATTCCTCAACCGAACCCGATGCCAAAGCCTTACGGGCCTCGACGAATCGTTCGCGCTCAGCCACAAACACAAAGTTGGGATCGATCAGGGATAACTTGGCGTTACTGGCATCGGCCGAGCCCATTCCCAGAGTCAAACAGGCGCACAAAGCCGCCACTGGCCCGATTGGCCGGGACTTTCGGTTTTTATAGATCATGTCTCACACCCACAACGAACCGGCATTGGATAATGCACGGCAAAGACAGATAGAATTATTGTTATGTAACAGACAGTAGTACAAAGCGAGAAAAATGCGAGCATCTGACAATAATTTAACGCCAACGACGTCTTTTGAGAGTTCTGAAGCTTCATACGTCAACGTATCAGGTTATCGATTCGTTGAATTAGAGTATTTGCCGCTAATACAAGCCGATATGCACGCAGCTTTAGCGCAAACTGGTGTTTTGGGGACGATTCTTATCGCCGAAGAAGGTATTAATGTGGCCTTGGCAGGCGAACGGGCGCAAATTGATCTGGCGAAAGACTACTTAGATTCGGACGAACGCTTCTCCGGACTCTGGTTGAAAGAGAGTCTTTCGAACACCATCCCCTTCTCCAAACTTAAGGTTCGTATCCGGCATGAAATTATTGCCTTCGACGGCGCGGACGCAGGCATTAGACAGCTAGATCGGCCTGAAGCACCGGCCATGGCTCCTGAAACAGTCTCTGAATGGATTGAATCGGGCAAGGATTTTACGCTGTTAGACACCCGCAATACCTACGAAATAGAGTCAGGTACGTTCACGCAAGCAGAGCACCTTAACATCGCGCATTTTCGCGATTTTCAAAAGGCGGTACACGAAGGACTCGAACAGGGAACACTGGCTCGCGATAAACCCATCGTCACGTTTTGTACGGGTGGCATACGCTGCGAAAAAGCCGCACCCTGGATGATTGAACAGGGCTTTTGCGAGGTCTACCAGATTGAAGGCGGCGTTCTCAACTATTTCGAGCGAACCGGTGGACGCCATTGGGACGGAGACTGCTTCGTGTTTGACGACCGAGTGGAAGTAGACAAAGCACTCGAACCGACCGGCGCCACTTGGTGCACCGACTGCCAGCTGACAATCCAACCGGGGCAAACTTGCACCTGTCAGTCTTCCAAAACCGCCATGGATATGGTGTAGCTCTTGCCCTGCTTCAACTTGGTGTAATTGCCAAAATTCTCGGTAAAAGAGCGTTTGATAAACCCACGTAAACCGTTGATAGTGACAACAACAATACGCGCACCCGGCGCCATCTGCCGTCGGGCATCGTCGAACATGATTTGAAAAAACTCATTGCCCACCTTGGCCGGTAAGTTGGACACCACCAAAGTAAACCGCAAGTCCGGATCTACATGACTCAGCCCGTTACTCAGATAGGCTTGCGCATTGTTAAGTCCATTTCGCTCAGCATTTGCTTGCGCATACTCAATAGCCAGAAAATCTTTGTCCACCATATGAACATGCCCATCAGGTGCCTGATGGGCAATCGCAGCACCGATGGGGCCATAACCACAACCCATATCTAACGCAACGTCATCCTCCTTGACGGCCAGATGATCAAGCAGGAGTAACGTACCCTCATCGATAGCCCGCGGGGAGAATAACCCCCACGTCGTATGAAAGGTGAAAGGCCGCCCTACCAATGCCGTAGAGACAATTAGGTCTTTTTTCAGATGTTCAACGCTCATAGCCCCAGTATCGCATCGCACGCTTAGTTTTCGTGCAAACAACCGCTTAATTCGCTACTCTTCCACTCATTTAGTCTTGAGGAACTACACATGCGCTTGATATTGCTGGGGGGGCCCGGTGCCGGAAAAGGCACACAGGCAGGTTTTCTGACAGAACGCTACGGCATTCCACAGATTTCCACGGGAGATATGCTCAGAGCCGCAGTAAAGGCGCAAACACCCTTGGGCATCGCTGCGAAGAAGGTGATGGATGCTGGCGACTTGGTCTCTGACGACATTATCATCGGATTGGTCAAAGAGAGAATCACCCAAGCCGATTGCGAAAAAGGTTTTCTGTTTGACGGCTTTCCAAGAACGTTGGCGCAAGCCGATGCGATGAAAGATGCCAACGTGGCACTAGATGGGGTGGTTGAGATTGACGTTGATCAGGAAGAAATCATTAAACGCATGAGTGGTCGACGAATTCATGAACCTTCCGGGCGCAGTTACCATGTCACCTACAACCCGCCCAAAGTTGCAGAAACAGATGATGAAACAGGTGAGCCTCTAATTCAGCGTGAAGACGACAAAGAGGAAACTGTGCGTTATCGACTCGAAGTGTATGAAGAGCAAACGGCTCCTCTAAAAACCTATTATCGTGAATGGGCAGAAACAGATGGGCCTGCTTACGTTCATGTTCACGGTATCGGTTCTGTCGACGATATTAAAACCTCAATTTTTGACGCTCTCGATAACGCAGTATCTTAATGGCGTAGCGTCCGCTAGATGGGGTGATTCATCACCCCATCTAATTTCAACGGTGTATCGCTCTACTGAAATTACACCACTTAAGCTTCGGGCTACAACAAGACCTTACGCGCGGCTTGCAAAGTCTGTTCGGGTTGTTCAGACATCACCATATGCCCGCACCCGGTAATCACGATTAATTCTGCAGAGAGTTGCTCTGCCAAGCCACGACTCATTTTCATCGGTGTCATACGATCACTGTCACCCACTATGAGCGTGCATTTTCCCGGACCAAAGACCTGTGCCGCATCCGGTAAACCTGTGTAGTCATTACACGCCTGCAGATCGGTATACAAAACACCGGGACCCGCTCTTTCTAATAGGGCCATTGCCGTGTTCTGAACACTGATTCCTGCAACATGATTGTGCCCCAGCTGCGACCCGAAGCTGTGACTAAAGATGGCAATCATATCCACGGCAGATTGGTCATTCGCTTTGGCAGCATCGAGCAGTGGCTGACCCACCGGCATAGGATAACCACTGCCAAACATCAACACATGCTGCACACCACCGGGCTTTTGACCAGCGGCTTCAACAGCGATTAAAGCGCCCATGCTGTGCCCGCCAATAACCACCGGAGAATCCGGCAAGCCCTGTTCCTTTTGCAACACCTCGAGTAATTGCCATACAAAACTTGCCTGCGTCTGAATACTGGTTAAGGCACTTCCACTGGATGCGCCATGCCCGGGTAAATCCGGTGTGACAACATTGTAACCATGCCTGGCAAAGTACCGAGCCAATAGCACCCAGACGGTGCGATCCATTCCAGCACCGTGCAATAGAACCAAGTTGGGCC